>CAYRAO010000001.1:0-223602 GCA_964422395.1 uncultured Clostridia bacterium
AAATAATTCAAATCAGGTTATATTGAATAAAAATTCAAAATTTTGAATAAAAAACAAGGAGCGTAAAGAAATGAAAAAAATTATATTAATATTTTCTGTAATAGTACTTACTTTTGTTTTTATCTCATCTTGCAAAAAGTCAGGGACTTCAGATAATCGTCAAAAGGATTCCGGTGAGATCGGTCAATACTTAGGTGATTTTATAAAATCATTTGTTGGGACAGATTCCAAAGGAAACACATTTTCACTTGACAAATTTAAGGGAAAAGTAATTCTACTCAATATAAGTGCTATGTGGTGTGGTCCCTGTCGTTCGGAAGCATCCGAATTAATGGACATCTACAACACTTACAAATCAAGAGGACTTGAGATTGTTCAATGTATTTATCAAGATGAAGAAGGAAAACCAACAGACATCAGTGACCTAAAAAGATGGGTAAAAGAATTTAATATAGATTTTACCGTACTTAACGATCCGGATAAATCACTTGTCGGGTTTTTCACATTCAGTGGAATTCCGTTCAATGTTATTGTCGATAGAAATTTCATAATCAGATATCGCGGCTCCGGATTTGATAAAGGGGAAGTTAAATCAAAAATAGAAAAACTGCTTTAATATCTGTAGTGACAATTAATGAAAACTAAATACATAGCTACGGTTTTATTGCTTTTTTCCACAATATGTTTTTCATCCTCAATTCCGGAATTTTCTTTAAAAAAACTTGATGGTTCCACATTCTCAATTTCCGAGGTCCTCGGGAAAAAAGTAATTTTGATAGATTTTTGGGCTACGTGGTGCAAACCCTGCAAAAAACTGCTGAAAAAATTAAATAAGATCAATAAAGATTACAAAAGCAATGTTATCGTCCTTGCAATATCAACGGATAAGTCCTCCGCTTTCTCCCGAATAGAGAGTTACATTAAAAGCAGAAATTATTCATTCACGGTGCTTCTTGATCCGGATAGTTCGGTTTCAGGATTATTCAACCCGTCCGATGCCATTCCATTCACAATGATTGTTGATAAAGAGAGAAATATAGTTTTTACACACACAGGATATATTCCCGGATTTGAAAAAGAACTCAGGGAGAAAATAATTGAAATCATCGGAAAATAGGAAATTTCTTTTAGTATTTTTAACTATTACATTAATATCAACTGTGTATCTCGGAGGGTTTAATGTAGGGGGATTCAATTTTTACGTAAACAACGAGTTCCTGTACAACATTAATAATACTTATAAAAAATCCAACCAATTTTATGAAACTCTCTCCATATTTGCAAATAAGAAAAAATGGTCTTTTCAACTGACACTCAGAGTAAATAACTTTTTCAAACGCAACCCTAACTTAACACTTGAGAATGCAAACTTTGATATATTTAGAAATACGATTCGATTCAATTCAAAAAAACTGAAGCTTACATTAGGGGATTTTTATTCTGTTTTGGGTCACGGGCTTGTCCTTTCAATACAGAAAAATGATGAAATATTCCTTGAGAGAACCATTTTGGGTGCGGATATTAAATACATTTCAAAAAATTTTAATATTCGTATTCTCGGTGGCGAGATATATGATGATTATAATAATCAATTATGGGATGTAATCGGAGGAGAAGCCGATCTTAAACTGAATAAAAATCACCGACTTGCCGGAAGGTTTAGCTATATAATTGATCACGATACTATCATGCAGCTTGGAAACAGGTTAACATACTCACTTAGTTTAAATTGTGATAAGTTGTTTAAGTATTTCAGTTACTACGCAGAATATGCAATTCTCAATTTTGGGGAAAACTATTATGATAATGGAGAAGCGTTCTATTCAAATGTAACGTTTAACAGGTCACACACGACAATAACTGTGGAATACAAGAATTATAAAAATTTTGATAATGAATTAAACAATCTTCCTGTTGCCGATCGAGAGGACGAAATATCACCTGTCGGAGATACCGAAGGGATCAGGGTCCTTTTTCAGTACACAATATTTGATCCTGAAATTTCATTTTATTTGAATCTCGGACACTACAGGGAATATGATTACAATGGTTCACATATTTATGCAGGAATCAGTGCATTGGATATAGGAGAAAAAGTCTCATTTAATCTTTCATACGGAGTCAGAAATATAATATATCCGATAAAAAAATCATACATTGACTTAACATGGCAACTTTCGGACTATGTAAGCTTTACAGTCTCTTCAAAGGATAAAAGGTATAGAGATAATTACTTCAAATTCAATGAACAAGATCACTCTATCCAGTTTTCACATTCAAAAGGTGTTTCCGTGTTTTTCTCTTATCAGTATTCTTATAGCAAAGTAATCGGATTAAATCATTTTTTTAACGGCGGATTGGTTTTGGATTTTCATAATGATATGAAGATAAGGATAACCGGTGGAACTATCAGGGGGGGGCAAGTATGCTCCGGAGGTCAATGCTACATCCTTCCCCCGTTTAAGGGAATTAAGCTTTCAATCTTAAAAACTTTTAAATAATTTATTGAATTCATAAAAAAAAACTTGTAGAATTATCTTTTTCAACGGAGGAAAAAATGACTAAAAAAGTTTTAGTAGTAACAATAAAACCATTCGCTGTTAGAGCGGTTGAAGAGTTGATAAAAACCGGTAACTCCGCCGGATATGAAATTGATCTGCTTGAGTCTTATTCGGACAAAACCGAAATAATAAATAAACTTCCCGAATATGATGCAATGATAATCAGAAGTGATAAGATCGATGAAGAAATTATTAACTCTTCGGAAAAACTTAAAATAATTGTCAGAGCAGGTGCAGGATATGATAATGTTGATCTTGATTCCGCATCTAAAAAAAATATTGTCGTTATGAACACACCGGGTCAAAATTCAAATGCGGTTGCAGAGTTGGCTATTGGAATGATGTTAATGATGGCTAGGAACAGATACAACGGAAAATCGGGAACCGAGCTTAAGGGTAAAAAACTCGGAATTCATGCCTACGGGAATGTGGGAAAGTTTGTTGCTAAAATCGCAAAGGGTTTCGGTATGGAAATATTTGCTTTTGATCCTTTTATTGATGACTCGACAATCAAAAATGACGGGGTCAAACCTGTCTCCTCAGAGGAAGAACTTTACTCCACATGTCAATACGTTTCGCTTCATATTCCTAATAATGAAAAAACAAAAAAATCCATAAATTCCAAACTTCTTTTAAAAATGCCTATTGGAGCAACCCTGATAAATACTGCCCGAAAAGAGGTTATTGATGAAGAAGGATTAAGAAATGTTTTAAAAGAGAGAAAAGATTTTACATATATCTCCGATATTGCTCCCGATTGCAAAGAAGAGATAGTTGAGGATTATCCAAACAGATGTTTTTTCACTCCTAAAAAAATGGGAGCCCAAACTCTTGAAGCAAATATAAATGCAGGTGTAGCCGCCATAACTCAGATAATTAATTTTTTTGAAAAAGATGATACGACTTTTCAGGTAAATAAGTAGAAAATATAGAGATTAAAAATAAATTCTAAATGATGTAAATATATAATCGGGATAGGATCCGAATTCCGATTTTAATATGAATTTGCCTTTTTCATTGTACTCGATTCCTTCTCCCATACTTACAAATCCTCCCAAAGACAGGTAAATATTTTCACTGATATTGTATTCCAATGTCGGAGAGATCATAATAGACCCATCGGTTATATTGTATATTACGAAACCTGAGATCGGAATAAGGGGATGAAACCGATACGAAATACCAGCTGAGATATAGTGCTTACCCAACAAGTAAACACTTCCTGTTAAATAGGCATTACTTTTACTATTTGACAAATATTTACTACTATTATTCCGACCACTTGAGCTAAAATGGTATTCGGCATACCCGTAAACACTTTCACTAAATCTATAATCCAGTCCGACGGATAAACGCAAATAATTTTCTTTCAACTCCTTCGGATAAGCTTTATCCATAATTTTATCAAAAACATATGCACTCTCAAATCTGAATCCCGCTCCGCCAAACGATCTCGAAAGATCAAATCCGACAAGTAAGTTTTGCTTGAACCCTAAAACCAAAACAGAGACATCATTATTTAAAAAGTTAATTTTCCCCCGTATAAAAAAAGCACTCTCGTTTAATCCTGATTCTTCATCAAAAATATATCCGATATCAAGTTCATCCATTGTACCGAGAGGAATTCTTACCCTTATTGCATCAACTCCGGATTTCTGCTCTTTATCAATATCGTTAAAGCTAAAAGGAGAAATTATATCCGTCGGATTTATTACGTATGCACTCCCCCATGAAATAACCTGTCTCCCTATATAAACATCGGCAAAGTTGAATGATATTGAAGCATAAAATCTGTCAAGGTTCTGATTAATAAAAAAATCACTTTTTGAATCATTTCCATTCGGATACATTTTTTTCGGGAGGTCAACAATTCTATATTTCGGGGAATTAGCACCCGTTACCAATTGAAAACCACTCAATTCCTTCAAATCAAGAACCGTCGGAGAAACCTCATACTCAGCTTTTAGAGATAACCAGTCCGTCGGACTATAGGACATCTTTATTCTGATCTTGCTTAAAAACATTCCGAGGTCGGGAATATCTCTGTTTTCATCTCCGATCTTAATACTTTTGGGTATCAATAAATTAAAAAAAGATTTGTAATAACCTGAGAAACTTAATCCGGATGAGAGCAGTGGCATAGTCGTTAGAAACACGACAAGCAAAAATACTACAATGTTACTCTTTTTATCTGATCTCATCGCTTTTTACAAGTCCGTCCTTTAGGGTGATAAGTCTTCTCGCTCTCTCCATGACCATTTCATCATGTGTGGAAAATAAAAAAGTCATTCCGGTCAATTCATTAAGAACTCCCATCATTTCAAGTAACTCCGAACCGATCTTGGAATCAAGATTTGCCGTTGGTTCATCGGCAAGGATCATAGAGGGATTCGATACCATTGCTCTTGCAACCGCCACTCTCTGCTGCTGCCCGCCCGAAAGTTGTGTCGGTCTTCTTGACTCCATACCTTTTAATCCAATTTTGTCAAGTATGGCTATAACCCGTTCATGCCTCTCTTCTTTTGAAACACCCTGAAGCAACATAATATATTCTATATTTTCCTCAACAGTCAATACCGGAATGAGATTGTACGATTGAAAAACAAATCCTATATTATCCCTTCTGAAATCCGATAACTCATTCCCTTTCATTTCAGATATCAATTTTCCGTTAATCAGAACTGTTCCTGAAGTCGGTGTATCAAGTCCCGATATTAAGTTCAGAAATGTGGTCTTCCCCGACCCCGATGGTCCGACCAAAGCGGTAAATTCTCCCGATTCGATTTTTAAATCTATCCCTCTAACAGCTCTGGACTCAATTCCATTATCTTTGTATGTTTTTACAAGATTTTCCGTTGAAATAATTGTTTTTTTCTCCATTTATATCCTCCATTTAAACATTGAGATAACCATCTCCGATTTTCCTTTCATTTTTTTACATACTTTTTCGTAAGGCATCAATAACCTTCATTTTTCCTGCTACAAAAGCAGGATATATACCGACTACAACCGTAATAATAAACACAAATAACGGATATTTGATATATTGTCTGATATTCATAACGGGGAATATTTTTTCATGAATATATGCACCGGAAAGTTCTATTCCCCCATAATCGATTCCATACTTTAACAAAATGATACTTGCTACAAAACCTAATAAGATTCCGATCACACAACTGATAATCGCCAACCATCCCGCTTCAAATATAATCAGTTTCCTTAGGCCCGAAGGACGTGTCCCAACCGCTTTTAGTATTCCGAATTCAAACATCCGTTCATATAGAGACATAAAAAGTGAGTTAATGATTCCGAATATAACAACAAGAAATAGGATTCCACCCATCATATAAAGAGATATATCGGTCATATCCAATACATTTTTTAACTCCGGCATTAACTCCGTCCAACTCGCCGCTTCATTTCCTTTCGTACTATACTTTTCCCAAAATATGTTTTTTTTATTCTCTGCAAATCTTAAATTGTTGAATTTAATGGCTATTTCATGAATTTCATCTCCGAGATTCAACATTTCCTGAGCCCTTTTCTTCCTTACAAAAATCATTCCGCTATCCATTTCCTTTACATTAAAACGGTAAATTCCGCTTATCCTAAACATCTCCTGCGATAAATCCCCGCTGAACGCTTGTGCCACGGTTACAACAACTCTATCACCTATGGAAACTTCAAGCACTTCGGACAGTTTACTACCTATAATAATTTCCCTGTTGCCGACATTTCCAAAATAGGTCCCTTTATCAATTCTATCATCAATTTTTGAAAGATATTTATCCTTTTCTGGATCTATACCATAAAGTATTACTGATTCGGCTGTTAACGGAGACGTAATCATTCCCAAAGATACAACTCTCTCACTAAATGATTGTACTTCCCGATCAGAATTAAGTTCTTTAATAACCTCATCCTTTTTTAAAATAGTTTTTTCCACATCCTGACTTATCCTGAAATTCTTGCTATGTATTTGAGCTTCTCCAAGTAATGTGGAAGTAGCCGAATTAACAAGATTGTTTTTCATCCCTATCATGAAAGCATCCGTAAGAATAAGGGATGCAAGTCCGACTCCTATTGCTATACTCGCAATAATGGTTCTCCTCTTATTTCTCAAAACATTTTTCCATGCTAATTTTAGATAGAACTTCATTTTATCCTCCGATAGTGTTCAATATGTCCTCATAGCCTTCGACGGATCCGTCCTTGCTGCTTTTAATGCAGGGAAAAAACCCACAAAAGTAGCAGATAAAACAACAATAAATGCAGGGATAATAAAGCTTCTTAAATTTATCTCTGAAGTCATTTGGTGAAATTTCATTCCACCGTAGGTGATAGGTTCCGGTAGTGTAATACCATGTTTTGAGAAAATATAATTTATTGCCAATCCCGCAATTGAACCGAGAATAATACACAATAATGCGAGAATATTAATCTCCAAAAGTATTAATTTTATTATATCTCTCGGCTTTGTTCCCATAGCTTTCAGAACACCATATTCCCGCCTCCGTTCAAGTACCGACATAAGAACGGTATTTAGTACACCTACCGCAACAACAAACATTATGATTAAAAGCATAACCCACATACCTGCTACATCAGCTTGCATAGCATCATAGAATGACTTTGCAAAAACCTGCCAGGGGACAACGGATAGTTTATCCGAATTTATCTTCTCCTTTATAACACCGTTCATGTCCTGCACACTCCCAAGACTTTTCACGGTAACGGCAATTTCGTGAATCCTCCCTTTCAATACCAGTAGCTCCTGTGCCGTTTCAAGAGGAATATAAATTGTCATCCTATCTTCGAGTTCATTTCCGCTTCTTAACAATCCTATAATTCTATAAGAGTCATTTGCTATCGAACCGTCCGCACCTTGACTTACAACAATCAAATCTTCTCCCGGAGAGGCTTTTAACACCTTGGCAAGTCCCTCACCAACAATAACCTCATTTGCTGTCGGGGAACTAAACAAATTACCGGAAAAAACTTTCTTATCAAAATTTGTCGTCCGAATCTCTTTTTTCAAATCCAATCCCGTTATTTTCACACCAGAGCTTTTTTTACCAACCGATGCTATTCCTGCAGAATAAATTCTCGGTGAATAGGATTCCACGCCCTCTATTTCAGATAATTTTTTATACAATACTTTATAATCATCCACCGTCTTGTAAAGTGAAGGTTTATCAAGATACGATTTTTCATGAATCTGAATATGTCCTAAATTGTTTCTTGTGAACATAGATATAATCTGATTATACGCTCCGTCCGAATATCCAATAAAAAAGCATGCTAAGAAAAAACCTCCGAACATACTTAGAGCCGTCAGTATACTTCTCCTTTTTTGTCTAAAAATATTTCTAAATGCAATCTTTAAAATAATCATTTCAAATCCCTTTTCTTAAATTTCTCAAAGTAAATATTTTCTTGTCAAGTTTTATATCAAATTTTGCCTCTATGTAACGAATTATTGTTTTACGTCCTTTCTTTTTTGATGGGATCAGTTCCATAACCGAAGGGACTTCTCTTTTTCCATACATTTTTACATCTTTAAAATAAAGCTCTCTCATAAGATTCCCTTTTTCATCATAATATTTTTGCCAAACAGGAATATTCCTATCCTCCCTGACAGCAATTACAACATGTCCCCATATTATCGGTAATCCTTCCTTGGGAATGCATTTAACATAAGTATTCGATTCCTTTTCCCCTTTGATTTTAATTATTTCAAAATCATAATCTTCAAGATAGGTATACTCTTTTACAAGATCATCATTTGTGAAATCGGATCCCATCCATGACCCCATCATCATTGAAGGAGGAATTTTCATTACTTTATTGGTTTTCGGAAGATAGTTCCACATCTCTCTGTTGATCTTTAAGGTAGCCATTCCTTTCTCCTTTTTCGGCTCAAGTATCCTCATAAATGTTTTCTTTTTCCCCAAACTCCACGATTTGATCTTTAATTTCCTTTTCCAATGAGGAGTGATAATTTCCATTTCAAATAAACCGTAACTGGAACTACTCCTATACAGGTCATCTACCTTGTTCACAATCTCCCTTGCCCTCGCATTATCCTTAGCAGATAACGTTAAAATCATAAAACCGATTAAACACAAAAAAGCAAATATGGATTTAAAATTTTTCATTTGGATTCCTCCTCATTTTTCGATATTGTTCCGACTCCTTCAAAAATTAAATTCACTATACTTTCCTCAATTTTTTCTACATTTATTATACTCTCGTTTAGTATCCATTGAACCATCACTCCGTCAAGCATTCCGATAAGAACACTTGAAAGCTCAAACGGGTCAATATTTTTTTTTATACTTCCGTCTTCAATCCCTTCTTTTAAAACATCCGCCAAAAGAGATTTGTATAAGCCGTATAACTTATTCATCTCGTTTAGCATAAGACCTTTCCCTCCTCCCTTTATCCCTTCAGCCCAGAAATCAAACATCAGGTGCATGTTTTCACTGTTTCCGGGTTTCAATTGCTTTAATACAATGCTTATAATATTTTTTAATTTCCCGAAACCGTTTTCTTTAGATAAAAGAAGAGTCTCCAAATCAACTTCCAAATCTTTTTGAAAATACCTGAATGAGCTATCGATTATTTCATTCTTATTTTTAAAGTATTCATAAATAGTCCCTTTCCCGATTCCGGCTTTATCGGCAATATTTTGTATGGTTGCTTTGGAAAAACCCTTTTCTGAAAATTCGGATAAGGCAGCGAGAAGGATTTCTTCTCTTTTTTTTTCTTTGTCTATTTTTAATGCACACATTTTAATTGACCGACCGTTCGGTCAATTACAATATAGAATATTTATCTTGATTTGTCAATATTTATTTTTTTTTTCTTATAAAATTGACGTTACGACCATTTCTGATGTATAAGTAATATATTATCTGGAGAAAATAATGAAAAGACGAGAATTTCTGAAAAAAACCGGATTATTAGTCAGTTACGGAATACTTAGTAGCACGTCACTAAAATCCGGTGAAACAAAAAAAACTAATATTGTATATATTCTGGCTGACGATTTGGGATACGGTGAATTGGGAGTATACGGTCAAAAAATAATCAAGACACCGAATATTGATAAATTGGCCAAAGAAGGGAAAGTTTTTACAAACCACTATTCGGGTGCACCGGTATGTGCTCCTTCGAGATGTGTTTTGTTGACCGGACTACACTCAGGTCATTCATATATAAGAGGAAATGACGAATGGACGGAAAGGGGAGATGTTTGGGATTTTTCAGCAGCAAGTGAAAATATTCACCTTGAAGGACAGCGACCGATATCGGCTGATACCGTCACAATAGGAAAATTATTGCAACAGAGCGGATATAAAACGGCCTGCATAGGAAAATGGGGTTTAGGTCCTGAATATTCGGAAGGTTCTCCTAACAAACAAGGTTTCGATCTCTTTTTCGGATACAACTGTCAAAGACAAGCCCATACTTACTACCCAAAACATCTGTGGAAGAACAATAAAAAAATACATTTAAAAAACAAACTCATTGAACCCGGTACACCATTAAAAAAAGGAAGTGATCCCAATGATCCGAAAAGTTATGAAAACTTTACTTTAAATGAATATTCACCTGATCTTATGAGCAGAGAAGCACTTAATTTTCTTGAGGAAAACAGATCGAATCCATTCTTTCTATACTATGCAACTCCCCTACCTCACCTGCCGTTACAAGCACCTAAAAAGCTTGTTGAGAAATACAGAAACATTATCGGAGATGAAAAACCCTATTCCGGTAAATACTATTTCCCATGTCAATATCCAAGAGCTACTTATGCTGCAATGATCTCTTATCTTGATACCGATGTTGGAAAAATCATCAAGAAGCTTAAAGATATAGGTGTATTTGAAAATACTTTAATAATTTTCACTTCAGATAACGGTCCCACTTATACAGGTGGAGCTGATACGGAATTTTTTAACAGCGGAGGAATTTTCGGAGAAAAGTACGGACGGGGTAAAGGTTTTCTTCATGAAGGTGGGATCAGAGTGCCGATGATAGCAAGCTGGCAAGGGAAAATCAAACCAGGAACCAGTACCGATCATATCTCCGCTTTTTACGATGTTCTGCCGACTTTATGTGATGTCGCCGGAAAAAAGATACCCAAGATTTCGGATGGGATAAGTTTCTTACCAACTCTTCTCAACAGAGGTAAACAGCAAAATCATCAATCTCTATACTGGGAATTCCCGTCATATGGCGGTCAGCAAGCGGTTAGAATGGGTAAATGGAAAGGAATTAGAAAAAATATTTTCAAAGGAAACAAAAAGATCGAATTGTACGACCTGAGTAAAGATCCGTCCGAGACTTATGATGTTTCGCAAAAGAACAAGGAAATTGTAAAAAAAATAAGCATAATAATGGATAAAGAACATATACCTGCAAAGCTTAAGAAATTTAAGTTCAAGCAACTTGGAGATAAATAGGTATCAATGCCGCTTTTTGTCAATAAGACACTGATAACAGATCAGGAAATAAAAACCGAAACGGGTTATATGAGAGCTGAGTATGCGAAAACTTTCCCTGATCAAAGTATACAAGAGCAAGAGAAAACCTTATTTAACTGGGCATTGGAAAATATTACGGAACGGGTACTTTTAAAAGAGTACGCTCTTAAAACAATTTCTATTTCGGAGGATGAACTCAAGGAGAATACGGATGGAGTTCAATCAAAAATCGACAAATTAATCATTCAAATAAAAAAAGAAGCTCCATTAGTAACTGAAAAAGAAGTAAAGGATTACTATAAAGAAAACAAAAATAAATTTATGATTTCTGAAAAAAGGCACGTTAAGCACATAGTCAAACATCCGACAAAAAAATCATTAAGTGAGATCAATAAAATTTATGATTTAATGAAGAAAGCTGAGGAGGAACTTAAAGACGGAGTAAGTTTTGAAAAGGTAGGTGGTAAGTATTCGGATTGTTCGGGAAACGGGTTGGATTTGGGTTATATTTCTATAGGTGAGATGGTGGAAGCATTTGAAAATACGGTATTTTCACTTAAAAAAAACGAAACATCTGAAATATTTGAAACGGAATTCGGATTTCATATCGCTAAGGTATATGACATATCGCCTCCGAAAATTGCACCATTTGAACAGGTTAGTGAGCAAATATTAAAAGAATTACAGGAAGAAAGGACAGAAAAATATATTGAAGATTTTGTAGATAAATTAAAATCGGATTCGAATATAAAATATATTAACCCTAAAAATATGGTTAAAAGTGCTAAAATCGGTTTCACTTTTACAAAACCCTTGAATTTTTTACTTATAAAGCCATCCGGACCGGATTGTAATATCTCATGCGACTATTGCTTTTATTTAAAAAAGGGAAAACTGTTTAATTCCGGTAAAAAAAGGATGAATTTGAAAACAGTCGAGAAAATGATAAAGCAGGCAGCGGAACAAAGCATTGAAAGCATTAATATCGGATGGCAGGGTGGAGAACCGTTATTGATGGGACTGGATTTTTTTAAAGAAGTTATGAAATTTCAGAAAAAATACGGTCAAGATAGATTTACTAACAGTATTCAAACAAACGGAATTCTATTAAATAAAGATTGGGCAATGTTTTTTAAGAACAACAAATTCTTGGTCGGATTATCAATTGACGGAAACAAAAATGTTCATGATAAGTATCGCAGAGACTCATCCGATAACGGCACGTTCAAAAGAGTTGAACATTCCGCAAAACTACTTCTCAAAAGCGGAGTTGAAGTAAACTCACTTTCCGTAGTTAACGATCATTCCTCAGAGTACATTGAAGAAACTTATACTTTTCTAAAAGGAATCGGATTTACCCATATGCAGTTCATTCCGGTCGTAGATATTGATCCTGTAACCGATAAAATAAGCAAATTTTCCGTTGATCCAAAGAAATACGGGGAATTTTTATCGAATCTGTTCGATATGTGGAAAAAAGATTTCTCAAACGGGAAACCGAATATTTATATCAGATTTTTCGAATCGGTTTTTTACACTTATTTGGGGATGGAATCACCCGACTGCAATTTAATGTCCGAATGCGGTAAATATTTGGTAGTCGAACACAACGGGGATATTTATCCCTGTGATTTTTTTGTTGACCCAAAACAGAAACTTGGCAATCTAAATAAGGATAATTTATTGGAGTTGCTCAACTCGGAAAAACAAAATAAATTCGGAAAAGTAAAAAAAAATCTTCCGGCAAAGTGTGAAAAATGCAAATGGGTATCAAAATGTTTCGACGATTGCCCGAAGAATAGAATGATGACAGGGGAAAAAATTTCATATCTTTGTGAAGGATACAAAATGTTTTTTGAGCATGCGGACAAAGATTTTAAAAAATTTGCCAACAATTTGAGATAAACATATATTTCAAGTATTAACTTTTCCTTTCCTAAAGCACATCGTCACCCCCATATTGGATCGCTTGCCTATTGACGGAAAGGTTGGTTATGATATATAAATACATCATAACTTAGAGGAAAAATGGTAAATAATAAAACCGACAGGGAAAAAATCGAAAAAGGGATAGAGCTTATTCTTGAAGGAATTGGTGAAGACAAGAATGATGAGAGACTTAAACTGACTCCGAGACGTACAGCCGACATGTTTCTGGAAATTCTTGAAGGAACAAATAGCGATCCTGCTGAATTCCTAAATGCTCTCTCTGAAGAGAGTCATGAAGAGATGGTTATTCTTAAAGATATTCCTCTCTATTCAATGTGCGAGCATCATCTGCTTCCATTTTCAGGAAATGCAAGCATAGCTTATATTCCGAGAGATGGAAAAATAATCGGACTTAATACTTTAGCAAAGTTAGTTGACTGTTTATCAAAAAGACTTCAGTTGCAAGAGCGACTTACAAAGGAAATTGCGGACTATTTGGTCAGATCACTTTCTCCTCAAGGAGTAATGGTAGTCATCCGTGCTGAACATCTCTGTATGACAATGAGAGGTGCAAAGAAACCCGGTTCAATAACCATTACATCCGCTGTAAGAGGACTATTCAGAGAAAAAGACGCCACCAGAGAAGAAGCAATGTCTCTTATACTTGCAGACAATTGACTTTATCTTCAAAAAGCCTTAAAGATTCGACTTCCAAAGCTTTTCCGGTAGAAATATCAATTTTAATAATTGCCATGTCGGAAACCACATTTTTTTTAGCTACTTCCCATCTCTGATTTATCCCCGTCCGAAATTTATCAATAACAGGTTTCCTTTTCATGCCGATTACGGAATCAAGAGATCCTGTCATCCCCACATCGGTCTGATATGCTGTCCCATTTGCAAGGATTCTAAGATCAGCAGTCGGAACATGAGTATGAGTACCGAGAACAGCACTGACTTTCCCGTCAAGAAAAAATCCCATTGCCTGTTTTTCTGCTGTTGCTTCCGCATGGAAATCGAGTATAACTATTCTTGACTTAACACTTTTTAACCATTTTTCAATAAAATTAAAAGGATTTTCCGCTACCGGTTCCATGAAAACTCTTCCCTGCAAATTTGCTACGGTTACAAAAAGTCCGTCTCTTATTTTGAAATCACAAAAACCCCTGCCGAAAACTTGATCAGGATAGTTCATAGGTCTAACAATATATCTATTAGAACTTAGGAAATCATAAGATTCTCTCTTGTCCCACATATGATTCCCACCTGTTATTACATCAACACCAGCTCTAAATAACTCATTTCCGGTCTTTTCCGTTATTCCCAATCCTCCGGCGGAATTTTCACCGTTAGCAATAACCATATCGGGTTTATATTTTAATTTAACTTGATACAGATGCTTTTCAAGTATTCGCCTCCCGGGTTTCCCAATAACATCTCCTATGAATACTACTGTTATAACCGAACTATTTTGCATATTCCGTTGCTCTGATTTCTCTGATAACCGTAACTTTTATTTGTCCCGGATATTCCATATCTTCCTGAATTTTCTTTGCTATATCTTTTGAAATCATAAATGTTTTATTGTCATCAGTCTCGTTAGAGTCAATTATCACTCTAACTTCTCTTCCTGCTCTCAGAGCATAGGCTTTATTTACACCCTGGAAACTTACGGACAACTCTTCCAGTTCCTGAAGTCTTTTTATATATGATTCAAACATTTCACGTCTTGCTCCGGGTCTCGCTGCCGAAATTGCATCAGCGGATTGAACAAGGACACCCTCAATTGACGTGAAATCCACATCCATATGATGTGAAGCAATCGCATCCTGAATTTTTTTTGATTCCCCGAATTTCTTAACGAGATCAACTGATAATTTAGTGTGAGTACCTTCGGTTTCTCTATCAATAGACTTCCCGATATCATGTAACAATCCGGCCCTTTTTGCTACACTTATATCGACACCGAGTTCTGTTGCCATGTATGTAGCAATCATCGCTACTTCCTTGGAGTGCTGAAGCACATTCTGACCGTAAGATGTTCTGTATTTCAGTTTACCAAGATATAGAAAAAGTTTTGGATTCAGATCAGGGATCCCCACTTCCATAACGGCATTTTCGCCTACTTCTCTCAAATAGGAATCGAAATTATTTTTCTCTTTCTCAACCACTTCCTCAATTCTCGCAGGATGAATTCTTCCGTCACTAATAAGAGATTCGAGAACCCTCTTTGCAATTTCCCGCCTTATGGGATCAAAAGAAGAGACAATAATAGCCTCAGGAGTATCATCTACAATAAAATCAACTTCAGTCGCTGTTTCAAGTGCCCTTATATTTCGTCCCTCTCTTCCGATAATCCTTCCCTTCATTTCATCGTTGGGAAGATCAATTACAGTAACGGCAGAAGACATTATATGTTCGGTACCTATTCTTTGAATTGCAGTTGATACTATCTCCTTTGCAAGCAAAGAACTTTTTTCCTTGTACTCCTCTTCAACAACTTTTAACGATTTAACAGCATCCATTTTCGCTTCATTTTCCAATTCCTTAATGATCGCATCTTTTGCCTCTTGTTCCGTCATGCCTGAAATCTTTTCAAGCTTCTCTTTTGCTTCGGATGTCAATTTTTCAAGTCCTTGTCTGATAACTTCAAACTCTTCCTCTTTCAATCTGTTATCATTTTCCCTTTTCTTAATCTCTCTATCCTTGTTATCTAAGCTCAAATACCTTTTATCGAGATTTTCTTCTTTTTGTATTAGTCTTCGCTCCAACTCATTTAGCTTATTAACCCTCTGACTATGTTTATTATTATAATCATTTTTCCAGGAAATAAACTCTTCCTTCAAATCAAGGCTTATCTTATGTTTAAGAGTTTCTATCTCTTGCTCATTTTTCTTTCTCAACTCATTTTCAATCTCATTGATTTTATTAAAATCCTTTGCAAATATTACCTTTCTCAAAACAAAGAACAGTACAAACGATATCACCGCTCCTATTACTATCGATACTATATTAATACTACCCATTTGATTTCTCCATCTTTCCTTTTTTTGAAAAACTTATCTGTCCCAACTCCTTACTCTCTTCTTTTGAAACAATTGAATCAATATTATCTAAAATGGATTTGAGTTTTGCATTTTCCTTTTTTAAATGAAAAAATTCTTCTGTTAAATTTATGGAAGTAAGGAGTCCGAGTCGAAAAATATCATTCTCCTCAGTACTGTTTTTTATTTTTGAATATTTATCTTCTACATAATTTATTATCTCAAGAAAGTCATCGGTATTAATCTTTCCTGAAATTACAAAGGAAAAAGGTTTCCCGAGAATTGATACATCAATCTCTTTAACTTTCATCTTCTATCGATTCGATAAGCTTTATCAGCGATTTAACTCTTTTTTTAATTTGATCTTTTTCCGTATTGTTAATTGAACTTTCATTTCTGAGGTCTTTGAGTTTTTCAGTTAAAACAGCATTCTCATTTCTAAGCAATTCCAGATTGGTCACCATCTTTTTTACCTTTTCCTCAAGTTTGTTAAGATCCTCAATATTCATTTTTTTCTCCCTAACGATGAATAACCCCTAATTCATCAATCAATTTTCCAGCAAGGGTATTATGCAATTCATTAACTTCATCATTTGTCAAAGTCTTTTCAAGACTTCTATATCTAAAATTCATAAGCATACTGATCTTACCCTTGGGAATATCCTTTCCTTCATAAAGATCCGTTAGAGAATAATCTTCGAGATCTTCAGGTCTATGCTTTTCTATCGTTTTTTTTATTTGATCATAACTAACATCCCTACTACTAAGAAAAGAAAAATCCCTTATAGCATAAGGAAACTTATTCCAAAGCTTAAATTTTTTCTCTTCTCTCTTGTCAGCAATAAGTTCGAGGTCAATCTGGCAAGTAAAAACAGGATTGTCAATCTTATAATAGTTAATAACCGACTCCCCGATCTCTCCTATAAATCCAACTATTTCCCCGTCTATTTCAATATCAAAACTATATGATGAACAAAGAAAATTTGTGTATTTATCTGAAAGTTTCAGATCAACGGCGAAACCTGAATTATTTAGAAATGCCATCACCTGAGATTTGAACAGAAAGAAATCGAAAATACGACCGTTTCCGTCCTTCCAGTTGGGAAGGGATTCAAATCCGGAAACGGAAAGACAGAAAAGCTCTTTTTCAATTAATTCATTACCTTTTTTACAAAAAACCGTTCCTGATTCAAACAAAGATATTCTCTTGAAATCATTATTGAAATTTGTTGCGGTGTTTTTTAAGATACCCGGGATAAGAGAATTTCGCATAATGGCATAATCGGAACCTATGGGATTTTTTATTTCAACATTTGAATTTTCATTTCCGAAGAAAGAATTATCTTTTAAGGTATGAAAACTATAATTAATCACTTCACTGTACCCGTTTGAAATAAAATGATTCCTGAATCTTTCAAGTAAATCTCTTTTATTATAACTTTTTACCGATTTACTTACCGTTTTCGGGATAGTGGAATCAAGTTTGTCATACCCGTAAATTCTTATGATCTCTTCCACGATATCTTCATGTCCGTTTATATCCACTCTGAAGGAAGGAACTTCTATATTCCATTTTTCTCCTTCATCTTTAACATTGAATCCAAGATTTTTTAGTATTTCCAAAGAAATATTCATTGGAATTTCAATTCCCGTAAACTTGTCTGGGAAATTTTTTCCCATAGTTATAAATTGTTTTTTATGTTTAACCGGATATAGATCAAAATATTGAATAATATCGGGATTATTTTTCAATTCATTAAAAATAAGTTGAATTGTCAAATCAATTATACGGTTTGTATTTTCAATATCAGCTCCCCTCTCGAACAAATAAGAAGCATCGGTTTTCATTCCGAATTTTCTTGAAGTTTTTCTTATTCTGGAAGGAGCAAACCATGCACTCTCAATGAATATATTAGCCGTCTCGTTTGTTACACTTGAAAACTCCCCGCCCATGACTCCGGCAAGAGCAATCGGTTTATCTATATCCGCTATAACGAGGTCGGAATCATCCAGCGTTTTTCTTTCACCGTCAAGAAGGATCAATTCTTCTTCCGGTTCCGCATTTCTTATGATGATTTTCTTACCGTTGATTTTTTCAAGATCAAAGATGTGAATCGGGTGTCCATATGTCATTAAAATCACATTTGATATATCAACAACATTGTTGACCGACCGTAACCCGAAACTTTCAATTAAAAACTTTAGTGAAGGTGAAGATTCCTCAACTTTGACATTATTAAGTATAGCTCCGGAATACCTTGGACACCCTTCTTTATCCTCTATAACTACTTTAAATTCACTTTGCCCCTCTTCCGACTTATGTTCTACAACAATATCTTTTAAATTTAATTTTGTATTCTTCGCAAATATTTCTCTTGCAATTCCGTAATGTGATAACCAGTCGGGTCTGTTAGGTGTAATCTCCACTTCAAAAATATCTTTCCCGTTCAAGACAATCATTTCAGCAACTTCTATACCTATTGATGCAAGAAGCTCTTTTAGTTCCGACTTAGTATAGTTATGATCAATGAAGTTTTTTATATACTCTAAATTAATTCTCATTTTTTACCCGAATTGGTTGTTGAATCTAAGATCGTTCTCGTAGAGGTACCTCAAATCTGTAACACCATACTTTAACATTGCTATCCTCTCAATTCCCAGTCCAAATGCAAAACCTGAAAATTTGTCGGGATCTATGCCACAATTATTCAACACTTCCCTGTGAACCATGCCACTTCCGAGAATCTCTAACCATCCGCTACCTTTACAAATTCTACATTTCTTATCTTCTCCGGAACAAAGAAAACAACTTATATCCACTTCAGCTGACGGTTCGGTAAAAGGAAAATATCCCGGTCTGAACCTTAATAAGGTTTCATTTCCAAAAAGTGTTCTCAAAAATAATTCAAGAGTCCCCTTTAAATGTGAAAAAGTTATCCCCGAGTCGACAAGCAAACCTTCAATCTGGTGAAAAACCGGAACATGAGTAGCATCAGGTTCATCTTTTCTGAACACTTTTCCGGGGGATATTATCTTCATAGGGGGTTTGTTATTCTTCATGTATCTTACTTGTACGGGAGAAGTATGAGTTCTAAGCAATAAATTATCATATCCACTTATAAAAAAAGTATCCTGTTCATCTCTTGCGGGATGATCTTCTTTAAAGTTCAGAAGTGTAAAATTATTTTCGTCAAGCTCAATCTCAGGTCCGTCGGCAATAAGATAACCCATATTGAGAAAAATATTCTCAATGGATCTCCTTATAAACGTTATAAGGTGAGTACTGCCCGCTACTATATTGAACTCAGGTAAATATCCGTCGATTTTTTCTTCGGATTCGGTTCCAAGATTCCCTTCGGCTTCTCTGAGTTTTTCTTCCGTGAATTTCTTTGCAGTATTTATCAGACTACCGAATAGTGGCTTATCCTTTGCCGGTAATTCCTTCAACTTCATCATAAGAGATGAAAGTAGTCCTCTCTTTCTACTTAGATACCTATCCCTTAATTTTTGGAATTCTTCATGAGATTGAATATTTTCTATTTCATTTAATAACTTTTCTTTTATACTCTCAATCTCAATTCTGAGATTATCAATCATAAGGCTGCTTTTACTTTATCAACAATAATCTTAAAAGTTTCCGGATCATTTATTGCCAGATTGGATAATATTTTTCTATTGAGTATAATATCGGCTTTTTTAAGACCATTCATGAATTTTGAATAGTTCAAATCATATTCTCTAGTAGCGGCATTGATCCTGATATTCCAGAGTTTTCTGAAATCTCTTTTTTTGTTTCTTCTATCTCTGTAAGCATATGTTAACGCTTTCTCTACCGCTTCTTTGGCTGTCCTGTAGTTTGATTTTTTTGTGCCGAAAAATCCCTTTGCAAGTTTAAGTATCTTCTTCCTTCTTAATAATTTTTTATTTCCTCTCGTAACTCTTGGCATTGTTTCCCCCTATGAATAAGGTAAAAGAGCTTTTACTCTCTTATATTCTTCACTTACCACAACAGTAGAACTCTTTAAGTTTCTTTTCCTCTTTCTGTTTTTTTTAGTAAGTATATGTGAAGCATTCGCTTTCATTCTCGTAATTTTGCCGCTTCCCGTTACCTTAAACCTTTTTTTTGCTCCTCTATGCGTTTTTAGTTTTGGCATCATTTCCTCCTTTTTTCTGTCCGATAAGAATATGGTAACTCCACCTTTCTCTCTTTGGCGGTGATTCGATATCAGAAATGTCCTTTAGTATCTCAACGATTCTTTCGGTCATTATGTCAAGCATCTCAGGCTTTCTCTTTTGTCTTCCCTTGAGCCATATTGTAATCTTTACTTTATTCCCTTCTTCAAGAAATTGTTTTATTTTTTTTAACTTAACTTCTATATCATGATCTCCGATAACAGGAGTAAATTTTATCTCTTTAATATGAATCTTCCTCTGCATTTTCTGAGCTTCGTGAGCCTTTTTCTGAAGTGAATAGATATACTTCCCATAATCAAGAAGTCTGCAAACCGGAGGATCCGCATTTGGAGATATTGCAACGAGATCAAGATCCTTTTCTCTTGCTAATTCCAATGCTTTTTCAGCAGATACTATTCCGACTTGATTTTTTTCTTCGTCAATCAACCTTATTTTTGAAGCTCTTATCTCTTCATTGATTAGGTGAAGCCTCTTTTTCTTTATGCGTTTATTGTATTTCATGTTCCGGACATTTCTCCTCTCTTATCCTGTTAATTTCTTTTAAAAAATTCATAATATCTATTTTACCCTGATCCCCTTTTTTGTGGATCCGGTACGAAATATTTCCCTTCTCTTCCTCTTCATCTCCGATAATTAGAATATAGGGTATTTTCATATTTTCCGCATCTCTAATCTTCCTTCCGATCCCTTCATTCCTACTATCAACCTCAACTCGAAAGCCTTTCTCCTTTATGGTGGTCGCAATATTTTCCGAATATTTATTATTTTTATCCGAGACAGGCAAAATAATAACCTGAACCGGAGCCAACCATAAAGGGAATGCTCCGCCATAATGCTCAATAAGTATACCGAAAAATCTTTCAAGTGATCCGAGCAGTGCCCTGTGTATCATAATCGGTTTCTTTATTTTACCGTCATTATCGGAATATTTTAGGTTAAATCTTTCAGGAAGGTTAAAATCTACCTGAATTGTCGTACATTGCCACGATCTTTCAAAACGATCCTTAACTTTTATATCAATTTTGGGTCCGTAAAAAACTCCCTCACCGGGGTCAACACTATAATTCACACCTAACCGTTCAAGTGCTTTTTTTAGTGCATCGGTTGCTTTTTCCCAATCGGAGATTTCTCCTACAAATTTTTCCGGTCTGGTTGAAAGAAACACTTCCAACTCTTTAAAACCAAACTCACGAAGCATCCTCAAACTGAAGTCAATCAAATTTTCAACTTCCGAATCAAGTTGTTCGGGAGTACAAAAAAGATGTGCATCATCTTGAGTAAAACCACGCACCCTCAAAAGTCCGTGAAGTACTCCGCTCCTCTCGTATCTGTAAACCGTACCAAGCTCCGCCCATTTAAGGGGCATTTCTCTGTAACTTCTATTTCTTGACTTGAATATTTCAATATGAAAAGGACAGTTCATAGGCTTCAATCTATATTTGGTATTATCAAATTCTATGGGAGTAAACATATTTTTTTCATAAAATCCATTGTGACCGCTTGTATTCCAAAGCTCATACTTTGCAATGTGAGGGGAGTTTACCAATTGGTATCCGTTTTTCAAATGTTCATCAAACCAAAATTTTTCAATCTCATGCCTGATCATACTACCTTTCGGATGCCATAACACAAGTCCGGCTCCGATCTCATCACTTATTGAATAAAGATCAAGCTCTTTTCCCAATTTTCTATGATCCATTCTCTTTGCTTCTTCAAGCATATTTAAATGATTCTTTAACTGTTCATCGGTTGGAAAAACAACTCCATACACTCTCTGCATGGATATTCCGTTCTCTTCACCTTTCCAGTACGATGATGCAATCGAAGTTAATTTAAAATTTTTCAGGTAACCGGTTGACGGCAAATGCGGTCCTCTGCAAAGATCCGTAAAATCACCTTGAGAGTAGACCGAAACTTCGTCATTAAGAACTTTATCTTCGATCAGTTCAACTTTCAAGTTCTGACCCCTCTCTTTGAAAAATTTTATAGATTCCTCTTTGCTTAGTATTTCTCTATTGATTTTTATATTCTGCTTGACAAGGAATCTCATCTTTTTGGTTATTTTCTTCAAATCTTCAGGAGTAAACGGATCATCCGTAATAAAATCGTAGTAAAATCCATTGTGTAGAGCGGGGCCAACACCATATTGTGTATTAGGATACAGTTCCACAACTGCTTGTGCCAACAAATGAGCACAACTGTGTCTATACACTTCCAATGATTCCGGCGAATCGGTTCCTATTTCCACAACTTCAGAACCTTCATTTGCCGAAAAAGAGAGATCTTTTATCTCTCCGTCAACTTTTAACAAAATAGTATTTTTACCTTTTCCCATTTAATAAATAGGCACGGGCGGACTCGAACCGCCGACTTCTACCATGTCAAGATAGCACTCTAACCAACTGAGTTACGCGCCTTTTCCGCGACTTAAAAGTCACTCTACCGATTCCTTCAATTTTTTAGCCGGAAGAAATTTCACACTCCTTCTTCTCGGAATAACAATTTCTTCTCCTGTTCGGGGATTTCTACCCTTTTTCTTTTTCTTAATGATAGTCCTAAAAGATCCCAAACCGACAAGAGTCATTTTCCCATCTTTCTTCATTAACTCATCAGTAATGGTGTCTATCATTAAATTAACAAACTTAAGAGCCTTGGTCTTTGTCATGTCAGTATTCTTTATCAATTCATTAACCAATTCATTTTTATTCATTGAAATACTCCCGAATATAGCTATATTTACATCAAAATAGGTAAAAAGTCAATACCATGAACGGTTTCGTCACTCTATTTCCATATATAAAATCACCCTATCACCCATCACTGTACGACACTTTACTATTAAAATTGTCATGTAATTAAACACGAAATAAATAAACAATTAATTTTTATTAAGTAATTCCTTTAGCTTCTTCTCAAGTGCATATCCCAAAAGCTCATTTCTGGTTGCAATAATAGTCCCTTTTTTATCTATCAAAAAACTGGTTGGAATTCCCCTTATTGCATATTTCTTAGCACTCTCGGATTTTATTCCATTTAATACACGCACATTAATCCACGGAACATTTTCCTCTTTTAACGCATCAATCCAGTTTTCTTCCTCCGTATCTATAGATACCGCATATATCTCAAAACCCTCGGAGTGATATTTTTTATATACTTCTTTTAAACTCGGAAATTCATTACGGCACGGATGACACCAACTTGCCCAAAAATCAAGAAGAGTAAACTTATTTTTCATAACTACTTTTCCCAGATCCACTTTTTTACCGTCGGTAGAAACCTCTGAAATTTTTATAAAAGTTTTTCCCTTACTCATTATTGAATCTCTATTTTTCCATTTAAGAAGACGCTCCCTTAATTTGTTCAGGTAAGCATCACTACCTATTTCCTTCTCATATTGCTCTAACATAGCTAATCTTTTTTGCAAACCGTAAGTTTTCAGATCATAATTATCGGACAGAACAAAAAATTTTGTTAACGCAGGATAATCTCCGTTTAATATACCGTTCTGATAGCTCCTTTTTATACTTAATACCACGCTGTTTTTATCATTCAAATCATTTTTCAGTTCTCTCTCGGCAATTCTATCCAACTTTTTTTTTAAATCAATTGCTTTAATTTCAAAGTTCTTCTTAGCTTCAAGATATTTCTGTTTATAAGTATATCCATAAACCAACTTATGTATCATTCCACCTTTAGTGTAAGTATTGTATTTATCAATCGTAGTTTTATATGAATAATTTTCAAGAATTAATTCGGTAAAGATCGAAAGTTCATCAATTTTCAAAATAACTTTTGAAGGTTTTTCAACATTTCCCTTGAAGCAAAACTTTCTATTCACTACCGGTACGGTAGCTATGGTTTTCCCATCAAAATCCGAAAGTTCGGCAATTATACTCTTACTGTCATCCAAAACAACATTTTTACCAATTGTTCCCGAGAGCTCATAACCGGTCTTGGTATCTCCCCCGCAAGAAATAAAATACAGACAGACAAAGATACATATCAATAAAGATTTAAACAATTTAAAGTTTTTCATTCAGACACTCCTTCGTTATTCGTAATAATTCTATGATAAATCCACTTCTTAAGATATACTATTTTACTTGTTTTTACCATAGTTTCGGATTATGCAAAAAAATAAAAAGCATTTATCAAGCTATTGTTCGGATAAAAGAAATATGATATGATTTTTTCCAAATTGTTTTGCCGGGGTGGCGGAATAGGCAGACGCACGGGACTTAAAATCCCGGGAGGGCGACCTCGTGGGGGTTCGATTCCCCCCTCCGGCAAGCTTAACAATTTAATTTGAGAAATTATTTTCAGAAATAAATATCTTCACGACAATGATAAAAAAAAAAGGGGAACCTTTAAGGCTCCCCTTATATTTCAAAAAACTTTAATCGGTTTTTTACAACACTATTGTCAATCCAAGAATGGAACCAACCCCTGACAAACCTTTCGTAATTGAAAAATATAGTCTCAGCGATATCGCAAGATTATTTTTAAGAAAATATCTTGCACCAAAACCTGGCATAAAAATAATTCCACTCGAATATACCACACCTCCGCCGATATTGGTGAAATAACCGATACTTCCTCCTGCAAATAGATCAACCGGAATATCAAGACTCGTGAAGTGATAGAACATATCTCCGCTCATCTGAATAGCTGACCAACCACCCAAAAGATATGTCATTAATGTCGCACCTACTTCAATATTACTTGAAAGTCCGAGACCAAAACTGGCACCAAAAGGGACAGCATACGAGTTAAGTCCAATCTGACCCGTGAGATATTTACCACCTTTTTTAAAATTATCTCCGTAAACCCCTGCAACCAACGTAAAAACAAGTAAAGATATAACTAAAATTTTTTTCATCCATCCTCCTTTTTTTTAATATTATACTTCAATATATCTCTCTTTTCAAGTATAGACTGAAGATAAGATTTGAATTTTTTGATCTTTCTGTTAGAATTCTAAAATGTCATCAATAATCTATTTTTATCTCTCATCTTACTTTATCGGATTTCTTTTATGTATTCCAATCGGACCGGTAAATCTTGAAATTTTTAACAGTTCACTTAAAAAACAATACATGCATGCTATCTTCGTTGCCATTGGAGCCTCGTTAGGTGACGGGACTTGGGCATTAACAGCTTTTTTCGGGATTTCACCTTTCAGAAACGGAAATCAGAATCTTGAGTGGGTATTCTTTCTTATAACCGCCATTATAACAGGAAGTCTTGGAATATTTGCCCTTCGAGATTCAAAGCGGATAAACAAAAAAGAGGACGAACTGACGATCATAATAAAAAAAAGGAAAAGATGGGCATTTCTTAAAGGATTTACACTTGTAATAGTAAATCCTCTCGCTGTGGTATCGTGGATGATTACTCTTAAATTTCTTGAGAGTCTTGACATAAAGATTCCGCTAAGATTCAATTATGAAATTTTTTTCTTCTTCGCCGTTGCAGCAGGTGCTGTTTCGTATTTCCTCCTTATAGTTTTCATTACGAATAAAATGAAACATTTTTTCAATCCGAAAAGAACGGCACGAGTAACAAAATATGTAGGTTACATCCTTTTGGCATTCAGTATATATTTTATTTACTACACTATAAACTCTTATCTTTTCGGAATCAGCATTACGGATATTGCATAGGAATACTGTTGACATCATTTGTTGACTGAACTCCAATTTCGGTTATAATTACCTTATGATATTAACAATTTACGGTTATCCCAAAACCGGTAAAACACTTTTATTTAACCTTTTGACAGATAAAAAAGAAGAATTATCAAAATTCTCGGCATCAACAAATGAATTTCATAAAGCTGTAGTAAATGTACCTGATAAAAGACTTAAAAAACTTGCCGACTTTTTCTCTACCCCCCCCGTGTATGCAAAAATCGAATATCTTGATACCGGTGCGGTCTCTTTCGGTGATTCAAAGAATTCCACATTCATTGATCTGATTCGAAGAGCGGACGGATTAGTTCATATGGTGAGAGGATTCAAAGATGATGAGATTCTCCATCCCAACGGATCAATCGACCCTCAAAGAGATATCCGTTCCATAGAAGAAGAACTTATAACTACGGATTTTATAACGGTTGAGAAAAGAATTGAAAGAGTGGAATCCGACTTAAAGAAAATTAAAAAAAAAGAGTTGGTAAAAGAACTTGAGCTATTAAAAAAAATCGTTCCGGTTCTTGAAGGAGGATCACCTCTTCGAAATATCGATTTAACGGAAAATGAATTGCTAATGATAAGAGGTTTCAAGTTTCTTTCTATAAAACCCGTAATGAATATAATTAATTGTGATGAAAATTCATATGCCGAATATAAAAAACTTGAATCTCCTCCCGAAAATAACACTGCAACTCTTGTTTTTGCAGGTAAAATCGAAACTGAATTACTTGAACTTGAAAAAGATGAGAGGCAGATTTTTGAAGAAGAATACGGACTAAAAAACTATAAATATATGAGAGAATCTTTCATTCAAAACAGTTATGACCTTATGAAACTTATTTCCTTTTTCACCGTCGGAAGCGATGAGACAAAAGCATGGACAATAAACAGAGGAGATAATGCCTACCAAGCTTCGGGAAAAATTCATTCCGATATCCAGCAAGGGTTTATCAGGGGGGAAACAATAAATTGGGAAGACTTTCTCAATGCCGGAAGTTTTAATCAGGCAAAAGAAAAAGGGTTACTCCGACTTGAAGGTAAGGAATACATAGTTAAAGATGGAGATATAATCCATTTCAGATTTAACAAATAAGATTTTAGATTAGTTTACTTGATAACCTGTTTGATCAAAACATCAAACTCCAACTCAAAATTGGGTGTAAATACCCCCTTTTCCAAATTTGCTTTTATGTTCTTTATCTTCCAATATTTACCATCTTCGATTTCTTCCTTATTAAATACTATATTCTTATCGTATCTCGCTACAAACATGTATACAAGTTCCGATTCCACATCGCTCTTCCACACATACCGTCCGATCAATGAAGGTTTAAAATCTTTTATACCAAGTTCCTCATAAGACTCCCTGAAAAGTGCCTCTTCTATTTTCTCTCCTGACGATACATGCCCTCCGACAGCAGTGTCCCATTTCTCGGGTTGAATCTCCTTTTTACTATCTCTTTTCTGAAGATATATCCTGTTTTTAAAATCAATTATATGTAGATGGACTACAGGATGAAGCAACCCTCCTCCCGAATGGCACAACGTCCTCGGAGCCTTCCCTTTAACATTGCCTTCTTCATCTACAATATCAAACCACTCATCATCTTTATACTTTTTCGCCCAACTCTTAATCCTCATTTTTTTTCTAACAAGTTCGACAATAAAATAAACTCCGAAGATAATGTAAAATAATCCCCCGCTTATGAAAGCCCACGCTTCCTTTGACATAAAAAAAGCCGAATAAATAATCAAACCGGTATGAATCGAGAATATACAAAAGATTACCCTCAAACTTCTCTTCATCTCTTCAGCCATTGTCTCATTTATATCAATATTTTTCATGTAACGCTTAGTCATCAACAACATGACATTAACCGGAGAAAATATGGAAATCGCCAAAACGACACAAAAGATCAACTCGATTAATGCAGGTTTCAACTTAAAAAAGATGGGATTATCAAGAACTATTGAAACAATTCCGAGAATCACGATAAGCCCTATATCAAGGAGAACAAACTTATCGATGAATTTATTTTTAAACCAAGAAAATGCTATCTCAACAATTCCCGCAAGTATAGCAACAATTAGTCCTGTTTTTGTTCCCCAAACAGAGTCGGCTACAATAAAAATCACAAGTGGGAGGAACCCCGGTAACAAACTTTTGAGAATATCTTTTTTATTCATGTTATTTTTTTATTGAACCATTGCACACTTGAGTTTGGAGATTATCACACAGATTTTTCCATGTCAACGTGTAAGTCTTGAAATATACCGATTCCTAACGGATGTAATTTTCGACAAAATATTGACATCCTTATTATTTAGAAATAAAATCAAAAAATGGCACGAAAGAAGTCCTCAAAATCTGTTATTTTTACCGCTTTATTTGCAAACCTTTTTATTGCCATCATGAAACTTATAATTTCTGCAATTACACGGTCCACTGCAATGCTTGCTGAATCCATTCACTCACTTGCCGATTCCTTTAATCAAATTTTCTTATTGGTAGGGATAAAAAAGGGAGAGAAAAAAGCCGATGAACTCCACCCTTTCGGGTTTTCCGGAGAACTCTATTTCTGGTCGTTTATTGTGGCTATTGTCTTGTTTTCAGCCGGAGCGGTATTTTCCGTTTATGAAGGTATTCACAGGCTGTATCATCCTACAAAAGTCGAAAAGATCGAATATGCTTTTATAGTTTTGGGATTGTCATTTCTTGCCGAGGGTCTTGCTTTCATTAAAGCCAACAAGAGCATAAGCATAGACAGGAAAGGCGAACCGATATTCTCTTATCTGAAAAAAACAAAGAAATCCGAACTCCTTGTGATATTTCTTGAAGATTTTGCCGCATTGATCGGACTATCGGTTGCAATAGTTGCCCTTTTACTTCAACATTTCACGGGAATTGTGATATTTGACGGCATTGCCTCAATTTTAATAGGTATAATACTTGCAGTTGTTGCATTTTTTCTTGGAAATGAGACAAGATCGTTACTTATAGGTGAAAGTGCCGATCCTGAACTTATTTATAAAGTCAACAGTGTTTTCGCAAACGAAGAGAGCATTAAAAGGGTCATTCATCTAAGATCTCTTCAATTGGGACCGGAAGATATTCTGCTTGCGGCAAAAGTAGAATTTGATCAAAGACTTAATTCAAATCAAGTTAGCAACTTTATAAATGCAATAGAATCCGAGATCCGTTTTCAATTCCCAATTATCAGAAAAATATATATCGAACCCGATATTTACAAAAAAAATTATCGGTGAAATTTATTAATAATTTTAAAAAACCGTCATGTTGTAACTACGGAATTCGTATGTTATATTTATTTTATGAAAGCAAGAATTGTACAATTCTCTCCCATGTTGGGGAATGTTGAATGGAATTTCAATTACCACGCATCCAAGATAAAAGATGCAATAAACGAAAAGATTGATCTGATAGTTTTTCCGGAACTTAGCCTTACAGGTTATCAGCTAAAGGATATAATCTATGACATACCAAAGGATAATATAGATAAAATCATAATTGATTTTATGGAATTAAGCAAAGATATAGATATTGTTATCGGTCTCCCTTTTGAAGAATCTCAGGGTATTTTTTATAATTCAGCATTATATTTTTCTGAAGGAAAAATATTACACAACCATAAAAAAGTTCAGCTTCCGAATTTTGGAATGTTTGAAGAAAAGATGATTTTCAAAGCCGGTAATAGTTTTAAATCTTTCCGTACCGGTAATTTAACCGTCGGAATTCTGATATGCAGAGAAATTCTGTTTCCGGTTAATGCTTACCTCTACCACCTTCAAAATACGGATTTAATAATATCTGTCTCTAACAGTCCTCACAGGGGAATGGGACCTAATGGATTTGAATCTCATAAGCTTTGGGAACGGCTTGGAGAGGTTTATTCGATACATTATCACCAAAATTTTATTTTTTGTAATAGAACAGGTTTTGAGGACGGAATAGGTTTCGGCGGAGGTTCTTTTTATGCTTCTTCCGGTAAAGGGATAGTCAATATGGGGAAATATTTTGATGAACAATGCATTAACTGTGAAATTGATGATGAAAGTATAAGGAGATCCAGAATCGGTTCAAATTATCTCAGAGATGAGAAACCTGATATAATATTAAAAGAGATGAACAGGATAATCAATGAATGAGATCAATCTTGATGTTACGACAGACATAATTGTTAAATTTATATACGATTCGATAAAGAAGAATGGATTTAAGAATGGTGTAATAGGAGTTTCAGGAGGAATTGATTCCGCTTTGGTTTTAGCGTTAACCGTTAAAGCTATAGGGAAAGAAAATACATTCGCAATCTTAATGCCTTTTAGAACATCATCTCCCGACAGCCTCTCGGACGGGAAATATTTATGTGACAAATTTGATGTCGATTATGAGGTTATTGACATAACACCTTCAATTGATCCATATTTTGAAAAATTCCCTACGGATAACAAAACTCTTATTGGGAACAAATGTGCACGAGAAAGGATGAGCATCCTTTATGATTTTTCAGGAAGAAAAAATGCATTGGTTGTCGGAACTTCGAATAAAACGGAGATTCTGATAGGATACTCGACACTTTACGGTGATTCCGCTGCAGCATTCTTACCTATCGGTGATCTATATAAATCCGAAGTATTTCTGATGGCAGAGCATTTGGGAATACCCGAAAGGATAATAAATAAAAAACCTTCGGCCGATCTTTGGAAAAATCAAACCGATGAGGAAGAGATCGGATTCACTTATGAAACTTTGGACAAAATATTATATATGATGATTGACCAAAGAGCATCTGATAAAGAGTTAAAAGTTTCGGGATTCAGTTCCAAAGACATTATTAGAATAAAAAAAATGATATCGTCGTCACACTTTAAAAGGACTATGCCTCCCATAACAAAAATTCATTATAGAACAGTTGGAATTGACTTTCGTTATCCGAGAGATTGGTTAAAATAGTATTTCAATGATCCTATATATTGTTCCTGTTCCGATCGGCAATCTAAGAGATATAACATTAAGAGCAATAGACATACTTAAATCAGTTGATTTTATTATTGTTGAAGATACGAGACATTCTCTGAAATTATTAAATAAGCTTGAAATAAAGAAACGGTTATACAGTTATTACAAACCTAAAGAAGAGGAAAAATCTGCCAAAATAATAGAACTATTAAAGTCCGGTAACGGAGCATTGATCACCGATTCCGGAACTCCGGTAATTTCCGATCCGGGTCATATATTGATCACCAAAGCTATAAAATCAGGTATTGAAATAATATCTCTTCCCGGACCAACCGCATTTGTACCGGCTATAACCAACTCAGGTATCAGATCGGATATGTTTCTTTTTGCGGGTTTTTCACCAAGAAAGGGAGGAAAATTAAGAAACTATCTTAAGGCACTTTCAGAGTTGAAATGTACTATTATATTTTACGAATCACCGAAAAGAGTGAAAAATTTCCTTAATACCGCTTATGAAATATTTGGTGACAGAACTTTTTCAATATCAAAGGAATTGACAAAAATAAATGAGAAAATTTGCAGAGGCAACCTTAAAAATTATATTTCCACGTTGGGAGAGATAAAACTTCAGGGAGAATTTGTTATTGTGATTGAAGGAAGTAAAGGGGGAAAAAATGGAGAGAGTCCCGATCTTAACTCCGTAGAAGACATATACGATTATTTTAAAGAAAAATATAACATATCTCGAAATAAAATCAAAAAGATCTTAATGAGAAGGAAATAAAAGATTATAACTTGAAAATATTGGCTGACCTGTAACTTAAAGCTTCCTGAATATCCGATACTCCTATGTTCTCACTATTTTTTAGGTCGGCAATGGTTCTTGCTATCTTCAATATTTTAAAATAACTTCTGGTACTGAGATCAAGTTTCTCCACTGCCGTTTTGAGTATCTTTTCGGTATTTGAGTCGATCAAACAGAACTTTTTAATCTCCCTGTTTCCCATCTGTCCATTTGCAAAAATATTTTTTTTCATTTTTTCGAAACGACTAATCTGAATATCCCTTGCAGCCATAACCCTTTGTCGAATTATCTCGGAACTATCCGAAAGGATATTTGATGTTATTTCATCAAGTTTAACTTTATTTACTTCAATTTGCAGATCAATTCTGTCAAGGAGTGGTTTGGATATCCGTGAATAATATCTCCTTTTTTGTGCTTCGCTGCATCCCTCAAATTCAGAAGATTTAATTCCCATTGAATCTTCACAGGTATTCATAGCTGCAAGTAGCATGAATCTTGCCGGAAATGTGTAAGTCGAAAGAGAACGGGATATTGATATTTCTCCATCCTCAAGAGGCTGTCTAAGAACCTCAAGTGCTGTCTTTTTAAAATGGGGAAGTTCATCAAGAAATAGAACTCCGTTATGTGCTAAGGATATCTCACCCGGAATGGGAAATCGTCCTCCTCCACTCATTCCGACATCTGAGATTGTATGGTGAGGGGACCTGTGGGGTCTATCCGATATTAGTCCCATTTTATTATTTAGAAGTCCCGCAGAGCTGTAAATTAGAGATGTTTCCAATATCTCCGCCTCGGTCATAGTAGGCAAGATTGAAGGTAAAGCCTTTGCCATCATTGATTTTCCCGAACCGGGAGGACCTATCATTAATAAATTATGAGAACCGGCTGCGGCAATTTCCAAAGCTCTTTTCGCAAGATATTGACCTTTGACCTCATTAAAATCGGTATTATGAAACTTAGTATTAATTTTAGCTCGATTTTTAGTTGGACAAAACCGTTCAATTTGGTCTTTATTGAATATGAATTTTCCGATTTCGGAAAGATCTTTTAGTGCAAATACTTCAATTCCTTTAACATGTGATGCCTCATTTCCATTCTCGTAAGGAACAACAATTCCTTTGAATCCATGCTGCTTTGCTGCAATAGAATAGTTAAGAACACCTTTTACGGGTTTTAGTTTACCTTCCAGATTTAATTCGCCGAAAAACAGATAATCTTTAAATTGATCGCTATCAACGGAGTTTTTTTTCATTATTATTCCCATGGCAATAGGGAGGTCAAGTGAAGAACCCTCTTTTTTAACATCCGCCGGAGATAGATTTATTACGGTCTTTACTCCTACCGGATACTCGAAACCGGAATTCTTTATTGCAAACTTTATCCTCTCTTTGCTCTCGTTAACTGCATTATCCGGTAACCCGACAATCGTTATCCCCGGAATTCCTCTTGAAAACCCAACTTCAATTTCGGCCATAATTACAATTAGACCATTTAAAATCGCAGAATTAATTTTTGCTATCATCTCACTTCCCTAAAAACTTGTTGAATATATTTAACTCAATATATTTAATATTATATGCATAAATATGGATTATTTCAACTTAAAAAAAGAATATATTGATTTTATACTATCTTGGGATCAGCAATCTTTTACCCGGTCTAATCAGATTGGATCTTAGTTTATTTACTCTTTTTATTTTTCTTACCGAAGTACGGAATTTTCTTGCTATTGAATAAAGGCTATCCCCTTTTCTCACTCTGTACCATCCTGCAAAATATCTGCTCTTTGGAGGTAATCTTTTTAATTGTTCCAAAACAGACTCGTCGGATCCGATAGGAATTCTCAATTCATACTCTTTTTTATTAAAAGGGGTAAAGTCCCTAACTATCTCCGGATTAAGCTTTTTCAACTCCGAATATGGTCGGTTAAGCAACGCAGAAACACTTTTTAAGCTAACCGGTGATATGATTTTTACAATTTTGGAATTATTGTAAAGTTTATCAGGTTCATTAACAATAAATCCATATTTTTCGGGCGATTTTGCAATTAAAAGCGAAGCTATAAAAGCCGGAACATAATTCCTTGTTTCACGTCTTAGATATCTGCTTTTGGCAAGTCTGTAAAAATTTCTACTTCCTACCCTCTTAATAGCTCTTGATACTTTCCCCGGACCACCATTATAACTGGCAAGAGCAAGATACCAATCATCAAATTTTTCATATAAATATTTTAAATATTTTGCCGCTGCATATGCAGATTTTTCAGGATCCTTTCTCTCATCCAATATCCAATCCACTCTCAATCCGAACAATCGTGCAGTCATTTTTATAAACTGCCAAATTCCCATAGCCCGTGCTCTTGAATATGCGTTTGTTCTAAATCCGCTTTCAATAATAGGCAGATATGCCAAATCTTCGGGAATACCCGCTTCATTAAAAATTACTTTATACCTTTTGATATAAATTCCCGATCTGTCAAGAGCATTCTGAATGCTCTTATGGCGAACCGTCTGAAATGCTTTTATAAAAGATACGACCTTATCATTAATCTCAATTGGGATGGAGAATGTAGGTTCCGATATAACCGCAAGTTGTTTAATCTTCTTTATCTCTTTTTGTGAAGGTTTAAACAATCTCGTATTGACAACTTCGTCAATAAGAGCTTTTTCCTTTTCGGTTGAGATATTATTATTGTATTCAAGTTGATTGAGCTCTATGGAAGATATCTTTATTACATACTCATTTACAATTCTACTGAATTCCGGATTATCCGAAACAGAATTAAGCAATATATTTATAGCTTTATCAAAATAGTAACCCGCCGCATCCGACCGTCCTTCATTTATTAGTGCTTTACCTTTTAAAAAATTCGACTCTGCTTTTCTTATTATGGGATTTCGATAATTTAACTTATACCCTTTCCGAAATAGACTGTTCGAGCATCCTGCACTCAAAACAAGAACCATAACAAATAAAATAATTCTATTTTTCCACATCTAATATGAGATTTATCTTCTCTACTCCTTTAGTCAGTTCAATATCAATAGTTTTAAGGATGTTCGAATCACTATCCTTGATATCTATTATAAAACTTTCAGCAGATTGTATTTTTTTTATAATCGTAAGACGTGAACTATCACCTTGCAAAGAATCTAACAAATCATAGCTCTTTTTATCTTCGGCACCCTGTTTCCTTTCCTCTTCTTGGGGAATAACTTCCAACTCATCCTCTAAAACTATTATATCTTCTTCAACTTCACGAAGGCTGACATCTTGGATAATATCATGCTTTTCATCATCATCGGTTTTTATCCTTTTAACAGGAATATCATCTTTTGAAATTATCTCTTTTTCGGTATTGATATCAAAACTAATTTCAGGACTAACCCCACTCTTGGTATCAAGAAAGTCAATTTCTCTTTTTATTTCATCAAGAGTTAATGCGGATATCTCACGGAGTGTCTCCACCACACCTCTTCCCTCTGTGGAAACAGCCTCAAAATAAGGATAATTTTCCGGATTTAATATCCTGTTCATTTTTTCAATAGACATGATGTTTTTTAAATCACGTTTATTGTATTGAAAAACCAAAGGGACGGAACTCAATTCATCACCCTGTTCAGCCAGGTTAATCCTAAGATTTTCTAAACTTTCTATGTTCGATTCTTCCATTGCTTCTTGAGAATCTGCAACAAATACTACTCCGTCTGCTCCTTTCAACACCATTTTTCTTGTAGAATCATAGAATATCTGACCAGGGACAGTGTATAGTTGAAATTTTGTAAAATACCCTTTTATAAGTCCCACATTTATGGGAAGAAGATCAAAAAAGAGAGTACGTTCAATATCGGTTTCCACACTAACAAGTTCTCCCCTCGCTTGTGGATTTGTAACGGAATAAATATACTGCAGATTTGTTGTCTTTCCACTTAGACCGGTTCCATAGTAAACTATTTTTGCCGTAACTTCCTTTGAAGAGTAATTAATAAACATTTATATCTACCAATAGTTGAATTTTCTCACCAATTAAGGATGAAGTCAACATTTTTGATATTTACGTATAATTGTTGAGATACTCCGGATAGTTATCTTTAAGCCAACCAAAATAGTTTTTTACGGCAATCTCGTGTTTCTCCCACCATCCGGTTACGATCCCGTCGTTATTGAGTTTATGAAGATTCTTTTTATCCTCATCTTTAAGATAAGTCGGAAGACGGAACTGATATTCACTTCCCGAAAGAGGAAAAAAATGGTGAAGATGGATTTTAACTCTATATCTTTTGGACAATTTCCGAATAAAACTTAATGTTTTTTCTCTCTCATCTTCCGATTCATCCGGATATCCGATAATAAAATCAAGATTTACTTTGAATCCATACGAATTTGCTATCTCAATATCGGATTCTACATCATAAGTAGAGTGACCCCTATGAAGTTCTTTTAACCTCTCATCGGAACCACTTTGAGCACCAAGCGTAATCCATTTATTTGTTACATTTTTTTTTAGAATCTTAACCAATTCCTTATCCAACGTCCCCGGTCTTATTTCAGAAGGGAATATCCCATATTCAAAAAAATTAAAACCAAATGAAGCAACTGTCTCCAACAGTTCGGAAATACTTGAATGGTCAGGTTTACCGGGAATTTTTGATCCGTATTCCAAGGCGGAAGGAGAAATAAAGGTTACCCTTTTAAAACTTTTTTCCTTAAGACCTTTTAAAAAGGTAACTATTGAATTCATGGAACGGAAAGAATAGTCGGCGGTTCCGGTTTGACAATACTTGCAATTCCATAAGCATCCTCTGAAGATTTCAAGAGGAGGAACCATTTTGAAATATTTTGAAAAGGGTAAGTATTTATTAAGATCTGTTTTAACTTTTCGGGAATATGTTTTTCCTCCGTCTTTAATATTTCCCGAGATCAGATCGTTTCCGAATTGTTTAAAAGATTCTTCTCCAAATCCTTTAAACAGAATATTAACACCGATCTTTAAAGGTAATTCTGTACTTCCGTCGATATGAGAACCTCCGGCTGCAATCAATACATTTTTGTCCTTTAGGGAATATATCTCTTCAGCAATAATCGGTAGATGAGGTGTCATAAATGAGTACACTACTATATCACCCTCTTTGCATGCAACCCGACCCTCTGAAATAACAATATCAAAATAACTATCTATACCGGCTTTTTCCCATACGTTAAGAAGTACCGGAAAAGTAAATCTATTAAACGGAAATACTCTGAATATTACTCTCTTCCTTTTCATGAACATTGATTATAAACCGAACTTACACTCCGTTCAATCCGAACATTTGAGTATCCAAATGATACATAAAACTCAGTAATACTCTCTCTTTAAAACAAGAAATTTATCGCATATGATTTTGACTGTTATATAGCACAGTGCTATAATTTTTCCAATGAAAAATCCAATTAGAAAGTTTCTTTATATTTCTTTTTTAATTTTAATGATAATATTCATTTACCCCCCTCTTTCATTTAAAAAGCTCAACAATACAAATGCCCTCCCCGAAAATATCATTAAAGGTGTATTTCATATACATTCGAATTATTCCGACGGCAAAGGAGACCTAAACGAGATAACAAAAGCTGCAAAGTATAACGGACTTGATTTTATTATTTTGACAGATCATGGAGAACCTAATCTCAAAAGTGCCGATTCAACATCCTTTATGAATGACGTGCTGATTGTCGGAGGCTCTGAATTTTCTTTAGACAGCGGACATATTGCATCTGCGGGATTTAAAGTTGAGAAATATAAAATCCCTTTTGAACCCATGGAAGCAATCGGAGAAGTAAATAAAAACGGAGGATTCACCTTTATAGCACATCCGTTTGATAACAAGATTCCATGGACGGATTGGGATATAAAAGATTTTACGGGGATTGAGATATTAAGCTCTTACAGTAGTGCAAGAAGGAGAGGATTTTTAAACCTCCTTGTATTTCCGCTCCGCTATATATTAAACCGTGAATACTCCCTTTTAAATTCATTGGAAGACTACCCCGAAAAAAATCTTAGAGCATGGGATACACTCAATCGTAAAGGTAAATATATGGGAATTTATGCACTTGATGCACATGCAAAGATTCCTATTACAAAAAAAATATCACTAAATTTCCCTTCATACAAAGCAATCTTCGGAACACTTAATATATACGTAAAAATTAATGCTCCCATTGGTAACAACCCCATCCGTTCCGCGAGAGAAATTATTTCCCAAATAAAAGATGGAAAATATTTTAATGTAATTGAAGGTATAGCTCCCGCAAACGGATTTGATATAAAATTCAGTTCAATTAACGGTAAAGTCTACGAGTCGGGAGATAATATCCCTTCCAAATCCGGTTCCTTTCATATCAATCTTCCATTTAATTTTCCGGTCAATGTCAAAATTATCCGAAACGGTGAAGAATTTTTTCGTAAAAGAAAAATTATCTCAGGAAAACTTGAAATCGGAATAACCGATCAGGGAGTCTACAGATGTGAAATATCCGTCGGGAAGGGAGCATTTAAAAATCTTCTTTGGATAATGACGAATCCATTCTTCATCGGAATTAATAAACAAACGGAAACTTCCCAAACCGTATCTGAAACTTTTGATCTGCTTTTAGACAAAAAAACTTTTGTTGTTGAAAAGAACAACGGTTCATCCGGAATTATAAAACATGACTATTCGGACAAAAGTAGTGCATTAACAAAACTTAATTACATTTTAAAAGGATCTCCGAAAGAAAAAGATTTTTGGGTATCTTTATCTTCTCGAAAAAACAGGGATCTTGCCCGTTACTCCGGAATTATATTTGAAAGTAAATCTTCCGAACCTATGAGATATTGGCTTGAGATAAGAACAGAAGGTGATAACAGTGAATTATGGTTCAGACACTCCTTTATTGCTTATCCGGAATGGAGCAAAATAAAAATCCCTTTTAAGAAAATGCACTTGATATCAAAAAAATCCAGCAATAATAAGATGAATTTATCTAAAACCAGATCAATTTTCATCTCTATAAATAATTCTGTTGTGAATTATAAAGAAATAAAAGGTAGCATCGAGATAAGGAATTTTTCCGTTTACAAATAAATGAAATTTACAAAAGAAATAATAGAGCTATCAATAATAATAGTTAATTTCAACTCCGGCAATTACTTATCGGGAACAATAAGTTCTATCTATAAAAACAGACCTAAAATCTCTTTTGAGATTATTGTTGTTGACAATAATTCAAATGATGATTCTCTTGCAAATGCGAAAAAAGATCATCGGGAAATTATAATAATAGAACTTTCCGAAAATTTCGGATTTGCTAAAGCTAATAACATAGGAGTTAAAAAATCCAAAGGAAAATATATATTGGTACTTAACAACGATACGGAGATTCTTAACGGTTCAATCGACTCTCTCATTTCCCTGCTCGACAGTGATTCCAAATACGGAATCGTAGCTCCTCTTATTCTATTCGGAGATAATACACCTCAATTATCTTTCGGACGCGATCCCGAAATTATATCCGAATTTATTACAAAATATTTTTCAAAGATCTTCTTTAAAATTCAAGTTAAATTTTTACAAGATAAGTTTGCAAAAAATGTAGACTGGATTTCCGGAGCATGTTTTCTAATAAGGAGAGAACTATACAACTCTCTCGGAGGATTTGATGAAAAATTTTTCCTCTACTATGAAGATTGTGACTTCGGAAGGAGAGTCAGAGATGCCGGATATTTGAACCGTATTTCATCTGATAGTAGAATCATTCATCATCTTGGAAAATCACGTCGCCCACCCTATTATGAGCTGCTGCTCGCTGTAAAAAAAGGGCACCTTTATTATTATAGGAAACATAATACAAGGTTTTCATTTATAGTATTAAAGACCTATCTTACCTTAAAATTCAATTTCAAAAGGATATATTCTTATTTAAGAACGGATAAAACGGAAACTTCCGAAATAGATAAATTTCTATCATTTTTAAAAAAAATTTAATATGAAAAAAATAATTCTTGATGCAAGGAAACTTAATGATTATGGAATCGGTGAATATATTAAAACCTTATTCCCTGCAATTGCCACTTCTGAAAATTTTGATACAAGAATTATCTTAAATAAAAATTCAAACTCCATATCAAAAGTATTCGGGGGATTACATAAAGATAAAATCATTTATTCGAAATACTCCAATTATACTATAGGTGAGCATTTTGAGATTCCAAGAAAAGTCTCTTCGATAAAAGATTTTTATTATTTTTCACCCCATTATCTATTCCCGTATTTTCTTAAGAACAAATTGATCGTAACAATTCATGATCTTATTCATTTTAAATTTCCAAGCTATTTTAAACCCGGAATAAAAGTAATACTTGCAAAACAATTCATCAAAAAAATAAAGAATTCAGACTCCTTGGTTTTCACCGTTTCTGAAAATAGTAAAACCGACCTTATTGAAATGTTCGATTTTAAGAAAGAGAATATCAGAGTTATTTTCAACGGTATATCGGATATCTTTTTCAAATATAAAAAAGGTGCAAACCCTAAACCTTTTCCTTACATAATGTATGCAGGAAACTTTAAACCTCACAAAAACTTAATAATATTACTCAGGGCGTTCAAACAAATTTCGGAAAAATATCGGGACATAAGACTTGTTCTTGCCGGAGTTAATAGTAGTAAAACCTTATACGGATTGATAAATGATTTAAATATAAGTGACAAGGTTATTCCAACAGGATATATTCCCGTCCAAGACCTTATAGATCTTCTTGATTTTTCAGAATTGTTTGTTTTTCCTTCACTTTATGAAGGGTTCGGACTTCCTCCGATTGAAGCCATGGCAAGAGGCAAAGCCGTAATTTCAACAAGATGCGGCAGTCTCGGTGAAGTTTTGGGAGATGCCTCAGTCTATTTTGATCAACACTCTGATCAAGATCTATCAAATAAAATTGAACAACTCCTGACTGATTCAAATCTTAAATATGAATTTGAGTCTAAGGGACGAACACATGCTAAAAAATATACTACAAAAAGTATGGTAGAATCTTATCTAAGTCAACTCAGGAGAATTTAATAGCAATGAAAAAAATAATTCTAATTGTTATGCTTGGCATATTTTGTTTAACAATACATTCAAAAGAAACCGATCCGAAAAATATAATAATAATATCAGTTGACACATTAAGAGCTGACCATTTGAGCTGTAACGGATATCCGATAAAAACTTCTCCTGAAATAGATAAGTTCTCGAAAGATTCAATTAGGTTTTCCAATTGTTTTACCGTTACACCTCTCACTGCTCCCGCTTTTTCATCAATGTTAACTTCACTCCCTCCCCACAAACACGGAGCAAAAAGAAACGGATTATCGGTTTTCAGCCACATCCATACACTACCATGGCATTTAAAAAAATATGGTTATACCTCTTCGGCTTTTATATCAAACTGGCCTTTAAGAAAAAAGCTGTCTCAGCTACACAAAGATTTTGATTCGTACTACGAGATATTCACAAGGAAAAGATATCATGGATTATTCAATGATGAGAGTACGGCTGTTGATGTCAACTTGAAAGTTGAAAAATGGTTGGACGAAAATTATAAAAAAAAGATGTTCCTATGGATTCATTATTCGGATCCACATGCTAAATATATCTTTCACACAAAATATAATTTTGAATATAAAAAGGAGAACAAATCATACTATCCACCGAAAACAAGATTTAAGAAAATAAGGAAATATGATAGTGAAATTGCCTTTACGGATTTCCATATCGGATTGCTGATCAAAAAACTAAAAAAATTAAATTTATATAACGACTCATTAATAATCTTTATTTCGGATCACGGGGAAAGCTTTGGAGAACATAAATACTTCAAGCACGGAAAAAAGTTGTTTAATTCAACTCTTCATGTTCCTCTTATTGTTAAACTACCTAATAATCGTTTAAAAAACACCGTCATTGACAACAATGTCTCAATCTTAGATATATCACCTACAATTCTTTCCGTTTTAAATTTACCGATCCCGGAAAATATGGAGGGAACTTCAATATTCGAAAAAAACAGGGGAAAACCGATCTTTTTTGAAACTTACAAAGGGACAGTACTATTTAGACGGAGTAATATCAAGTTTCACAACAAAGTTCATCCGATAAAGCATGGGATTCTACTCGGTAATTCCAAGATCATCCATTCGAGAAAATCAGGTGAACTTAAAATTTTTAATATTAAGAACGATATTTTTGAATTACAAGATTTGTATGTAAAAAATTCAAATGAGTATAAAAAATTAAAACTTTTGTTGGTCAATTATGTCAAAAGTATTAATAAATATATAAAATACTCAAGAAAATACTTTAAGCAAAATTCGAAGTTGTCACAAGAAGACATTCAGAAACTAAAGAGTCTGGGATATATTGATTAAGATTTTTTAAAGAACCGATCTTAAATTTTTTTCTTATCCCTTTCGCAAGACTAAATTAACTCTTTCAAGGTTTTAAAAAAGTTGTCTATTTTGTACTTTTTAACATAAAAATTGTATTTTGATTGGGACGTTTTAACAGGATAGATATCATCATCCTTATTTTTTAAGTTATAAACCTTTATATAATCTTCAACACTACCCTCAAGCTTTAAAGTAAACAGCGGATCGTTTGAAAAAACATCTGAATTACTATAATCGTATTTGTCACATTCAATGTTCATAAGAATTGACAGAATGGAATTAACCTTGGAGTTATCAACCTTCTTACCGTTCAGAGTCCACTCTGTCACGGTTTTTTGAGATTTATCCCCATCTTTTTTACCATCTTCTCCCTTTTTGATTGCCAAGACGGTTTTATTGAACGTATACTCTTTATTGTTTATAATAAAAATAATCTTATTTGTTTGAGATCTATCAATCGTGAAAACATTCTTATCCCTGAAGTCATCCAAACTTTTGTCAAAAATACTTCTTAATGAACCTTGTGAATGATAAACATTATTATCCTTTGCTATTTTTACATTAGTATGATCATACGTTGAAGCAATTTTCCCAATATCAAATTCCCTTATCATCTTGTTAGCAATGAATACTTTTACATTAATTTTCCTTTTCTCATCAAGTTCATATTTGAAATAATTTTTAGATTTTGATACAAGAGTCGTTAATTTTAATTCGGATACGGACTCTATTACTTTCTTTAGAATATCCGAATCGGTTTTGTATCCCTCATCACCTTCTACCGACCAATCACCTTCATTCTTTTTTAGAACAACTTTTCTGTCACCTTTTGTAATAACTATTTTTTCTATTTTATCAATTTTTAAAGTTCCCAATTTAGGAACTTTGTAATTTATTTTATCCGTATTTTTTAAAAAAAGGTAAGTTAATGCAAATAAAATGACGGCTACAATGATAATTATCTCGAAATTTCCCTTTCTTTTTTTCATCTGACAATTCTCCTTATTTTCCAATCGGGTTAAAAGTAGAAAATATTTTCTTTTTCCTTTTATTTCTTTTTATCCAATATATTATTCCGAAAAAGATAAACATTATCGGAAGACCGACAATATTTAAACCTTTTATTAACGTGCGAGTTAAAGGTTTTGTATCTGAAAGAGGATTAAATCTTTGTTTTTTCCCTCTCATTTCAGCAATTTTTTCTCTTCCGTTAAGATAATCCATCAAATTCAAAACAAGTGTGGCATTCGGAGAAAATCCATTCTCATCAACCAAGTTATTTTTAATAATCTCCGATGAACCGATTACAAATAATTTTGCATTCTTGCCTTCTTTAATTATCTCTCCCGAATTTACATACCTACTCTTAATTATTTTATCGGATTTACTTTCTTCTTTTTTATCTTTTTTATCCTTAACGGGAGGTTCCGGGATTTTTTTATCGGCAAAATAACTTTTAAAATTTCCTTCTGCAATATAGGCCAGATCCTTTTTCGCTTTTTCTTTATCTGAAGCAGGAGGTCTTATCATCATAGGCATAAGATTTATTCGTCCTTTCATTTCCCATGCGTTATCAGTTGATGAAAAAATTCTCGAATACTTAACATTCTCTTTTTTATTGATCTTTAAAGGAGAAACTTTTATAACCACGAGCTGTTTGATACTTTTTAAGAAACCGAATTTATGATTAATATTTTCATTCTTTATAATAGGTGCAAAATAAATTGGCATTTCGTTGTTGTTCCTATCTCTATTCACATAACAATTTTCATCCATTAAATAAGACCTATCAACACTTATTCCGTAATGAGCAATAAGTTTTTCCAGTCCTGTATTTAAAGGGAGATAAACAGGTTGTCGTGATCCGAACATTTGCCCTCCCTGCTGCTGACGTATTTCTTTAAATGAATCATACAAAACAGCAAGTGATCCCCCCTTCATTAGAAACTGATCAATCATAAATAATTCCCAATTTGAAAAATTTTGCGAAGGTCCTGCAATTATCAGAGTATCAATGCTATCAGGGATTGCTTTAATTTCTTTAAGATTAACCTCTTTTATCGTGTATTCCTTACTTATAATTGATCTGAAATTCGAAATTTCCGATTGAGACTGCTGATTAAACATCTGCATTTGGGGAGGTAATTTCGGAGTCATCTGCAAAGTACCGTTAGAAGTAAGATATCCGATATCCTCATTAATGCTTATAACCTTATCAATGTTGTCATTAATAAAACTCTCTATATCTTTATCTGAAATTATAAAATAATTTTCTTCCAATCCCCTATTTGTAAGATTCAACTTTTTTGATAAAAGATTCTTTTGAACCGATTTTCCATCATAATTAATTCCAAGGGCAATCACACCTTTTCCGGATTTAATGACAGAACCGTCAGGTTTTTTAATATCCGGCCACTCAATCCCCATATGCTTGTACTTGTTAACAATTTGATCAGAGATATTTTCGGACGATGGGTCATAAGACTTCAGTTCAAGCCTTCCGTAAGCTTTACCATTCACTTTTTTAACAATTTCGGATATTCTCGACTCAAGTCCATCAATCCCCTTAAGTTTAATCATAGACATAATTGCTGAAACGGATGACGAATTCACAAGCTGAACTTCGATATTTGATTTCAAATTTAATAATGCGGATATCTTGTTATTCATTTTTTGAATGGTAGTTGTTATTTTATACTCAAGATCTTCGGTAGAAATTATTGCCGGAATCTTTTCTACAATGTCTCCGTGAATTAACACCATACCCATGTATGCTTTTTGGATCTTGGCTTCATCTTGTTCAATCTTCTGTACATTTACCGGATAAATCCCATAACTATTTGCAATTTTTCTATTCTCTTCCGCTTTTTCACTAAGATCCCCCTCTTTTGCATTAACATCGTAAAACCTGAAATTCAAATTTTTATTAGAGTTGAGTTCATATTCTTCCAAAATATCATGGAGATATTGCTCCACATTATTATAAGGTGCCGGTAAATTCTTTGAGAAAAAAACATTGATTGTAAGGGGTTCCGTTAATGAACTTACCGCATCTTTTGAAGCATCCGAAAGTGAATACAAACCGTTTGAAGTAAGGTCAACCCTAAAAAATAAACTTCCAGCAACGATGTTTATTAAGAGTAACATCAAAAGATAAAGTCCGAATTTGAAATAATTATTTTTTTTATCAGTCATTATTATTCTCCTATTTCTTCTCTTTCATGACAATATTCGAACCGTACAACGCAATAAATGAAATTGTAATAAAGTACAGTATGTCCCTGCTATCCAACAATCCCTTGGAAATATTTTGAAAATGAAAGTTAGCACTGAAATATTGAAAAAAATCAATCAGAGTATTGGGAAGAAAATATAGTAAGAAATCGGTAAGCAACGTAATGGCAAAACATATGGTCATTCCGGTTATAAATGCAATCACTTGATTTCTTGTCAATGATGATGCAAATATCCCAATTGCACTGAATGCAGCTCCTAACAAGATTGCACCGATATACCCACCGATTACCGGACCCCAATCAAGCTTTCCGAGAAAAGATATTGAAATCGCATAGATTAGTGTCGGAAGAAGCATGACCACAATAAACCCGATAGTTGCTAAGAATTTACCCAAAATAATATCCCTGAACTTAATGGGTAAAGTAAGGAGAATTTCATATGTTCCAATATTCAATTCTTCCGAAAAAAGTCTCATTGTTACAGCAGGAACAATAAATGAAAAAATAAGAGGTAATAACGAGAAAAAACGGGTCATACTTGCTTGACCGTTCAAGAAAAATGTTGAAAAGAATAACCATCCTTCCACCAACAAAAAAAGAGATATTACGATATAAGCTATGGGAGTTACAAAATAACTCTTAAACTCTTTCTTGAAAATATGCTTTATGTTATCCATAGTTAGTTCTCCCTTGTAATTTTTCTAAAAACATCTTCAAAAGAAGTTTTCTCATGTTTTTCCATCAGGGTTTCCACAGTATCATCCGCTACTATTTCCCCTTCATTCATTATCACAACTCTGTTGCACGTCGCTTCGGCTTCACTTAATATATGGGTGGAAAATATGATCGTCTTTTCTTTTCCGATCCTTTTAATAATCTCTCTTGTTTCCACTATCTGGTTAGGGTCCAAACCGGATGTCGGTTCATCCAATACTAATATTTCCGGATCTCCCATCAAAGCATGAGCAATTCCTACCCTCTGTCTATATCCTTTTGAAAGTTCATCAATAGTTTTATGCATTACATTGTTTAAACTACATATATCAGCCAAGTTTTTAATATGTTCAAGCTTCTTGTTCCGATCCACCGTCCTAATATCCGCAATATAATTCAGATAATCATACACAAGCATATCTCTGTATATCGGTGCCGATTCGGGTAGATAACCTATTAGTTTTTTTATTTCAATAATGTCTTCTCTAATATCTTGACCTTTTACCGTTACTGTACCCGATGTCGGTTTAAGATATCCGGTTAATATTCTGTAAGTTGTGGTTTTCCCTGCACCATTAGGTCCGAGAAGTCCGAGTATTTCACCTTTTTTCACTTCAAAAGAGATTTTCTTCAAAGCAATAACATCTCCATAATTCTTTGATAATTCTTTAAATTGAATCATTATGTCTCCTCTCTGATAAAAAATACTGATTAATTTTATCAGATTTATTAAGGGAGTCAAGACCAATAAAACTTGATATTTCAAATAGAAATCGATTGACTTTACAATTCGATTAAACTATAAACAACCATAGGAGAAACTATGGACAATTTAACTAATGAGGAACTGTTATCGCTTTTAAGTTCGGTGTTTCCCAGATTTGAAAATGATAAAAAATTAGGAATACTCGTTGATATCCCTCGTGAGGAGAAAAACGACAATGAAGATTGGAAAAAAAGGAGATCAATATGCATAAATTGGTATAATGAACTTAAAAGAAATATCACCTCTTTAAACTTGGAACAGGTTAATCTGATTGCATATCCGGATGTAAAATCCAACAATGCCGATCTACCATATAAATGCTTCATCGTAACTGACAAACTTCCGGACACGGCAAATGACCTTCATGATAACGGAACAGAGACAGAATTCTCGAAAATATTCACGGATCATCAACTATTCCTTGCTCCAACCGAATTTTCAACTACCGCACCGTTAAAAAACAGTGCGAAAAAATTCGGATTCAGAGCCGCAACAATGCCCGGATTTTCAGATAAAATGATTCCGGCACTAAAAATAGACTATAACGAAGTCTATACACGAGTTAAAATTTTAAAAGATCTTCTTGATCCTGCCATAAAAGCCGATGTTGTTTTTGCAGTTGACGAAGCAAGTGAATACCTTATGGATTTTGATCTTAGATTCAGGGAAAGCCATATGAGCAGCGGGAGATTCCCATTTCACTCCACGGCAGGTAACTTGCCGAGTGGTGAGACATACATAGTCCCATATGAAGGAGAATTGGAAGAAAACAGCAAAACAAACGGTACTCTTCCCGTCCAAATAGGTAATGACATCCTTTTCTATTCCATAGTACAAAACAGAGCAATCGAAGTTCTCGGAAGCGGTGAAGCACTTGAATACGAGATCAACTACCTTGAAAATGAACCTGCTTATGGAAATATTGCCGAACTTGGGTTCGGAGTTCTCGGTGATTTCGGATTAGATCCGATAAACGAGATACTTCTTGATGAAAAACTCGGATTTCACGTTGCTTTCGGAAGAAGCGATCATTTTGGTGGAATTATCAGCCCTAAAAATTTTTCATCTCAAGACAAAGTCATTCATCTTGACAGAGTTTATATAAAAAAGATGCAACCGAGGATATCGGTTTTGTCTATTGTTCTCCATTATGAAGATAGAGAATCTCAAACTATTTTACTGAATGGAAATTATACAATCTTCGATTAATTTATAATTCAAGATTCGTACAAATATCAGTGGTCTCAAATTCGAAATCAGGATATTCGAAAATTCCCATCCTTTTTTCCGTATTTCCGATTGAGTAGCAGTATAACTCGTCATACTCAACCATATTCTCCCCCATATCTCTTAACTGTTTTAAGTATTCACTAATCGTTTTTGATTCAATGATAACTATTTTCCCCATGTTATCAATTACCGGACTATGCCTGCGGGTTTTATCATGATCAAATTCGAGAATCCGCCTCCCGTATCTTGTTATTCCAATAACCCTAAATGTCAAGCTCTTTCCCACACCCGGAAGATTAAGTACACTCCGATCGGTTGAAAGAAAACTAATATTCCTTTCTTTCCTAATCTCATTTATGGAGTCCTTTACTCTTTTACTTTTCTTATGAAAATTCATAACTTTTTGCTGGCTTATTTTATCTACTTTACCTATAAATTTTTCCTCACGCTGCTCCTGAACGGATCTTGCAATCGGAGTAAAACTATGAAAATTTTCCATATAACCTTTAACGCTGAATGTGTAATAACATAGAACTCCTATATCATTAAGAGTTTTTCTAAGTTTCATGTTATGCCCTCTTCTTGAAGAAGATGTGGTATACACATGCTGATTGGTAACAATCCATCCAGATTCGAGTATCCTCTGTACGGCACTTTCCGTCTCCATTGTTACTTCAAGGGGAGACTGAAAATGTGTTTGGATTATAAACTGCTTTATTCCGACGGTTAAAGCTTTTTCCCTGAATTGCCCGAGAATTTTACACAATTCGGGAGTTACCCGCTGCGGCAGGTATGCAAGCAGCCTTGTTCCTAATCTTACCCGTAATATTTCAGCATACTTTTCCCCTGATTTTCTTTTTTTATTATCAGATCTTTTTTCCTTTGCCATATTATAAACCGCATCCAATAATTCGGTAAGAAACTTGTCTGAACTCATTAATGCATCTCCACCGGTAATCAGTATGTCCCTTAATTGAGAATCATACCTGAAATAATCCATAAATATTTTCTGTTTCTCTTTCCATTTTATTCCGGGTTTTAATTTTTCAAGATCAAAGTTCAGATGCCCTCTTTGAAAATCGTACATTCTTTGGCAACTTGAACAAAGCCCTCCGCATGCTCTTCCCATTGAATCTGGGATAAGGATTGCCACTTCGGGATATCTCCTGTGAACATTCCTTTCTCCGGGAAGTATCCAACCTGCCGCATTAGGTTTCCCCGGTTTAACTTTATCCTCCTTTTCCCAAGCAACTATATGTCCGAATTCATCAATTAGCTGCTTACTGTAAATTATATAGTCTCTTAAAGGAAGATCCGATCCAACGGCAAAGTACGGTACACGAACATGAAGTAGAGAAAGATAGTAAGGATTGATAAAGAACGGAATACCTTTTTTTTCTGCATTTTTAAGTATTTTTATTGTATCCGGATCTAAGGAATTTCCAAGTAATTCGTTAAGGTCATCAGGATTCCTAACTGCAAAACTTAAATGGAATCTCCAATCATCCCACCACTCAAGAAGTTTTAAAAATTTTTGCTCATGAGATAACTCATAATCAAAACTGAACCGCTTACTCGAATATTTGCCTGCATCTATCCATTTAATAATTATATTTATTATCCTCTCTTTATTCTCCTCATAAAGGCGTATAATTCGGGGATCAAGCCCCGATACGTGTCTGTTCATCCACTCCTGCAATTTTTTTATCGTTGGCTTTTTAGGACTTATTTCTCCCCGAAACTGTCTAAATAGCATTAGCATATCTTCATAGAAATCCGGCTTTGCTCCACCTGTTCCATACGTTACTCCCAACCATATTAACTTAATAGGATTACTTATGGCTTTTTTCCCTCTCAAATTGAGATCAACAAACTCTCTTCCTGCGTTTTCTATGTAATCAAGGATTCTTATAGCAGCAATATCTTTACTCTCAATGGAACTCATAAGCTTCCCGATATTCTTTTTCTTCACAAAGTAATCGTACGCTTTCGGGTTCTTCTTGAGTTCATCCAAAGCAAGATTCCTTACTCCGACAAGGGCTTCAGTCTCATTTCTTGCACTTCTCATTATATAATTTAATTGTTTGTTTTCATCTAACAATTGATTAAGCAACTTGTGAGATTTTACCGTAATTGCAATCTTATCAAGATTTTTCATATCATTCATTAGTTGTTCCTCATATTAACTATATACTAAATCATATCCGTTTTCATATCAAGAAGAGATTTTCTTTAACATGATTAAAAAACGGGTGGGATTACTTAAATTAAATCAGATCAAGCTTGTTCAAGTAAAGCCAAAGTCAGTATAGGTAAAATCAAATCGGAATCACCGCCGGTACACAAAACCGAAATCTCATTCGAAGAATTCATATCTTCCATACCTCTTTTTACAGAACAATCTTCAATTTCACCTAAAGTACAAATGGAAAACTTTTTAATTCGGAATCCACTTTCCATGCAAAATCCAATAGAATTAGTTAAGATATTCAAACCGTTCTTATCCATATTGATTGAAATATAGATTCCGTTATTAATAAGTTTGGACATTATGGAAGAATACATAATAAAATCTCTGTCAAGAAGATTACCGAATATTCCTCCGTCAAAATTTTTGTGATAATGCAGCTTGTTAGTTCCTATGGTCGAGTGAAGTATAACGGGGATGTTTAATCTGTATCCGTTTGCAATAATACTGTATTTGTTGAATTTAAATTTTGCACCTTCAAGATATTCCCCTACCGCTTCTCCTGCACCCGTACCCTTTCTATTACCTTCTTTAAATGCTATGTTAAGAAAAAGACCGGTCTCCTCAGCTATTCCGCAACCGGCAAACCTCCCTTTTTCAGTATTTCTATAATCTATAAAATTCCCCGAAAGAGAAAGTTCAAAATCTTTAATAAGAAAATCTTCATCAACGGAAATAGCAGATATCCATCCACGATGCATAAGATCAATAATAAGAGGGGACAGCCCTTTATCAATAACTTCCGATCCAATAGAGAAAAATATGGGATATCCGCTTTTTCGTGCAAATCGCATCCTTTTTACAAGTTTTTGGAAATCATTTTTATCAGTTGATTTATAACTTGACCCGATAATAGATTTCAACCCGAAACCGGAAGAGTAAGATTTGAAAATTTTCTCTTTATCAAACTCTTTTTTCTGTTTTTCAAGAGTAAGATTTTCATCTTTAATTTTCTTTAAGAGTGGAAATTTTGAATATGTCACTTTGATTTATTTACCATACGTGAATACTTTATAATATATTCCACTGCACTATAAATGGTTAAAAAAACCGCTATGTAAAGAATGTACGTCCCTATCTTATGGATACTTTCAGGGTTCGGAAGTTTTCTATAGATAATAAATATTGAAATAGCTACTATTTGAAAAAGTGTTTTACCTTTTGCAATACCGGAGGCGGAAAAAGAATACTCATGCATATAAAAATAGAATCTGAAAGCTGTCATAAATATTTCTCTTATAATTATTAATGAAGCCGCCCATGTTTCTATTTCTCCAAGAGCAACAAGAGCAACTAATGCCGCTGATATTAAAAGTTTATCGGCAATCGGATCAAGGAATTTACCCAGTTCGGTAACCTGATCATATTTTCTTGCTATATAACCGTCAATTGCATCCGAGAATGAGGCAAAAAGGAATACGGCAAAAGCTATGATTTCCTTATTTTCCATTTTCGTAAGGAGAATTACAATAAATATCGGGACAAGCAATATCCTCAACAGAGTTATTATGTTCGCTTTGCTCATATAGTATTTTATAGGTTAATTTTAAAAAAATCAATTTTCCCGAACATTTCTCCAATAGTTATATTTAAATGTGTACAAAAATCAAAAATAATATAACTTAGAGTATCATTCAAAAATATCCTGAATTATGAATTGAGAATTTCTCCAGTTCGGAGCAACCTTAACAAAAAGATCAAGAAAAACTTTTTTGTCAAAATATTCTTCAAGTTCTTTTCTTGAATCTTCTCCGATTTTTTTAAGCATTGTTCCTTTTTTCCCAATAATTATTTTCTTTTGTGATGTTTTTTCAACAAAGATTGTTGATCTGATATAGATTACATTGCCGCGATCTTTTATTTCATCGGTCTTAACAAAAGTTGTATAGGGAAGTTCCCCTTTTGTCTGATTGAGAATTTTTTCCCTTATAAGTTCGGAAATATAAAATTTTTCCGATTGAACGGTAAATTCCTCTTCGTCATAAAACAAAATGTTGCTTTCCGGAATATATTTAAAAATTAATTCTTCAAGAAGATCAATATTTATCTTTTTTAAAGCCGATATGGGAACAATCTCTTTCCATGCAAAAAGATCTTTCATTGAGTTGATCTTTTCAAGAGATTTTTCTTTGGCAAGTTTATCAATTTTATTTATTATGAGAAAAACATTTTTTTTATCTTTAAGCAAAGATATTATGAAATCATCATCCTCTCGACTGGTGATATCCACAAAGTATAGGATAAGATCCGCATCCATGAGAGAATTATGAACATCTCTCATCATCTTTTGATTAAGACTATACTCGGGTTTGTGTATCCCGGGAGAATCAAAAAAAACTATCTGCCCTCTTTCTGTTGTATGAATTCCTAATATTTGACGACGAGTTGTCTGCGGTTTATCGGAAACAATAGAAACTTTAGTATCAAGAATCGAATTGAGAAATGTGGATTTCCCCGCATTTGTCCTTCCGATCAAAGCTACATAACCTGAATTTTTATTTTTTTTCATGAAATATTTTCACCTTCAAGATTCTGTTTTTTTCGATTTCCAAAACCTGAAAGATACGGTCGTGTATAGTAATCTTTTCATTTTTTCTCGGTATTTTACCCAATTTAAAACTTAAAAGCCCTGAAACCGTCTGAAAATCTTCATCTTCTTCAATATCAATTCCCGTAACATCTTTCAGCTCACATATATCCGTATCCCCTTTAACAAGATAACAATCGGTTCCTTTAACTATCTGTTCAACATCTTCATCATATTCATCCTGAATTTCACCGACTATTTCTTCAATAATATCTTCCATTGTCACAACACCCGATACTCCGCCAAATTCATCAACAACTACTGCGAATTTCTGTTTCGATCTCTGAAGTTCCTTTAAAAGTTCAAGAATTCTCATACTTTCCGGTATAAAAAAAGGTTTCCTTAATAATTTTAATATGTCGAAATCATGCTGATTCCAGTAATTAAAAATATCCTTTGCCAAAATTATTCCGATTACATTATCAATCTTATCGGAAATAACAGGATATCTCGATTTTTTATTTATCTTAATAATTGATAATAAATCCGATATTTTTGAATCTTTACTAACATATATCATATCAACACGCGGTGTCATGATCTCCTTAACAAGAGTATCTCCAAATTCAAGAATACTTGCTATCATCTCCGCATCTTCCTGCTCAATTACACCCTCTTTAGTCCCCTCTTCAATAAATACTTCAAGTTCTTTATCGCTAAGATCATCTCCGTCTTGAGAATCATCTTCTGTTTTTCTTTTAGTAAAAAATGAAAATACAAAATTTACGGGAGAAAAGAAACATTCTGGGATAATACGCAGAAAAATAAGCTTTTCAAATAAAAACTCCTTGTGAAAAGAAGCTATTATGAATATAAGAAAATCAAATATGAGGATAAACATAATCAGCAGCAATACTATGAGTAGAAATGTGTTTGAAAACAGTTCCGAGAGTAGGAGAAACGAGGAGATAAAAAGTGAAAGTTTTAGAAAGAACGAAAATGATTGAAATGAATTAAGTATTTCATCATAATTATTTACAAGATCTTCCGTGATCATTTTTTTATTTGTTTCTTCAATAAATCCGGCTAAAGACACTTTTGAGAAGCTTTTAAAACTAATTTCCAGTAAATAGAACAACACCGTTGTTAAAAAAAGCAAGCCATAAAAAACAAATCTCATATTAACTGCCTTGAAACGGTCATTTTAAATTTATACTTCCGGAAATCCAAGACAACAAATTCACATTTAATACACATACTTAAAACGGATTCTATCATAATGATAAAGATAAATGAAATATTTTCTTTTTATTAATGGCAAATATTATGGGAGAAATATTACTAATTTATACATTCTTAAATTGACATTCACTGGAAATAAAGTTATAAACAGTATCAACATGTGCGGAGTAATAGGAATATTCGATAACGATGAAGTTGTAACGAAATTGTATGGTGCCATGCTTACAATTCAACACAGAGGGCAGGATTCAGCCGGAATTTTGACTTACGACGGGAGGTTTCATTTAAAAAAAGGAAATGGTCTTGTCGATGAGATTTTTGATCAGAGAAATATTTCCAGATTAACCGGAAATGTCGGACTGGGTCATACAAGGTATCCTACAATCGGAGAAGGATCGGTAGAGGATTCACAGCCGTTCTGGGTCAATACCCCTTTTGGTATTGCCGGTACACACAATGGAAACGTAACCAATTTTGAAGAGTTAAAAGATGATTTGACAAAAAAATCTTTCAGAGTAATAAATTCAAATTCGGATATGGAAGTAATACTAAACGTTTTCGCAGAATACCTCGAACGTCTTAAAATAAAAGATATTACTCCCGAAATAATTTTTAAATCTATCAGACACATATATAAGAAAATAAGAGGTAGTTATTCTGTTGTATTTTACATTGCAGGAAAAGGCATGGTCGGATTTAGAGACCCTTACGGATTAAGACCGCTCCTTTTCGGTACCAACAGAGATAAACTTGTCCCATCTTATGCATTTGCTTCGGAAAGTGTTTCTCTTGATGTTATGGGATTCAATGAAATTGAAGATCTGGAACCCGGTTCCGCAATTTTTATTGATAACAATAAAAGAGTGTTTAAGAAACGCATTTTAAAGAAACCTCACAGACCTTGTATATTCGAATACATATACTTCGCAAGACCGGATTCTTATCTTAATAAAATTAATGTTTATCAATCCAGAGTTGAGCTCGGAAAAGCTATCTCAAAAAAAGTTAAAGGTCTTGATATTGATGTCGTAGTCCCTATTCCCGACTCTTCAAGGGCAGCCGCAATTGAAATAGCAAGGATTCTAAAGCTTAAGTATAGAGAAGGTCTTGTAAAAAACAGATATATAGGCAGAACATTTATTATGCCCGGAAACGAGCAGAGAAAGAAATCAATCAACAATAAACTTAATCCGATAGGAGAAGTTTTTCAAAATAAAAATGTTCTTCTCGTAGATGACTCGATTGTAAGAGGCAACACATCAAGATCAATTGTTCAAATGGTCAGAAATGCAGGAGCAAAGAAAGTATTCTTCCTCTCATATTCTTCACCTCTTACAAACCCATGTGTTTACGGAATAGATATGCAAAGGAAACAGGAATTTATTGCTACAAACGCAACTCCCGACCAAATTGCAAATAAAATAGGTGCCGACAAGGTAATTTACCAAGATCTTGATGATATGGAAAGAGCGGTAAGGGTTCAAAATAAAGATATCAAATCATTTTGTAAGGCTTGTTTCACCGGTATTTATCCAACGGGTGACGTTTCAAGTGAAATGTTAAGAAAGATTGAGAATGAGAGAGATACATCAAAAAATAATATGGGGGAAGTGAATTAGTTTTTTCATGGAATCTGTTTTTGAACTCACAGGAGACCTTATCGATAGGTATCTAATAGACCTCCTCTCCTTTTTACTGAAATCCGATCATGACAGCTACATCCTGAGTATTAAAGCCAATAAAACCGATAATTTAAGCACAAAAAAGATAAGTGTAAAGAAGAACAAAATTATTTTTATTTATTCGGAAAAACCCGAGGATAGATTTATTGAATTTGTTAAGAATAACACCGATATTGAAGAAAAAAATCTAAAAAAAGCGGAAATATCATCTCTTGAAAGAAAGATCCGGCTCGGAAAAGCATTAAACGAGCTTGGACTAATTGATTATACAATGCTTTGGAAACTTGTTTACGATCATCAAAAGACACTACTTGATGAAATCGTCGGAATAAATTCCGGTGAATATAACGTTGATGAGAGGACATACGAATCGTCTGAAAATATCAGATTGGATATTCCGATAGAAAATTTTATTCTAAATAATATCCGGAAAATTAATTCAGAGGATATGCTAAATAAACACTTTAGCATTGGAGAAAAAATTTTTTTGATTGGGAAAGACCCGATATCGAATGTGGAATTGGAGCCTTATGAAAAACATATCCTTGAACTTTGTTTTTTGTATAAAAATATAGATAGAATCCTTGAAAAAAGCGAACTCAGCAAATCCGACACATTAAAGTATTTACATTTTTTCTATTTAATAGGTATTCTTTCAGATAAAAAAAACCTTGAAAAGCAAAATAATGTTTCCGGTGACGGTTTGGCAAGCATTTCATTTAGCTCTTACGAAGAAGCACTAAAACACTATAATGTTAAATATACGATGATTTACAAAATTTTATCAAAAGAGATCGGTCCGATTGCAATTTCAATACTCTCAAAATCCATTGACGATATAAGAGACAATCTCCCTGTATTTCTAAAAGGAGCGGAAATAGGGAAAAATGGTGCTTTGGTAGAGAAAAAAGTATTAAAAAAAGTCTGGTATCATGATTATGAAACATACAGTGCAGAGTTCGTAAGAGGACTTGAGGAACTTTTATACGCACAAATATTTGCAGTAAAAAAGAATCTTGGTGTCTACTATGAAAATCAAATATTAAAATGGCTGAAAGGAATAGGAAACTAACTTTAAAAAAATACCAAGCAATTTTTCTCGCTATAATTTTTCTTATATTTTTTCTAACTTTTTTGTAAAAATATTATGAATTTAATTATACAGGTGCTGGGACCGACCGGTGTCGGTAAATCACAATTATCCGTTTTTCTATCGAAAAAACTGAACGGTGAAGTTATTTCCGCTGACTCTGTTCAAGTGTATCGAAGATTCGATATCGGTTCGGCAAAAATATCGGAACAAGAAAAAATGGGAATCCCGCACCACCTAATAGATATTCTCAGCCCTTTGGATCGGTTTAATGTCAATAACTTTATTGAACTTGCTTTCCTGAAAATCGTTAAAATCACAAAAACAGGTAAATTACCAATAGTCTGTGGCGGTACGGCACTCTATTTGAGAGGAATGATCAGAGGAATTTTTGAGGAATCCGACAGAAATAGGATTTCAAGGAGCAAAATACTTGAAATTGGAAACACCAAGGGTTTTTTATATTTATGGAAAAGACTGGAATCAATAGATAAAAAATATGCCGAAAAGATCGGTAGAAATGATAAAAAAAGGATAATAAGAGGTCTTGAAATATATTACAATAACGGAATAATCCCAAGCAACATATCAAGTGTTACAAAATCTCCTTTTAAAAACTATAATTTTATTAGAATAGGTTTGAAAATCCCAAGAGAAATAATGTATGAGAGGATCAACAACCGTGTCGATAAAATGATTGAGGATGGACTTGTTAATGAAGTGATAACGCTTCGTAATCTTTACGGAATTTCTTGTCCGCCAATGAGTTCCATCGGATATAAAGAGATAAACATGTTCATTGATAAAAAAATTGATTTTATTTCAGCTGTAGAATTGATAAAGCAGCATTCACGAAACTTTGCAAAAAGACAGATGTCATGGTTTCGGGGAGAAAATGATATTAACTGGTTTGATCCTGAAAAAAAATCCGATATCTTAAACTTTATTTCAGAGAGGATTGTTGAGCTTTCCTGAGAAAGTTTTTATAACGGGGTTATTTCCAAATAGTGTAAAAATCCATGAGATGAAAACTATACTTGATGAGGCTATATCGCTTATTGAAACTGCCGGAGGACTTTTCTCGGGACATCTGATTCAGCGAGGAAGAAAACCGGATAAAAGTCTCTTTATAGGGAAAGGCAAAGTTCAGGAAATAAATAATCTTTTAATTGTCGAAGAGGTTGATTTAATTCTGTTTCTAAATAAACTTTCTAATGTTCAACAGAGAAATTTGGAAAATTCGCTTCAGATCAAAGTCATAGATAGAACAAGACTGATTCTTGATATTTTTGCATTGAGAGCAATATCACTTGAAGGTAAACTTCAGGTTGAACTTGCACAACTGCTATATTTATTACCGAGATTGACCGGAAAAGGAGTTGAACTATCCAGGCTTGGAGGAGGTATAGGAACGCGAGGGCCGGGTGAGACCAAACTCGAAACAGATCGCCGATTAATAAAAAAAAGGATCTCAATAATAAAAGATAAATTAAAAAAAGTAAGAAACAACAAAAAACTTCAAAGGAAGAGAAGAAAATTAAGTCCCGCACCTATAGTTTCTCTGGTCGGATATACTTCATCGGGTAAATCAACATTATTCAATCTTTTAACTAAGGAAAACACTTTTGTTACTAAAAAACTTTTCTCCACATTGGACACACTTGTCAGGAAAGTAAATCTAAAAGATGACAACGGGGATTATTACTTCCTTTTGTCCGATACGGTCGGATTTATAAGAGATATGCCGGAGGAACTCTTAACCGCATTTTACAGTACATTGGAAGAAATTATTGAATCCGACATTATTCTTTTATTATCGGATATTTCAAATCCCGATCATGAAGATCAAATTTCCGAAGTATATAAAGTCTTAAATAAATTAGACATTAATAAAGATAAGATAATGTTGGTTTATAATAAGATAGATAATATAAAGGATGGAGAAGATCTGGTAAAAGATGGGGTAAATAAAGTGGGAAAAGAGGTTTATATATCCGCAAAAAATGAAATAGGGATTCAAAACCTTAAAAAGAAAATATTTAATAAATTTTTTAGAACTTACGATAAATTTTTATTTTCCGTGGACAAATCCGATAAAAAAATCAATAATATTGAAAAATGGGCGATAGTAACGAATAAATCATATAATGGAGATAAAATTGATTTTGAAGTTTTGTGTGACAGAGAAAAAATGTTAATATTTCTTAGTGGCAACGAGGAGAATTAAAATGAAACGACATTCCATTGCTATTTTATTGGTACTGGTGGTCTTAACCGGATGTGTTACAAAAAAAATAAAATATGATGTAGATATCCCTGAAATGGACAATAAGGGGTATAGTGATGAATTTTTCAAGGAAGGCTGGGAACAGTTGAAAATCGGGAAAATTGATCTGGCTTATGAAAAATTCAAGGAAAGCAACTCAAAAGATTACAAGCTTTACAATGCGTTCGGTTATGTATATTTATTAAAAAACAAACCTTCCAACGCCTTAAGAAATTTTAAGAAATCTCTAAAACTTAAAGAAGACAATGTTCAAGCGGAATACGGACTTGCAATGATAAGAGAGATCGGAAATGATATTAAGGGTGCATTTAAAATCTATTCCGAAATCATTTTAAAATATCCCGATAGTGAATGGGCAAAAAAAAAATACAAATTGATAAAAGACAGGGAAACTAAAATACATCTGGAAAATGCAGAAAAATATTTAATGGCAAACAAAGATGAAAACTATATAAAAAGTCTTAAACTTGCTTCCGAATATTCACCTGAAAAAACCGAATTGAAGGTAAAAATAGGTGAATATTATTACAACAAGAACAATTTTGAAAAAGCTTCAGAATATTTTGAATATGCTCTTGAAAGCAATCCTGAAGATATTGAGATAATGAGAAAACTTGCAGGTTCTTATGAAAACGGAGAAAATATTAACTCCGCAATTATTATTTATAAAAGACTATTAAACCTGCTTCCGGAGGACCTTTCAATAACAAACAAAATTAACGACCTTAAAATCAAATTTCAGGAAATTGATTTACCTGTTAAATTCAAAGATATTTTCTTCAAAGATAACATTAACAGAGAAGAACTTGCCGCACTAATAGGACATTATTTCAAGAAATATCTATTTTTTGAAGGACAACCAGTAATTTTGACGGACATTAAAGGATCATTCGCAAAAGATCATATAATAAAGGTATGCTCTTCAGGAATTATTAAGGGGAGTCCCAATCACAGATTCAATCGTTTCAAATTAATAACCCGTGCATTTTTCTCAACGGTGGCTACTTCTTTACTAAAATACCTAAAAGAGAAAAGCGGCTTAGAATTATATTTTACTCCATTAGTTAACAAACCGGAGCCGACTGATATTTCACCTCTTCACAAAGATTATAAAAAAATTATGTTTCTGTTGAATTCACAGATCCTTTATCTTGACGACGAAGGTAATTTCAATCCGACCGAACAGATATCTCCTTCCGATGTTATGATATCACTAAGAAAAATTCTTAAAAGCATACCGGAATAATTTTAAGAATATTTTGGGAGAATCGGATACTCTAAATTTACTTTATCCTTATTAAATGATACAATTTTCCCCGTGGAAAAGTTGAATAACATAGCAATAGACGGCCTTATCAGAACCGGAAAAACAGAACTTTCAAGAATTATTGCAAAGGAATTTGATGCAAAACTTATCATTGACGACAAAAAAAATCCTTTTATTGATGAGTTCTACGAATCGTTATCCGATAATGATAGCAGTTTGGGTTTAAAAAATCAGTTAATCTTTTTACTTAACAGATATACTCAACAAATGAGTTTAAAACAGAAGGGACTTTTCCATAAAGGTAGTGTCAGTAATTACCTTTTTTTTCGTGAAGCAATTTACTCACACGTTGTCCTCAACGATGAAGATATTGAAATATATAAGAGAATTTATAGTATCTTATCTGAAAAAATTATAGTTCCCGACCTGGTAGTATATCTTCAAGTATCATTTTCAGAGATGATAAACAGGATTAAGAAATCCGCCAACAATCATGAGAAAAGTGTTCCTCAAGAGTATTGGAGAGAACTTTTTGAAGCTTACAATTACTACTTTTTCAACTACAGAACATCACCTTTGCTTGTGGTAAACGTTGAAAAAATAGATATGAATAATGAAAACGATATATCAAATTTAATAAACGAGATAAGAAATCATGAAAAGGGGATAAAGTATTATGCTCCACTCTAAAAAAAAAACGATCCCTTATATAAAGAAAAAAAAATCCGAAGGTGGAATAACAGCCCTTACCAGTTATGATTATCCGACAACAAAGATTCTGTCAGATGCGGGAATAGACCTAATTCTCGTCGGAGATTCTCTCGGAATGGTACTTCATGGAAAAGATAATACACTTGAAGTTACAATAGAAAATATAATATATCATTCCTCTATGGTAAGTGCGGCAAAACCGGATTCTGTAATCGTGGCCGATATGCCGTTCGGATCATACCACTCGGATGAAAAAGAGGGTGTTAAAAATGCTATCAGACTGATAAAAGAGGGGGGAGCCGAAGCTATAAAACTTGAAGGCGGAAGAAATAGATTTGGTGTAATCAAAGCCATTCTAAAAAGCGACATTCCGGTTCTCGGACATCTTGGACTTACTCCGCAATCGATAAACCGTACAGGTGGATTTAAAGTTCAAGGAAAGATCAGGAAAAAGGCTAAAGAAATTATTGAAGACGCCATTGAGTTGGAAAGACTTGGAGTTTTTGCAATTGTATTGGAATCAATACCGGCGGAACTTGCTGAAAAAATAACAGAGAAGTTGAATATCCCTACGATTGGTATAGGAGCGGGTGCCGGGTGTGACGGACAAATACTTGTATTCCACGATCTTGTCGGATTTACGAATTTATATTTACCAAAATTTGTAAAAAAATATGCAGATGTTTATTCCGAAATGGTAGACGCAGTAAAAAATTATATAAAAGATACGAAAAACAAAAAATTCCCCGGTCCTAATGAATCATATTATTTAAACAAAAATATAGATGAGTTTTTAAATGGAAACTATAAAAAAAATAGATAAACTTAAAAAATCACTTATCGGAAAAAGAGAAGGAACGATAGGTTTTGTACCGACGATGGGATATCTTCATAAAGGTCATGAAGAGTTAATAAAGAAATGTAAAAATGAAAACGATACTTCTGTAGTTTCTGTTTTTGTTAATCCGATACAATTCGGAAAGGGAGAAGATTTCAAAGAATACCCGAGAGATCCTAAAAGGGATTCGGATATCATGAAAAATCTTGGGGTGGATTACCTTTTTTGCCCTGAAATTAAGGAAATTTACCCGAAAGGATACAAAACATACGTTAATGTTAAAGAATTTGATAAGGTTTTATGTGGAAAAAAGAGGATAAACCATTTTGAAGGTGTCGCTACAATTGTTTTAAAGTTTATCAATATCATATCTCCGGATACTATTTATTTCGGAAAAAAAGATGCTCAACAACTAATTATTATTAAAAAAATGGTTAACGACCTAAATTTAAATACGGTTGTCAGAAGTGTTGATATTAAAAGAGACCTAAACGGTCTTGCACTCTCTTCAAGAAATACTCTCCTTTCGGAATCAGGGAAACTGTCTGCGTTGAAACTTTCACAATCATTAATGTATGTCAAGGAAAAAATACTGAACGGACAATTATCGGAAGTAAAAGAAATTAAAGAGATTATAAAGAGAAATATTAGTAAAGAAAAAGGAATTGACATAGAGTACATAGAAGTCTTATCCCTGAAAAATCTCACTGAATTAAAAAAAGTCGATTTAAACAATACAATTATTGCATTGGCTGCATCCGTTGAGAATGTGAGGCTGATTGATAATTTAATTTTAGGAGAAATTTAAATGATGATCCCATTTTTAGTATCCAAGATACATCGTGCTACCGTCACTTCAACCGACAAAAACTATAACGGTAGTATCTCAATTGATTCTTACTTAATGGATAAAGCCAATTTAAAAGAATTTCAGAAAGTGGAAATTTATAATATCAACAATGGGAACAGATTCGCTACCTATGTAATTCCCGCTAAAAGTAAAAGCGGTATAATAACCATTAACGGTGCAGCCGCTCATCTCGTTAACATCGGAGACAAGATTATTATTGCAGCCTACGCTCTTATTGATGAAAAGGAGCTTGAGTTAGTAAAACCGTCTATAGTATTGATGAAAGACAATAATTGTGTTGATGAATAAAAACGAATATGTTTTTTAGGAGAATAATAAATGAATGAAATAATCGATGATATTTCCGACAAAATATTTCTTAAAGAACTAAGGAAAGAGTTTATTGATACTGTTAATAAAAACATAAGTAAGCTTACCGATTTTTATAATTCGGGTTCTTATCCAGAGATGCGGGCAATTATTCACGATTTTAAAGGTACCGGCGGGGTATTCGGTTACGATAGAGGTGCAGAAATAGCCGGAAAATTGCTCAAGTCCATTGACAGTAATGAAAACAAACAAAAATCGGAATTATGCCTTCTATTTATTAATTATCTTAATAAGGTGGTTTTAAAGGAGAAATCAGAAGAAAATGGATAAAATACTTGGATTAGGAAATGCACTTGTTGATCTTCTTATGGTAGTTGATGATAATTTTGTTAAATCTCTATCTTTTGAAAAAGGGAGCATGAATCATGTTGATTTGAATTTTGCAAAAGATATTTTAAAAAGATCCGAATCTTTCAAAAAGAGTCGAGTAACAGGAGGATCTGTTGCAAATACCATTAACGGATTATCAAAGCTTAACGTCAATACCGGTTATATAGGAAAAATAGGTGATGATGAGTTTGGAAGATTCTTTAGAGACGAAATGATAAAAAACGGAATTACACCCAATCTTTTCACCGGTAAACAAGGAACCGGAACTGCAATATGTATGATTTCCGATGATTCGGAAAGAACATTTGCAACTTATCTTGGTGCTGCAATTGAATTAACAAAAGAGGATCTCATTCTTGATCTTTTCAAAGATCACTCTTATTTTTTCTTTGAAGGATATCTTGTTCAGAATCATGAATTGGTTGAAAAATCACTCCAATTGGCGAAACAATCGGGATTAAAAATTGCAATTGACCTCTCAAGTTTTAATGTTGTTGAAGAAAATCTCAACTTTCTAAAAGAATCAATATCAAAATACGTGGACATTGTTTTTGCCAATGAGGATGAGGCACTCTCCTTTACAGGAGAAAAAGATCCTGAAAAAGCCGTTTTAAGTATATCGAAATTTTGCAATACTGCGATTGTTAAAATCGGATCAGAAGGCTCACTAATAATTGATAAGAAAAAAATCAGATATAAAATTGCTCCCTATAAAGCAAATCCTGTCGATACAACCGGAGCCGGAGATTATTATGCCGCCGGTTTTTTTTACGGATTAAGTAAAAAACTACCTGTTGAAAAATGTGGGAAAATCGGATCACTTATTGCATCAAAAGTTGTTGAAGTGGTCGGAGCCGGACTTCCGAACGACAAATGGGATGAAATTAAAAACGAAATAAAAACAATTATTTAGAAGAGTTACTCTATCCGAGAACCTTTTCAAGTTCGTTTTTAAGCATCGGAACAATCTTAAAAAGATCTCCGACCAATCCATAATCGGCTTTTTTGAAAATAGGAGCTTCGGGATCCTTATTGATAGCTACAATAATTTTAGAAGTTTTCATACCTACAAAATGTTGTATTGCTCCTGAGATTCCGCAAGCAATATAAAGTTTGGGGTTAACTACTTTCCCTGTTTGACCAATCTGCATGCTATACGGGGCAAATTCCGAATCAACCGCTGCCCTTGAAGCTCCGATACCGGCATTAAGAACCTTTGCAAGCTCTTCCAATATTTTAAAATTATCCTTCTCCTTCATCCCTCTTCCACCGGAAACTATTATATCTGCATCCATAAGGTCAATACTTTTTGACTCTGATTTTTTTACACTCAGAATAGTAGATTTTTTAAAATCGGAAATTGATTTTTCGATTATCTCAGGAGATCCCGAATCAAAATTCTCCACCGAAAAAACATTAGGTCTCAGTGTAACAAGTTTAACACCACTTGAAATCTCTATCTCTTTTAATAATTTTCCTGAATATACCGGTTTTGTAGCTATATTACTATTAAAGTCAAACTTAACACAATCATTTACCAAAGAACAATCGTCAAGTTTTCCAGCAATTCTCGGAAAAATCTCTTTTGCTTTAAACGAATATGAACCAAACAAATACTCCATATCCTGCTCTTTAATTATTTCACTTATTGTTTTTGCAAATGAATCCGGATGAAATCCAATATCTTCACCCTTCACATTGACCAACTTGTCAAATCCCTTAATATCGCCCGACAACTCACCGATATCGTTAGAAAAAACAATACCGATGATTGTATTATCCGATGCCTTTGCAAGAGTAACCGCTTCATTCACATTTTTCTTAACCTTCCCGTCCTTTAATTCGATGTATATTCCTATATTTGACATATTGATCTCCTATAATACCTTAACTTCATCTTTCAAAACCCTAACAAGTTCTTTTACCATCTCTTCAGGTTCACCCTCTATAATCTTTCCCGGGGCTTTTTCCGGTGGAGCAAAAAGTCTTTTGGATACGGTTTTATTCTCTTTTGAAATATCACTAAAATCCGAAGGATTTACTTTTTTCAGAGGAATTTTCTTTGCTTTCATTATCCCCATCAACGAAGCATATCTCGGTGTATTTAAGACTTTTGAAGCTGTAACCATACAAGGAATCTCCATCTCTATCGTTTCAATATCACCGCCCTCTATTTCTCTTTGAACGTTTACTTTATCCCCGTCAAGTTTAAATGCTGTTATATTTGTCGTTATAGGCATATCAAGATATTCCGACACTAAAATATGAGTTTGATTTGAATCATCATCAATAGCCTGTTTTCCTACAAAAATAATTGATGGATCAGACTCCGTTTTAATCGTTTCCGCAAGCAACTTAGCTCTTGTCGATACATCGATATCATCATCACATTCAACGTGAATTCCATTATCCGCTCCCATTGCAAGTGCACTTCTAAGAGCACTTTCCACCCTTATGGGTCCAAGAGTTACCACGTTAACTATAACACCCTCCCTACTTTCCTTAAGTTTAAGAGCCTCTTCAAGAGCATATTCATCATAAGGGCTGATTATCCATTTGATATTTTCCTCATTAATGGAATTTCCTTCTTTAAGTGACAGCACGGCTTCCGTATCTGGAACCTGCTTTATCAGAACAAATACATTCATTTTATCCTCCGGATTTGAAATACTTTATATCGGAAATCGCTCAATTTGTCAATATTTAGAATCCGTTTCAGATGTAAAAAATCATTGATCCCACTATTGATTCCTTCCTCAGTTTCGACTATAATATTAAAAAAGGCGGTGTAGCTCAGGCGGTAGAGCAGTCGGCTCATATCCGATATGCCGGGGGTTCAAATCCCTCCACCGCTATTTTTATATATGAAATATTTATACTCTCTCTTTTTTGAAAATATAAAAAAAAACAACCTTATCAAAAAAGGCGATACGGTACTTTCCGCATTCTCAGGAGGAAAAGATTCCGTAACTCTACTTGTTCTATTAAAAAAACTCCAAAACGATATAGATTTCAAGCTAAAAGCTCTTTATTTCAATCACAACCTAAGAAAAGATTCGGATAAAGAAGAAGAGTGGGTTGAATCATATATTAAAACAATGGATAATATAGAGTTGGTCAAAGGAAGCTCCGATGTGAAAACTTTTAAAGAGAAGAACAGGATTAATCTCGAAAATGCCGCCTCTATCTTAAGGTATGATTTTTTTAATGATTCATCCAAAAAATTCACTAATCCGAAGATAGCAACCGGACATTCAAGATCGGATCTTTCCGAAACTTTCTTTATCAAACTCTTTAGAGGAAGCGGTTTGCAGGGGTTGAGCGGAATATTCGGATTCAAAAACAAAAAGATTATCAGACCACTTTTAATTTTCTCCAAATCCGAAATACTGGATTTCTTAAAAAGATCTAATCTAAAGTTCTATTCCGATCCTTCAAACAAAATCGATACATTCCTCAGAAACAATATACGGAATAACCTTATTCCTGAAATTGAAAAGATAGAACCGGAAATTGACAAACGTATATATCGTACGGTTTCAATAATTCAGGAAGAGTATGAATTCTTCAGAAAACTTTCCACAGACTTTTTATCTGCTAATCTGATTTGCAACAAAATTTTGCCTGTCTCCAAATTACTTTCGGAACCGTTAGCACTTAGAAGACATATAATAAGAGAATTTATTAGAATTCTTAAAGGAAATCTTCTCAACATTAATTTTTATCATATTGAACAACTTGCAAATAGTAGTGGAGAAAGCAAAGGGATCTCCATTCCTGGATTGACCGTTGTAAAGAAGAAAGGATTTATGTACGAAAAAAAAATAAATATTCATAACTACCGGTATGAGATTGAAAAAGAAACAGCAATCAATATTAGAGAAATATGCTCTAATATAGTGATTTCATCAACGGAGGAATTCGTAAAACCTACGACTAATTTTGAAATTATAATTCCTGCTAAAAAAATAATTTATCCCGTTGTAATTAGAAATCCGCTTTCAATAGATAAATACATAAAAATAAATTCCGATATACACCAAAAGGTATTTGAAATGATAAGATATTACGGAATTCCTGCCGACATTAGGAACCTTCTCCCTGTAATAATAAATGGGAATAACGAACCTATCTGGGTATGCGGATCACCTTTATCCGATAAATATAAAGTTGAAAACTTTAAAAGAGGGAACTTCCTAAGAATAGAATTGATTTCACCTCTCATTCAAGCTTTGTAAGCTACTTTTCCTCCTGTTATTGTATAAATAATCGCACCTTCCCCTTCCCATCCGTCAAACGGGCAATTATTTGCCTTTGAAACAAATTCTTTCGCAGTTATTTTAAAAGATTTATTCGGATTAAATATTGTAAGATCGGCATGTGCTCCGGGTTTAACAACTCCCCTACCCTCAAGTCCAAGTATTTTGGACGGATTGGTTGAAAGAAGTTCAATCATCCTTCTCATACTTATTAAATTTTTATTAACCAATTTTTCAAAAATAACGTTAAACGATGTTTCCAGTCCTATGACTCCAAAAGGTGCATACTCAAATTCACTATCCTTTTCATCAAAAGTATGTGGAGCATGATCCGAAGCAATTGCATCAATCGTCCCGTCATTTAATCCTTTTATAAGAGCTTCCCTATCTTTTTCCGTTCTTAGAGGAGGCTTCATTTTATAAATAGGATTATAAGTTGTTATCGATTCTTCGGTTAAAAGAAGGTGGTGAGGAGTAACATCCGATGTCACATTAACACCCTTCTCTTTTGCATTCCTTATCAGATCAACCGATCCCGCAGTTGAAATATGTGTAAGATGAAGAATTGAATTTATCCTTTCCTGAAGGATTATATCTCTTGCAACTATCACCTCTTCAGCAGCAGCTAAAATACCCTTTAGACCGTATTTATATGAAATAAAACCCTCGTTTACCTGACCGTCTCCTGAAATCGAGTGATCTTCAGGATGCTCAATTATCGGGACATTTAGCATTTTTGTATACTCCAACGCTTTTCTGATAAGATCCGCACTCATAACACATTTTCCGTCATCTGAAAAACCTTTCGCCCCGCCCTCTTTTAAGTCTGCCATCTCTGTAATATCAACACCATCAAGACCTACAGAAATAGATGCTATGGGAAATACATTCACAGTACCAATCTCATGTGACCTTGAAATTATATATTCGGTAACCGATCTGTTGTCATTGACCGGAATAGTATTGGGCATACATGCAATAGAAGTAAAACCACCTTTTGCCGCTGCCAAAATTCCCGTCTCTATCGTCTCCTTATTCTCATGTCCCGGCTCTCTAAGATGGACATGCATATCAACAAATCCCGGACTAACAACACACCCTTCGACATCAATAATTTCTTTTATTTTCTCATCAGATATTTTTTTAGCAATCTTTTTAATCAGTCCCTTCTCAATAAGAATATCCGACTTCGAATCGTATCCCGACGACGGGTCTATTACACGTCCGTTCTTAATTAATAGGCTCATTGAAATCTCCTTTAAGCAGATAGAGTACTGCCATCCTTACGGCAATTCCGTTTGTAACTTGTTGAAGTATTACAGATTTGCTTGAATCGGCAAGTGTATTGTCTATCTCAACATCTCTGTTTAGAGGACCGGGGTGCATTACTATTGCAGAATCTTTCGCATTTAAAAAAATTTTCTTATTTATTGAAAAATACTTTCTGTACTCTCTGATAGACGGAAAATAATTTCCCGCTCCACGTTCACTTTGAACCCTGAGCATCATAACTACATCGGCACCTTTTATCCCTTTTTTTATATCATGATAAACATCAGCACCCATCTTTTCAAACTCTTTAGGGACCAAGGACGGAGGTCCTATTATGGCAACTTCATTCCCTATTTTCTTGTGAAGTAAAATATTGGACCTTGCAACCCGCGAATGTAATATATCACCTATTATGGCAACTTTAAGTCCTCTTATTGTCCCGAATACTTGTTTCATGGTCAAAGCGTCCAAAAGTGCTTGAGTGGGATGCTCATGAAATCCATCTCCGGCATTTACAATGGAAGATCCGGCAAATGTTGTCAAGTAATGCGGTGCACCCGATGCAGAATGCCTAATAACGATTATATTCGGATTCATCGCTTCGAGGGTAAGAACCGTATCTCTCAACGATTCTCCCTTTTTTAAACTTGAGACCGATGAATTAAAGTTGATCAGATCGGCACTCAGTCGTTTTGCGGCAATCTCAAAAGAACTTCTGGTCCTCGTCGAATTTTCAAAAAATAAGTTTACAACGGTCTTTCCTTTAAGAGCCGGTACTTTTTTTACATCTCTCGTTGAAATCTCTACAAATGATTCTGCTGTTTCTAATATTGTATCAATATCCTTCTCACTCAAATGATCTATACCGAGAAGATGATTCTGATTAAAGCTTAATTCGCCCATTTAAAACCTCGTCGGTTCCATTATCAGAACCTGATCTATATCATCAATCTCCTTTAGCATAACATTTACCCTTTCTCTCCTTGATGTAGGAAGGAACTTTCCTTTATAATCGGCTGATATGGGTAATTCTCTATGCCCTCTATCAATAAACACGGCTAACTGTACACTTGCAGGTCTACCGAGCTCAAAAATTGAATCCATTGCAGCCCTTATCGTTCTTCCGGTAAACAGCACATCGTCAATTAAAACAATGTCTTTATCTTCAACGGAAAATTTTATTTCCGTTTTTTGAATTATCGGCTGCTGTTCATGTTTGTGAAGATCATCTCTAAACAGTGTTATATCAAGGACACCCAAAGGTAACTCAACGCTCTCCATTTCATAAATTAACTCTTTTATCCTGTTTGCAACAAATACTCCTTTTTTTTGTATACCTATAAGAACCAAGTTTTCAACATCTCTGTTCTTCTCAAGTATTTCAACCGCCATCCTTTGAAAAGATCTCATCATTTTCTTTTCATCCATAATTTTAGCTTTGATTTTCTCTTCCATTATCTTCTCCTGGTAAAAATGAAAAATATCATTTAGATTACATTTTGTCAATAAAAACAGACACAGAAGATATTTAATATCTCCAATTCGGATACAATAACTTCTATAAAAAAATATTTATCTTAATTCAAAGGATCCTGTTGCAGCATATCGACATCTTCTTCATCATATCCAAGCCATTTCCAATCCAAAACTCCGTTTGGGTTGTGACAATTATTACAAGATAAAGCACCTTTAAGTCGAATAGCATGACTTATCTCCATCATTGCATCATTCGGGAGCCATCTTGCTTCAACCTTTTTATTGTTTAGGACATCATTGTATGCAGCTGAATTCCATCCGTCAACATCCATAAATGACATAAATTTATCCATCATATACACCTTGAACATCCATCCGTACATCATCTTCATCATAGGTTTTTTCATCTCCTCGGATGCCGCTCTCTCTGAATTTCCGGTTAAGTAATAGGTAGGAAGATTATACGGAACATACATTCCGCCAAACGGTCCTATATTCTGAAGATCAATATGCTGTCTTCCGTTAAATACTTTCATAGCGTACAATTTTGATGGTCTTCCCTTTTTTGCAATCGGTCTCATTACCTTTTCATACCACTTATTGTAATCATACCCCTCAAATTCAGGCCAAATCGTTTTGGGATTGTAAAATTTATACAGATTTTTCCCATTCGGATTATCACCGATCGGGTTTCCTAAAAATGTTGCATCCCCATTCCACCAAACATATTTGATTCCTTCTCCGGGCTTGGTTTTTTTCTCAATATCGCTGTAAACATATATTCCTTCATGCTCTTCATATTTGGAATTTTTAAAATCACGCTGAGTTGCATTGTCAGGATGTAATGAAGGTATGTGACAGGTTTGACAAGCAATTTTAGATGTATGTTCATTTAAGTATTCGGCAATCTCAACATTATTTTTATGAGGTGCCGAAGTATGACACTCCTCGCATGAGACTTCAACATTGGGAAGATCATTAGCCATCATAGTCGTAGTATGAGTCCCCTTAGCTATATAGTGTCCGGATGTCTTATGACATTCGATACAAGTTACTCCGGCTGCCGCATGTACATCCCATGAGGGTGAAAAAGGTGTACCCCTTTTAGATCCGGGATGAAGAACCCTGGGTCTTGTATGACCCGTATTTGTAAGACTTCCCATATAGGATTTATCCGCCTCATCAACATATATGTCTCCACCAAAGTTATGTTGGTGACATCTCAAACAATTTTGTGAATTCGGAGTAACAACCGCCATGGCTGCTTTCATGGAACGATCCTGCCCCCACCTCTTCCTTCCAGAAACATCTTCCACTACCTCTTTTTTGTTCATATCGTAAGAAACGGAGTGGCAAATGAGACAATCGATAGCATCTTTTTCAATTTGAAGAGGCTTGTACAGAGGCATTATATCACCGAGAGGAGCTTGATACTGTCCCCCGATATGACACTGCCCGCATCCTTCTGACATATTTTTCCCATTGTTTGTTTTCACCAGTTCACTCCAAGCTGTCATAGCAAAAGAACCTGGTTTTGGGCATGGTCTGTTGATTTTTCCCATTGCAAAATTATCTGCCAACTCACCGTTAAATCCATATACATTAGGATGCTTTTTTGAGTAAAATCTGTAATGGACGGAGGTTGTTATATTTTGCATTAAATCAACACTCTTCTCTTTTCCGGTTCTCGGATCCTTTACGGTTATTTCTTCATGACATTTAAGACAAGTTTTCGGTCCTTCATATGCCAGTATCCCTGCTTTTCGAAATCTCTCAATATGATTTAACTTATCCGAAAATGAGTTTTGTAGCTCTGCGGCTATCTTCTCATAATCACCTTTTGTAACACTCTCAACCTTAAAATCAATTTTCCCCGGACGACTTCCTTTTGGTAACATGAGATTGATTATATTTGACCATTTAAGAATCAACACTATCAGTACAATTACTAATACAAGCAAAACCTTAAAACTTTTAGTCTTCACTATTTTCATGTTTTCTCCATAGAATGATCGGGCTAAAGGTTCTTTTGATATTCAACATAACCAAACCGATCATATATTTTGTTAAATTCAAATTATATCTTACATCAAAATGTATAATAAATAAAGACCCTGCGGAACTATTGTTTGCAATTAACCTACTTAATCGTTATTGACAAATATTTTTTTAAAATCAGGATCTTTCAATAAATTATCAAAATTAGGATCTTTAACAACAAAATCCATTAAATTTTTCACCTCTTTTAAAAGAGATCCTATGATTTTTATACACTTCTTTTTTTTACCAAATGCGGCATAGATAGATGCAAGCCTAAAATTATTCAAGTTTTTTTTCAGACCTGTTCTTAACGCAATCTTTCTGAATAAAACCGCCGTCTTTTCATCTTTCCTGTTAAAATATTCCAAACTTTTTTTATCCGCCTTTATTGCAATCTCGGCAAGCAACCTCTTTGCCCAATAACCATCCAAAGAACCTTTTTTCTTTTTCATAATCCTTCTAAGATACGGGATCTTAAGATCATTTAGGATAGAATTTAGCACATACCTTCTATTTCCTTTCATTTCCAACCGATTGAACACATCCCTAAAAAGAGCAATAAATCGATACTCCCGTTTGTACCTTGAATTTTCCTTTTTTATAAATTTTTTAAATCTTTTGCCATGATTTTTTTGCCACGAAATCTTCCTCTCAATATCTTTTATCATAATCCCTTCATTTCCGGAATCCCCCTTTAGAATCCCGTTGAAATGTTTAAAAAGACTTTCAAAATATATCAAACCGTAGTAATAATATTGGTCGTCGTCATACAGTGATTTAGCATATTTAAAAGAATTTAAAAAAATCTTTTCAATAGGAACTTTTTCCCTATCAAGTAATCCTCTTCTGACAGCATCCACTTCCATCCATTCAACGGCACGATTAATTACTTCTTCATCAGGCCATTTATGACCACCGGTAACATAGTCAATACAATACCTGACACCTGCCTGTTCCAATTTCGGAACCAGTCTGCGGAACTCTTTGTAGTTAAAATCCTCAAGTCCGATAATTCCATAATAAAAAGATTTTTTGATTCTCGAGGGATTAAGCTTATCATGCAATCCCGCTCCACAAGCAATAATGCCCACCGGTTCCACCTTGATAACTTGCGAGAACACCGATGCTGCTCTTGAGCCACCGGAAAATCCTGTAACATAGACTCTTTTTGTATTAATTGAAAACTTTTGTTGAATATCAACCCATACTGCTTTCATGGATTTAATAATATTGTGCCATGGTCCGTTTTGTGAATTATTTGAACACACAACAACATATCCGAATTTTTCAGCAGAATTTCTAAAAAGCTTTACAGGTATCAATCCCCTTGCAGCCGGATCGAATGCAATTATGACAGGCCATTCTTTTTTTGAAGAGTAATTCGAAGGGATGTAAACCGCATAACTTTCTTCGGAATAGTTTAAACATTTAACCGATTCGGTTATTTTTCCCGATATTAAATCCGATGCTTTAACATTAAAAAAAAGAAATACCAAAAACAGCAAACATACAATTCCAATTCTTTTTACTATAAAATAGTTCATAACATAGCTTATACCTTACAATTTTTAAATCTGCAATAACTTATTGTCAATTTTTCGTTATTTATCAGAATAGTAATAAAAATAGTTAAATTGTTACCTCTCTTGACACACCGATTACATTTCCGGCATTATCGTAAGCAACAACCCTGAATACATAATCAACATCTTTCTCAAGTCCTGCACTTGTAAATGAATATCCGTTATTTATTAATTTATCATAACCGACACGCATGACCTCTTTATATTCAAACGATCCGTATTTTTTTTGAATAACAAATTCCGATATCTCAATTTTTTTCTGTTTTTTGACGGTAAAGACAAAATCACCATAATCCGATACTACAATCCACACCTTTTCTTCTTTTCTGCTTCCGGTAAGCTTAATAACTACCGGAACATCAACAATCGCACTAAAAGTTGCAACTTCACTTCCTATATTGATATTTTTTATCAAAACCCCCGAATCGTTACATTTGTAATCACGACTCCCCGGTTCTGTTGACGGTCCGAAGCTATTGCCGTTTAAATAAAAATCTCCCTTGTCTGCAGGAAATTTTTTCTCAATCTGCTCCAAACCGTCAGCCTCCATCAATCTTATATATTTATGAGAGGTATAAGAATTATCATACTTAAATCTCCGCATCGACTTGTCAAGAGTAGAATCTATATGCCAAATAACCAATCCGTTTCCAGGTAAATTTAAATCGTTTCCTGTTTTTTGCCTGTTCTCAATCATAAAAAACTCTCCGAATATAGTATTTACGGATATATCAGGCATCATCATTAAAGATTCTCCCTGTTTTACAGATGGGAAAAACGAGTAATCCAAAGATCCGGTAGATTGTACTTCCGGACGAGTCCAGTCAAGCATAAATTTATGGAAACAATTATGATCACACTTGGCAGCAGCCATCATGTCCATTCCCCCGACACCTCCGTCAGGACCTACACCCGCCTTATAATCATAAAGATCGGGAAGTCCGAGAGCATGACCTGATTCGTGAATAACCGTTGACGGGGAAAACTCACCATATGGATAATTGTATGACTCCCATTGCCAAGAATATGTATAAAGTGACTTTCCGTCAAGTTTAAAACTTTCATTACTAAATTGTGTCTGATATGCCCACCAAAATGAAGCCCACTCACCACGTTCTCCACTCCATATAACTGCAAAATAATCAATATCTCCATCATTATCATTATCGTACTGTGAAAAATCATGCCCATTGTTGTCATAAAACATTAAAGCTTCCTTAATTAGCGATTCACGCCCCGAAATCGATTTGGGAACTTTCGACCTCAACGTTTTACTTTTGTACCATCCCAAAATATTTCCTGAAATCTTCAATTTGCCGAATGATGATCTAATGTAAAATTCTCTTAAACTTTCAAGGGGAAACTCACTTGCTTTCCCTTTCCCGAACATCTTATCTTGAATAAGATTTGTAGAATTGATGTTGTCAGCATCGGGAAACGACAATAACAGTACCAAAATTTTTACATTTCCTGTCGTCGGCATTCCCCTCCAATCCGGAGGTGGCAATTGAATTTGAGCAAATGAATTATTTGCAATACCGCCTACCTTCCTTTTTAATCTTTCCAGAAGCGAAGGAGAGATAAGGTGATTACCATATGATTTGGCTCTCTCAATACGCTGTTTTAATGTCCCTTCACTACGATATTTCTCAATCTGCTCTTTTGTCGGAGGATCAAGTGAAAATAATAAAAAACCATTATTTGAAAACCCCAACAAAAAACATAATAATAAAAAAACAATTGATATTTTTCTCATTGAAATCATTTGTAACCTCTTATGATTTGTATCATAAACGATATACGATTTATTTTCAATTTTTTGGATAAAAAAATTCAAATAATTTTATATTAAAATTCAATACTTTTTATTCATAAAATAACACCGATACTTTTGAGCAAATTATAATAAGTTTCCCTCCGAAGATACTTATATCTCCCGCTAAGGAGATTTTCAAATCATTTTTTTCTTTTCTTTAACAAATGTCTTTTAATATAGGTACTTCACATAAATTTTTATTCTTGGAATAAAATTTGCTTTAATATCACATGATAAAAATCATGTCTTTGATCTTTATATTTTTTTTCTATGTGTTCATTCTTAACTCCGAAATTAATGAAAACCCGAATTTAATTAATGAAAAAATAGGGTACTTTACAATAAAAAAAATACCGACCCCTCCTTTTCTTAACACATCCCTATGTGTTTACTGGGAATTTAATTTGAAAAATGTAGAAAAAGTTGAAATTTTCATTAAGACATTAAATGGCGACAAAAAAATCTTCGAAAAGACTAATAATGGTTTGGGATTTTTCAAATACAATTCATGGAAAGATCATGGGATATCCCACTGTCCGTTCAAATCCAAATCAAATTTAAGAGATGCTGCAATCTATTACTACAAAATTAAAATTAAAAATATCAAAATATTATTAAAAAAAATTTTTGTGATAAAAAAAAATCCCGTAAGCGGAAATACACGGTGATTATGATTAATTATATCCAGCCAAATTCTTGGTTATTTTATTAAATTGAAAATATATATTAAAAGCACTATACTCATATTATGTTGGAAATAATTAAATCCAGATTGTGGGAACTGCTTAAAGAAAAAGATGTATCTCTTGTAATGGTTTTTGATGAATCCGGAAAGATACATTGGAATAAAGGTCGCAAAATAACAGGGAAATCGGTCAGTAAAGGAGAAGGATTTGCTTCAAGTTACATTAAAGATAGCATAAATACCAATTCGGTAATTTTTCAATCCAATATTTTTGATACGAGTGAAGATGATCTCTCTTTATCTGCAAAGAGACTTCTCCTTAAAAGTGTGATCATTTCCCCTGTTGGAAACGGATTCTATCTCTACATTGACAGCGGTGTAAAAAAATCATTTACCGAAAATGAGATGTTTGAGATCAAAGTATTGGGAAACCTATTAGGTGAACTCATAACGGAGATAAAGAAAAAAGAGACGGGTTCAGGTGGAATTTCAGGAAAGAGTGAACCGATTAAGGAAATAAGAGAAAAAGTTCTTCAATATTCTCTTGATGATAATCCCGTACTGTTGTCGGGAGAAACCGGAGTCGGAAAAAGCAGAACAGCAGAACTTATCCATTTATACTCAGGCAGGAAAGGGAAACTGATTACAGCTCATATGCCCACATTTCAAGAGAGTCTTTTTGAGAGTGAACTGTTCGGTCATGTTAAAGGTTCATTCACCGGAGCTGTTTCCGATAAAAAAGGATTGATCGAAGAAGCTTCGGAGGGTACTCTCTTTTTAGATGAGATTTCCGAAATTCCACTATCCTTCCAGACAAAATTATTGAGATTTATTGAAACAAAAAAATATTTGAAAGTGGGTGAAACTTCCGAACGGTCGGCAGATGTAAGGATAGTCTCTGCTTCCAATAAAGAATTGAAGAAGGAAGTAAAAGTCGGGAACTTCAGGGAAGACCTCTATTACAGATTGGCTGTTTTGGAGATTGAAATTCCCCCGTTGAGAAATAGGGTTGAAGATATTGATCTGTTGGTAGAAGAATATAAATATCTGCTAAAAGGGAAAAAAACAGGAAAGGGATTTATGGATTCTATGAGAAAACATAGTTGGCGTGGAAATATCAGAGAGATGAGAACCGTCCTTACCAGAGCAGGGATAAGTGCTCCCGACCCGATTACTTCAGATGATCTTAATAAAATATTTAACGGTTTTAATCCGGTTATCAATGGCAACGATGACTCTTTATTTCAAGATCTGATCACTCAAATGGAAAACGGTTTAAGCTTTTGGAAAGTGGTCAAGGAACCGTTCTTAAACAGAGACATTAATAGAAATCAGGTAAAAAAACTTATAAAAATATCTTTAATGAATTGTGGAGGAAAATACAAAAATCTCCTTGAAGGCTTCAATATAAAGAGCGATGAATATAAAAAATTCATGAAATTTATCAATAAAAATAAACTTCAGTAACAAAATAGTTCATCGATTTTCCTCTGTAAATTCATCAATACCTTTAACGTCTCTCATAATGTAAACCATGTAATCTCCGAGATATTCAAATTTATTTTTCAAGTATAGATTTATTGCTTTTCTATTTTCTTTATGCACTTCAAGTTTAATTTGAACGTTTTTATTCTTTGCATAAAGTAATGATTTTCTTAGGAGAGGTACCGAAAGTTTTTGTCCTTGATATTTCGGAGCAATTCCGAAATGGTGGAGATGCAATCGCCTTCCGTCAAATGTCATCCACGAAGAACCTATCAGTTCCATGGATGGTAGAATCTCCATAACGATTAATTTCCCTCCCAGTGCTATTGATAATTCTATCGTTCTCAGATCATCTCCTCTATGTCTCCCGCCAAGTCCGGTCAAATCCCATAAATCTTTCAACTTTTTATAATCTGACACTTTAAAATCTCTTAACAAATAATTCTTTTCCATTTTGCTTTTCCACCTTGGCACTTAGTAATAATACTTTCACTTAGATAATATTTAATTACAAACCTATTTTCAACTAAAGAAAATAGTGATTTTTATTTTACAGTGTTTTATAATCAATTCATGAAAAAATCATATATTTTAACTTTATCTTTGTTATCTTTTTTCTTTTTTTCTTGTGAGAAAGCAATAGTCACTAAATATGCAACAGATTTCATATCCACCGATAATAATCCGGTACAAATAGAATTGTATGATGAAAAAACGATTACAATTTCAAATGATTCAGGAGAGTTTTCATTAACACCGCTTGCCGAATATACTATTTCGGCAAGAGTGATGTCAACCGAACACTATTCCAGAAAATGGACATCGTCATTATCTCCGGTTGATCTTGCTCTGGCATGGGGAGAACTTGCAACAGTAAAGATGGACGATTATATCTCTTACAAACAAAGAAACAGATGGTACTTCTACAAATATAAACCCGATTGTCCGGTAGATAATAATTATATAATTTCTCATTCATCCAACAATCATATAATTCCATCCTCTCACAATCTCTCTGTTGCGTTAAAAAATATAAAAAAGCATGACACTGTTAAGATAACCGGTTTACTCGTTAAAGTTTCAGGAATGGCTGACGGACAAAAGGTTTCGTGGGGAACCAGCACAACAAGAAATGATACGGGAGACAGGTCATGTGAATTGATTTATGCAAAGGAGATAAGGATAAACGATAAAGTGTACAATTAACAAGGAGGAATTGAATGAAACCATTTAGAAAAACAATCGGATTTTTAATAATAGCGTTAATCGGCATACCTGTTCTTTTTGCAACAATTATAGCAGTCGGAATAACAAATTCCGTTGTATCTCCGGAAGTAATGTCAGATCTTCCCGAAGAGATTATTTCCGAACTTCCTTCTTCAATTGACGAAATCTACGAAACACTTAAAAACGAGAATGATATTAAAGATGAGAAAACCAAAACTATTGTTGAAGCGATGAAAAGTGTAAATATTCGACCGAGTAGAATTTTAGATGATTCCGGAATATTAAAATGGCTGCAAGGAGAACTATCCGTCTCACTTAAACAATTCGGAGAAGTATTAAGAGGAGAGCGAAAACCCGATCCGATACGTTTAAACATGGCTCCTCTAAAAAAAGCGTTGCTACACAATTCCATAACTTCCTATTTACGATCAGTTATAACCAATTTACCCGAATGTAGAGATTTGGAAACCGAAGAATGGAAGAAAATTGCTTTTACAAATGACATATCAGAGGGATTTGACCTTGATGGATTTCCATCATGCAGACCTACGGGTCTTGAAATTACCGACGACTTGATTAAAGTATTTCAGTTAAGAGCAGTGGAAAAAATTCCTGAGGATACAGAGATTTTTGATGATTATGTCGATTTTCCACAAGGATGGAACTTTACAAGAATCATCAGTGCCGCTATGTATGCTTTTTTCATTTTACCGGCATTATTGATCTTTCTCGGATCTTTAATTGCATCAACATCAAAAGAGAGCTTTTTTCGATGGTCTGGGGTAGCAACAATGATAGGAGGAATTACCGCTTACGGACTGGGTTCTTTAATGGAAAATATAATTCCCATTTCAAAATTCGCTACAAAATATGATTTCTCAAATGCAGTATCATCACGTTTCGAAGAACTAATAATTTTGAAAACAGGGGAAATTACCGAAATGTTTATGGATTCTCTCTTTGCTCCGACTACAAAACTTGCCGGAACCGTTATAATTATCGGATTGATAATTTTTGCAATTTCTTTTCTCGTTAATGACGGAAAAGATTCAACTTATTTAAAAAATTAGGGATAAAGTTTTGCACGTTTTAAACGAATTAATTGCAGTGGCGGAGAATTTAAATACAAAAAGATATCATTTGCTACATTAGGTTCAAACAATATAACAACTTAATAATCATCCGGCATTTCAAATACACACTCCTGAGTAGTGCATGTCTTAAGCTTTGAACATATGGAATCCAATACTGTTTGAGCCTTATCAGGATTTTCATATTTACCGATCAACAATCCGAACGGATATTGTTGATTAAGAACTCTTAAGCTTTTTCCTCTTATTGTAATGTTATCAACAAGTAAAACTTTTTTCTTATTCTGAGTTTTTATCCAGAGTTTCACAGTTCCCCCTATTTATTTTTTAAAAATTTACCTAAAAATTTGAAAGGAGAGGATAATATTCTATTTAAAATCCCCTTTTCATCATAAACCTGATTCCTCGATTCGATAAGCAATTTTCTTATTAGATCCATATCCACATGTAAATGGATAAGATCAACTATATCTTTTATTTTTTTTGATTCACCGGGTTCCACTTTAAATATTTTATGATTGATCCTTTTAACCATTTTTTGAATCGGAGCATTACTCCTGAAAAGCGGGAGACCGGATTTATTACAAGCTCCAATTATCCACTCATCAATTTCACCTTTTCCACATAGTATTAAAGCACTGGGACCACCGGAAAAAGCACCGGAAAGTTTCCTTGCTAAAACAGCTTCAATAATTTCACGTCTGCTTAAACTTGATAGAAGAGCACTATTGGGATCATCGTATACCATCTTTAACACTTCATCCGTATTTCCGAATGCCGAGTTAAATCCTGTTATACTTTTCATGTCCATATCATCATTTAAGCATATTTTCTCAGCTCCAATTTCTCTGCTGAGTACTCCAAGAGAAGGAGAGGATAGAGTATCAAGGTACGGGATATACCCAAGGACAGGAATACCTTCGGATTTAAACCATTCACCCAATACGGTTCTCACTTTCCCTTCCTTTTCGGGGAGTATTTTGTTTATAATTACTCCGAGCAATCTGACTCTTTTATTTCTGAAAGGTTGAATACATAAATTGAATCTATCTATAGTTGACCCTATTCCTCCGTTTATTATGAGTATTAAAGGTATTCCAAACATAGCTGCCACATCCGCATTCGACATATTAAAAACCGATCCGACACCCGGATGTCCCGTCCCTTCAACAACAACTATCTTAAATTTTGAATTAAGATAGTTAAAAGACTTTCTAATTCTCTTTCTTATATCCGCCGGTTCACCGGTCATTATAAATTTCTCTGCAACTCCGGACGAAGTTGAAAAAGGTGCGGCATATTTTATAGGTATTCCTAATTCCATTGCATTATCAAGCAAATAGGAGTCTTGTCCGACAGAACTGCCGTCAATCATAGTTGATTTCTGACCTAACGGTTTTATAAAAGATACATCCTTTGGAAAAATTTCCTTAAAATACGAGACAAGCCCTAAAGAGATGGTGGTTTTTCCCGCATCTTTTCCCCCTCCCGCTATGTATATTCCATATCCCATATTATCCGCCTTTCACCGATTGATTATTTACCATTATCATCTATTTTAGCAGAGGGACAGATTCTTATGAACCATTGACAATATTCCCTGTACAGGAAGACCGTATGAACATGAACTTTCACAGTAACCTTCACATTCCGTACACAATCCCGCATCCTTTCCATTCAGTTCCAAATACTTTTTCATAGCATACTTTTCTCTGTTATGAGCATCATAATAGTGGTTATATCTCATAATATCATTAATTTTTAATCCTGACGGACAGGACGATTCACAATCATTACATCCATGTCTGCAATACAATCTCCCCGGTCCCTCTTTGTACCGTAACAGAGTTTTACTTTCCGTCAATGTAAGTTTTGTTCCCGAAATACCGATAAACTCATCTGCAAGATCAAAATTCTGCATCGTACACACAACCGAACTTACCCCTTTGTTTCCAAGTACATACCTCACGGCTCCGTTTCTAATCTTTCTCGGATTATTTAAATTATATTTCTTAATAAATTTTTCCGCTTCATCGGCTTTTTTCTTAAATCTTCCAATACCTTTTCTATAGAGTGGATGAACTTTTTTCCCTTCTTTTTCAAGTTTTTTAATCCTATCTCTGATCACATAATACTTCCCCACCGGATTTACTTTCATAAGTGTAACTCCGATATTTTCCTTAACACAATTTTTTATAACCTCTGCACCCAAATCTTCCTGAATAAAATTATAAGCCATAAGAAAAATATCAAAACGTCCGTCTTTCACCGCTTCATTTAATATTGCAGCCATCGGAATTTTGGGAGCTACAAACCAGTTTGAACCGTGATTTGATACTCCGACATATTTAAGTTTCCCCTCTTTTTTCATCTGATCCATTGCAGAATGGAATCCAGGAGTTTTCAACATCTCAATATTTTCAGCACTATGGATCATCATGCAATCAATATAATTTGTGCCCAATTCTTTTAAACATTTGTTGAATCTTTTAATGAAACCGGCTTCACTTCTATCCTTTTTAATCTCAAGTTTTGAAGTGATAAATATTTTCTTTCTATCAAAGCTTTTTATTGCCTCCCCTATAACCGGTTGATTTTTATAACTTTCAGCTGTATCAATATAATTCACTCCTGCATTAATTGCTTTTCTTACAACCTGGGCATTATGAGAAATACCCAAACTGATATCGGATATTTTAAATCCGGTTCTCCCGAGAACTCTGAAATTTTTAATTTCCGGTTCAATACCATTTTGGTCTTTATCCTCTTTCTCTTTTGAAAATAAATTTCTATCTACAATAGTACCGCCAATTATACCTAACGTGGAATTTCTAATAAAATTTCTTCTGCCGATCATCTTTTTCATTTTTTTCTCCATTATCAACAAAACCACAAACATGTAAATAATGTAAGAATCAACATAAATTGTCAAACTTAATCTTCTTTAAAAGCCGTTTAAATTACTTTATTTTTCCATTGACCTTTCTTAAAAACTATAATTCCAATAACGGAAATCATGGCATCAGCCAATACAATAGCAAGATAAACTCCCGTTGCATTAAAATTAAGTTTTATTGCAAGGATATATGCTACAGGAATTTCAACCAACCAAAAGCAAAAAAAATTAATTATGGTCGGAGTTTTTGTGTCCCCCGATCCGTTTAAGGATTGAATCATAACCATTCCTATCGCGTAAAAAGGAAGAGCGAAACTCAGAAATCGTAGTGCATCGGTTCCTGCGGCAACAACCGAATGTTCGGAAACAAAGATTAAAATGAACTTTTCCGCAAACATAAAAAACATTAGAGCAATGAAAGTGAGGAAAAAAAAATTTATTTTTGAAGTAACAATAACCGACTTCTCGGCTCTTTTCGGTTTTTTTGCACCCAGATTTTGTCCTACCATAGTCGCTGCGGCATTACTCAGTCCCCATGATGGCAGGAGTGTGAAAATAATAACTCTTATTGCTATAGTATAACCGGCAAGAACCGAACTACCGAATGTTGACATTATTCTGACCAATCCTATCCATGAGGATGTGGATATAAGGAACTGCCCTACTCCTCCGACAGAGACCCTCGCTAATTTAACAATGATTGATATTCGTATCCTAAAATCATTTAGAGCAATACCGATTCTATGTTTTCTATTTAAGAGAAAGTAAAATTGTAATATTACCCCAGTGCCTCTGCCGATTACAGTTGCAAATGCCGCACCCGCAATACCAAGTTCGGGGAATGGACCCAATCCGAAGATCAGACATGGATCAAGAATAATATTTATAAGGTTTGAAATCCATAAAACTCTCATTGAGAGCGATGCATCCCCCGCTCCTCTGAAAATGGCATTAATTATAAACAGGAACATTATAACAATATTTCCTCCTATAATTATCAAAGGATATTTATAACCGGTATTGATCATGGATTCGGAAGAACCCATTATTTTCAGCAGATCGGGAGCAAAATATATTCCGGCAATTGCAATCGGAATCGAAAGAATCAAACCTAAGATAATGGATTGAGCTGCAGTAACGGAAGCTTCTTCCATTTTTTTTTCCCCCACTCTTCTTGATACCAAAGCCGTAGTTCCCATTCCCAAGCCGACCGCAATAGCATAAAGTAAAGTCATAACCGATTCGGTAATACCAACTGTTGCAACTGCCTCCGAACCGAGTTTTGAGACAAAAAAAATATCGACAACGGCAAATACGGATTCCATAGCCATTTCAAGTACCATGGGAACTGCAAGAAGAAATATTGCTCTTCTGAGGTTACCGCTGGTGAAATCTTGCTCGGTTCCTCTTATGGACTCAACGGTATCCGATATAATTCTTCTGATCTTTTCTCTCATTTGGGAAGTATTGTATTTGTTAATTATATTTGAGTCAAATAAAATATTTATAGAAAAAAATATTGATTTATTAAAAAAACTAATTTAGCATATTATTTAGTAAGGAAGGTGACAAATGGTAAAAAGAAGCTTTAAAATCATTATTTCAATTTTCTTAGTTTTAATTGTTGTCAACACACAATGTTTATTCAATATGGAGAATAAACAAAATGACAAATTGACCCTTAAGAAGATTTTTAAAACCAAAGAGTACGATCAGAAATACTTCGGAGCATCAAAATGGGATAAAAACAATCACTCCTTTACAATGTTAAAATCTTCAAAGAAAAATAAAAAGATAAAAGAACTTTTCAGATATGAACCCGATAATAAAAAATTTCGAAAATTAATTTCCGCTTCTAATCTTATTCTTCGCAATAACAAGAAGAAACATTTAATTATAGAAGGATACGACATTTCACCCGACGGTAAGCTTGTTTTAATCTTTACAAGTTCAAAATATGTCTGGAGAGCAAAAACACGCGGTAATTATTGGATATTCAATTTGAAATCCGGAAAGAAATCAAGAATTGGAAAAGAAAGACCCGATTCCTCTATGATGTTTGCTAAGTTCTCTCCTGACAGTACAAGAGTTGCATACGTTAGTGAAAAAAACATTTATGTTGAGGATTTGATATCCCACAAAACTATCCCTTTGACAAAAAGCGGGTCGAATTCAATAATAAACGGTACTTTCGACTGGGTTTACGAGGAAGAATTTCACATGAGAGACGGATTCAGATGGAGTCCCGACGGATCTCATATTGCATTTTGGCAATTTGATATTTCCGGTGTAAAAGATTTTTACCTTATTGATAATATTTCCGATACATATTCAAAGGTAATTCCCATTCAATATCCCAAAGCAGGAGAAACGAATTCCTCTTGTCGCATCGGAACCGTGAAATCGACGGGAGGAGAGATAAAATGGGTTGAGTTCAATGGAGATCCGAGAATGCACTATTTGGCAAGAATGGAATGGGCGGAATCCGACAATGAATTAATTATCCAGAGACTTAACCGACTCCAAAATAAAAATGAAGTTTCAATTCACAACATAGAAACAAACAAATCAAGAGTAATAATTACCGAAACGGATAGTGCTTGGTTAGAGGTTGTAGACAAATTTTCATGGATTGATAAAGGAAAGTATTTAATATGGACAAGTGAAAAAGACGGGTGGCGTCACTTATACAAAGTGTCAAGGGACGGCAAAAACAGTGAACTGATAACTCATGGAAAATTTGATGTAATATCCCTGATTAGTCTCGATAAAAAAAAGGGGATAATATATTTTACCGCTTCACCTGAAAATCCCACTCGGAAATATCTTTATTCGGTTACGACAGATAAAGAACACTCAATTACGAAAATCACACCGGCAAATATGCGGGGAACTCACAATTACAACATATCAAAAGACTCGAAAACCGCAATCCATTATTATTCTACAATTAACTCTCCTATATTAATTGATTTAATCAAACTCCCCGACCATGAACGCGAACTGCTCCTTGAAGAAAATAAAGATCTCAGAAAAAAAATAAAATCGTTCAAATTTGCAGATGTAGAATTCTTTAGAGTAAAAATAGAGAACAACTGTGAACTTGACTGTTGGATGATAAAACCTCCCGACTTTAAAAAAGATAAAAAATATCCTGTAATATTCTATGTGTACGGGGAGCCTTGGGGACAAACGGTAAGAGACTCATGGATGGGAAGTAACCACATGTGGTATAGATTACTTGCTTCCAAAGGATACGTGATAGTAAGCATTGACAATAGAGGCACTCCCTCACCGAGAGGCAGGAAATTTAGAAAAGTAGTATATAGGAAACTCGGAATTATAACTACGAAAGATCAGGCAGAAGCTGCTAAGAAAATATTAAAAACTTTTCCGTTTATTGACAAGGAGAAAGTCGGAGTATGGGGATGGAGCGGAGGTGGTTCAATGACTCTGAATCTGATGTTTCAATATCCCGATATCTACAAAACAGGAGTTTCCGTTGCACCGGTTTCGGACATGAGATATTATGATTCTATATACCAAGAACGGTATATGGGACTCCCTTCGGATAATAAAGCAGGTTACAGAGACGGTTCTCCGATAACACACGTCAAAAATTTGAAGGGTAAATTACTTTTAATTCACGGTACCGGAGATGATAATGTCCACTACCAAAACAGTGAAGCCGTCGTTGATAAACTTATAGAATACAATAAACAATTCTCAATGATGTCATACCCGAACAGAAGGCACGGCATAAGAAAAGGGAAAAGTACAAGACTTCACCTTTTTACACTCATAACCGAATTTTTCTTAAAAAATCTCCACCCCTAAGCATACCTTTATTTAGGTAGATTTAATTTATATTTCCTAAGTGATGTTTCTCCCTCTTCGTCCTCCACAAACATAATTGCATAATCTTTGTAAAATGCAATCGAAGAAATGATCCTTGATCCGGTTTCAATTTTCAGACTACCGCGATAAAGATATCTCCCTTCGGGAGAAAATATATCAATTTCACTACCTTTATCTTTCCGTATATCCGACACAAAGACATATATTAATCCGTTATTTCCTATTATTACTCTGTAAAAGAACGTTGCAACATCCGGCATACTCTTTACCATTTGATCAATCATCTCTTTTGGCATTTTCCCGCCGTTTAATTTAATATTTTCAAACCTCTTCCTTTTGGCATCTTCGGGTATAAGTTTTCTCTCCCTATTTTTGATCAAAAATGATAATTCCACCTTCCCTTGCAAGTTCATTTTCTCAAATTTATATTTATCACTTTTTCCAAATAGAATACTTTTATCCTGCAAAGTCAAGACAACACCGGCTGAGGTTGCAGGATCCTTTATCATTACAGCCATCCCCCCTTTTTTCGATAAAAGTGCTTCCTCGGGAGAAATTTCTATCAAATCAATGTCTTTTTTCGTTTTCATATCATAGATACTGATTTTTTCCTGATTCCTCCCTTTGTCATCTTTTACACTCCGTACCCGAACAAACCTATCTTTATCTATAAAACATCTCGGATAGAGAAAACCTTTTCCAATATTCACTTGCTTTTTAAACTTCCCATTTCTATCAAAATATACTAATTTTGAATTTATAGGAGAGACGATAATATTATCATCAACAATAAAAAATTCATAAGCTTGAATGAATTCTCCGGGACCTTCACCCTTTTTACCTATGGTAGTAATAAATTTTCCATCTTTATTAAATTTGAATATTCTTCCAAGTTTATGTTCCATCATGTAGACATTCCCTTCTTTATCCGTTCTAATCCTTGAACAGTTTACAAGTAATTCCTTACCTGCACTATCGACCCTCCAGACCTCTTGCGGATTAAAATTCCAAATACCTTTCTCCGGCTTATCCGTATTCACAATATCCTTTGCAACAATTGACATTGAAATCATAAACAGTACTAAAAAAAATTTCTTCATTGTTTCCTCCATTAACTATAAACCTTTGACTATGGTTTTATCGGATTAGTTTCATGGTAATTAATTTTTCCGTATTTTAAAGAATTTTCATTGATTCTTTTCCATTCGATTATTATACTCAAGAGTATGATAAAGAAAAAAGTATTACCGGGTATAGATGTTTTTTTAAATGGAGAACACTCATATCTCGGAGGGAGAAAGATTGCTCTTCTATCCAACTACTCAGCTACTAATTATGATCTAATTTCATCTATTGATCTACTGACCAATAGACCGGAATTTAAAATATCGGTTTTAATTGCAGCCGAACACGGTCTTTGGGGGCATTATCAGGCAGGAGAAAATGTCCCTGTCCAAATCGACAGAAGAACAGGACTCAAAATCCACAGTCTATACAATCAGGAGGATCACTCTTTCCAAATGGTATCCGAAGGCATTGATGAACGGATGAGAAAGTTTGATATTAGCGATTCGGGCAAAAAAATCAACGAATCGGTATTAGAAGATATTGACATTATCATATTTGATTTACAGGATGTAGGAACCAGGATATATACCTATATCTCCACAATGGGATATCTGATGGGTTCAATTTCAGGAAAAGATAAACGTCTTATAATCCTTGACCGCCCTAATCCGATTACAGGGATTCATATAGAAGGTCCGATTCTAAAATATCCCGAATTTTCTTCATTTGTAGGTTTCTATTCCATTCCGATTCGTCACGGAATGACAATCGGAGAGCTTTCTCTGATGTTCAACAAAGAACTATTTCAAAATAAAGTAAATTTATCAATTGTAAAGAATGAAAACTGGAAGAGAGAATATTGGTTTGACCAAACCGGTCTTAACTGGGTAAACCCATCTCCTAACATTCCAACGCTCAACACTGCAATTGTCTATCCCGGAATGGTTTTTCTCGAAGGAACAAATATTTCAGAGGGGAGAGGTACAACAACTCCGTTTGAAATTTTCGGTGCTCCTTGGATAGACGGAAAAGCTATTACCGATAAATTGAATGGAGAAAACTTAACGGGTGTGATTTTCAGAGAAACTTTATTTATCCCCTCTTTTTCAAAATATTCGGGAGAAAAGTGCTCGGGATCAAAGTTGTTTATTACCGACAGAGAAAGCTTTTGTCCATTTAAGACGTCCCTTCACATTATTTCGGTGATAAAAGAACTTCACCCGAAAAATATTATATTTCACAAAGAATATTTTGATATGATAGCAGGTAATTCGGAAATTCTCACCATGATCACTTCCGGTGTGAAAGTTAATGATATTATAGAATCGTATATAACCGAACTATCTGAATTTAATTCCAATTGTAACCAATATTTCATGTACTAAAAAAACTGATTTTTTTCAAACTGTTGAAATAAAAACTTCGTTAATTTAAAATTTAATGGGAGTTAAAATGAAAAAAATTATATCAACACTATTTATCGGAATAATTATCGGTGCGGTTGTTTTATTCTTCATCAATAAAAAATGGCCGTTAAACGGAAGTAATGATCTAAAGAATGAGATCATATCTGATCAAACAAGTACAAATTCAAACAATTTCGAATCGGTAACATCCAAACTTGATTCGGGAGGAGATCTTTTCTTTTATTTGAATACCAAGAAAATCATTTCGGCAATTAGGAAATCCTTCGATGTATTGAACGAATCTCTTATTCATCCTTCAGAAAAAAAAGGGGAGAAAAGAAGAGAAGTTAATAAATTGTTTTCCTTCGTAAATTCTCTTTTAAATGACAGTGGATTAATGGATATTGCAGGAATCGGAATCAGTGCAAAAGAATTTGAAGAAAGCTTGACAAGAACAAAATTCGTGATCGAACACAAGCAGGGGAAAGGAGATAAGCTTATTTGGAACTTTTGCATCAGGGAATCAGATAATCTTGATTCGATAGACCTGCTCCCTAAAGAAACGGCATTTGCTTCATTTTCCGATTTTAATTATTTTCATTTATGGAATTGGATTAAAAGACAAGCGGAAAAATCAGAAGACGAGAAAATCAGACTTGGTATCGGTTCGGTTGAAAAAGACTTGAGAAATGCAGGGGTTGATCTTCCTACTTTATTGAAATCCATTAACGGTGATGTAGGAATCATTATTACTATTGACAAAGGAAACATGAAAAAAATTTCCGGTAAAAATAATAATATTGAGTTCCCCGATCCCGCTTTTGCCTTAATAATAAAAACCGGCAATGAATCTATTTTCAAATTAATAGCTTCTAAGATCCCGAATTCCGAAATCAATGAAACCAAAGAGAGAAAAAGTATATCAATAAAAGCACCTAAAATGCCATTCACATTTTCACCTATGATAATTCAGAGCAAGAATCTGCTTATTCTCGCTTCTACACCTGATATTGCAGAAAAGATTCTAAACAATAATATCGACGCGGGAATTTTAAGAACAGATGAATTTATCAAACTTTCAAGAGGAATCTCTTTATCCGGAAACGGATTTACATTCATGAGTTCCTCTATTATGAAAGAAATAATGAAAATTCAGAAGAACTTTAATACCTCTAAATATAATTCAAATAAAAAAGGTATGGAGATTTTAGAAAAACTCGGATTAAATTTTAATAATCTTTCAATGTTTAGAGTTTTTGAAAAAACTAAAACCGGATATACAATCACATCAAATTCAACCATAAGATCCGAATTAATGTTGATGATGCCCGTAATAGCACTTGGAGGAATTGTATCGGCAATTGTAATTCCTCAAGTAATCAGGGAAAAACAAAGAAAGATCAACCGAGAAGAACAATCACGGAACCGATTATTCCGAGGGTTGTAGCAACCGCTTTTCGTAATGTGAATTTTTCCTTAAGAAAAATAGTTGCAAATACTATTATGAAGATGGTATTGGTCTGATTTAGAATTGCCGCCGAATTCATATCCGTAAGTTTGAATGCACTTATCCACATTATCATGGCAATAAAACTTCCTAATATGGTAGCAGGAAGAGCGTATTTATAATTTGCTTTTTTTATTAGTGAAGCAAGTATCTCTTTTTTATCTTTATTCAAATAAAGCAAGATGGATAGTGCGATAGTACCGGAGATAAGTCTTACTTCGGTAACCCAAAGTATGGGAGCTTTGTCAATAACAGGTTTCATCACTACTACACTGATACCCATGGCAATCATAGCCCCTGTTCCATATAAAAATCCGAAAAAGATATCTTTTCGACTCCGCTCTTTCTCTTTCAATCTGAATGTAGCAACTAAAATTGCGGAAATCACGAGAATACCTCCCGAAAATTCTTTAAAAGTGATTTCATTCACCAAAAATATATAAGAAAGGAAAATAATTATAGGGCTGTACAGACAATCCACAATTGCCGTAAGACCAGCACCGAGCATATTTAAAGACTTGAAGAACAGCGTATCCGATATCGCAACTCCGAGAATACCGCTTAGTACAAGAACTAACAAATCTTCGATCGTAACATTAGACGGGATTAGTTCTGTTCCGACAATCAACAATACAGGAATTAACAGAAGCATTGAAATAAAGCTTTTATAAAAATTTAATCCGATCGGCTTCAGACCTTCACCCGACTTCTTGAAAAGGATTACCGCAAGTGCCCACAACAAAGCACATAGAAACGCAAAAATCTTTCCCATAATATCAGCTGAAACCGTCCCTTCAATTAACACCATGCGACTTAGTATAACATAGTTCAATTGCAAGTCTTAAAAAAACAGGAATTGATTTTTTAAATGCAAAATAATAAAATTCAGATGGGAGTATAAGTGAAAATATCGATACCGATTTCTATATTGTTACTTTGTTCATTCTTAAGTCCTCAGTTCTTCGATACAAATCAATATCCTCCCGGAATTGATTGGAGATACATTGACTCTGAATTTTTCAGGATCGTTTTTCCTGCTGAAAATACGGAAGCAGGATTGAGAGTAGCAAATACGCTCGACTATATTTATCCGAAAATATCCGCCAGAAAAATCGGCAATGGAAAAATAACACTGCTTCTTCCCAATTGCGGGATTTTCTCAAACGGTTATATAAAGTTAGCCCCGCAAAAAGGAGAATTTTTTTCCACTCCTCCCCAATCAGGATTTATAGGTAACACCGAATGGTATAGTGCTCTTTCCATTCATGAAGGTAAACACATTGATCAATTCAACAGAACGAATTCGGGATTTACCAAACTCGGAGGTATCATATTCGGTGATCTCGGGAGATTATTCCTTTCGTTCTTCTCAATTCCCGCATGGTTTTGGGAAGGCGAAGCGGTTCACGCGGAAACCGTTTTTTCCTCCGGTGGAAGAGGAAGACTCCCGTCTTTTTCCATTGGAATGAGATCGATCCTCCTATCAGGGAAAAAATATAAGTACGAAAAATCTTACCTCTCTTCCTATAAAGATTATATTCCGAACATTTACCGTCTCGGATATTTTTTGATAACCTATTTAAAGAATAATCTTTCAAGCAACGGAATGGAAAATATATTAAAACACTCTTCCGCATACTCTTTTTATCCGTTAATATTTTCCTCCGCACTAAAAAAAGAGAGCGGTTTGTCGGTTCATACACTATATAAAAAAACCATGGATGAACTGAAAAAAAGATGGGAAAATATTGACAAGGGGATTAAGTTAACAAACTTTAAGGAATTCAATCTAAAACCAAAGAACGGATGGACACTATTTACTTCTCCGATAGAGTTAACAAACGGCAGTATTATTTCCCAAAAATACGGATTATCAGTACCGTTAAGTCTTGTAATCACCTCTCCGGAAGGAAAAGAGAAAAAGATAACTCAATTCTCAACCATCAGTCACATTAATAATATGCTGTCCGTAAGAAATAATTGTGTAGTATGGAGTGAACCTGTTAAAGATATTAGATGGGGAAAGAGAAGCTATGCCGAAATAGTTAAGCTTAATATCATTTCGGGGGAGAAAAAGAGGATAACCAAAAAAACCAGATATTTCTCTCCTGCACTATCTCACGACGGTAAATTAATTGCAACCGTACATTTTTCAAAAGAGAGAAAATCATCTCTTGTAATCCTGCGATCTTCGGATGGGAAAAAAATAAAAGAATATGACTCTCCCGACAATTCATTTCTAATAACCCCGTCATGGGATGATAGAAGTGAAAATATAGTAATTATCCGTGTTAAAAACGGTGAAAGATCAATTACATTATTTAATTTGAAAAAAGGGAACTTTACCGATATTTTAACCTTATCTAAAAATATGTACTCAACCCCTATCTTTTTTAACGATTATATTTTATACGGTTCACCGTACTCCGGAATAGACAATATATACGCCGTTAATATATCATCAGGGGAACAATATAGAATTACTTCCAGCAGATTCGGAGCATTCTTCCCTTCAATCTCAATTGATAGGAAAAAGATCATATATTCGGATTACAACGTTAATGGAACGGATATTGTTTCTGCACCGATTAATATTAGTTCATGGGAACCGCTTAGTGAAGTTGTTGTAAACAGAACGGAATTTTTTAAGAAAAGCAACTATGTTGAGCGGAAGGATTTAACAATTCCGAAAAATATCCCCCAAAAGAAGTATAAAATAAAGAAATATAATCATTTTAAAGATATTATTAACTTTCACAGCAGAGTAATCATTCCCGATAGGATCGAACCGGCTTTTGAGATGTATTCAAATAATCTGATGAATACAATATTTATAACCGGAGGATACCTTTTTAATACAAACGAAAAAAGGGGTAAATTCTACGCCAATATGATTTATTCTGGATTGTTTCCGGTAATAAAAATCGGGTTTAGCAGAGGGGGGAGAAATTCCGGCAATCCTCATAATCTTAAATGGGATGAAACAAAAGGATTCTTATCCGTTCTTCTACCATTTAACTTTTCAAAAGGGGTATACAATAGGAAAATGAGTCTTGAATCAGAGATATCGACCACAAAGATTTCAGGTAATGAAAATAAGAACGGTATCAAAATAAAAAACGGTTCAATTGATTCCCTGAAATACAGATTTTCATTCTCAAGCTACAAACATTATGCAAAAAGGGATATAACACCTAATAAAGGGATATTTTTATTCGCTGAGTTTGCTCATACACCATGGAATACATTATATAGAGGACAAAAATTATTCATCAAAGGCTCTATGTACTTTCCGGGAATTTTTAGGCACAACAGCTTGAGATTGAGCATTTCTTATGAAAAACAGGTCCCTAAAAACTTTATTTTTTCAAGTAATATAAACTTTTCCAGAGGATATAATTTTAAGTACAGCAACAATCTCATGTTTGCAAATATTGATTATTCATTTCCAATCCTCTATCCGGATCTTGCTATCGGAGATCTGCTGTATTTGAAAAGGATAAGAGGAACAATTTTTCTTGATCTCGGAAAAGGATACAACAACAACAGTACAATTTATTACAATTCAACCGGAGTGGAGATAAAGGGAGATATAAATCTATTTTCGCTACCTTTAAATTTAGAAGCGGGAATTCGTATATCACACAGATTTCAAGATAACTCTTTTATATTTGAACCGATTTTTCTCGGAATAAATTTCTGATCTGAAAAATTTATTATCGGATTTTCTTGATAACCTGTCCGTCCTTTGTATCTTTAATTTCAAAACCCTTTTCTCTGATTATGTCTCTATATTTATCGGATAATCCATAATCTTTCTCCGCTCTCGCCGTTTTTCTTTTTTCAACAAGGGCTAAAATGTCCTCGGGAATCATAACTTCCTCTTCTTCGAGAAGATTCAGACCCAATACTTGATCAAAATATTTTGTAATCTCAAGTTTTTCAATAGATCCTATATTCTTATCCTTTATCATATCATTCAGCAATGCAAGCACCTGAGGGATATTTAAATCATCATTAATACTCTTTTTAAAAGACTTAAGATAAAATTCTGTTCGATTCCCTTCATTATAACTTGTTCTACTTTTCTTTATCTCAGCAATTCGACTCTTCAAGTTTTTATATCCCCGACTTGCACCTTCCATAGCCTCCCAACTGAACATAAGTTGTTTCCTATAATGGGCTCCAAGACATAAGAATCTGAATGATAGAGGGTTATATCCTTTATCAATTAAAAATCGGAGTGTTAAAAAATCACCCGAACTCTTAGACATTTTCCCCTTATCCATGACAAGGAATTCTCCATGTAGCCAATATCCGACCCATGGTTTTTTCCCGAATGCAGCTTCCGCCTGAGCTATTTCATTCGTATGATGGACAGGAATATGGTCAATCCCGCCGGTATGAATATCAAATTGTTCTCCAAGATATTTTGAACTCATTGCACTACACTCAATGTGCCACCCCGGATATCCGACACCCCACGGGCTATTCCACTTCATATCCTGATCTCCAAATTTTGACTTTGTAAACCATAAAACAAAATCGGTATCATTCTTCTTATTAACGTCTATTTCGGTTCTTACTCCATGTTGTAGTTCATCCAGTCGTAACCGAGCCAGTTTACCGTAATCCTCTATTTTCGCAGTATCAAGATAGAGATTGCCTCCTGAAAAATAAGCAAACCCGTTCTTTTCTATCTTCTTCTCCATGTTTATCATTTCATCAATATGATCTGTAGCTCTACAAATAATCTCCGGTTTTTGAATATTAAGCAATGATATATCACTAAAAAATGATTTTTCATAATATTTTGCAATATCCCATACACTTTTATTTTCTCTCTTTGCTCCAGCCAACATCTTATCTTCACCCTCATCCGCATCGCTGGTTAAATGACCCACATCGGTAATATTCATTACATGTTTGAGTTTGAAATTGTTTAACAAAATCACGCGTCTTAAGAGATCGTTAAAAACATATGTCCTAAGATTACCGATATGAGCATAATTATAAACGGTGGGTCCGCAGGAATACATTCCAACTTCCCCGGATTCTATCGGGACAAACTCCTCTTTACTACGTGTCAGCGTATTATAAAATCTCAATTTCATTTAGTTAGCCTTAACAAAACTATTTTGGGAATGATTATAAAGGAATATGTCACTCATTTCAATTAACAATTATATTATGTAAAAAGTGAGATATCTTTGGTTGATCTTCTATATATTGAATGATGCAATTTTCACGAAAACGAATATTTTTAACGAAAACGTATTGTAAACAAAATTGCAATCTGATATAAAATATAAAAGGAGGAAGTATGAGAAAAAAATTAACGATTTTATTGGTAGTGACATTATTTATTACAATGATGTTTAGCACGGGATGCAAAAAAAAGTTTGATATTCAGGGTATTTGGACAGTAAGTTATACATGGTCAAATTCAGGAACCGGAACCACTACAATCACATTCACAGGCAGCAAAACTTCCGGCACATTCAGTTCTCAGAAATACACGGGAACATACACTGTTAACGACAAGAGTGTTACTTGGAGATATACATCAGGTACAACATACACAGGTACATCAACAGATGATAACAACATGAGTGGTACAATGATAGGCCATAAAGGTGGTACCGGCACTTGGACTGCTGTAAGAAAATAGCAGATTAATTAAGTTAGTTAAAAAAGGAGGAAAGATGAGAAAGAAATTAACGATTTTATTGGTAGTGACATTATTTATTACAATGATGTTTAGCACGGGATGTAAAAAGAAATTTGATATTCAGGGTACCTGGAATTTAAGTTTTATCTGGTCAAATGGTACCCATGGAATCTTAGCACTCACGTTCACCGGAGGTAAAGAATCCGGATCATTTTCACATAAAAACATAACATTGGGAACATATACTGTTAACGACAAGAGTGTTACCTGGAAGTATTCATTGGTAAACACTGTGTATACAGGGGCATCAACCGGAGATAATAACATGAGTGGTACAATGGTATCATTTAACGGCGGAACAGGCACTTGGACTGCTGTAAGAAAATAACATTTTAGTTAAATATATCCATAAAAAAGGGGGGATAGAGATATCCTCCTTTTTTTTAATATTAACTCTTAATTTTTTAAAACTTCTTTTCATAAGAAATGCAATTTAATAAATTTATTTTTGTAATGGTTTAGCTTAATACCTGATCTAATCGGAAATAAAAAAAATTTTTTTCCAAAAAATTATTGAAAAATACTTCTAATTTTGATAGAAAGTGTTTAAGGGGGAACCAAAATGAAGAAGAGATTTATAGTTTTATCGGTAGTAGTACTATTTGCTACAATGATGTTTAGTCCTGGATGTAAGAAAAAAGAGGAGGGTGTCACAGCCAAGTTTGACATAACCGGAACTTGGACTCTCGTTTTTAAATGGACTAATCAAGCTGCAAAAACCGGTACAATAGTTTTCACAGGAAGTGCAACTGCAGGTTCGTTTGTATTCAACAACTATAAAAAAGGTACTTATACCGTAAACGGGAAAAACGTTTCATGGCAATATACAGTTGGAGCAAAATATACCGGAACATCTACCGGAGATAAAGCCATGAGCGGAATAATGAAAAATGGCGGTTTGAGCGGCACTTGGACTGCTACAAGATAGTTGAAGAATAAAAAAAACATAACACTGGAGGGCTACTCCCTCCGGTGTACATGCTACATTAATTAGATTTTCACTTACACTTATGTGTAAAAATGAAATAAGTTTTAGTGATTACTTTTCGAAAAAGCTATAATAAATTTTTTAAAACTTTTAGTGATTTGACACAATTTTCCACATTGTGAACTCTAAGTATTGAGGCACCGTTAATTACAGATATCAGGTTCGCAGTAATTGTTTCGCTTTCCCTTTTATACGGATGTTTTTCACCGCTTATTTCACCAAGAAATGATTTTCTGGATATCCCCATCATGATCGGAAGATTAAAATTCTTAAAACTTTTCAAATCTCGAATAATATTAATATTATCTATTAATCTTTTTCCGAAACCGATTCCAGGATCAATGATTATTTTTTTTCTATCGATCCCTTTTGATACGGCAAAAGCTATCCTATCTGTAAAATAATTTTTTATCTCTAAAACCACATCGGAATAGAACGGGTCTTTCTGCATATCAGAAGGAGAACCCTTAATATGCATAAGAATTACCGGAACATTTAGTGCGGCAATAATTTTCGCCATATTATCCGAAAAAGATAATGCTGAGATATCATTGATGATATCGGCACCGGCTTCATTTACCGCCAATTCAGCCACACGATCTTTATAAGTGTCAATTGACACAAGGATATTAAATTCCTTCTTAATCTTTTCTATCACCGGAAGAACTCTGTCAATTTCGGAATTAACATCAACTTTAGTAGCTCCCGGTCGCGTACTTTCCCCCCCGACATCAATAATTGAAGCTCCTGAATTAATCATCTTTTCCGCTTGAAAAATTGCCGAATCAAATTTGACAAATTTTCCACCGTCAGAGAATGAATCGGGAGTCATATTAAGAATGCCCATTACTATAGGTTCTTCAAACTCCTTTGTATTTTTACGAAGGTATAACTTCATTTGATACTAATTTTTTTTACGCTACTTACATTAATCCAACCTGCTGTTTCGGAAGAGGCAGTAACTTGAATCCAATCTCTATTTGTATCGATAATGTGAACCGTTACTCCGGGACTAATTTCAAATAGGACCGTATTATTCATACCCGGACCGCTTCTTAACTTTGCCTCACTATTAACTATTACAGCATAATTCTCATCGTAAAAACCATTAACACGATGGACATGATAAAAGAACAATATGAAGAGAAAACAGAATGATAGCAATATACCGTAGATATTTATTTTATTCCGACCCACCCTTACTAATTTAAATATAAAAAAACAAAATATTAATAATACGATCAATAATAAAATTGATAGAAAATTTATAGTAAATACTGACTCTATCCTTTTTAATAAAACCGATAAAAAACCTGGATCAGACAATCTGATGTTATTGTTTAACATCCCTTCAACAATTTGTAGATTCTGTTTAATTGAGTCATCAAAAGGTTTTAGTTTTTTAGCTTTAAGATAATAAATTTTTGATTGTACAAAATCACCTAATTTAAAATATGTATTCCCTAAGTTGTAGTATACCTTCCAATTACTAATATTCTTTGAAATTTTAAGATATTGTTCCAAAGCTTTATTATATTCACTCTTTTCATAATGAGAATTACCTTTTTCAAACTCCGAGATAGGATCAAATGCACTTAAAAAAAACATGGAAATAGACGTTAAAACAATCGCAAAATATAACTTTTTCATTTTAATTTCGAATCTATCCTTTTTATTATTCTTTTCAACTCGGAGATCTCCCTTTCCAATTGTAATGGAGTTTTAATAGTTGATCCTGAAAATCTTGATTGCTCAGACTCCTGTCTAATCCTTAAAAACTCTTTAGTATCAACTTTACTTACTCCTGATGAATAAAAAATATTCTCAATCTTAACAACATTTATTTCAGATCTGCTAATTCCTGTTTTTCTTTCTATATACTCTTCAATAATTTGAAATATTTCAGCAAACCCTTTTACATTATCCAAACGATTTAGTAAATTCTGAACAACTCGCTTTCTTATTATTTTTTCATTCCCGAGTATAAACCGCTTTACAAAATATTCATAAATCAGAAACGCTACAATGCCAATAATAATCAGAAACAGGAACACCCTGAAAATCACAGTCTGATAAATAAATATTTTTTGATCATAAATTGTTCCGGTCTTTATAAAATTAATATCAGAACCCTTTTTTAATATAGTTCCAATTCTATTGTTTACATTGGAGTCGGATATCTCCTTAACTCCCGATACAAATACTTCTATTTTCTTACTCTCTGTAGTTTTTGTTTTTGATTCAACCGGATCAAAATATTCAAATTTAAGTGCAGGTAAAGTAACTGTTCCCTTTTCATTAAATGAAACCGGAACTTCCGCCGATACATATCCTTTTATTCCGTTATCCGTATAATAGATCTTTCTTGATATTTTTGAAGGAAAAATCTTAAATCGATCACTGCTTTCAAATTCAGGAATCTTTAAGGTTTTTATATTTCCTGAACCTCTCACTTTTATATTGACCGATAAAAGTTCGTTAATATCAATCGAGTTATTTTCAACATCCACTGTAATTTTAAAACGTCCGATAGGAAGATTCCCGTTTGAATTATCCAAAACATCAATTATTATAGGATTTGTAACTCTTGTAATTTTTTCCGGTGTTGAGAAGAAAGAAAAAGAACCGTCCCGCATAAATAATTCAAATTTGAGAGAAGGGATTTTCAGTTTCCCCGATTTTGTAGGAAACAATGCAGCTTTTCTAATCTCGAATACAACATATTTCTTGCCATCAATAATTTCTTGCCTGCCATCTATTGATTTTTTTACCGGATACCATTCCTGCCAGAATCCGGGAAAAGACTGACCGGAAACAAGATTAACCGATTCAATTCTGTTTGTTGAATATAGCAAAACTTTATAAATTAATTGCTCTCCTTGTCGAACTCTCCTTTTATTTATCCGTGCTACAGTTTTTATGTTAATTTCACGAGGAGCAGACCGAAACGGTTCATAAGACGGGAAATCCGAATCAAAAATAGATCTCCTTTTTCTCTTTGGAGCAACTTTCTTTACACTTCCCTTAACTGCAACTATTTTAATTGATTCCGTTTTATAAACATGATTATTGTGAACATATTTGAGAGGTGGAATTATGAGAATACCTTCCTTTAGCGGTGCAAGATAGTAAACGAAATTAACATAAGTTGAAGAAACACCGTTAATAAATTTAAACTCTGAACTTCTTGAAGTTTGAACTATTCTGAAATCCGCAATTGATTCAACATCAGGATGTGATGGATTCTGAATCCCTTTAAAAGTTACCGTATATATCAAATAATCATTTAAACCTATTGTCTCGGCATCAACAGAAGCACTAAACTCAATTTCATCTCCAATTAGAGGGAAAACGAAAACAAATATTAGTAAAAATCTAAATAGCTTGATCAATAGTCTACCAATCCTTTGTTTTTCTTGAATTTGAGGCTTTCCTCTTCACTTTCTTCATCTGATCCTTGTCCTTTTGACTCAGATAATTCATAATATTCTTGTATTTTTTATTTTTATCCTGCCTCTTTTTATCTTTTTTCTTCTCTTTATCATCTTTTTTTTTATTCTTATTCTTTATCTTTTTAAGAGTGAGTTCAAAATTTTTTTTAGTGTTAACATCATCAGGGTCTGACATTAAACTCTTTTTATAATTTTTCAAAGCCTCCTTATATTTATTCAACCTAAAGAAAGTATTACCCAAGTTGTAAAAAAACTTAGAATTATCAATCCCTGCTTTTTCGGGATTAATCTTTGAAAACTCTTCAAGTGCTTCCTGATATTTGTTCAGATTATAAAGGGCTGAAGCGGTATTGTTTTTCAACTCCGAAGATTCGGGATTTAATCCCTTCGCCGATAAAAATTTTTTTAATGCTTTGTTAAAAAGCTTTTCTTCGTACGCTTTTATTCCATCACTATTTTTTCTTGCAACAGGCTCAAACCAATGCCAGTTTACAAACAAAATCGCCAATAAAATTATAATCGGTTTCTTTTCCATTTCATCTTTTTTTCAATTAAAGCTATCTCAAAAATCAATACGATTATACCAAGTGCCAGAGGATAGTGGAACCTTTCAATCTTAATTGATCTCACTTTCTTATTAAGAACAGATCTCTCAAATGATTTCAAGTTACTTAACAATATGTCTATTTCCGATATATTGGTAAATTGGAAATAGTTCCCTCCTGTTTCTTTGGCAATAAATCTCAAAACCGTTTCGTTAAGTTTTGTCTTTACTATATTCCCAGAATTATCTTTTTTCCAACCCAATAATTTTCCACTTCCATTTTTCAAAGGAATCGGGGCTCCGGACGAGATTCCGATTCCCACTGGAAAAACAATCAGTTTTTCAGATTTCATTTTCTTTAATATCTCTTTCCACCTTTCTTCCTGATCTTCTCCATCCGTTATAAGAAAAACAATCTTATTACCGTTAGAAGAAATTCGTCCGATTTTTAAAGCAAGGCTTAAAGCTTCATAAAAATCAGTCCCCTGCTCTTCAGGAGGGCTGATTGATGCGGCATCCGTTAAAAGCCTCATCGAATCATAGTCAATTGTAAGAGGACATTGGACATGTGCAGTACCTGCAAAAGTAATAAGACTTACACTATCTGTTTTTATCTCTTCCATGATGTTTGAAATCAGTTCCTTTGCAACTATAAAACGATTGGGTTTAACATCCTCTGCATTCATTGAGAACGAAGTATCAAGAACAAAAATTATTTCAATCCCTTTAATATTCAAACTTTCAAACCTTTCACCCCATCTTGGACCTGCAAGAGCCGTTATAAAAAGTATTACGGAAATTATCAACAAAAAAGCTTTAATAAATGGAATTTCTCTACCACTCCTAAATCCCAGATCAACAAATGCCTCTTCGGATATGAAATTTTTTAAAGTTTCTTTTTTTTTAAAATAATTTTTAACTATAATTAAAATTAAAGGAACTAAAATAATCATCAAATAAAAAGCATCCGGATTTGAAAAACTCATTATTTCTCCATTTCAATTTTCCGTTAAAAACTCAAATTGAGATTATATCAAAAAACTTTTCTTTCTCATAACATTAGAAACAATGGAAATCGGTGTCACCACTTGGTTTCGGGATTTACTTCGATATATTGCATTTCTACGATATTCAAAAATGTGCATTTCAAATAAATGCTGATTAATAGAGGATGTAGAGGAATTATTGCATAACTTTTCCACAAATTTTTATTAAAATCTAAAAAAACCATTCAAACAAGAATTTCACATTCTTACATTGTTAACGGATATTTGAACCAAATTAATAAGGCAAATGGAATATAGTTGATCTGTTTTATTTGATTTTTATTGCTTAAACATATACAATTCTTTTAAATAAGGAGAGTTTGATATTACAAGGGAAAGGATAATATGAATTTTGTAAAAGGTGTTGCAATAAAAACTTTTACTCGTATAATTGAACAAGAACATAAAGAAGAAGGATTAAAGCTGTGGATGGATACACTTGCTGTTGATTCTCGTAAAATATTTTCCGAATCCATCTCAAACAAGCAATGGTACCCCTTAGAAGAAGCAATTATCGCTCCTACGGCAACTTATTGCATGCTTTTTCACAACTTCGATTTTCACGGAGCTTGGATTATGGGAAGGCATAGTGCTGAATACGGATTAAAAGGTATTTATAAATTTTTTATCAGAATGGGATCGGCGGAATTTTTGGTAAAAAAGGCAGGTGAAATATTACCGTCTTATTATAAACAGGGAGATATTGCGATTGTAGAGTTAAAAAGAACCATGACCGTGATGGAGATAACTAATTTCCCGAATATTAACAAAATAATTGAATTCAGGATATGCGGATGGATGGAGAGAGCTTTGGAGATCTGCGGAGTTTCAAATGTGAAAGTGGAATTGATTAACAGTATTGAAAAAACCATGTCAATTACAAGAATTCAAGCAAATTGGACACCTTGAAACTGAATTGAATCATCTCGAATGAATTTTTTTTGACAACACCCTAATTTGATGATAAAATTCCAAAACACTTCGGAGGAAATGATGAAAAAAAAAATTCACCCTAAATATGAGGAATGCCAAGTCACTTGTGCATGTGGAAATTCCTTTAAAACAAGGGCTACTCAAGCTACAGTTGATATAGAAATTTGTTCTTCGTGCCATCCCTATTATACAGGTCAGCAAAAATATGTTGATACTGAAGGTAGAATAGAAAAGTTCAAAAAGAAATATGGATATAAAGAACAGTGATAAATTCTTTTCCTATTTAGAAGACCTTCATAATAAATATACTGAGTTAAGCCGGCATTTGTCGGATCCAAAGATATCAGAAAATAGGAAAAGATTTGCTTCTCTTTCTAAGGAACTTTCCAATCTCACACCTCTTGAAGAAAAGTATCAAAAATTTTCCCAATTAAAAAAACAACTTGATGAGTCAATAGAAATTTTAGACGATTCGGATGATCCTGAGATGAATGCTCTCGCTGAAGAAGATATTGAAAATCTCCGTGAAGAACTCACTATCCTTGAAAATGATATTAAAATCCTGATGGTTTCGGATATCAAAGAGGACAGCAGAAATGTTTTTCTTGAAATACGTGCGGGAGCCGGAGGAAACGAAGCTTCTCTGTTTGCATCTGATCTTTTAAGAATGTATTCAAGGATTTCGGAGCGTAAAGGATGGACCCACGAAATAATTTCTACAAATTATTCTGGAATTGGCGGTATTAAAGAGATAACTATGTACATAAGAGGAAAGAATGTTAACAAGTTTTTGAAATTTGAGAGTGGTGTGCATAGAGTTCAAAGAGTTCCCCAAACAGAATCAAGCGGAAGAATTCATACATCAACCGTGACAGTTGCAGTACTACCTGAAGTTGAAGACGTTGAGATAGATATTAATCCGAAAGATATAAGAATTGATACCTATAGAGCTTCCGGAGCGGGAGGGCAACACGTTAACAAAACCGAATCGGCAATAAGAATCACACATTTTCCGACAGGAATAGTTGTTTCATGTCAAGATGAATCGTCACAGCACAAAAATAAAGATAAAGCCATGAAAGTCTTAAAATCCAGACTTTATGAATCTGAGATTGAAAAACAACAAAATGCGATTGCAAGTGATAGAAAATCTCAAATAGGAAAAGGGGACAGGTCTGAAAAGATAAGAACATACAATTTTCCTCAAAGTAGAGTTACAGATCACAGAATCAGTGGAAGAAATTTCGGTATCGAATCTACAATGGATGGCAATCTCGAAAGCCTAATCAAGGATTTGGAAGAAATCCACTCAAAGCAGTTACTCGAAGATAGATTTAAAGAAATAATTAATTAGTGAAAATTCGTGAAATATACGATAATGCGTTAAAAAACTTCAATATATACCAGCCAGATCTTTTGATCCTGTTATGTAATGCTTTCGGAATTTCAAAAGAGTATTTCTGGACTTATGGGAGATCAAAAGAAGCAGGGAAAGATGAATCGGATTTATTCATTAATTACACCAAAAGATTAGTAAACAATGAGCCGATTCCTTATATAATCGGAAAAAAAGAATTTTATTCGGAATCTTTTTTTGTAAACAAAGACGTTCTAATCCCAAGACCGGAGACCGAATTGCTCGTTGATAAGTTGCTGGAAATTTCCGATAATTCAACCAATATACTTGATATAGGTACCGGAAGCGGGATTATTTCCATATTAGTTGCAAAAAAAAAAGGCTCCAATGTAATTTCAGTGGATTTGAATAAAAATGCTATTAAGGTTTTAAAAAAAAATATTAAATACCATAAAGTCAAACATTTGGTTACACCCTTAAGATCCGACTTATTCCCCAAGGATAAAATGTTATTTGATATTATTGTCTCAAACCCCCCGTACATTTCAGAAAAAGATATGGTAAGTTTGGAATCTACAATTCTTGATTATGAACCGGAAATAGCTCTCCTCGGGGGAAAGTCCGGTTATGAAATAATAGAAAAGATAATAAAATTGTCTCCGACATATTTGAAAAAAAACGGAGTAATCATTCTTGAATTTGGATATGATCAAAAAGAAACAGTTAATAAAATGTTACAGAAGCACGGATATAAGAATATAAAATTTTTTAATGACCTCAACAAAATTCCAAGAATAGTAAAAGCAAATTTATAGAATTCATTAACAATTTCATGTAACATAAATATTCTTATTGTTTCCAGATATATGCAACCTATACATTGATTTGACTTTTTATTTTCCATAAGCTATATAATCTCTTTATTAATCTCATAAGGAAGGCAACAAATGGATTCATTTTTAAACTGGTTGGATAGTATTTTTGTAGCATACAATGAGTATATCGGGGGATATCTTCTTATTGCACTATTGATCCCTATAGGAGTATTCTTTACCGTTAAATTTAAATTCCTTCACATAACAAAACTTTGGCACTCATTTAAGGTAATAGCGGGGAAATATGATAAAAAGGGTGATGAGGGGGATATTAATCACTTCAAAGCCCTTACAACAGCACTCTCTGCAACGGTGGGGACAGGGAACATTGTCGGTGTCTCTTTAGCTATTTATGTTGGAGGTCCCGGGGCGGTTTTCTGGATGTGGATAACAGGATTTCTCGGAATGATGCTTAAATTCGTCGAAAGTACACTCTCATTGAAATACCGCAAAGTAAATGATGACGGATCTGTTTCCGGAGGACCCATGTACTATATGGAACACGGTCTAAGAGACAAACTCGGTTCATACTCAAAACTGCTTGCAATTGTATTTGCCGGAGCCACACTTTTATGTTCAATGGGAACCGGAAATATGGCACAATCGAACTCAATATCCGATATCCTTAACAACAACTACAATATACCTACATACATTTCAGGAATTATTATTACGGCATTTGTTCTTCTCGTTATAATCGGAGGGATAAAAAGAATTGCCGAAGTAACATCAAAACTGGTCCCGTTTATGGCGGTTCTCTACTTTTTAAGTGCTTTAATAGTACTAATTGTTTTCTACAAAGAGATTCCCCAAGCATTTAAACTTATTTTCACTGATGCTTTTACCGGTACTGCCGCAAAAGGTGGATTTATCGGAGCCGTTTTTATAATAACAATCAGGCAAGGTGTTGCCAGAGGATTATTTTCAAATGAAGGTGGTCAAGGTTCGGCTGCAATTGCTCATGCCGCCGCTAAAACAAAGTATCCTGTAAGAGAAGGATTGGTCGCTTCCGTAGGACCGTTAGTCGATACAATTGTTATATGTACGCTAACTGCACTTGTTATAATAGTTTCTGGAGCCTGGACAAGCGGAGTAAAAGGGGTTGGAATGACTGTTATAGGATTTTCCAACGGATTTGACATTATCGGTATCGGACATCTTGCAAAACACGTTGTCGCTTCCGGCTTACTACTATTTGCATTTTCAACAATAATTTCGTGGTCATATTACGGATCAAGGGCTTCCGAATATCTGTTCGGTCCAAAGTCCATTAAACCATATAGATTTGTGTATGGTTTTTTTGTTTTCCTCGGGTCTGTTTGGGGACTTGATCTCGTTTGGCATTTTGTCGATATGGTAATAACTTTTATGACAATACCGAATTTAATAGCAATCTTACTGCTGACTCCGGTCGTAAAAAAAGAGGTTACAAATTATTTTACTTATATGAAATCGGTTTCCGATTAACTTTACATCGAAAGAATTTTTTTCAATTTTTCAACAAAATAATTATTGTCTTCCTCAAAACCTACAGTTACACGCATTGCATCAGGTACTCCGAATCCGCCTAAAGATCTGACTATTAAGCCCTCCTTTAACAGTTTCTCATTAAGAATATTCACATCTCTTTTAGGAAAGAACATCAGGAAATTTGTTTCGGAAGGAACCACATCTATTCCAAGTTCTTGAAGTTGTAGAAGTAGAAACTCCCTGTTTTTAATATTCAGATCATAAGACCTGTCTTTGAATTCATCCGAACGGAGAGATTCAAGAGCTGCATTTTGAGATATCCGAGTAACATTGAAAGGAGCCTTTACTCTACCTAACATTGAAATAGTCTCGGGATGACCGAATGCATATCCGATCCTTAACCCCGCAAGACCGTAAATTTTTGAGAACGTTCTCAATATAATTACATTCTTTTTCTTATTAACATACTCAATACCTGTCATATAATTTTTTTTATCGGAAACATATTCTTCATAGGCATTATCAAGAACTATAAAAATATTATCCGGTACACTTTCGATAAATTCGGCTATTTCACTTTTGGGAAGTAGTGTCCCTGTCGGATTATTAGGGTTGGTTAAAAAAATAACTTTGGTGGAATCATCTATCTTATCCTTAATATTATTCAAACTAAATCTGAAATTTTCATCCATCTTAGCTTCACAAAATGATGAATACCCATGTTTTTCAATTGTAGCAATCTTATACATAGGAAAAGTTTTTTCAGAAGTCAAAACTTTTTCTCCCGATTTAAGAAAAGCTAAAGTAATCATCCTTATTATCTCTACAGATCCGGCTCCGATAAGAATATTTTCAAAGTTAAGATCATTTTTATCTGCAATTGCCCTTCTAAGATAAAAGCTATCGGAATCCGGGTATGTAGAGATATTCCCCAACTCTCCCGAAATAGCACTTTTTACATTATCCGGAATTTGGAACGGATTCTCATTTGATGCAAGTTTAATTACTTTTTTCAAATTGTACTTTCTTTGTATTTCTTCAATAGGTTTCCCCGCCTTATACGGCATTAATTCAAGCAAATTATGATTGACAAGATTTTTCATTAAATCTCCTTTAAACAATTAATCAACTATTTATTCTCAAATAAAGATGGCTGCTCTTTATCTTCAAAAAGTTCCGTTAACTCTTCGAGTGAAGGTAGTTCGGAAAGATCATTCAATCCGAAATATAGTAAAAATTCTTTTGTTGTTGAATAGAGAGCCGGAAGTCCCGGAACTCTCTTTCTTCCCGAAATTCTAATTAATTTTTTTTGCAAAAGACTTTTAACGGGACCCGTCGAATTAACATTCCTCAGATCGGATATCTCCGCAAGAGTAACAGGTTCCCGATAAGCTACAATTGAAAGTGTCTCAAGAGAAGGGATCGTCAATTTCGAAGATCTTTTAATTGTAAAAAAATCATTCAACAATTCATGAAATTTTGACTTTGTTGATAAATACAATCCTCCCCCGCTTCTGTTAAGAGTTAATCCCCTTTCATCCTTTTTGTACCCTTCTTCCATACTATTAATTATCTCATCAAATTCGGATATGGAATTACAATTAAGGAAACCGATCAATCTTTCAGGTTCAACAGGCTCTCCCGATACAAATAAAACAGATTCTATAAAAGCTATTTTTTTCTCTATTGTATCAAGCTTAAAACCGGATTCATCACTCAATTAGTAAGCTCCTCTTTATCATACTTCCATATTGAGATTGTATCAAATATGGCTTTTTGAATTGCTATTATCTTTTTTCTCTTAACCATTTCAAGTATTGTGAAGAAACTTACAAGGATCTCTTCAAGCGAATCAAGAGATTCAGCATATTTATTAAAATTTATAAATCCGTCGGAATTCAGTTTTGAAAGTATCCTTTCTCTCATTTTATCAATGGAATAATTTTTCTTATCAAGGTAAAGTACATCTTTTCCATCTTCCCTACTGACAACATTTAAAAAAATTTCAGCAAGCTGAAATGAAGAAACTTCTTTTAGATCAAACTCCCGATTTTCAAAATTTTCCGTTATATCTTCCCGCTTCCATAGCATTATTTCCTTTTTTTCCATCTCCCGTAACAATTTTGAAATCTTCTGTATCTTGTCATACTCAATCAAAGTATTTATAAGCTTATCTTCAGGAGATTCTTCACCCTCTTTATCAATTCTCGGAAGAAGCGATCTCGATTTAATATAAATTAGTGTTGAAGCGGTCATTAGGAAATCACCCTCTCTGACAGGATTTATCCCAATCCCTTCATTAAGATATTTAAGATATTCGGATGTAATTTCGGCAATCCGAACATCCATGATATTCATCTTGTTCTTCCTTATAAGATGCAACAAAAGATCAAGGGGACCATTATAAAATTCCGACTGAATACTGTAAACATCGGAACCGGGATTAAAATGCATTTCCCCCATATTATACCTTCATAAGTTCCTTAACTTTTCCGATAGTTTCCGCAGCAACTATCCGGGCTTTCTTTGATCCCGTATCAAGTATTTCATTTATATCACTATCCCTATATTTCCCCCTTCGATCTCTAATGGGATCTAAGAATATATTAAGATTTTTTATAAGAATATTTTTACAATCAAGACATCCTATTGAAGCATTTGCACAATCATTTACTATGCTATCCTTTTCGTCTTCGGATGAAAAAGATTTGTGAAGAGAGAAAACGGGACAATCTTCAGCAACCCCCGGATCCGTCCTCCTTTGCCTTCTCGTATCCGTCTTCATCGGTTTTATTTTCTCCTCTACCGATTCGGCGGAATCCGAGAGAAATATTGAATTATTATAACTTTTGCTCATCTTCCTTCCGTCAATTCCGAGGAGTTTTGGAACGGGGGTGAGAAATTCTTTAGGTTCAAAAAAAAAATCACCGTAAAGATTATTGAATCGCCGAACAATCTCCCGTGCAAGTTCAATATGAAAGACCTGATCTTCACCTACCGGAACAATATTCCCTCGTACACTTATAATATCCATTGTTTGTAGCAGAGGATATCCGAGAAATCCTATGTTATTTATATCTTTATCCTTTAACTGCATTTGTTGCTCTTTAAATGTCGGAACTCTTTCAAGCCATCCTAACGGTACAATCATGGAAAAAAGAAGATACATCTCGGCAATTTCTTTAACGGACGATTGTACAAAGATCACACTCTTTTCCGGATCTATACCGACACTTAGCCAGTCAATTAATGTATATTTAATGTATGATTTAATATTTTCCGGATTTTGATAGTCGGTAGTCAACGCATGCCAATCAACTATGGAAAAATAACTTTTATATTTTTTCTGCAACTTAATCCAATTTTTGAGTGCCCCCTCCCAATGTCCGAGATGAAGCATTCCGGTAGGTCTCATACCGCTCATTACAACACTATCTTCCATTATTCTATCCATAAAATAAAATCCTCATTACAAAATTAATAATAGGACTTGCCAAATAATCAAAAACTTTAAGATATATTACAGCCATAAGAATTATAAATCCGTAAGGCTCTATTTTTTTATAAGCATTCAAAGCTTCCCCTTCAAGTATTCCTTCAAGTATTTTACTCCCGTCCAAAGGAGGGATAGGGAGAAGATTAAATATTGCAAGAAAAATGTTTATTAGAATCAGATTCAAAAGAAGAATTGTAACAGCTTCTGCAATTCTTCCCGAAACGTAAATCGATCCTATAAATCCTGTATTTTTCAGAAGCAGAAAAAATACAATTCCTAAAATTGCCATAATAATATTTGAAACAGGTCCTGCGGCGGCAATAAAGATTCCGTCCTTTCTCGGATTTTTAAGATTTAAAGGATTTATCATAACCGGCTTTGCCCAACCGAAAACAGGTGCACCGATTAATGCCAATATAATAGGAAATATTACTGTACCGATCGGATCAATATGTGCTATAGGGTTAAGAGTTATTCTACCTTGCAACCTTCCGGTCGGATCTCCGAATCTTTCCGCCATCCAAGCATGAGCCGATTCATGAACCGATAGTGCCAGTAAAATAACCATAAATTGAATAGCTATGGTAAATACATTATTCATTTATAAAAATTATCATAAATAACCCGATCAGTCAAATTAACATTAATAGATATCCGTGTTTGATTATTACCGCTTTTTTCGGAAATATTTGAACAAAATATCAATCTTTATCCCAATATTTTAGTTTTAATGACTTCCCATCATAATATCCGTAAGAAAAGTGTATTATCCAATCACCGGTATTAAGGTAAGTACATCCGTCTTTCACTTTTTCCATAGGAATATGAAGATGCCCGAGAACTACATAGTCATAACCTTCTTTAAATTTATTTTTTGCAAAATCAAAATATTCATTAGCCCAAGCATTTTTATCTATTTTTACATATTTTCTGCTTGATCCCGAAGCTAACTTTGCTATCTTCATCCCCAAGTCTGGATGGATAAATGTTTTGAAAAAAAATTTTGAAAATCGGTTCCTAATCATCCTCTTTGCAAATCTATATCCTATGTCTTTTTTTGCCAATCCGTCTCCGTGACCCACAAAAAAAATTTTACCATCAACCGAGATATCACAATTTTCATCAAAACAATCCATGCCGATCTCTTTTTGCAGATAGTATCCGAATTCAAAATCGTGATTCCCTGTAATAAATATGACCCTTTTCCCCGAATTTATTATTGAACGGAGTTTGAAAATTACCTCTCCCCAATACTTGGGAATAACATGAGACCACTCGTACCAAAAGTCAAATAAATCACCTCCGATAACAAGGACATCTCCATTATCCATCACATGATCAAGAAAAGCGGACAGTTTTTTTCTCTTTTCTATCTCATAATCATCCTCGTTAAAAGAAAGGTGTACATCCGATATAAAGAAAATTCTATTATCGGTTTTATTTAATTTCATAAGATGCAGTATACAAAAATATACGAGCATTGACAATGATATGATTTATTTCACTATCTTAAACAAAAATATTTTTCTCTCGTATCATGTAATGTAATACTAATATTGGAGGAATTATGAAAAGGATTATTATGGTATTTATTCTTATATCGGTTTCATTGTCAGTGATGCTCAAAAGTGAAGTAGTCGCAACTTTTCCGGATCTTATGAAGGCTTCGGGTCTTATTATTGACAAAGATTATTTGTACATTTCGGAAGATATAACAATCTTCATTTATTCAATGAAAGATTTCAAATTAATCAAAAAATTCGGTAAAAAGGGGGAAGGCCCCGAGGAATTCAATAGGTTTGCATTAATAACACCATTAAAAGATAAGCTTTTAATAAATAGTATGAATAAAATTTCATACTACACAAAAAACGGAGAATACCTTAAGGAGATAAAGGTTAAAAGCGGTATTTCTTTCCTTTATCAACCGCTTGGGAATAATTATGTAGGAAGAAGTATCGGATCAAAAGACGGTACCCGATATGTTTCCGTCAACCTGTACGACAAAGATCTCAACAAGATTAAAACATTGCTACATCAGGAGGACGATAACCAGTTTGCAAAAGGTAGCATTAAAATACTCAACAGTACTTTAAGTTATATGACATACAATGATAAACTCTATTTGGTAAACGGTAGTAATTTTGAGATAAAAGTTTTTGATAAAAATGCAAAACAAATTTTTGTTATTAAAAAAGATTTCAAAAGGCGAAAATTCACAAGTGAGGACAAAGAAGATATTTATGATGTAATTAAAACCAATCCTCAGTCAAAGCAATATTTTGAAATTGTAAAAAAAATGGCTGTTTTTCCAAAAGAGTGGCCGGCTATATCGGGAGTTTTTGAGAGAGATAACATTATCTATGTTTCCACTTACAGGTCAAAAGATAAAACAAAATATGAATTCCTCTTCTTTGACAAGAACGGAAAATTCATTCACAGTCTATATATTCCTTTAAAATTCCAAACAGCCCTCAAACCATATCCTCTCTCAATTTCAAACGGAAAACTTTATCAATTGATCGAAAATGAAGATGAAGAAACATGGGAACTTCATATGAATTTCATCCATAATTCAAAGTTGACAAAATTCAGTAATTTTTCCGAAAATCTTAAAACTTCTTCCAAGCTAAAACATAAATGATAATCCCCATTGGATATGGTGAGTAAGGAAATCCACCGATACACGAGTTCCGGTTATTTTGTCAAAGTGCATCCCTTTTAAATATGAATATGTGAGTTTGTATTCAAGATAAAATCCGAGTTTTCTCCATGGCTTGTAACGGATACCGGTACCGAATCCAAATCCCCAGTTAGCAAGAGCCGACTGGTAAGAGTAAGATCTCCTTTTATTTCCTCCGGATTCTACGGTATCAATTTCAAGATGTGGAATTGCAGGACCGAAAGAGGCATTTACATACGGCTGAAATCTACCTTCCGGAACCTTTAGGGAAGGGGAAAACAACCATCTGTAAACAATATGAAAAGCCGCATGATTCACTCCATGAGAGATATTAAACATGCTGAGATAATCACCTATCCTAACCGTTTTATCAATATTTTTCCCCTTAAATACCCCCTTTAAGTGAACATTCTGATCATAATCCATTAAAAAAACCTTGAGGTGGATAAATTCAACGCCTATACCGAAATTTGGGTAATTTTTGAAGAAGTGGATTAAACGGTAACTATAATATGGCTCGGTAAATGCTTTTACTGCATCTGAAATTTTTAAATTAAAAAGAGGTTTGATAAATGCATTCGGAATTATTGAATTATCTTCAAAGAAAGATTGATCTTCAAGATAAGTATCTTTCAAAACATAATCATTACCTTCATATTTCATATAGATATCAGCTTTTGTAGGAAACGATTTTCCCCTTGAATATTCAAAATAATTGAGAGTGATACCATTATTCTTCTTTGCAGTAGCACATCCGATAAGTAAAACAATCGCAACAACAATAATAAAAAGTCTAAATTTCATTTGATAACCCCTTAATTGATTTTTAATTCTATTGTTTTTATTAACGAAATGCAAATTCAAATTATCTGTACTTCTCTTCAGTTATTTTTGGATTTTTTCTTATACACGGACAATAATTTACTGAAAAACTTCAGATATCCTTGCGATTTAAAATCGGGATATGTCCATTCAAGGAAATGGAAATCTTTCCCTTTTATAACATACTCCATATGTGCATAAATACCATTGCTTAGAGGTATCCTTTGATAATAATTCTTTGTAGTTGCAATTATCACATTTGCATCTGAAATATACCCCGGATCCAAATTAACTAATCTATTACCGGATTCGGAGAACTCCTTTTCCATTTCATTTGTCACTATTTTTATTTCAGGTAGTCCATCAGGCGGTATCAATTCGTCAAAAGATATGAATATTCTCTTTAAAGGTTTTCCCATTTCTGCAAAATAGTAGTCGGTAAAATCAAAATCCATAATATCGGATACAATGTCGATTCCGGAGAATCTATCCCTTAATTTTAAAATTACCGATTCAATATTAATCCTATCGTTAAGTATGATGCCGGAAAATAAATTTACTTTTTTGAAACAGGTTTTCTTTGCCATACTCTATTATTTTCCATCAAAAAAAGTTTATTATTTACAAAAACGGCAACGTTGTTACCGTTTGGGGAAAAACCATGAACACTCCCCTCAAAGGACGGAGATTTATAAACAAAAGAATTATCTTCCCCCATTTCAAATATTTCCCCCCCGTTTGTGGAAAATTCTATACTAAAAGGATTATTTTTCTTTATCACGGATTTGAGATCCCTCCTTGCCGGTATTTCCTCAATCCAGAAAGGATCAACACTAATAACTTTGAGAAGAGTTTCCGTTAAAAAATTTCTCCTATTTCTTTCGGTAAATATGTAATATCTTTTATCAAACGAGTCAAAACATCCGCTGAAGTAATTTTCAAGAAGAATACTGTATAACTTTGATTTATAATCAAACATAATTAATTCTTTCCTATCGTCTTTCGTATTAAAAACAATAATATTTTTTTTCGAATCAAAATCGGCAATTTCCAGTTCGGTAAATCTATTCTTTCCAAGAAACATCTTACTTTCAATCAAGTCGATCTTTCCAGTCTCATTATCAAATACCACACCTTGAAAAGGATTCTTAAGATCAGATAAATAAATCAAAAAACTTCCAATATCTTTTGAAAATACAATCTTTACCAATTCCGAAGAAAATGAATCAAGATTTTCTCCCTTAACAATAAGCTCACGAATCTCTTTGGTAATTTTGGCTGCATTATATACCATAAGGAACTTTTTTAAAGGAATTGATTCAATCTCTTCAATTTCATCGGAATCGTCAAGAAATGTAAATCTTCCATTAGAAAAAACATATTTATAAATTCCGAAATTAGATAATCCCGTGTATACAGGGCGTTTTTCTCCAAATCTATTCACTATCGAAAAAGGGGATTCAAAAGAGGTCTTTCTGATGTTCTTATCAATAAAATAAGCTATTGTGCCCGAGGTATTAAATACCACTTCAAATGACGAAATTCTTTGATTAACCGTATAAATACTCTTAAACTGAAAATATCCTTTTGGATTTCTTATCATGGCATAAAGACTCTTCTTCCTCGAAGAAGGATCCTCGGTTTCCAATATTATCCTGTCCCTCTTTTTGGAGAAATAAACTCCGTCAACAACACCATCATAGCCATAACTTGTGAGAATCTTTTTTTTTGCAAAATCCAAAAGGTACATTTTTTCCGATCTGCCACTAGATAACACTCCGACAACAAACAACGTTTTATCATCAATCCAAAAAATTTTTCTTACATCAACAAATCCAAGATAATCCAATTTCGGATAATTGAATCCCGATTTAAAAATTTTTTTGAGTGATTCTACATTATCACCACTTATTATTGCACGATAAATCCAATTCTGAATATTACTTTTTTCAGTTTTATTCTTGAAATAGAAAAGTCCCAGCAATCTGTTAACATCCGAATCCCATTTGTTAATTGAATATAAGTTGTACAAGAAATTCTTTGCCCTGCTACTTCCAAGTCTTAAAAGCGTTTTTCCGTAAGATTTAATATAATCAGGATTCACATCCTTATACCTAAGTTCCTTAAGAACTACTTTTGCATTTTTGGGTTCTCCCTTTTCCAATAAATAGTTTGCATAAAGCAACTGAACATCATTTCTTGCTCCGTTAAGCTTTCTGGAAGCACGAATATATTTCCCCATCCGTTCAATTCTGTTCAGATTAAATAAAGCTCTCGACATAAGAAAGTTAAGAAAAAAAACGTCAGAATTATTTACCAGGTCATTGCTTATAAGTAAAACGGTTTTTTCCGGACGTCCTTCTCTTATGTATAACTCTCCAAGCAACATTCTATATTCAACCAAATTTTTTATACTTAACGCATTAAGTAAATGCTTTTTCGCAAGAGGAAAATTTCTCTCTTTTAAATATTCCATTCCGAGGCATGCATAAGATGCTGAAAAACTTTTGTTCAGTTTCAATGATTTCAGAAGATTCTCTTTGGATGTGGATGCTCTAACACCCGATAAAGATAAAGATATACCGACTATAGCATGCAACGACCTGAAATTCATATTTAAATACCTTTTAAATTCATCCTTTGCACCTTTGTTATCATTTCCGGTTAGTAACTCGAATCCCCGTCTGACAATAGGATTGGAATTGTTCTTAAAAAAATCCTTAAAATAAATCCTTGCCTGCTTATAATCTTTCAACAGAAGGTAGGCAACCCCTTTTTCAAAATTTGATGAAGATGAATAAATATTGTACGAAAACGATAACACCAAGATAAAAACAAACAAAGCTACAATTAATCTTTTCATGTCTTTTCCCCAAAACTTTTTTCTAATCCCATTTTATACTTTTTTAATAAATAATTACAAGACTTAATAAGTATAATGTCAAAATTATAATTGCATTCAAAGGTATCAAAAAAAAAGTTTTTACAGATTTACCCCTTTTTTGCATAAAAAACAATAATAGATTCATTACTGATGCAATGATTCCTATAAAAACAATTTTTTTATCCGAAATATCCGAAATTATATCTCCCTTAAAATAAAAGATATCGATAACAAAAATTATTGCAACATTAAACATGTTACTTCCGGCAATATTTCCCAATAACATTTCAAAAGCACCTATTCTCGCTGAAGCCAAAGATACAATCAATTCTGGAAATGATGTAACAAAAGCTAAAAATATAACCCCGACAAAAGAATCACTCCACCCCATTTTCATAGCCAATTCTTTTCCAACAACCGGCAAAAAAAATCCTACGGCAATTATAACAATTGAAGATATGGAAAAATTGAAAACCGCTTTTGACAAACTTTTGTTTTCATACCTTGTATCACCATTGTTATCGGATTTACGATTTTTAAAAATTTTGTTAAGGAAAACAATATATACAGTAAAAATAATAATTGAAGAAATTCCGACATTAAAAACTCTAACCCTTAAGCTTATTATCAATGCAAATGAAAACAGAAACATTAAGAAAAAACTAAAGAGCATCGGATAACAATCGGATTTTGAGTTTTTTACAAATAACTTGTTTTTCTTAAATAATATTTGGATAATTGCTATTATCGTTAAATTAAACACACAACTGCCGACAATCTGTCCGAGAGAGATTTCCGGAGATTTAACAATGGAAGCAGCCGATATCCCCGTAAATAACTCGGGAAAAGAGGTTACCATGGAGATAAAAACAACACCCATAAAAGCTCGACTCCACCCTTTTTTTTCTGCAATAATATCCGAACTTTTCGCTACACTGGACCCAAATATATAAACGAGGATAAGTAAAAAAAAGAACTCTCCCCATACCAGAAACATCTACTATATACCCCACTTTAATTTTTCGTTTAATAGACTGAAATAATTAATTTCATCGGAAATAATCATTTTTAGTTTTCTTAAACCGGTTTTTACGGTAACAACATCATTAACATTAACCGGAATAACTTTTTGACCGTCTAAAGTTATAACAACATTATCCGATTCGGACACAAGAGTTATCCTTATTTCCGAAGAGTCAGGTACTACAAACGGTCTGAAAGTTAAAGAGTGGGGACATATCGGTGTTATAACAACACCGTTTACTTCAGGAGCAAGTATAGGACCTCCGGCAGATAGAGAATAGGCAGTTGATCCGGTTGGAGTAGATATAATCAATCCGTCAGCTCTAATTTGTGTAACTTCAATTCCATCAATTTCGAGCTTCAATTTAATTATTCTTGCGATATCACCTTTGCTTATTACCACATCATTTAGAGATAATGATTTGTCACCTTTATATTGCACCTTTAAAAGCTTTCTGTCTGAAATTTTGAATTCACCTTTGGCAAGTTTTACAACCGCAGAAGAGATATTATCCTTTTTCAACTCTGTTAAGAAACCAAGTGTTCCAAGGTTAAAACCCGCTATCGGAATCTGAGCTTCTACAGCAGATTCCGCAACGGACAAGAATGTCCCGTCACCTCCGATAAGAACTACAAGATCACAAAGACTGCTGACTTCAGACCTTTTCACACCCTCCTGTTTCCCTAACATATCAGCTGCTATCTCCTCCAGAATACAGACAGCCCCAATCTTTTCCAAAGCGGTTACCGATTCCCGAAGATAACGAAGAACATCACTGTGAGGTTTTGTAACGATACCTATCTTTTTATACTTTAATTCCATTTTTGATGATTTTATCATCTATTGAACCATTTTGCCCATATTTTAGGTAAAAAAAATATTCTCGGTTTCCTTTTCTTCCGAGAATCCCCGATGAAGTAAAATTAATAAGAGAAAATCCGATATCTTCGGCTTTATGTTTTACTTGAAGAAGAGTCCTTATCCTCGTTTCCCTGCTTTTTATTACTCCCCCTTTTTCCGAATCTTTTTTCTCAACTTCAAATTGAGGTTTAATAAGGGAAACAATATCAATTTTTCCGAAATCTTTCAAAACTTCAAGAATTTTTATTACGGAAATAAAAGAGACATCTATCACAACAATATCCGGAATAAAAGTAATATCTTCAAGTTTGAGATATCTGGCATTCTTTTTTAGTAGTAAAACACGTGAATCTTGTCTCAATTTATAATCAACCTGCATTATATTCACATCTATTCCGAGAATTAAATTCGACCCGTTTTGCAATAAATAATCTGTAAACCCTCCATTTGAGATCCCGATATCAATTGCACTTTTTCCATAAATTGAAATATCAAAATCCTCAATCGCTTTTTTCAGTTTATATGCCCCTCGCGATACAAATTCATCCGTTTTTAAAATAAGTATCTCATCTCCGCTACACACTAAATGATCCCTTTTATAAACCACATGTCCGTTCACACGGATCTCTCCCGCCATGATAAAAGGGATCGTATCTTTAGTAGAATCGAAGTCACCTCTTCTTACCAACTCAACATCAAGCCTTACTTTTTTCATTTATTCTATAAATTCTCCGGTATACCGAATCTTTTATTTAAATAGTTTATCTTAAACTTTTTCTCTATCTTCTCATTCTTCATTGCTTCGGGTAAATTACTCATAAATATTTCCGTTTTTATATTTAGTTCTTCATCATTTGAAAATTCTTTAATAATAATTTCATATACCTCATCCAATAATTCTGTTTTTTGATCTCCTTCCAAACTTCTTAATCGGATAAACTCTTTCTCAACTAACTTTAAATCCAATGGAAATTCAGTAAAAAACCTCTCTGCTCTTTCATCCTTGGATTTATTATTCTCAGTATTATCTCTATTAATACTCAATTCCATTCTTTCAGACATGTTTTTTCTTACTTCATACGAAAAATTTAGAAAACTATCTATGATTTTCCCCTTTTTTTGACGTCTCTTTTTAACTACATCTATTGAAGCCTTGACAATATCCAAAGGAATTTTCTTATCCCACCAGTTATATAAAACATCAAAATCCTTTGAAGTAATAAAAAAATTTATCCCGTGTTTTCTAAGTAAATAATCTATTACGGTGAAAATATAATCATGATCATCCGGAAATTTTATCTTTTGTTCAGACATTTCATGCCGTTACACTACTTTTAAAAGTATTTTTTAATCCGATGTAGATAAGATCCGGTTCATACAAATCAATTTCAGGAATTTTCTTTTCAAAATATCTTGACAGACCGCCGGTTGCAATAACACCTGCATCAGAACCTATAACTTTTTTATATTCCTTGATCATAAAAGAGAGTCCACCGATATAACTGTAATAGATTCCGGCTTTAATGCTGTTTTCGGTATTTGTTCCTACTATCGATTCGGGAATTCCAAAATTTATCATATCTAATTTTGCAGTATTCTGAGCAAGACTTTTTATTGACAATCCGATTCCCGGGAATATTGATCCCCCAATACATTCAGAATTTTTATTTACCAGATCAAATGTTGTTGCCGTACCGGAATCAATAACCATAAAAGGAGGAGAAAAAAAAGATAATGCCCCGACATAACCCGCTATCCTATCTGCACCCATCTCTTTCGGATCGTCTATTAAAAGTTTTATACCGGTATCGGTTGAATAATCAATGAATACAGGATCAACATTAAAAAAATCCACAACTGATTTTTTTAAAGACCTATCTACATGCGGAACAACGGAAGATACCGAAACCGAGTCAATCATGTTTCTACAATCTTCTTTAACAAGACTTTTTAAAAACTTTATATTTATCTCCTGTGGAGTAAGAAGTTTATTACGTGAAATTATTTTCCCATCGGAAAAAACAGCCACACCTGTAGTCGTATTTCCCACATCTATCGTAAGAAGCATCTTATTCCCCCTTTTTCCCTATTGATAACGCATTGTCAAGAAGTTGACCGAAAGCACTCTCTGAAGAAGCTTTCTCTTCCATATCAGACTCTTTTTTGATTTTCGCAAGCTGTTCCGAAAGATCAATCCCCGGAGTTATTTTCGTTAGACCGATTTTTTTATCCGATCTATCTATTTTTTCTATCCAAACATCCACATTATCTCCCACATTAAAAACCTCTTTTGAATGACGATGAAATTTATCATCTCCGAGTTTGGAAACATGCAGCAAACCGCTAACTCCCGGAATTATATCAATAAAAGCTCCGTAAGGTTTAAGTGTAGCAACAGTGCCATTTACTTTATCTCCTTCGGAAAACTTTTTTAAAAATTTTTCCCAAGGATCTTCAAGAAGACTCTTTCTCGAAAGAGAAATTTTTTGATTTTCATAGTCGATATCCTTTATTGTAACCTCTATTTCATCACCTTCCGCTAACACTTGAGTTGCATCATCAAGCTTTTCATTCGAAATTTCCGATATATGAAGTAACCCTTCAATACCTCCGATATCCAGAAAAGCACCGTAGTTTTTAACAGTGCTTACCACCCCTTTTCTTACATCCCCCTTGTTTAAAGATTTGATCAGTTTTAACTTATTTGAATTCTTCTCCTCTTCAATAATCTCCCTTCTTCCAAGTACAAGCTTATCCTCTTCAGGATTGAACTCAATTATTTTGAATGATAATATCTTGTCAACAAGAAAATCAGGATCTTCACTGTAACCGGACTCAATCTGAGAAAAGGGACAGAATCCTTTTTCCCCTTCTACCAAAACTTCGTATCCACCTTTATTAACTCCGGTAATCTTTCCTCTAACGGAATCTCCACTCTGAATTTTCGATTCAATTTCAGTATTTTTCCCAACCATATCCGTAGGAAAAGAACTTCTGGATGTTGTACATCTGTAAAACCCTTTTCTCTTGTTTAAAACATACACTTCAACTTTGTCACCGGCAATCAAACTGTCGGGATCGAGAAATTCTTCACAAGGAATATCTCCTTCAAAAGTTCCTCCGAGATCCAAATAGAAGATATCATCCTCGCGGGAAATAATAGTTGCATTTATATTTTCACCTTCTTTTATCTCTACTACCCCTTTATCGAATTCCTTCAATAAACTTTCAAATTCATCGTTCCTCTCTTTATTTCCTAAATTTTTATTGTTATCAGATTCAACCATTTCTTCTCCTAAAAGGTATTTAGTTTAATATTCAAATCAACCACTGTCAAGATTTTCAGGAATACTTTCGATATTTTATTATGAAAAATTCGGAACAATTCGATAACTGAAAACGTAAATATATTTGAGGTGAGAAATGGCAGAGAAAAAAAAGAAAGATAATTCAAAAAAAGAAGAATTCATTCTAAACGGTAGCGAGATAATTGATAAAATAAAAGAATTAATTCACCAAGGTAATATAAGAAGGATCATAATTAAAAATGAAGAAAAAAGAACTCTTGTGGAAATACCGCTCACACTTGGAGTTGTCGGAGTTGCGATTGCTCCGGTTCTTGCAGCAGTGGGAGCTATAGCGGCACTTGTAACCAGAATGACAATTGTAGTTGAAAAAATTGATGATAAATAAGTGAAAAATTTTCTAACATGGAATCCATTTTCAAAAAAACTTTTTATTAAATAATTTTTTTTATCGGTATTTGTTGACAGATTTGGATTCTTAATATTAAATAGTTCTCATGAGTGTATACGAAGAAATTATTGAACGTGAAGAAAGATTACACGATAAAGCTACAAAGAGTAAAAACTCAAAAAGAAAAATAAGCGAAGATTCTTCTCCGGTTAGAACGGAATTTCAAAGAGACAGAGATAGGATACTACACTCAAAATCTTTCAGAAGGCTTAAACACAAAACGCAGGTTTTTATTTCACCTGAAGGAGACCATTTCCGTACTCGACTGACCCACACACTCGAAGTCAGCCAGATAAGCAGAACCATATCAAAAGCTTTAAACTTAAATGAAGAACTTTCGGAAGCAATAGCCCTCGGACATGATTTGGGTCACACACCCTTCGGTCACATGGGAGAGAAAATACTATCCGAACTTTCCGAAAACGGATTCAAGCACTATGAACAAAGTTTAAGAGTAGTTGAGAAACTCGAATATAGCGGTAAAGGACTCAACCTTACCGACAAAGTGAGAGAAGGGATAGTAAAACATTCAAAAGGGCTTGGAGATATCATATCGGAGGCAAATTCTCAAATGCCGTCAACTTTGGAAGGGCAGGTTGTTAGGATTTCAGATATTATTGCTTATGTCAATCATGATCTTGATGATTCTATTCGTGCGGGAATAATTTCGGATAATTCAATTCCAAATTCAATAAAGAGAAAATTGGGGAGAGATTTTGCAGGAAGAATTGATACTATCGTTAATGATGTCATACACAAAACACGAGAAACAAATCTCAATTTCATTACAATGTCCGATGAAATATATAAAGAGTTAATCCTATTAAGAGAATTCCTTTACGATAAAGTTTATTTAAGAAAGGAATCGGAAGGAGAACGGAACAAAATAGGATTCATCTTGAGATCCCTCTTTAACCATATTGGTAAAAATCCTGCAAAATTTATAAATAAATTTCCTGAGAATGACAGTACTAACAGAAGAATTATAGATTTCATTGCAGGTATGACCGATAATTTTGCATTAAATCTTTTCAAATCATTCATTCTACCGAAGAATATCTATTAACTTTCATTTGATCTTACAAAAGATAAATAACTTAATGCAACTATTATAAAACCGTTATAAAAAAAATATGATATAATCTTTTTTCTAAGGAGTTTTTATGACTACTGAGACTACTATAAATGAGAATAAGGGGAAATTTTTTCTTACAACTCCGATATATTACGTGAATGATGTCCCCCATATCGGGCATGCTTACACTACCATAATGGCTGATGTGATAAAAAGATACAAATCAATGCAGGGATACGATGTGTTTTTCTTAACCGGCACTGATGAACACGGGCAGAAAATTGAAAAAAACGCTCAGGCAAAAGGTATAACACCCAAGGAGCTTGCCGATAGTGTCGTTGTCAGATTCAAAGAACTATGGGAAAGATTAAATGTAAAATATGATAAATTTATCAGAACTACCGATGATTATCACATTGATGGAGTAAAGAAAATATTTAAAAAAGTTCAGGATAAAGGAGACATATACTTCGGCGACTACAAGGGACATTACTGTGTATCTTGTGAGAGTTTCGTCTCCGAAACAGCCGAAGACACACCTTCCGGAAATAAAATTTGTCCGGACTGTGAAAAGGAGACGGGGAAAGTAGTGGAAAAATGTTACTTCTTTAAACTCTCCGCTTACCAAAACAAACTTTTGAAGTTCTATGATGATAATCCCGATTTTATTCAGCCACGATCAAGGATGAATGAAGTAAAATCTTTTGTAAATTCAGGATTAAAGGACTTGAGCATAACCAGATCAACCGTGACATGGGGTATTCCGATTCCTGATGACGAGGAACAAACCGTTTACGTTTGGTTTGATGCCCTTACAAATTATATAACCGGAATCAATTATCTTGAAGAAGATGCAACTTTTAAAAAAATGTGGCCTGCAGATCTGCACATTATGGCAAAAGATATTCTAAAGTTCCATGCGGTTTACTGGCTTGCTTTCCTAATGTCTGCAGAACTTCCTTTACCTAAGAAAGAACTTATTCACGGTTGGTGGTTGAAAGATAAGAAAAAGATGTCCAAATCAATAGGAAATGTACTTGATCCCAATGTACTCTTCGACCATTTCAATTCGGACGCAATTAGATATTTTTTGATGAGAGAGGCTCCAATTGGTGCCGATGGAAATTTTTCTCATCAAGCATTCATCAATAGAGTAAATACCGATCTTTCAAATGACTGGGGAAACCTGATCTCGAGAACCGGAGGAATGATAGAGAAATATCTTTGCAATGAGTTTACTTTAAAATATACTTCAGGAGACAAAGAAAAAGAAATTGAGAATAGATATAACGAACTTGAAAAAACAGTGATCGCTTTTTTTGACGAATACAAGTTCAACAGAGGTATTGAGGAAATTTTTAAATTTATAGGATATTTGAACAGATACATTGTCGAAAAACAACCATGGTCTTTGGCAAAAGATGAATCAAAGAAGGTGGAATTGGAGATTGTACTTCATACTCTCGTTAAAGGTATACTGAGTGTGAACTCTCTCCTTTATCCCGTCATACCCGAAACATCCGAAACCGTATCAAAAATTTTCAACAACAGATCAATCGGTTTCGGTTGGAAGAAAACCGAAGGCAGATTCACAATAGACAAAGTTTCTCAGCTTTTCCCGAGAGTTGATATTAAAACTTTTCTTGAATCGGGAGAATCAAGTTCAGCAAAAAAAGAGAATGACGGTAAAACGGAGGAAAAGGATATGAATGAGGGTTTGATCGGATTTGAAGAATTTAAAAAAGTTGAAATGGTTATTGCACTTGTAAAAGAAGCTGAAAAGATAGAAAATACAGATAAATTGCTAAAGCTAAAAGTAGATACGGTTGAAGATGAAAGAACAATTGTGGCGGGGATTGCTAACTATTATTCACCAAAGGATCTTATCGGTAGAAAAATAATTATTGTAAAGAATCTTAAACCTGCAAAACTTAGAGGAGTTCTTTCACAAGGTATGATCCTCGCAGCATCGGACAAGGACGGAAGACCCTATGTTCCGATAATACCGGAAGAAACTCCTGTCGGAGCTATATTAAAATAAATTTCAGGAGAAAAAAATGATAGAAGTAAATGAATACTATGAAGGGAAAATCAAAAGTCTTGGAAATTCCGTTAAAGGTGAGAAATTTACAGTCGGGGTAATGGAATCTGGAGAATACACTTTCGGAACAAATACCGTGGAGATCATGGAAATTATTTTCGGAGAAATGGATGCTATCCTTCCGGACGGAGTAAAAAAAACATATAAAAAAGGAGATTCTTTTCAAGTTGAGAAAAATGTTGATTTTACAGTAATTATAAAAGAACCGGTGTCATATCTTTGTCTCTATAAATAAATTTCTAATTCAAATAAAAGGTTTTATAATTGATGCTATAGCAATTAAAAATAGTAGTGTCTCCATATATTTCTCAAGTATTTTTTTAGAAAAATTATCACCGAATTTTAGTCCGCACCATGTCCCGAAAACAACAAAAGGTGATAAAACCAGTGAATATAACAATGGTGAACAGAGCGTATATCCGAACAATACCATCATGGTTGCTATCTGAAAAGGGGCAAAAAAAAGAGAAAAATAGATCACAGCGGAACGCATTTTTCTATTATCCCACTTCTGTGCTAAAACCCACAGTACGGCAGGTGGTCCTCCGACATTTGCAAATCCATTTAAAATACCGGAAATAAATCCGGCAATAAATGTCCACACGCTTTTAACCTTGTCCGCGGATTTTAGTACATTTGACCATCTTAGCATAAGCATTAACAGTATAAGAAACCCTATCAACTGTTTCACAAAAGATTGTTGAAACCCCGATACTTTAAACATAAAGTATAAACCTATAGGAAGTCCGATCAAACCGGAAATAATCAGTGGGGAGAGTTCTTTATGATCTATTATTTTCTTGAAGTATCTGATACCGATTATTTTTTGAATTGAAGAACCGAGTATTATTATGATGACGGCTTCCTGTAGTTTAAATTTAAAAAAAAGTAGAATCGGTAATGAAAACAATCCGAACCCGAATCCTGCTGAACTCTGAATAAATCCCCCGAGGAAAAGGACAATAGAAACTTTAAAAAGGAGGAAAAGACTCAATTCACTTGCTCTCACCAGAAAGGAAAACTTCTTTTATAAAAGTATCAAATCCGTATTCTTCAAGAAATCTTTTCAAATTTTCAGCTTCTTCCCTTGTATCAATTCCGTCGGACAGTACTTTGTAGTAACCGTCTTCAAATACAACACTGAATTTCACATTACCGGAACTATCATTGAGACGGGAAACAAGAGACTCTGCATTTTCACTTTTTCCAAAAGCTCCTGCTTGAAGATAAAACCGTGATTTGTGAGAGTATTCAAGTTTTCTTACAACTATCTTTTTTTTCGACCCGTTGTTATTAATAAGATCTACAATTCTTAAAACGACCGGTGCCGTACCGATCTCATCCATACCCAATGAAATAGCTGCTTTGTATGAAAGATCAATTATTCTATCTTTAACAAACGGACCTCTATCGTTTATCCTTACAAGTACCCTTTTTCTGTTTTTTAAGTTTTCCACCTCAACTATCGTGTTAAACGGAAGTTCCTGATGTGCCGCAGTTAGTTTATACATGTCATATATCTCACCGTTAGAAGTTCTTCTCCCGTTAAATTTTCCTCCGTACCATGAAGCTATACCGACCTGATAAAAGCTTTCATCAGATTTATTTGAACTGTTTTTACGAAAATTCCTCGTGTCATAATCCGCACCAACGGAATCGGAAGGGAGGGATAACACTTTAGGTGCTTGAGAACAATTTACAACCATAACAACAACGAAAATAATTGTAATTATCTTTATCATTTAAAAATTATATCAGATACAAGTTTTATTACCAAAAACATCTTTTCAACAATTGTAGTATTTTTTACGTATCTGTTGACATAGCAACTTTTATGTGATAGTTTTAGCAATAATGGATAAGAAGGTGACATAATTGCCAATTTATGAGTATAAATGCAAAGAGTGCGATAAAATATTTGATGTCTTGCAAAAAATAAATTCCGATCCTGTGGAAAAGTGCATACATTGTGGCGGAAAGGTTGAGAAACTCATCTCCGCTTCTTCTTTTCAGTTTAAAGGAAGTGGTTGGTATGTAACCGACTACAAAAAAAGCAAATCGGACGGAAAGAAAAAAGAGGAATCATTTCCGATGACAAACAAGAGTAACAAAATTAAAACGGAACAAGGTAATGAAAAAAAAAATATTGCATAAAATAAGCCTTTCCATCTCTCCCCCCTTAATATAAATACATATCTCCCACCAAAACAGATCAGGCCCCCCGCTAAACGGGGGGCCCCTGCCTGTTTGGCTGTGCAACTTACCTTGTGAATTGACAGATTACATTTAAAATGAGAAAATCTTTTCTTATGAAACGGAGAAAAGTACACCAATAAACATAATGAATCCGATAGACGAAAAACTTCTTGATATCCTTGTTTGTCCGGTATGTAAATCTTCAGTAAAAATCCATAAAACAAATAAGGATAGCATTGGACTTAAATGCACAAGATGTAAAAGGATATATCCGATACAAGACGGTATTCCGGTAATGATTGAATCCGAGGCTATTATAGAGGATAAAATTTAAGAGAACAGTAAATGATATTCAATACGATATTAGATAAAAAAGAGACATTTACGATAAAATTTTCCTTTATTTTAATTCTTTTTTTTTTATTTTCAATTAATTTTTCCATTGCTTTGTGTTACATTTCTTTTTTAATCCTCATTATCACCGCTTCATTTCAATATTTTAAAAATAAAAGCAAATTAAAGTTACCTCCATACTTCAAATTCCTTATATTATTTTCTTTGCTAACTCTTATATCAACGATCTTCTCAATTGATAAAATGGCAAGTATAAAAGATAACAAAGAACTATTCATATATTTACTGATACCGATTTTCATACTAATTATAAAGAAGACATCAATGTTACTGATATCAATTTATACCGTTTTTATTTCTGCAATATTATCCTCAATAATAGGTATAGCAATATCACTTCATGAAGGAGTATCACTTTCTCACCGGTTAAAAGGGTTTAGTTCACATTGGATGACATATTCTGGACTCCTCATGATGACATTTGTTTTCTTTACAGTATTCAATACTTACGAAAAAAATATTAAGAAAAGAACACTCGTCTTTCTGTTTCTTATTCCGATTATGATATCAATTCTTCTATCCCTTACCCGATCTGCCTGGATAGGAACATTTGTCTCATTAGGTATTTTTGGAGTTTATTTTTTTAGAAACCGCATAAAGGTTCTAATTTTCCCTACAATAATTTTAATTTTAATATTCATCTTTTTGCCCGGCTCGGTTAAAGCAAGATTTTTTTCAATATTCGATTTAAACAATGTTACAACCAAGGATAGACTTTACATGGCTTATACAACGATGGAGATCATTAAAGAATACCCATTAACAGGAGTAGGTCCCGATAATGTTAAAAAAGTTTATCCCGATTATAGACATAAAGATGCAAAAAAGAACAACCCCCACCTTCATAATAATTTTTTTCAAATTATAGCCGAAAGAGGTATATTTACCATGCTCTCATTTACAGCTTTTCTAATTTGTATTCCGATCGGTCTTGTCAGAAAAATTCGAGGCGGGACTACCCTTGAGAAAAGAATTTCATCTTCGGTATTTTTTGCAGTCATTGCATTTGTAACAGCCGGAATGTTTGAATACAACTTCGGTGATGCAGAGATAAAATTTCTTTTCCTGTTTTTTATCTCCCTTCCCTATATAAATATGTTTGAACCCTAAAAAGATAGAAGGTTAATTCAAATTAGATACATGCACAATTATTGAATTGATTAAAAAAACTCGGCAATTCGGTTATAAAGTAATATAAGTTTAAATATAACAATTGATGTTTTTTTGATTGCATTTTTTTTTTTTCTTTTCTATCATTAGAAAATGAGATATATTCTTTCTCTGAAAAACAGACGTTTTGTACATGCAATTATCATACTATTTCTATGTTTTACTTTTTCATCTCTTGCCGTATTCCCTCTTAGTCCGAACAAAAAAGTACACTCTTATCTTCTGTCAAAATGGGACGTTAGCGACGGTCTACCCAATAATTCTGTAAAATCCATTATTCAAACCAAGGATCACTATCTATGGCTTGGAACCGAAAGAGGTTTGGTCAGATTCGACGGAATAAAATTTACTATATTCAGTCCGATGGTAAGAAATAACAAAACCGTGACTCTCTTGGAAGATAGCAAGAATAATCTTTACTTCGGAACAAGGGGAGGGGGGCTCGGTAAGATAAGTGGCGGTAAGATCGAACACTTTTATAAAGAAGACGGGGCAAATGAAAACTGTATCCTTTCACTTTTCGAGGATTCGAAGAAAAATATCTGGATAAGTACTTTTTTCGGACTTTCAAAGATTAATTCAAAAGGTTCCATATCTAATTTTGATATTTCCGATAATTTTAAAGATAAGACTTTCACAGCAATTGCAGAGACTACTGATGGGAGAATATGGTTAGGCAGTGATCATAACGGCATATATTCAATCTCAGGAGATATTATTAACCACTATTCCATAAAAAGATTCCCATCTAATATCTCAATAAAAACTTTTCTCGTTGATCATAAAGGGAAACTATGGGTCGGTACAAAAGGACGTGGAATTGCTTATTTGCGTGATAATAAGTTTATTCCATATGAAAAAAATTCTCTCTTGTCCGGAAAAGTTGTGTTCTCATTGTTTGAAGATAGTGATGAGAATATCTGGATAGGTACAACAAAAGGGCTAAACAGAATGTCCGACGGCAACATAAACAGATGGAACAGCAGTTCCGTTATGTCAAAGATAATTGTTGAATCAATAACCGAAGATCATGAAAAGAGTCTATGGATAGGTACAAATAACTCTGGACTATTTAGACTACAGGATGGAAAATTCGATTCATTGTCTACAATCGACGGTCTTAGTGATAACAGAGTGACATGTGTTTTTGAAGACAGTAGAGGAGGAATTTGGATAGGAACTAATGGTAACGGTCTAAATCATATTAGTTCTCTTAAAAACGGAACAGTAAAGATCTTAAGTTCAAAAGACGGTATATTAAGTGATTTCATATCCTCTTCATGTGAAGATTCCGAAGGTGATATATGGATTGGAACGGATAAAGGTATAACGATTATTGACAAACTAACATTATCGGTAAAAAAAAACATTTTCGATAAGAAAACACTCCCGAATAATGAGATCAATGTCCTTTATCGAGGAATAAAAGGAGATGTCTGGGCAGGAACCATAGGCGGCGGATTAGTTCACTTTTCGGAAGACAAAACAACCGTCTACTCAACAAAAGACGGTCTCTCGAATGATTTTATCCATGCAATTTACCAAGATAAGGATGAAGTTATATGGATAGGTACCCATGGTGGTGGAGTAGATCGTTTATTAAACGGAAGTTTCACTAATTATAATTCAAACTCCGGACTGATAAACAACTTTGTATTTACCATTACCGGTGATGAAGAAGGAAATATATGGCTTGGAACGGGTGGAGGATTAAGCCTAATAAAAAAAAACAGAATGACCCCTTTAAATGATGATTCACTCCTATTTTCGAATACGATCCACAAAATTTTCTTTGATAACAACAACTTATGGCTCACATCTAATATCGGACTTTTTAAAATTGAAAAAGCGGATTTGGAAAAATACTTTAAAAAGATTTACAATAAAATACCTTTTAGGTTATTTGATTCGAAGGATGGGTTAAACAGTGATGAATGTATAGGAGGAATTCAACCTGCAGGATACAAATCACTTTCAGGAAAACTTTTGATCCCGACAACCAGAGGTATTGCCATCTTTGATCCTAAAATCAATTCCGGAAACAATTTACCACCGAAAGTTTATATCGAAAAAGTTGAAACAAACCATCCATATCTTCTAAAAAAAGGATTGGCAATTTTCCCTTCAAATACAAAGAAAGTAAAATTCCATTTTACCGCTCTAAGCTTATTAGTACCTGAGAGAATTAAATTTAAAGTAAAATTAAGTGGATTTGATAAGGACTGGGTAGAGATAAAAGATTCACGAAACAGATCTATTTCGTATACAAACCTTTCCGCCGGAAAATATAGTTTTAGTGTGGCTGCGACAAACAGTGACGGAGTTTGGACTGACAATAGAGCTGTTTTTAACTTTATGATCAAATCACATTTTTATTCCTCCCCTATTTTTCAAGCAATATTAGGGATACTCGCAATAGCTCTATTTATCTATTTCTATTCGGTGAGAATAAAGCAGGTTAGAAAATATGAATCCGAATTACAAAATATTGTTGACGAACGGACAAAAGAATTGAGATTATCCAATATAAGATTAACAGAAGCAAATGAACAGAAAAGTGAACTTCTAAGCATGGCTGCACATGATCTGAAAAATCCTTTGCAAGCCATTATAGGCTTCTCGGAATTAATAAGTCTAATGAAGGAATGTCCGGACAACGTTAAAAAAAATTCTCACCTGATACTGGAAGCTTCAAGGGGAATGTTGGAAACTATTAACAACACCCTTAACACAACGGTCATTAAGGAAGGAAAAGTAACAACTTCAAATAAGGAAATTATCGATTTAACGGAATTATCTCGACTTATTGTAGATATCTATTCGGAATTTGCAAAAAAGAAGAATCAGATAGTTATAACACGCTTCTGGAGTAATTGTTATATTAAAGGAGAGAAAGAAAGGATCAAAATAGTTGTTGAAAACCTTCTAAGTAATGCAATTAAATACTCTCCGTTAAATAAAAACATTATCTTATCCGTCGAGAAATCGGGAAAAAATATAATTATCTCCGTTAAAGATGAAGGTAGCGGATTCTCAGATGAAGACAAGAAAAAGATATTTGAAAAATTTAGGAGATTGAGTTCCAAGCCTACCGGTGGGGAATCATCAACCGGTATCGGTCTTTCGATTGTAAAAAAGATAGTTGAAATGCATAACGGAAAAATATGGCTTGAAAGCAAAGCCGGTGAAGGTTCCATATTCTTTGTATCATTTCCGGCAGTTGATCCTGTTGACACCTGGAAAGTGAAGTGATAGAATACATTTTGCTTTAAACAGGAAACATAATAATGAAAACTCTCGAAGGGAAGGGAATGAGTATGTCTTTTAAGAAACGGAGAGTTGTAGATAACATTTCCATACTTGTAAAGTCCGGTGAAGTGATAGGTCTTCTCGGACCTAACGGTGCTGGAAAAACTACTACATTTCACATGATTCTCGGAATTCATAGACCTGAGTCGGGCAAAATACTCTTAAACAATAAAGATATAACCAAATATCCGATATTCATGAGATCTCGCTTAGGAATCGGATTTCTCCCTCAAGAACCCTCCGTGTTCAGAGGAATGTCGGTTATTGACAATATTTATGCTGTCCTTGAACATAAAAAAAAAATAGATTTATTAAAAATCAACGATATACTAAATGAAATGGGATTGTCCGAATTGAAAAATAGAAAAGCCTCTTTCTTATCGGGAGGAGAAAGAAGGAGATTGGAAATTGCTAGATCTCTTGTCCTTAATCCCGATTTCCTTCTTCTCGATGAACCTTTTGCAGGGATAGATCCAATCCAGATAAATGAGATAAGGAATCTTATAATCTCTTTCAAGGAAAGAGGTTTGGGTATAATAATTACGGATCATAATGTGAGAGAAATATTGAAAATTACCGACAGATCATACATAATAAACAAAGGAGAACTAATTTTTCAAGGTAATTCAAAAGAACTAATTTCGAATAAGAGAGTTAAAGATGAATATCTCGGAAAAGAATTCAGGTGGCATTAATGGCAATTAAACTTGTTATGAAACCTCAACAAAAACTGCTTATGAATCCTGTAATTCATACCTTTATCGGATTTCTCCCGTTAAGCAGAACTGAATTCACGAAAAAAATACAAAATGAGATAGATTCAAACCCGATGTTAGAACTGGATTCCCCCACTTCCGAGAAATCGGAACCTGAAGCACCGAATATTATAGAAAAAAAAATTGAGAGAGCCGATCAGTCACTTTTCAATACATATATTGAAGACGGTTTTCTAAGGAATAGGGATAAACTCAGTAAAAACAGCGTTATTGAATTATTCGGTTCATCCAAACCTACACTCTCAGACCACTTAATTCAACAAGCAAGTGTACAATTCTCCGAAAACGAATTGGATTTGGCAAAATATATTATTTACAACCTTAATGACGACGGTTATCTTAATTTTGATGTTGAAACAGTAGCAAAATCACTTAATTCAACCCCTGAAAAGTTGGAGGAAATCAGGAATATTATTAAAACCTTTGACCCGCGAGGAGTTGCCTCCAAATCTCTTTCGGAATGTCTTCTGAGTCAAATTGAGGTTACATTTGAAAACAAAATACTAATTCAGTTAGTTTCGGATCACCTCGAAGCTCTTTCCAAATCAAAATATTCCGAAGTTTTAACAAAATTAAAAATTAACCGTGAAGAACTTAACGTACTTATGAAAAGATTAAGAAGACTTAATCCTAAACCCGGTCGTGATTTTTCACAGACTGAAATTGATTATGCAGATGTAGATCTTATCTTAATCAAAGATCCGGAAAAAAAAGAATTTCAGGTGAAATATGTTAATGAAGGCATTCCTGATATTGTACTATCTCAGTATTATGATAATATGGCTGGAAAAGCTAAAGACAAAAATACCAAGGACTATTTGAAGGAGAAGTTAAAAAGTGCAAATTTATTTATTGAAGGGACTGCATTAAGAAGATCAATGATAGAAAAAATTGCGGATTATCTTGTCAAAGCACAAGAAGATTTTTTAAGATTCGGTGAAAAATGGAAAAAACCGCTAACAATGAGAAAAGTTGCCGATGATCTCGGTTTTAATGAATCTACTATTTCCAGAACAGTCAATAATAAATTCATTGCTACGGAAAATGGAATTCTTAGTTTAAAAAAATTTTTTTCTTACGGAATAAAAGGTGATTTCGGTTTCATACATTCCGTTGATACGGTAAAAGATAAATTGAAAAAAATTATTGAAGATGAACCGAAACAAAAACCTCTATCGGATCAAATTCTTGCAGAAAAACTTAAAGAACTTGGAATTAGAATTTCCAGAAGAACCGTTCGGAATTACAGAGATGAGTTAAATATACCTAATTCATCGGAAAGAAAAGAAGAATATAAACTAAAAGGAAACTAAAGGAGAAAGAATGAGCATTAAGTTTACATCTAAGAACGTAAAGTTCCCGGGTGCTTTAAAAGGATTTACAGAAAAATCTTTAAAAAATATTGAAAAATTCAGTGGAGCAATAATTGATTCGGAAATACTTGTTAGTGAAGAAAAAACCGGATTCAGAATTGAAATTGATTTAAAAACAAAGATGCATCACTATCATGTCGAATCCTCCGAACCTCTAATAAAACAAGCTCTAAGAAATGCCCTTAATTCAATAAAGATACAAGCAAAAAAGGATAAAGAAAAACTTAAAGGGGATAAAAGGAGAAGAAAAGGTAATTTCCTTCAAAATTTTTTCGGAAATGATAATTCGATTCCGGAAATAAAAGATGATCATAGAAAGGAGAGGATACGGGTATCAAAGAATTATTCTCAAAAACCTCTCTCTGTAGAGGAAGCTCTGTTCTTTCTTAGGGAAAGTGGTGAAAATGCGTATATGTTCCTAAATGTCGAAACCGAAAATATTGCTACGGTATTCTTTGATAAAAATAACGAAATATCATTGATTGATGCAAAAATAGAAAAGTGAAACTCTCAAATATTATAGACAAAGAACTCCTTCTCATGGAATTGAGATCTAAAAAAACATCCGATGTATTACAAGAAATGACATTGTTCTTAAAAAAAATGAATAAGATATCGGATGATAAAGTGATTCTCACAAAGCTTTTGGATAGAGAAAAACTTGCTTCAACATCAATTGGGAAAAACACAGCGATTCCCCATGCAAAAATAAAGAATCTTTCAAATCCAATAGTTTTGATTGCAATCAGTAAAAACGGTTTCCTTTACAACCCAAACGATACTGAACCCGTACATTTGATAATTCTTGTTTTATCTCCAACAGCATCTCCCGCCATTCATCTTCAAATACTTGCTGCTGCCGCATCAATCATAAAAAAACAAGGAGATATTATTGGAGAACTATTGAAAGCTGAGAATAGTTCGGAACTTGCAAATGTAATAAAAACTTTTGAAGAGATAAATGATTAGAACAAAAAAGGGAGTTGCCGTAAGCACATTGCTTGATGTCCCCGATATTAGTATAAAGAAAACATATAATGAGAAATGGCTAAATAAAAAAATAGCACATCCCGATACTCAAAAACCCGGACTTGCTCTTGCCGGTTATACGGAATTTATAAATCGTGGCAGCCTTCAGGTTTTCGGTAAGACCGAAATCGGATATCTCAATAAACTATCGGATTCGGAATGCGAAAAAAGACTCAATGAATTTTTAACAGTTAAATCTCCGGCAATTATTATTTCGGAAGAACAAGAATTAAGACGGAGGATAATTGAGATATTTAACAAAAACAGAATATCCATTCTTGTTTCAGACTTAAAGTCTTCACTTCTTATATCTCGTACATCCTCATTTTTGTTTAAGCATTTCTCAAAAAAAATAAGAATAAACGGTGTCCTTATGGATATAATGGGACAAGGAGTTCTTATTCGCGGAAAATCAGGTATAGGAAAAAGTGAAACAGCCCTTGAATTGATAAAAAAAGGGCACCAACTCATCTCGGATGATCTTATAGAATTCTACCTTGACTCAAACGATGAACCTGTAGGAAAGTATATAGATTCAATAAAAAAGTGGATCGAGGTGAGAGGATTGGGTATTATAAATGTTGTTGACATGTTTGGTTTCGGTGCAATATTGGATGAAAAAAAATTGGATATAGTTATTGATATGGAGAATTGGGATCCGAAGAAAAAATATGATAGATTGGGAGAAGAAAATTTGTACTTCACTATTCTCGGGAAAGACATACCGCTTTTCAGACTTCCGGTTGCAGTGGGAAGAAATCTTTCTACTTTGGTTGAAATTACCGTAAAATATTTTATTTCCAGAAAAAGTGGAAGTGAGTCATTTTTAGAACATTTAAGTGGAAAATAACAATGATTATTAAAGGTTTGATTATCACTCACGGGGAACTTGGACAATCACTCATCAATGTAGCCGAGAGTATTATGGAAATAGATAGTAACATCGAATCCTTTAAATTCGGTTGGGATGAAGATGGTACAATCATCGAACAAAAAATCAAAACATATATAAAAAACAATGAAAATTCAGGAATAATAATCTTCACGGATATGTTTGGAGGTTCTCCTGCTAACATGAGCATAAGGTTCAACAATCCCAATGTTGAGATAATAACAGGAATTAATCTCCCCGGAATCCTTAAATTTCTGACATACAGAGATAAAGAGATTACATTTAATGAATTACTAACAATTGTTAAAGATGGTGCAAAAGAAGGAATTAGCATAATCAGTGAATATTTAGGAGACAGGAAAAATGGAAAAAGAAACGATAAAGATAACAAATAAGTTAGGTCTGCACGCAAGGGCAGCAGCAAAATTATCCCACCTTGCCAATAGTTTTAACTCTAATATATTTCTCGTTTTCAATGGTTCCAGAGTAAATGCAAAAAGCCTTCTTGGGATTCTAACACTTGCCGCATCCGTAGGAAATGATATCACCATTGAATCCGAAGGTGATGATGAAGGGGAAGCTGTCTTAAAAATAAAAAACCTATTTGATCAAAAATTTGACGAAGAAGGTTAACATATAGTATAAAAATTCTTTAACTTATTAACTTAAATTAAATGAAAAAACTTATTGGGAAGCCGGTATCTCAAGGAATAGTTATTGGCAGAGCAACAATACTCAAATCACAAAACGGTATTGTATTAAAAGAGCATTTGGACAAATCTTTAATACCGGAAGAGTTGAAAAGATTCAACAATGCTTTGAAAATATCCAAACTTCAGTTAAAAACAATTTACAAAAATCTTCAACAAGTTATGGGGAAAGACTCTTCTCTTATTATTGAATCGCAATCCATGCTTTTAAATGATTCCAAACTGACAAATGAGATTCGAGAAAAAATCAGAACGGATTGTGTTAATTCCGAATGGGCTGTAAAAGAAGTATCAAGAAAATACATAAATTTCTTTAATGGAATTAATGATTTATCTTTCAGGGAAAAAGGGAATGACATTGCGGATATCCTCGGAAGAATAACCGATAATTTAAGTAAGAAGGGGGAAACGGAAGATCCGGAGATTGAAGATATGATTCTCGTTGTAGATGATCTTCCACCGTCCACCGCTGCAAATCTCATGTCAAGGAATAAATTGTGCGGAATTATTATGAATAACGGAGGAGAGACATCTCACACCGTTATACTGGCAAGAACCCTCGGAATACCAACCATCCTTGAAACCGGCAATGCAACAGATGAGATAAAAAATGACGACATGCTTATTGTAGACGGACTGGCAGGAGAAATAATAGTAAATCCCCCAAAACAGCTCATTGATGAAACAAATATCAAAATTGAAAAATTTGAAATTTACAAGGAAAAATTAAAAAAAATAGTAAAACTTCCCAACGAAACAAAAGACAAAAGAAAATTCAATCTTATGGCAAATATTGAACTCCCATTCGAAAGTGATTTGGTTAATTCTTACGGAGCTTCGGGAATAGGATTATTCAGAACGGAATTCCTTTTCATGGATCCGGAAATAGCACTTTCGGAAGAAGAACAATATCTGATCTATAAAAATATTGCTCAGAAAATATACCCTTCTCAAGTTACGATCAGGACTTTCGATGTAGGACGTGATAAAGGATCAAAATATTTCAAAACGGGAAATGAGAGAAATCCGGCACTTGGTACTATGGCTGTCAGACTATTTTTAAAAGAAATTAAATTTTTTAAAACTCAAATAAAATCTATTATCAGAGCAAATGAGAATGGGAATATAAGTATACTTTTCCCGATGATAACGGAAATCGAAGAGATCCATACTATTAAAGAATTTATTAGTGATATATCCGAAGAGTTAAAATCGGAAAACAAACTTCCCAAACATAAAATTGAAGTAGGAATAATGATAGAGATTCCGGGAACTATTAAACTTATCAAACATATTACCGACGAAATAGATTTTTATTCGGTCGGATCAAACGATTTAATCCAGTACCTCCTTGCAGTGGAGAGAGACAACAGTTCGTTATCGTATCTTTTTAATCCATTTCAACCTTCTGTAATTGAAAGTTTGATTGAAATCAAAAAAGAATCCGAGCTAAAAGGAAAACGTGTTACCATATGCGGAGAAATTGCGGGGAAACCGTTAACAGCCTTAATGCTTCTCGGAATGGGTTATACAAATTTTTCCATGAACCCACTATCTATTTCCGAAGTCAAAAGGATTCTAACAAAGATCCATTTTCCGAAGATCAAAACTATTGTAAATCATCTACCCGAATTCAGTTCGAAACGAGATAGTAAAAGATTTTTTATTGAATCAATACTTAAAATTTATCCTGATATATTTACAAAACAATCAATATTTTAAACGTGTTAAAAACATTGGAAAAAAATTTTCCCACATTCTTTACACAAATTGTGGAAAAGTAACTTTAAGAATGTCCATATTCTGCTACAGAAAACAACTTTCTTAATTTGCACACTTGTTATACTTGTATAACAGCTATATTGCAACCCTATTCCAAATCCTGAACAGCACCATATTGTTTGAAGCACATTGACAGGCTAAAAACTTGTCCGGTATAATGAAATCGGAGGTAGAATGAAGATTTTAAAAATATCCATACTATTAATTTTGGTTTCCACTCTCCTGCTTTCAGATATATTGACAGTTCCGGAGAGTACCGATTTTAAGAAGACATCTCTTTACAATGATGTACTAGGTTTTCTTCACACTTTAAAAAAACTATCGGGCAAAATCAGACTTGCTACTCTCGGTACAACAACGGAAGGAAAAGAGATTCCGCTTGTTATTGTAAGTAAAGATGGTATTTCCTCTCCTGAACAGATGAAAACTCTCAACAAATCCGCAATTTTATTTATCGGAAATATTCATGCCGGAGAAGTTGAAGGAAAAGAAGCATCACTTATGTTTTTGAGAGATATTTCCGAAAACAAATATGACAATCTGATTAAAGAACAGATCATACTCTTTGTCCCTATATTCAATGCAGACGGAAATGACAAATTGGGTAAAAACAGAAGAGATAACGGACCGGAACTTGCGGGTGTAAGACATAACGGACAACATCTTGATCTTAACCGAGATTATATTAAACTGGAATCACCCGAAGTTAACGCTTTGGTTAAATTGTTTAAAGAGTGGGATCCGGTTCTATTCGTAGATCTACACACTACAAACGGATCTTATCACCGTGAACCACTAACCTATTCTACACTTTCAAATCCAAACAGCTCTAAAAAACTAATCAATTATATGTGGAAAATAATGTTCCCTAAAATAAAAAAGATCATGAAAGAAAAGTATAAAACGGATACCATTCCTTATGGAAATTTTGTTGACCGTACAGATCCGTCAAAAGGGTGGCAAAATCATGCATATCAGGCAATGTTCGGAACCAACTATGTAGGATTGAGGAATAGATTCACAATCCTGAATGAAAACTATTCACACGCTGATTTTAGGACAAGAGTAATGTCCGCCTACTATTTTATCCGATCCATTATCGAGTTTACATCAAAAAATATTAAAAAGATGGAGATTATTGTAAAAAATGCAGATTTAAGAACAATGAATTACTATTCGCTGAACAAACATGCATTAACTTATTCTCCCGAAAAACTCCTTGAATTCACAATTAAAAGCTACGAATTTGAAAAGAAAAAAATCAGACCTGAGGAAAGGAGTAAATATCCTCCCTGGATAAAAGATTTTATAATAAAAAAAACAGATAGGCTAAAAGATTATAAAGTAGACTATTTTGCCATGGCAAAACCTATAAAATCGGTTAATATTCCCAAGGGATACTTTATCCTACCCCACCACAAAGAGGTGATAGAAAATCTTACGAAACACGGAATAATAGTAGAAAGGATTAAAGAGGATGTCTCCGATACTTTTAATAATTATCTCATCAAGGAGATCAAATACGGACAATCTCTTTATCAAGGACATATCCTGTTGAAAATCAAAGGTAAATATGAGAAGGCTTTGATAACGATCCCCAAAGACTCCTATTACATTACACTTAAACAACCTCTTGCCAGATTAATTGTTGAAATGTTAGAACCGGAATCTCAGGACAGTCTTCTCCGATGGGGATTTTTCAACAAAGAAATAATAATGCAGTGGACAGGTAAACCGAAAAAATATCCGATATACAAATATAATGGAATTGAAGATAACTTGATGCTAATCAGAGAATAAAGGAAATTCTATCTCCTTCTTTCAAATCAAGTTCTTTTGATTTCTTCCCTTTTATTTCCAAAACGAATTGAGCTTTTCTTTTTGAAATATATGTTTTGCACGGATCATTCTCACACGGAGGAACGTTGTGTTTAATATCTATAATCTCTTTATCTTTATTTAAGAAAATAAGATCCAGATTTATCAAAGTATTTTTCATCCACATCCCTCTGTAGTCTTCATTTGGATATGTAAAAAGCATCCCGAAATTCTGAGGAATATTTTTCCGATACATCAGTCCGACAACTTTTTTATTTTCCGTATCTGCTATTTCAATTATAAATTTCTCTTTTTTAATAACAACTGAAATAAATCTTGTTGAAGATATGGAATTTATAGACACAGTGAAGATTATTAAAACAGTTAATATCATACTTTTCATTCTAATAATTTTACCATATTTTCGGAAAAAATTATTTTTAACCGTTCTTACACAACTTTTCAAGTTCATAAGTGTAAGCATTATCGGGAATCATAATTTTTTCAGCTTTGAGATATGATCCGAGATATTGCCCGCAATTACTTCCTATCAGATTCTCTTCAGTCTCTCCGATACTTAAAATCACATCAAATCCTTTCTCTTTTATACCAAAGATTTTTTTCTCAAGTTTTTTCCTTACCTTCTCAAATTCGGTATTAATACTATTTCGTACCGCACTTAATGTCGGATTAACCGGAGTAATTTTAACAATGAATTTTAAAGGATCAAAGAAATTTTGCAGAATGTTACAATCAATTTCCATTTCCCCTGAAAATATAAAATTCAGCGTGATTTTTTGATCACCGGACGAAAAAAAATCGTCACCAAACTCCGATATTTTATTCAAGTCCCATTTTCTTATCGGTATCAAACGGTCACGCTCCGATTTTGAAGTGGAATGTATGGAAAACTGCATCTGGAAACGTCCGTTGTTGTACAGACTATCTTTAATTTCAATAAGTTCTTTAAAAAACTTTTCGGTTCCGTATGGTGCTACAGTTGAAATACTGGGGATAAATCCGGGTGAATGAAACCTTTTTTTAAAATCTTTGAGAACTTCAAGTACGGAATGATTCAGTGTCGGCTCCCCCATCCTTGCAAATTGAACCTTAAATTTCTCCGAATCAATTGACCTGTCAGGGAACCTAAGGGAAACGGGGTAATCTATTTGTGAAAATATCTCATCTGCACTCAGTTTTCCACCGTAGAATCCTCCGGCATCACACATTTGACAACCGACAGGACATCCGAACAGAGTAGAGACAATAATAACCCATTTTTTCTCAACCGGATAAGGGGGTTGAACCGATTCCACAAACTCAACATATTTCTTATTACCGAAAGCACCTAAATATACGGTAGCTATATCCGAATCTTTAGTTTTAAATACTACATCCATCTCCCACTCCATTGAGGATAAAATTTATTTTCATTGCCGATTCAATTCCATTTCCGGCGGCTATCAGTGCTTGCCTAAAAAGTCCGTTCCCAACATCACCGACTTTAATAAGAACTCCATTTTTAATTAGGGTTGTTTGATCATCCTGAGAAATAAATGATAAATACCGATCCTCAGGTTCTCTCCCGATCGCAACTACAATAATATCAAACTCTTCATAATAAGATAATTTTTCACTCACCAACTCCACCTTTAAAGGTTTGGAAACTCCTTCTACAATATTTGTTATCTCGGTCATCGGACGATAACTTATTTTTCCATTACTAAATACTTCCTCACAAAGAGTTTTTAACGCTGATACTTTTTCCGATCTGTTAATAAGTACCAAATCATTTGATTCCGTTAATGAAAGGGAATAATCAAATGCACAATCACCGCTACCTATTATTAATATCTTCCTCCCTGAGAATTCCGATAAAGAATCAATATCATAATGGATAAACTCTTTTAATTTACCGGAAATACTATTAATTAAGTCAAGCTTTATCGGTCTGGTTCCACTCGCCGCAATAAGAAAATCCGAAAAATACGTTGAATTTTGTGACTCCAATTTAAATTCGGAATTAGAATTATCAAAAAAAACCCTTTCTATTTCCATCGGTATTAATTCATTTGAAAAACTTTTGAAATGGTCAACCATTTTTTCAGAAAGTTTTCTCCCTGACAAAAATGGATAAATACCTGTATAATTTGAGATCCTATTTCCATTTCTCAATAATCCACCGGGCAACAATCTTTCAAATATGAAATGGTCTATTCCGAATCTGCTTAATTGAATTGATGCGGATAATCCGGCAGGTCCCGATCCGACTATAGCAACCCTTTTCTTTAATACCATTTTATTTCAAAGCTTGTAAAAGTTCCATAGATGTAAGCGGAACTGCAAATCCGTGTGACAAGTTTCGTAACGCGGATATATGAAACACTCTGTTGTATGTTGCCGTAATATCAATACCGAAAAAGACATCAAAACCTCTTACAAATGCTTCTCGTGCCGTTGTTTCACAACAGAGATGGGTCATTACTCCCGAAATTATTATCTGCGAAATGTTTCTCTCCCTAAGCACTTCTTCCAATCCTGTTCCGTAAAAAGCGTCATATTGACTTTTGATTATTACATCTCCCGAAATATCCGACAATTCATCAATGATCATGGAAGCTTTATCTTCCTCCTTCAAAATGTCCCGCCACCATTTAATCATTTGACCTGCATTTTTCTCGGAATTGACATGCCTCGTATATATTACCGGAACATTCAATTCTTTGCACCTCTCCCTCAATCTTATTACTCTGTCGACGATAAACGGAGCTGATGGGATAAATGCATGAGATTTCCGGTTAAAAAAGAAATTCTGCATATCAATAATAAGAAATGCAGATTTGCATAGTGAAGGTTTTTTCAGATGCTTTTTCCTCAGATCTTTAATCTCGCGGAGAAACAAAACATTCTCAGGCTCATTTTCCGTTCCGTTAAAATATTTTTCTTTATCCAGTAAACTCATCTTTTTAACCTTTTTTTGTAAAACTAATATAATTTCGAATATAATAACACGGACTTTTATGTTTTTGAAGAATGTGAAATATTAAAATTCTTTTGCTACTTATATTCTTCTTTTAAGTATTTCATATCACTCTTTTCAGTTAATAAGTCAAGAACTTCAACCAAAATATTATAACCACCCTTTACAAGATTATTTAAAGATAGAGTGATTTTAAAATTTTCTTTATCCGCTACGATAGTCTTACGTTGATCAAAAAAAACCTCTCCCGATCTATTTTCAATCTTAATATGGATCTTAAGTTTCCCAAGACGTTTTCCATTCTCCATTCTAAAAAAATAATCTAAAATATTCAGGCTCAATTTGTTCCCGTTTAACTTAACACTCTCAATCTTCACCGAAGGGATCAACGACTCCTTTTTTTTGAAATATCTTTTTATATATTTATCACGCATATTATTATCATAGACAACTTTATATTTAGGATTTCTTGTCTCAATTTTTATCTTTCCAATCTTCTTCCCCTCAGGTGAATATGTGAGCATATATAAGATATCTTCTTTGTTAGTTAATTTTTCTACGGATTTTGCTATATTTCCCGAGGAAATAAGAGTTCCACCTGTTTTTTTTGTTATTTCTCGCAAACTGTTTTCCAGATTTGAAGATATTTTTTTAAACTCAACATCTTTCGATAAAATTGCCTTTGTCGTATTAATAAAGATAGAGTGAAAAACCGTATTTACTTTATAGAATAATTTTGAAATCTCATCAGCGGGAAAATCCGTAGTAGCATTCATAGATATATTCAGTTTCATCAGTAAATTGGATATCTTTCTTGAATAGTAAACATCTTCTCCTCTTGAGCTTCCTTGAAGTTCTCCGATCCGATTTCTGATTCTACTCATCATTTCACCGTATCTTTTCAATTTGGGGAACATTTCAATTTGGTAAAAATTGATCACCCATTTTTCCTTATTTATTTTCTGGAGATACCTTGCAAAATTATAATAATCATCTACAGAAGGTGTAAGATATAATTTTTTGTAACTGTTCCATATTTTTAGATATTTCTCAAGGAACTTAATAATTTCAACTCCGGGTTGATTCATTGACGAAGCTGTAAATATATTAAATTCAGTAACGGACAACTCATTATTTATTACATTTAAAATCTTTGTAAGCCGATATTTGGCTTTAACACTTTCTTTATGAAGCATCTTGGAAACAACCTCTTTTGTAGACAGGGGATTCTCAAGATTATTTACAGATAGAGTTTTATCATTAATAAAGATTAACAGTTGGTCGGTTTTCTTCAAAACTTTATCGAACACATAGTTTAATCCTTTTTTTAACTGATTATTAAATTCGGAGATTCTGAAAACCAAAACAAAATATCTACCTTTCCCAACTCCCTTTTTTGAATCTGAAGAAAAATCGTCTGAAACTGCAATTTTTTTTTTCAAAATATAGAAACCGTTAATCTTCTGCTTTTTGCCACCCTCATACAACAAGAAATCCTTCTTTGTAAGATTATCTACCAAAACACCTTTTAGAAAAACTCTGACCGGAACTTCAAAGTTTGTTACATTAACAGTTTCAATAATGTCGTTGGGTTTTTCTCCCGAAGATCCGATAGAGTAAAGATGGTTAATTAGAAAAAGAGATAGAAAAAATATCAAGAAACCAATAATAACAAAATTTGCTTTTTTCATACCTATATCCTAATATAATCACATCTCAATTTCAACCGCTGTCAAATTTCGCTCCGGTTATGATATTTTCCTATCCTTGATGATATCAATTATCATCCTTAACAAAATAGGTTCTCATCTATGAAATATAACTTGCTATTAATCATAAAATATTCTAATATTTTCCATATTAAGATCAGAAATATAGAGTAAAATGAAAACATTGAGTTTAACGCATAAAGATAGGTTAATCATTGAGAAGAACCATTTAACCGTAGATATCGTAAATTCTCAATTTCTAAACCTAAAAAAAGGCAATATTCCAGTAAAGCTCATCAGACCGGCTTCATTAGATGACGGGATACTCCAATTTAGCAAGGAGAAAAAAGAAGAACTGGTTAAGAGGTTTGATGAAAACTCCATAAATCACTCTATCATAAAATTCGTTCCGGCTTCAGGTGCTGCTTCAAGAATGTTTGGTCATCTTTCTTGTAATCTGAAAAGATCACGGCAAACTCAGACTATTTCACCCAGTTTGAAAGATTATAACGGAGAAAATAAATATTTATCAACATTTCTCGAAGCTCTTCGGAAACATAAATTTGCATTTCATGATGATCTCGAAAATGTTTTAAAAAAAGACGGGAAAAATTTTGACAACATAATCGCAAGTTGTAATACAGGAACATTATTGGAATATATATTGGAACCAAAAGGACTTAATTACAACTATATTCCGAAAGGTCTTGTCAAATTTCACAAGTATTCGGATATATCTATCTCCCCTGTCGGAGAACACTTTCTTGAAGCAATTATGTATGCAAAAGGGATAGACGGTAAAGTAAATATACACTTTACAATCAACAAGAATTTTCTTCAAGAATTTTCTTTTGAAGTAAAAAAACTACAAGAATTATTTAATAATTTCGGATATAGTGTAAATGTGGATTTCTCCTTTCAAGGAGATGAAACAAACACAATTTCCATAAATAATACAGGAGAGATTGTTCGGGATAAAGAAGGGAATATTTTGCTAAGAGCCGGAGGTCACGGTTCGTTAATTAAAAATCTAAATGATTTAAAATCAGATATTATTTTTATTAAAAATATAGACAACGTCACAACGGGAGACAGATTAAACGATACTATAGAGTATAAAAAAGTTCTTTTCTCATTCTTGCTTGAAATAAGAGAAAAAATATTCAGTTCCATTAATACACTTCCAAAAATCATAAAAGACGGAGAATCCATCAACAATATCTACTGTTTCTCAAAAGATGTTCTGAATATACCGTTTCCTTCCGAATTCATTAACTTTGAACTTGATAAGAAAAAAAAAATATTAAAAGAAAAACTCAATAGACCCGTCAGGATTTGCGGAATGGTCAGAAATGAAAACGAACCGGGAGGAGGACCTTTTTGGATACACAATAAAGATGGACATATTTCCCTTCAAATAGTTGAAAAATCCCAAATAGATGTTAGCATTCCGGAACAATTGGAAATACTAAAGCAATCTTCATACTTTAATCCGGTTGATATCGTCTGCTCCACAAAAAACTATCGCGGAGAAATATTTGATCTTAAAGACTATGTCGAAGAATCAAGGTACTTCATTTCCGAAAAGGACTATGAAGGGAAACAAATAAAAATCTTTGAACATCCCGGATTATGGAACGGTTCAATGGAAAAATGGATCTCGCTGTTTGTTGAAGTTCCTTCATCCACATTCAATCCCGTAAAACATGTAAACGACCTATTAAAAATGCCCCATCATACTTTGGGAAACACAAGATTTTCAGACCTTATTTAACTATTCGGTCGTATTATTGACTATTTTTTTATTATGGATTAGTATCTCTTGATGAAATTTTTTTCATTTATCGGATGGTCAAAGAGTGGAAAAACCACATTGATAAGCAGTCTTATCAAAGAACTTTCCGGACGTGGATTTAATGTTCTTGCAGTTAAAAAAATACCGGACAGATTTCATGTGGAACCGGAAGGAAAAGACAGCAGAAAATTTCTTGACAGTGGTGCCGAGACCGTATATTTGATTGCGGAAAAACAATTAATGAAAATGAGACAAATCACCGATCCTAAGGATTTTTCTAAAATTGCCGACAATGATTTCAAAGATCACGACTTCATCTTAATTGAGGGACTCACTGTAAACGGTTCTCATATTTTTGAAGTTTTTGATCCTGAAATTTCTAACAAACTCAAATCGAATATTAGATCTCTATCTGCAATTATTTCCGATAAAAATGTTTTTAAAAATATTAAACATTTTAAAAGAGATGATATCATAAAAATAGCCGATTATATTGTTGATTTACAAAAGCTTGCAAAGGAGAGTAAATGAAAACTTATAGAGAAGAATTATGGTTTGAGACACAAAAGAGGAGAGAGTTGCTCCATATAACCCCACAGATAGAAAAATGTTTAAAAAAAAGCGGCATCAAAGAAGGGATCCTTCTGTGCAACGCTATGCATATCACATCAAGTGTATTCATCAATGATAACGAGTCGGGACTTCATCATGATTATGAGATTTGGTTGGAAAAACTTGCTCCTGAAAAGCCCTATTCACAATATATGCACAATGGTTTTGAAGATAATGCCGATGCACACTTAAAAAGGACAATAATGGGAAGAGAAGTGGTGATCGCCGTCACCGAAGGGAAACTTGACTTAGGACCTTGGGAAGCCGTTTTCTATGGGGAATTTGACGGAATGAGACGGAAGAGAATTTTGGTAAAAATCATAGGGGAATAAACGCCCCTTTTGCAAAGTAACTTCATGTTTAAAAATCAAGTTTAAATCTTCACAAAAAAAAATAAAAAAAAGTGCTCCATTTGTTTCAATTCACTTTATATTTATGATAGAATTCCTTCTAAAAAAATGGGCATTCATACAAAATCATTTATCCTTGCCGTTAAGTTGAGATAATCGGGAAGCAAAAATGATAATCCAAAATTTTCAATCCATAGAAATTGTTTGTTTTAAAAGTCAAAAATCAAATCCTGAAATACAGGGGTAAAATACATGGATAAAGAAGAAAAACAAATTAACGAAGCAGCTCTTTTAATTCGCAAAGAGAAGAATCCTTCAAAAAAAAAAAACAGTATTGAACTTATAAGTAGATACTGCAAAGGTTGTGGTCTCTGTGTCGATATATGTCCGACAGGGACTCTTATTCTTGAAGATAATATTAAGAGTAAGTTCGGTATATCTCTAAAAGTTGATGCACCCGAATACTGTATCGGATGCAAAATGTGTGAACGGAGATGTCCCGATTTTGCAATATTTATAAATCATGAGCAATACAAGGACGAGAAATGAGCAAAAGAAAAGTATTCCAAGGAAACATAATTGTTGCAAAAGCTGCAATTGAGGCAGGATGTGATTTTTTTGCAGGATATCCCATAACACCGTCTTCCGAGGTTGCCCAACATCTTTCAAGAGAATTTCCGAAAATGGGACGTGATTTTATTCAGATGGAGGATGAAATATCGGCTTTGGGTGCATGTATAGGTGCCTCTCTTTCCGGAAAGAAAGTTCTTACTGCTACAAGTGGTCCGGGTTTCTCACTAATGCAGGAACATCTCGGTCTTGCGGTTATGGCGGAGATTCCCCTCGTAATTGTAAATGTTATGAGAGGTGGTCCCTCTACCGGAATTCCGACCAAACCTTCCCAAGCCGATATAATGCAAGCCAGATGGGGAACTCATGGTGACCATCCGATTATTGCCCTTTATCCCGCTTTTGCCGATGAAATTTTTTCCGAAACGGTTAGAGCTTTCAATCTTTCGGAAAAATTCTGGAATCCGGTCATTCTCCTTTTGGATGAAGTAATAGCCAAAGCCCACGAAGATATAGAGATTCCGGCAAAAAAAGATATCAATATCTATAAGGAAAAAGTAAACGTTATTAAGGATCTAAATATTTATGATAGAAATATCGGAGAAAATCCACCGAGAGTAGATTTTTTTAAAGGTTATCCGATCCATATCGACGGACTGGAACACGACTCGCATGGTTGGCCGACATCCGATCCCGATACCGCCAATAAAATGCAACATCTTAGGATGCAAAAAATATATCATTACCAAGATGAGATCATCAAATTCAATGAATACCATATGGAAGATGCGGAAATAATGGTTTTTGCTTTCGGAGTTTCCGCCAGAGCCGCATTATGTGCTGTAAGGGACGCAAGAGAGGAAGGGATAAAAGTAGGTTTGTTCCAACCGCTTACAATCTGGCCGTTTCCGAAAAAGGCACTTCAAGAAAGGTTTAAAAAGATTAAAAAGGTATTGACCGTTGAAATGAACATGGGACAAATCAAATATGAAATTGAGAGAGTTTCTACGGATGATGTAAAGAAAAACACCCTTTTAAGAGCAAACGGAATCCCATTTACTCCTCAGGAAATAATTGATTCAATCAAGGAGTTCACCAAATGAACAAATATGAAAAATATATTAGGTATCAGACATTTCCGACACCTTGGTGCCCGGGATGTGGCGATGGTGTTGTTTTAAAATCAATTGCAATGGCTTTTTCGGAACTTGATATTGATCCGAACGATATTATTGTAATTGCAGGAATCGGATGCTCAGGTAGAATGCCGACATTTTTCAACACAAACACTCTTCACACAACTCACGGAAGAGCTCTCACTTTTGCTACGGGTGTAAAACTTTCAAGACCTGATAAACTTGTGGTGGTTATATCGGGAGACGGAGATGCAATGGCAATAGGTGGGAATCATCTTATTCACGCGGCAAGGCGGAATATAGGGATTAAAATGATCCTGATAAATAACGGAGTTTATGGTATGACCGGAGGTCAAGTTTCACCCCTAACTCCACAAAAATTCATAACCGAAACAACTCCGTACGGTAATATTGAACCGAAATTTCATCCTTCCGAACTGATGATAGCAGCAAAAGCAACTTTTGTTGCAAGAGAAACGGTCAACAGGACAACCCAGTTAAAAGAAGTTATTAAGAAATCTTTCCAACATAGCGGTTTTTCCGTGGTGGAAGCGATAAGCAACTGTCACATAAATCTAGGCAGAAAAAATAAAATGAAAAACCCCGTTAAAATGACAAAATGGATTGCCAGTAGGACAGTAACAAAAGAACAGTATGCAAAGATGAGTACGGAAGAGAGGGCTCATAAATATCCTGTAGGAATTCTCTTGGAAGACAAAAATAGATATGAATACTCGGAACTTTATCATAAGCATATTGTACCGGCTGCAAAAGAAGCCGCAAAAAAGAATAATAAAAAATAGTATGAGGATAAAATGGATAGATATGAAATAAGATTAGGTGCCGTTGGAGGTCAGGGAATAATAACAGCCGGTGCTCTGCTGGTAGATATTGCTGTTGAAAAGGAAGGGAAATATGCGTTGGAGAGTCCTACTTACACTGCAACGGTCAGAGGGGGTCCGACGAAAGTCGATGTTATAATCTCAAATGAGAAAATAGTATTCCCTCAAGCAAGTCATATTGACTTTTTTCTTTGTACATATCAAAAACCTTACGATTTGTATAAAAGCAGAGTTAAAGACGATGCGATAGTTGTTGTTGATTCAAATCTGATAACAGACCTCGGTGATACAAAGAACTGGCAAATATACAAAATACCTATGATCAATGAGATAAAAAAACAATTGGGAAATATTGTTTTTACTTCTGTAGTTACACTTTCAATGACTCAAAAACTAACAAACATTATCGACTATGACAACATGGTTAACTTTGTTGAAAAATGGGCACCAAAAGGAACTGTGGATATGAACATGAAAGCCATTGATCTTGGCAGACAAATAGTTTGAATGACCACATCAAATAAAGATTTTGTTGAAGAGTTAAGATGGCGGGGGATGATCCATGATATTATGCCCGGAACGGAAGAGTTACTAAAAAAAGAGAGTACAACTGCATATATTGGATTTGATCCTACGGCAGATTCTCTTCATATAGGTCATTTGGTATCGGTTATGATATTGAAGCACCTCCAAATGGCAGGGCATAAACCCATTGCACTTCTCGGTGGAGCTACCGGAATGATAGGAGATCCTTCCGGAAAATCCGAAGAAAGGAATCTCCTTGACGAAGAGACATTAAACAAAAATCAGGAAGGAATAAAAATTCAGTTGGCAAAATTTCTTGACTTTAGTAAAAATAGAGAAAACTGTGCAGAAATAGTCAACAATTATGAATGGATGAAAGAATACTCATTCCTTAACTTCATCAGAGAAATAGGGAAACATATAACCGTTAACTATATGATGTCTAAAGACTCTGTAAAAAAAAGGATCGGTGAAGGATCAACAAGCGGGATGTCATTTACGGAATTTTCTTATCAGCTTGTTCAGGCGGTAGACTTTCTTGAACTTTATAAATCTAAAAATTGTAAACTGCAAATGGGCGGTTCCGACCAATGGGGAAATATTACAACCGGTACGGAATTAATAAGGAGAAAAACCGGTGGAGAGGCATTTGCCCTCACATGCCCGCTAATAACAAAAAGTGACGGCTCAAAATTCGGTAAAACGGCAGGAGATAACGTATGGTTGGATCCCAAAAAAACATCACCGTATAAATTTTTTCAGTTCTGGATCAACGTATCGGATAAAGACGCAAAGAAGTATATAAAAATATTTACAACTCTAAAAAAAAGTGAAATTGAAGAACTTACTAAAGAGCATGGCAAAACTCCACACTTGAGAATCCTCCAGAAGAAACTTGCAGAAGAGATAACCACAATGGTTCATTCAAGAAAAGACTATCTTGCTTCTGAAGAAGCTTCGAGAATACTTTTCGGAAAAGGTACAAAAGAGACACTTTTAAGGATATCCGAATCGGATTTTCTAAATATATGTGAAGAGATTCCAAATTTTGATATAAAAAGATCAATCATTGACAACAAAATAAATATTATTGAATTGCTATCTGTCGAGACCTCCGTATTTTCTTCAAAAGGGGAAGCACGCCGTATGATTAAAAGTGGGGGATTATCCATAAATAAGAACAGAGTAAAAGATACGGAATCGGAACTTGGAACGGAAGATATGATTCACAACAAATATTTTCTTATACAGATCGGTAAAAAAAGGTATAGTCTTATTACAATTATTTAAATTCCGAAGTAACTATTTCTAATGCTTTTTATTTCCTAATTCCTTCTCTCAGATACTATCTCCGATAAGATTTAGTGCCGAGTTAAAAATTAATTGTTTTAAGTAATCATTCAATATATCTGTATTTCCAATCTCAAACAGAGAAAAGATAATCTTAACGGAATTTCCAAACCTCTCTTTATCACATTTTTTCACCGGATTTCGGGAAGGAGAATTTAGTCTTAAAGGATTAATATATCTTCCCCCTCTCTGTAACCCGTAGTGTAAATGTGGTCCGGTAGATCTTCCCGTACTCCCCACATAACCGATAACACTCCCCTGCTTTACCCATTTTCCTCGTCCTATCCCTTTTCTTATCCGTGATAGATGATAATAATGTGTTTTGTACCTGTTACCGTGACTCACTACAATATATTTCCCCCGAAACCTGTTATATCCGGTTGAGAAAACTCTACCGTCTGCTGTTGACCGAACAATGGTTCCCCTTGCCGCACCAAGATCAATCCCGTTATGTACAGCTGAAAATCCCGTTACCGGATGTCTCTTTCTAAATCCGAAACCGGAGGTAAGACGTAAAAAAGGTAAAGGACATCGGAGAAACATTTTTTTTACGGCTTTTCCATCGGGATGATAATAGGAACTTTTCCCCTTCTGTGAAGCAAAACGGATAACACTTGTTTTTTTTCCCCTGTTAACAAATTCCGAAGCAAATATCCTTCCATACCCTAAAAACTTTCCTTTAAGATATTTTTTTTCTAAAAGGATCGTAAAACTATCACCTCTTCTTATATCTCTGTTAAAATCAATATCATATTCATAAAGTGCGGCAAGGTGTTCGGCAAGTTCTCCTCCTCCCTCCTCTAAAATTGTAAGAGATTCATATAAAGATCCTCTTATGGTACCTGATACAAATTCAACTCTGATTTCATAAGGAATTTCAACTATTCGACCGGAGATTAATCCGTTGCCCGATTTGCTAACCTCCACATACTTATTTTTTGCTATGCTATACCTGAATAATCGGAAGCCGTTAACATCAAAGCTTATTAAGAAAGAATTTCCGGCTATTATTTTTTTAAGATCATAAATTTCTCCTGTTTTTGAAATAATTGCCGGAATAAGTGACTGGTCAACATTCTCGGAAAACAGTATGGATGCAAGATTCTCCCCTCTTCTCACTTTTCGTTTAAATTCAAGTTTATCCTCTTTCGACTTGGAAACAGTCGATCCTGAAAATTCCGATTTATGAAAAACCGACTCGATTTTTTCTATCTTTTTATGCTTACAAGTTTTTAATAATAGAAATAAAACGGACAATACCACCAATAGTAAAACTGTAATACGTCTCTTTCCAAATGATCTTGAATTGAATTCCATAGTTGTCAATTCTAATAAATATTGATCGTCAAAGCAAACTTTGTAATATAATTCCTCAAAAGGCTATTTTTTCTTTATTAAAAGAGTTAATTAAAAGAATGTTGCCTTAACTTAATGTTCTGATATAATATCGTTAATATGATCAATTATTTATTAAAAAAAGTGTTCGGAACTAATACCGAAAGGGAACTAAAACGACTTGCTCCAATAATCTCCGAAATAAATGGGTTTGAATCCGAAATAGGTCATCTCTCGGACGATGAATTAAAAAGCTACACCAAAAAATTTCAGGAAAAATTAAAATCCGGTGAAACTTTGGACGATATCCTTCCTGAAGTTTTTGCTGTAGTAAGGGAAACGGGGAAACGTGTCCTTAACATGCGTCATTTTGATGTCCAACTTCTCGGAGGTATCATACTACATCAGGGAAAGATTGCCGAAATGAAGACAGGTGAAGGTAAAACACTTGTTGCTACTCTTGCAGCTTACCTTAATGCCCTTGGAGGAAAAGGGGTACACATAGTTACCGTAAATGATTACCTCGCTTCCCGAGATTCCGAATGGATGGGAAAGATATACCGTTTCCTCGGTTTATCCGTTGGGGTCATTAAACACGGATTGGACGATGAAGAAAGGAAATTGGCTTACAATTGCGATATAACATACGGAACTAACAATGAGTTCGGATTTGATTACCTTAGAGATAATATGAAGTTTGAAGTTGAAAATTTATGTCAGAGAGATTTTAACTATGCAATCATAGATGAAGTTGATTCCATACTTATAGATGAGGCGAGAACCCCACTTATAATTTCAGGACCCACGGAGGAATCAACCTCTCTTTATTATAATGTTAATAACTTTGTAAAAAAGATAAAATCCGATCAAAAAAATTTTGATCTTGATCTTAAATCAAAAACAGTATCCTTGACTGAAGAAGGGATAAATTCGGCAGAAAATTTCTTCAAGGTAAATAACCTTTACGATCTTTCAAATATGGACACTCTACATCAGATTAACCAGTCTCTTAGAGCTCATCTCCTTTTCACCAGAGATGTGGATTATTTAGTTAATGATAATCAGGTTGTTATAGTTGATGAATTTACAGGAAGAATGATGCCTGGGAGAAGGTTTTCCGATGGATTACATCAAGCTCTTGAAGCAAAAGAAAATGTGAAAATAGAACAAGAATTTCAAACCCATGCAACCATAACTTTTCAAAACTTATTCAGGATGTATGATAAACTCGCAGGAATGACCGGTACTGCAATTACCGAAGCAACGGAATTCCATTCTATCTATAATCTTGATGTTGTTGAATTACCGACAAACAAACCATTAATAAGAGATGAGATGCCGGATGTTATCTACGGAAGTGCGAAGGAGAAATGGGATGCGGTTGTTAATGAGATCAGATCTCTTAATGAAAAAGGTCAGCCGGTTCTTGTCGGAACAATCTCAATTGAGAATTCAGAACTACTTCATCGAAGACTTATAAGAGAAAAGATAAAACATCATGTTTTAAATGCAAAATACCATGAATCGGAAGCCGAGATTGTTGCACAAGCAGGTCGAAAGGGAGTTGTTACCATCGCAACCAATATGGCGGGAAGAGGTACGGATATTGTGTTAGGCGGGAATCCGGAATTTATTATCAGGGAAGAATTAAAAAAGAAAGGATTCACTCCTGACAATGCTCCTGAAATAACACTCCGAAAAATAGAGGAAGAAGTAAATAGACAGCAAAAAATTGAGCAGAATGAAGTCCTTTCCCTCGGAGGTCTTCATATTCTCGGTACGGAGAGACACGAATCAAGGAGAATAGATAATCAGCTAAGAGGGAGATCGGGAAGGCAGGGTGATCCCGGTTCATCAAGATTTTATATATCTCTTGAAGATGATCTTATGAGAATTCTTGGTGGAGACAGGGTAAAGGGACTTCTCGTAAGAGCAGGAATGAGCGACGGCAACCCTATTGAAAACAAACTTGTTACAAAAGCTATAGAAAATGCTCAGAAACAGATTGAAGGACAGAATTTTACAATGAGAAAACATCTTCTCGAATATGACGATGTAATGAATAAGCAGCGTCAAAATATTTATTCTATTAGAAAAGATATCCTTTTCGGGAAGGACTTTAAAGAACACATATTGGAATTGATAGAAGATATTTTCGAAAGTATCGCAAAATACCATCTGGATGAGAATAAGGATCCGGCAGAATGGAATACTGAATCGTTTAAAAAAGAGATTGCAGCACAGTACGGATTGAATGTCGACGATGTTATTGATGAAGAGATTAAAGATATCCCCTACTCCGAAATTTACGACAAAGTATTGAACTCAATTAAAAATATCTATGCTTCAAAAGAAGAACTGATAGGTCCCGAAAATTTAAGGGAATTCGAAAGATGGATCATGCTTCAAATAATTGATACTCAGTGGAAGGACCATCTACTCAATATCGACCACCTTAAAGAAGGTATCGGACTTAGAGGGTATGCTCAAAAAGATCCTCTAATAGAATATAAGAGGGAAAGTTTCTCTCTATTTCAGGAACTTCAGAACAGAATAGATGATGAAGTAATCAGATCCATATTCTTTTTTAAACCGATAGCGGAAGAAGAGATTGAAAATCTGAGACAAAAGAAAATTACAAAGCTATCCAAACCGAGTTCTAAGATGCCAGGAAGGAGATCGGGTAAAAAGAAAAAAAAGAAGAGAAGATAAACAATGGAAGAAAAAATAAAAAAATTTGAAGGACTTACATTTGATGATGTTTTATTGGTTCCGGATTATTCCGAAGTAATTCCGGGAGAAGTTGATGTCTCAACTAAATTTTCGAGAAATCTGGATATTAACACACCGCTTATTTCAGCCGCAATGGATACGGTTTCCGAAGCAAAAATGGCAATAGCCATGGCACAGTTAGGAGGAATTTCAATAATTCACAAAAACATGAGTATATCCGGTCAAGCTTCACTTGTAAAAAAAGTTAAGAGATCGGAATCGGGAATGATCGTTGATCCGATCACACTCAAACCTGAAAATAAAATATATGAAGCCCTGCAACTCGTAAAAGAAAAGGGTATTTCCGGTCTCCCTATAGTAGATGAAAAAGGGAAATTAAAGGGCATTCTTACAAACAGAGACATGAGGTTTACAACCAATCTCAATCAGAAGATAAGTAATCTTATGACTTCAAAGAATTTAATAACGGTTGAAGATGACATTTCAATGGAGAAAGCAAAAGAAATTCTCCATATGAATAAAATCGAAAAACTTCCGGTGATAGACAAATCAAACGTGTTGATCGGACTTATTACCCTCAAAGATATTTCAAAAACGGCAAAATTTCCAAATGCATCCAAGGACAAATTCGGAAGACTTCTTGTTGGTGCAGCGGTTGGGACAGGGAAAGACACAATGGAGAGGGTAAAAGCTTTACACGATGTTAAAGTTGATGCCATAGTAGTTGACACTTCCCATGGACACTCCAAGAAAGTTATGGATACTATTAAGAAAATCAGGAATAAATATCCGGCTCTTGAATTAATTGCAGGTAATATCGCTACGGGAGAGGCAGCAAAAGATCTGATAGATCTCGGTATTGATGCAGTAAAAGTCGGAATAGGTCCCGGATCAATTTGCACAACCCGTATGGTTACGGGTGCAGGGATGCCTCAGATTAGTGCTATCATGGAGGTTTTCAAAGCTATTCGCAATGAAGTTCCGATCATAGCGGACGGAGGCATAAAATTTTCCGGTGATATAACCAAGGCAATCGCGGCAGGAGCAAATTCGGTAATGCTCGGATCATTATTAGCTGGAACAGATGAAAGCCCGGGAGAACTGATTATTTATAAAGGGAGATCGTATAAAAAATACAGAGGGATGGGATCTATAGGGGCTATGAAAGACGGAAGTAAAGATAGATACTTTCAAGAAGACGAATATTCGGAATCAAAACTTGTTCCTGAAGGGATTGAAGGGAGAGTTCCATATAGAGGTAGTGTTATGGATTTGATCCCGTTGATGATCGGAGGTGTTAGAGCCGGAATGGGATTAACCGGTTGTCGAAATATCGGTGAACTCAGAACTAAATCGAGTTTTGTGAAAATATCGGGTGCTTCGCTTAATGAGAGTCATGTACACGATGTGGTTATCACTGAAGAATCACCTAACTATAGATTGAATTAAAACATTACTCCAAATCTATAAGTTCAAAGTCGGAAGTTCCTAAATTTATTTCGTCCGAATGCTCTATCTGCACTCTGTAGGGTATATCATAACTCAATTCCGATAATTTCTTCTTACTCCTTTTCTCTATAAGATACAAAGAGGCATTATCAATTGCAACCGGATCTTTTGAAATTAAAATCCCAATATCATCCGTTATTTTTTTATAAGTTCCCATGCAATCACAATCTTTTGATATATTCATTAAAAAGTTGAAATATATAACTTTCCCTTCCATTATTTTAGATACTCCAAAAGCATGTTCCACTATTTTCCGTTGTAATTTTTCGTAGCTTTCACTCCAGTTATAAACAACCGCATCAAATCTACAAACTGCAAGACATTCTGCACATCCGATACATAATTTTGAATCTATTTTGGCTTTTCCATCAACAAATTCAATCGCATCCACAGGGCACCATTTTATACACTCTCCGCATGCAGTACATTTTTTCTTCTTTATCGACGGTTTTGAGGTTGAATGTTGCACCATTTTTCCTTTTCTGCTTGCCAATCCCATTCCAATATTTTTCAAAGATCCTCCAAATCCCGAGATTATATGACCCGTAAAATGAGTAATGACAATAAGACCCTGTATCTTTGAAAGAATTGAAGCAATCTTTACATTGTCATATATTTTTCCACCTATTTCCACTTCAACTTCCTCTCCGCCATTAATTCCGTCGGCCATTATTATAGGCATCCCCGTATGTTCTATTGAAAATCCGTGATCAACTGCCAATTTAATATGATCAACCCCATTACTCCTGTTTCCTTTATAAAGAGTTGATGTTTCGGTTAGAAAAGGATTTCCACCCTTGTTTCTGATAAATTTACCTATCATATTTATATATTTAGGATTAATAAAACCGTTGATCTTATCTTCACCAAAATGTGTCTTAACCGCTATAAAATCTTTTTCCACGATAAAATCAAATAAATCCGATGATCGGAGGAAACCATTCAACCTGCTCAAAATGTCGGCGGTATCCTCCATGTCTCGAGTCTCAAGAAAATATACTTTTTCACCCATTTATTCCTCGCTTAATTATTATCTCATTATAAACACACGGTCATATATTTGCAATTTATCATGATATACAGGCTTAATAGTACTTTGAAAACACCCGTTATACAAATATAAAAATGGAATCAAAGAATGATACAGACGTGCCGTATTGACTTATGAGATGAAATATTGGAAAATAACCCTCTATAAGTTCATACTAACTATTGGAGTAAAAACAAAATGGAAAGTGAAAAAAAGATCAAGTGGAAAGATACTTTAAATCTTCCGAAAACAAGTTTTCCTATGAAAGCACAATTATCAAGAAAAGAACCTGAAATTCTTAAATTCTGGGAAGATATTGATATTTACAATAAAATAATTGATAAAAACAAAGAAAATGAGCTTTACATACTGCATGACGGTCCCCCTTATGCCAACGGGAATATTCATCTCGGTCATGCACTAAATAAAATACTCAAGGATTTTATCGTAAAAACAAATTCAATGCTCGGATTTAATTCCCCCTATGTTCCGGGATGGGACTGCCACGGCCTCCCTATTGAGATTAAAGTTGATAAAAAACTCGGATCAAAGAAAAAAGATATGACAATTCCGGAAATCCGTGAAAGATGCCGTATTTATGCTGAAAATTTTGTTAATATTCAACGGGAGGAGTTTAAAAGACTCGGTGTATTCGGAGACTGGGATAATCCGTATAAGACAATAAATCCCGATTATGAAGCTTACATAATAGATGCATTCAAGTCATTCGTTAAAAACAAAAATGTAATAAGAAAAAAAAGACCCGTGTTCTGGTGTACATCATGTCACACCGCTCTTGCAGAGGCTGAAGTTGAATATGATAATCATACTTCTCCGTCTATATATGTAAAGTTCCTACTTAAGGAAATACCTGAAATCCTTTCGGAATATTCAAATAGGGATATTTTTGTACTGATTTGGACAACAACTCCATGGACAATACCTGCAAATTTGGCAATTGCAGTTAAAGAAGATTATGATTATGCACTCTTTGAAATTGAAGGAGATCTTTTTATTTCTGCCGAGCAGCTTATTGGAGACATAGCTGATAAATTACATAAAGATTATAAGAAAATATTAACATTCAAGGGCAGTTCGTTAAAAGGTTTTAATACACAACATCCTTTGTATGATAGAAATTCGTTAATTATAACTACAGATTATGTTGAACTTGATCAGGGAACAGGCTGTGTTCACACGGCTCCCGGACATGGTGAAGATGACTATAGGGCAGGTCTTGAATACGGACTTGACATTTATGCTCCGGTTGGACCTACAGGGCTTTTTGATGAATCGACGGGAAAATATGCAGGTCATGAGATTTTTGCCTCTAATAGTACCATTGTGGAGGATTTGAAGAAGAATAATGCACTTATTCATAGCGAAATGATCGACCACTCCTACCCGCATTGTTGGAGATGTAAAAAACCGATTATTTACAGAGCAACAGAGCAGTGGTTTATTGCAATGGACGAAGCGGAACTCCGTTCAAAAGCTATTAAAGAGTTAAAAAAAGTAAAATGGATACCCGAATGGGGAGAAGAGAGAATTACAAATATGATCGAAAACCGTCCGGATTGGTGTATTTCAAGACAGAGAAACTGGGGCGTACCCCTACCGGTCTTTTTCTGTAAAAAATGCAACGAACCTCTTTTGAATGAAGATATTATCACCAATATAAGTAAACATTTTAAAGAGAGAGGTTCCGATTGCTGGTATACCGATGATATCTCCGTATTTCTACCTTCCGGAACTAAGTGTTCAAAATGCAATTCTTCGGAATTTATCAAAGGGACGGATATTTTGGATGTTTGGTTCGAATCCGGTTCTTCTTTTGGAGTATTGGAAAATTATAAAGGGCACAAATTTCCTGCCGATCTCTATCTTGAAGGGGGAGATCAATACAGAGGTTGGTTCCACTCTTCACTTCTTGTCGGAGTAAGTTTCAAAGGTATCTCACCTTATAAGACAGTGTTGACCCACGGCTGGGTTTTGGATAAAAATGGAAAAGCAATGTCAAAATCTCAAGGAAATATTATATCTCCTCATGAAATAATTAAAGATAAAGGAGCCGAAATACTCAGACTTTGGGTTGCAATGGTCAACTATAAAGAAGATATTAAACTCGGTAACGAAGTTCTTGCAAGGGTAACGGAAAGTTATAGAAAGATAAGAAATACTTGGAAATTTATGCTGGGAGTACTAAGTGATTTTAACCCTGAAACAAACACGGTAGATAATAAAGATCTCAGCGAACTTGACAAATATATACTCTATAAGCTGGAAATTTTAAAAAAGACAATTTTAGAAGCTTATAAAAATTTTGAATTCCATACGATTTATCATGCAATTTCAAATTTCTTTATTGTCGAATTAAGTTCTTTTTATCTTAGTGTCACAAAAGATAATTTATATTGTAATGCTAAAAACTCAACAATAAGAAGAGCAGCTCAAACAACTGTTTTTAAGCTTTTGATCGATACGTCTCTTATGCTTGCTCCGATTCTTTCATTTACTGTTGAGGAAGTATGGAAACACATTCCAAATTTTGATGAAAAATGTGAATCTATACACCTGAATAATTTTCCGAAGCCAAATGAATTAAACCTTAAAAGTACGAATATAGAAAAATGGGAAGAAATTGTAAACATAAAAAATATTATTCAAAAAGAGATTGAAAAAGCTCGAAATGAAAAAATTATTGGCGATTCTCTTGAAGCTGATGTCAAATTAACTCTTACTAAAGACAAATATGTTAAAATCGAAAATGATTCTGAACTTATAAGAGCAGTAACTGTTATTTCAAGACTCAAAATTATTTCAGGTGATTCCGAACAAATATCGGTTACAAAATTTCATGGAGATAAATGCCCACGGTGTTGGAATTGGTTCTCTCAAACAACGGAAGATGGAGATTATCCGGAATTATGCATGAGATGCTCGGAAATGATCAAGGAGATTGATCTTGAAAATAATTAATAAGAAACTGTACATGTCGCTTGTATTTTCCATCATTTTGCTGGATCAAATAACAAAACTTTTAATAAGATCAAACTTCAATTTATATGAACAGATAAATATTGTTAAAGGATTTCTCAAGATTATATACGTTAGAAATTCAGGAGTAATATGGGGGCTTTTTCAAAATACTCAAAGCAAGATTGTACCGATCGCTATTACAATCCTATCAATATCGGCATTACTTACAATTATCTATATTTTCTTCAAAACATCATTGTCCTGTAAACTCGAACTGCTCTCTCTCTCATTTATTATGGGTGGAGCTGTAGGAAATATATTGGATAGATTCTTTTTAGGTTACGTTGTTGATTTTATTGAGGTATACATTAAAACCTATCACTGGCCTACATTTAATGTTGCAGACTCTTTTATTTCAATTGGAATTATTCTACTTTTAATATCTATTTTCAGAAATAAATGTGCAACACTCAATTCAAAGGAGACTTAATATGTTACCAATTCTATTTAAATTAGGACCGATTACTATTCATACATACGGTTTTCTGCTTGCAATAGGTTTTATAGTCGCAATGATTCTCGGTATGAAGCTTGGAAAAGAAGACGGGATAAATACCAAAGACCTTTCGGATCTTATCTTTTTTTCAATTATAATAGGATTACTCGGTGCCAAAATATATCTGTTCTTTACCGAATTTAGTTACTACACAAAGAACCCCGGTCAGATCAAGAATCTTCTTACTCAGGCAGGAGTTTTTTACGGAGGATTAATCGGTGGAGTATTGTTTGCAATTTGGTTCATCCGAAAAAAGAAAATGAATTTTAAAAAGATCGGAGATCTTGCGGCACCTTCCATTGCATTGGGACATTTTTTCGGTAGAATGGGATGTTTTGCCGCCGGATGCTGTTTTGGTCGAGAAGCTTCAGGTTGCTCCGTTGGAGTCACTTTCCCCGATCTTTCTCAGGAAACCGGTGTCCCTATTGGGAAAGTACTATATCCGACTCAAGTTTTTGAGGCTGTTCTAAATTTATTTAATTTTATATTTCTTTATATCCTATATAAAAAGTACAGGACATTTGACGGAAAGATTTTTTCAATTTACATTTTTAATTACTCCCTAATAAGATTTTTCGTTGAATATTTTCGGGGGGATTCCGACAGAGGATATATCATCGGAAGTATGAATTCACCTTTCGCAAGTCTTTCCATACCACAATTTATTAGTCTGATAGGAATATTTACTTCAGTATTTCTCTATTTGTTTTTTAAAAAGAGATACTTGAAAAAAACAGCTTAATATTTTCCGTTTATGCAAATTAACAAATTCAAAGCCGAATGTTTTGTAAAGAGACTTGACCATTTTTTAAAGGAAAAATTGGTATCCGAATCAAGATCAAAAATAGAAAAGTACATTAGTGACGGTTTCGTTAAAATTGACAATAAAATTTGTTTAAAAAAAAGTACGGAAGTAAAAAAAGGGAGTATTATCGAGATTGCAATTCGGGAACCGAGCAATCATTTGCTCCCAAACTCATATGGTTTTAATAAATTATTTGAGGATGATCACATCTTAATAATAGATAAACCGGAGGGAATTTCCGTTCATAAAGGTTCGGGAACCAAAGAACCTACTATTGCAGATTATTTTTTGATTAACTATCCCGAATTAAAAAATATCGGAAATCCGGACAGACCCGGTATCATTCACAGACTTGATAAAGGGACATCGGGGGTTCTCGTTCTGGCAAAATCCGATAAGGTTTTAAAAATAATGCAAAAAAAATTTAAAAGAAGAGAAATAACAAAAACTTACCATGCTTTAGTTGCCGGTAGATTAAGATTCAAAAACGGTTCCGTAAACATTCCTATAATAAGAAATCCTAAGGATAGGAGAAAATTTACCGTTGATCAATACGGGAGATCGGAATGTGCAAAAGATGCACTTACATATTATTCCTTACGATACCAGTTTGAAAACTTTGCTTACGTATCCATAAAACCTCACACGGGACGTACTCATCAAATCAGGGTACATATGTCCCATATCGGTAATCCGGTGTTAGGTGACGAATTCTACGGGAAAAAATCTACGTTTAAAAGACTTGCCTTGCACTCTTACTCAATATCATTTGTTCATCCCATAGACAAATCCATAACTATATTTGCTTATACTCCGGATCCCTTTTTATTTTGTGATTTCTTTTAGTTGACGCTGTTTGATTTATCAGATCCGATTATACATTTCACAATATCTACCTTGCAGGATTAATCAATATAATATATAATTCGAACTAATTATCTAATGAAAAAAATATATCATTTAACACTAATTATGATTGCTATTGCATTATTCTCATGCAACTATTCAAATGATCAATCAAAGCATACCGATACCCAAAAGAAAATCGAATCAAGCAAAGCTTACATAATAAACAATAAGATTATAATTTCAATTGATGACCGAAAAATCTCAAACTCTGATTTCAAAAATTACTTAAGATCGAAATACTCCGATCTTAAAAATATCTTTAGCGAAAACAATCTGATGTCAAGACTATTTGATTCATTTGTAAATTATTCAATAATTTTACAATTTTGTGAGGATGAAGAGATAAGTATCAGTGAAAAAGAGATATCGGATTATGCAATTAATAAAAATTTGGAATTAAACACTCTTTCAAAAGAGACAATTATCAATCAATTAAAAATTGAAAAATTTCTTTACAATAAGATTTATAAAAATATTTCAGTTTCAAAATATGAAATCCGAAAATATTTCAAGTTAAACAAAAAAGATTTTTTTCAAAAACAGAAGATTGAGCTCTATCAGATACTGCTTAAAACCCGCAACGAAGCTATAAAGGTCAAAGATATTCTCCTAAATAATCCTTCGAAATTTGCAGAAATTGCCAAAACCAGTTCTATCTCTCCTGAATCTGCAAAAAGCGGTTATATGGGGATTTTTGAAAAAGGAGAACTCCCCAAAGAGATGGAAAGCATTATCTTTTCACTTCCTACAAATAATATTAGCCGAGTTGTGGAATCTCAATTCGGTTTTCATATTTTTAAGGTAAAAAAAAAATTTGGGAAAAAACAACAATATTTAAAAAGTGTTAATGATAAAATAAAAAATATTATTTTTAACACTAAAATGAATGATGAGTTTTCAAGATATTTAAAAATCTTAACAAAGAATATTGATTTAAAAATAAGCTATGACAAGCTATTCTTTAATTACTCAAAAATAAAAGGAGAATAACATGAAGTTTCCAATATTTGTTTTACTACTTTCGCTCTCATTTTTGATACCCTGTGATACGGTTGAAGAGATATATGCTATTGTAAATGATGAAATCATAACATATTCGGAACTTGAAAATTTTAAAAACGGAATGATTATAGAACTAAAAACTAGATTTTCAGGAAAAGAACTTTCTGAGGAAATAGACAAAATGAAATCTAATTTACTTGATCTGGTCATTGGTAGAAAAGTAATTCTTTCAAAAGCAAAAGAGAAAAAATATGATATGAGTCAATATCTTGACCTTGTAATCAAAGACATAATGAAACGGAATAACCTTAATACAAAAGAAGATCTAATAAAAGCATTGAATTCTCAAGGAATTAGTTATGAAGAGTTTAAAAAGCAAAGATTGGAACAACTTATGCAGGAAAAGTTTATTCAAGAATCTTTGGGAAATAGGATCACTGTTGATACTTCGGAAATAATTTCTTACTATAAAAAGAATATCAATAAATATACCACTCCGATTAAATATAAATTAAACTGTATATTCCTAAATAAAGATCATTTTTTTACTGATGAATCTTTAAATCAAAAAAAGGATGAAATAACAAAAAAACTGTCCGCTTCAAACAATTTTATTGAGGTTGCTAAGGAATTCTCGGAATTAGAGGGAGAGAATAATAACTATGAGTTGGGTACTTTTAAAAAGGGTGAATTAGATTCTTCATTGGAAAAGTCAGCTTCCAAATTATCATTACAAAAATTCTCAGATTGGATTGAAACCGATAACGGATGGTATATAATTCAGCTAATTAAGAAATGGGAACCTACTATTAAGGAATATAAATCCGTTAAAAAAAGCATTGAGAACGATATTTACGAGAAGAAGAGAAAAAAAGAAATAATTATCCTCGTTGAAGAGTTGAAAAAAGAGAGTTATATTAAAATACTGAAAGAATTTAAGTAAATACACAAATCTATTTTATTCTGATTTTATGAAATATTGGTCTTCCGTAATAATCAATGAAGAGATTTGCAAATTTATTTTTACAATAAAGTGCAAACTTTTTCTGCTTTATTGGTAGGATATACTCTTTATTTATTAATGATTCAACAATAGATGATATTTTATCCATCATCAATTCATTGCTCTTCAGATATTTAATTTCATCCAATTCATTTAATAGTTTAAGGTACTTTTCATTTAACTTGGTAAAAGCTAGTTCAAAAATAATTTTTTTTATCTTATCTTCAAGAGACATTTTTTTTGTAAACATCTTCTCTGTCAAATAAAATTTAATTCCCGTTCCACTTTTGGTAAACTCTTTCAATTTGGAATTTTTTATAAAAACCATGGAAATTTTTAAATAATTATTTTTAATAAATTTATTTAACTCATCTTCATATTTCTTTAATGAGGAATTAATATATATTTTAAACTGAGAGTTCCCTAATATTGACTTTATCTTTCTCATGGAAAATTGTTTTATGTTTATTGATACCGGAGATTCCTGATCAGAGGTAAGAGAAGAAATATCATTTAATTTATATTTATTTAAAAAAACTTTTAAAAAAGAGTATAGTGCTATTCTTGTATTATTTCCGGTTTTACCCATCGGAAACGTTAAGTAAATATTCTGATATATTCCACTTTCCAACACTTTATGGTTGGGAAATTTCATACCTGGTCTTGCAAGAAAAATATCCGGACCATTCTCATCTTTAAAAACAACAAGTATATGGTCAAGGTAAGACAAACCTCCAGAATAATATCTATTTGGAATAAGCTTAATATATCTCTTCTTTTCCCATTCATCAGGAATAAACATACCGGAGAATGCATTTTCATTCATAGAAAGTAAAACCAATTCCGGTGACGAAAGAAGTTGAAATATATTTTCAACTCTATAATTCAGATAGAGAAGAACTTTATTCCCTGAAGTTTCAATTTTTTTTACCGATCGACTTATCTTTTTTGCAATAGAATTTTCTTTATTAAAAAAAACTTTTAACGAATAGTGAATACTTTTTCCGTTAATCGGAGTACCGTTAGAAAAGCTTAAATTCTCTTTAACTTCAAAAGAAACTATATTTTTATCTTTGTTAAAGGAATAAGATTTAAAGATATTTGAATAGATTGTCCCATCACTTTTCATATAAAAGATATTCTCATGGATAAAAGAATAAAATATGGAATCTGAATAATTTGTTGTAGAAAAAGCAAAATCAACAGGTTCATTCAACAATATAGATAAATTCCCTCCATATTTTGTCTTTATGGAAAAAATCATAAATATGGTAATCAAGATTAATATTAATTTTATGGTTCTATTCAATATCTTTTCTCCAAAATTGTAATTTAGATTTTTCCGATACTTCCCCGTTATTTTTCACTAACATCCAAAAACCTTTGTATTTACCAACCTTACCCTCTTTAATAAACTTAATACTTCCGAATATCTCTTTATCAAATATTGGAGTCGAAGAATCTGCATTTATACCTAATACCTTTATCCTGTCATTAGCCTTTGAGAAATCACTTACTACAATCAGATCGTTTAATACAGCAATAGCAGAACCGTACTTTCTATCAATTCTTTTAGAATCACTAACCTTATCGGTAAATATTCTCATATTGTAATTTTTATCAATAAGAAAAAGAGCTTGAAAATTTACCCCCTTTTTATAAAATGAAGCGGAATAAAAATCCGGAATTTTTTTTATAAAAATTTCCCCTGAACTCAAGTTCGATGCATTAAAGCTTTTTAAATAGAGTTTGCCATTATAAAAATTCTTTCCAAAATCATAATTAAATCCCGCCATATAAATTTTACCGTTTATCGATACAATGTCAAAAACAGAAAAATCCAACTTACTTAATTGACCTAATTTATTTTCGTTAAATTTAAACACATGAGAATACTTTGAAAAATTACTTCCGGCAAATACGTAGATTTGACTGTTCTCGGAATAAACAAAGATATTTCCTTCCATTTCTATAGAAGGGTAGAACGGTCTTCCCCATCTAATTTTAACCGAATTGATCTTTTTTATTGTATTATTTTCCAAAGTATATACATCTATTCTTTCAGGAAATAAAAAAAATATATTATCAGTTCCATCTATTAAAAAAGAATCTACTGAGAGGAGGTTACCACTAATTCTTATATCATTCATCTTCAAATATTCTCTATTTGCCAATCCTGGATCCTTTGTACTTAGAATCTCAATTTCATTTTTATCTACAGACACCTCAACATACTTAACACTTACAACTCTTTCAAGATTACGATTGTATATTAATATCCCCGCTCCGAGATTTCCCATATTGTTAATTATTTTAATAGTAATGTAATAATTAATTCTAGAAATTCTGTTTAGATTAAAATTACCTCTACCGTTGTTAAATCCCGTTGCAAGATCAAAAAAATGATCTTTATCAGATTCTTCCAGTTTTGTTACAATCAAATTGTAAAACCTTTGCAATTCAAGGTCTGTGAATTTAAAACTATCTTCAAATTTTATTATTGAATAATTTACACCTCTCATTTCTTTAAAAAAGTCTGTAATATTATTGTGGATTTTTTCTGATAATACTTGAATTCCCTGGGAATTAATAAAGGCGACAGCCAATGTAAAAAAAATACAAAATATGATTGATTTTCTCATTTATTTTCAGAATCCGGTTCTTTAATCCTTATTTTTAATTTAATATTTATCTCCACTGAGCTTTTTCCATTAGGGATTTCAATATCAAGAGGTACATTTAGAGTACCTTCGTCTTTAATAATATTTGAGGAACTTAACTCTATGTGATCGATTTTTATATCACTTGATGTGACCATATCATCCTCAGTAAGCTCAATAGGACCCGAATCGACCTCCAATTCATCACTATTATAATCGGTTCTTTCCAACTCAGGGACCTCAATTGCCGATATTTCATTTTCATCTACAAACTCATCATCTATATCAAAAATATCACCGTTATCATTTTCATCATGTCCGAATTTCGAATCTTTTTCATCAACGGGGGAAGAAAGTTCCATGATTTCCTCCTCTTCATCACTTTCATTCACTAAAAAATCGTCTCTTCTATCTTTATCTTTGCTAAAACTGGTTGAAGTAATCTCATCTCTTGAAAACATAACAGTTTTATCCTTTTGAAATACAGGAAGTTTATTTTTAATAGATATCATCACCATTTTCATAATCGCATGAAGTCCTTCCTGAATATTTTCTCCTGTCGTAGCAATAGTTGAGAAAAATTGTTTATTCTGAGGATTAAGGTCATCGTTTAACTCATTAATTTGAAGAATTTCGGAAAGATCTCTTTTGTTATATTGAAAAATTAACGGTATATCTGAAATGTTAATACTGTTTTCCTTAAGGTTTAATTTAAGATTTCTAAAACTTTCAATATTTTGATCCTTCATGATAAATTGAGAATCAGCAACAAAAACAATCCCGTCCGAACCCTGAAGTACTAATTTTCTGGTTGTATTGTATGCAACTTGCCCCGGTACCGTATATAATTGAACCTTGATGGAATAATCACCAAGCTTCCCGATCTCAAGTGGAAGAAAATCAAAGAAGAGAGTTCTATCTCCATCCGTGTCAAGAGTTATTAACTTTCCTTTTTTCTTAAATTCGGTGTTTTTAAAAATCTCTTTTAAGCATGTTGTTTTTCCACTCAGAGCAGGACCATAATATACTATCTTTATGGTAATTTCTCTGTTATTGTAGTTAACAAACGCCATAATTAGAACGGATCATCGTAGGGGATATCATCAATTTGTGCTTCAGGTGTAATTTCAGAATTATTTCCACTATTAAAATCCGAAGAATTTTTATATGTGCTACCATCTCCGTTGTAGGAAGATTCATTATTAGACTGTTGACTACGGTCTAACGGAACAACCGTATCAGCTATTATTTCCGTAGTACGTCTATCCTGTCCGTTTTTGTCCTGCCATTTTCTACTCTTAATTTTTCCTTCAATGAGGACCAACGAGCCCCTTTTAACATTTTTTTCAATTTTTTTTGCATTGTAACCCCATGCTACAATGTTGTGCCATTCCGATGATTCCTTCCATTGATTCTCTTTGTCCATATAGCCTTCTTTCGTAACAATTGTAAATTTTGCTACATCACGTCCTATACTCGGTATATGACTTACCTCCGGTTCTCTCGGTTGTACATTTCCTACGAGGACCACTCTATTCAAACTCTTTACATTTCCAGCCATCTCAATCACTCAATTCCTTTATCTTTTGTTGGGCAAGATATGCTTCTTCGGAAAGAGGGAAATCCGATATCAATATTTTTAACACTGAAATCCCGCTTTCGACCCTATCCATTTCTATCAAAGCATAACCTTTCTTTAAAAGAGCATCGGGAACTTTATCTCCTTTTTTATATTTTGCGATGATATCTGAAAAAACTTCTATTGCTTTGGAATACTTTTTCTGAGCGTAATAACACTCTCCTATCCAATAAAGTGAATTATCCGCAAGAACATTGCTTGGAAATTGATTGACAAATTGGGTAAACCCTACAATAGCAAGATCGTAATTCTTCTTATTGTAGTCGGAATATGCGGTAAAATAGACACTGTCAGGAGATTGGATAACACTTTTCCTATCAGCAACACCGCCATCCGTGTTTCCGGATTTTGTTGCAGCTACAAGTGGAATGGATGTAAGCTTATCATTAATTTTCCCGATCCCGTTTCTAACTTCATTAAATTCTTCCTTGATAAACTGGAGGCTTAAAAGAATTGTTTCGTTATTCTGCCCTTCATTTGCAAGATTCTTTGTTATCGCTGAAACTTTATTCTCAATCAACATCATCTTCTTATTGAGTTCCTTTAATTCGGAGCCCATATCACCGACAATAGATTCAAGTACTTTTAATGTACTCTTCATCTGACTAAGTTCAGACAGGATCAACTTTGTACTTTTTTTTACCGGAAACAGAAATACCCCCGAAATAAGAAAGAAAATCAATACCCCCCTTAATTTTTTCATATCAAGTCAACTGATTAAGATCTATTTACGTACTATAATAAACTCATCTCTTCTATTCTCAAAATGAGTTTTTTCATCAACGCCTCTTACAAGCGGATTGTTTTTACCATACGAAACAATCTTCATCCTGTTGGCGGGGACACCGAGGTTTATGAGATATTTCATCGCAGCATCAGCACGTTTCTCTCCTAATGCCATGTTGTATTCAACCGTTCCTCTCTCATCGCAATGCCCTCCGATGGATATTATAACGGAAGAGTGTTTTAGTAACCAGTCAGCATTCTTATGCAAAATACCTTTCATATCTTCTCTGATTGTATATTTATCGAAATCAAAGTTTATCTTAACAAGATAACCCTCTTTATTAATCTCATCAAGACTTTTTTGAAGAAAAATCTCCTCTTCCGTAAGTTTAGGCTTCTCAACTTTCGGAGTAGTCTCTTCAACAGCTTCCACTTTATTTGAGTCAGGCGTAGTCTTCACTTTTTTTGCACAAGAACTGAAGAAAAACATAATAACGAATAACGATAACATTATAAATAAGAATCTTTTCATTTGACCTCCTGGTTTTTACTATTTTTATATAATACTATTACTTTTTTGTCAAACAACTATTTTGTTTTTTGCCATTTTGGCATTAGATTCTCACCTTTTCTGGTTAATTTTTTTAAATTTTGTCCGTCATAATCCATAGAATAAATCTGATACCGCCCACTTCTATTTGATGAAAAGACTATATGCCTGCTATCCGGAGACCATGTAGGATTTTCATTCCTGCCTGACATTTCGGTAAGTTTTGATATGGAATTATTTTTAACATTTAAGACATAGATATCAAATCTACCTTCAATTCTCGATACATAAGTAATTCTCGATCCGTCTGGGGACCATGCAGGGTTGTCATGATAGGTACCTTCATATGTAATCCTTCTGACATTAGTTCCATCCTCATTCATAATATATATTTGAGGAGTACCCGAACGTTGGGATGTAAAGGCAATCTCTTTTCCATTGGGGCTCCAACAAGGAGATGAATCTATAACTCTGTTAAATGTCAATCTTTTCTCTTTGCCCGAGTCCATATATCTTACATAAATTTCTGCATTTTTCCCTTTTTTTGAAGAAGTATAAACCAATTTTTCACCTTCGTTTGACCAGTCGGCTCTATAATTCACACCTCCGGTTGATATTAGATCGGTTTTTCCGGAATATAAGTTGAATTTAACAAGATCGGGAATTCCCCGTTTGTACGTTGTAAACATTAAATTTTCACCATTTTTACTCCACGAAGGTATAAGATCCAAATAAGTGTTATAAGTTATCCTTTTTTCCCTCCCTCCGTCATAATCCATAATATATATTTCCTTATTTCCATCTCTGGTGGAAACATAAACTATTTTAGATGTAAAGTACGGTTTTTCTCCAAAATGTTTCATCATCTCATCCGAAACCCTGTGAGCAATAAGTCTTGTAAATTCTTTCCTTGCACCGAAATTTCTTTTAAAAATCAACTTTCCCGTAGAAACTTCAAATACTTTTACCAAGAAAATAATTCTATCTCCATCCGTAATTTCCAGCTTCCCTGTTATTAAAACTCTTGCTTGGACAGATTCCCAATCCTTAAAAATAATATTATCGGGATCAATTTTTTTTATATAAGTAAAGTATTGCCGTGGAACCAACTTAAAAACTTTTGAATACTCAAGGTCATTCCAAACGGTTTCATATAGTAAACTCCTCACTTTATCTTCAACTTCGGATTTTTCCGAATATGTAAAATTAGGTAGTGCAACAGGTATCATTTCTATACCTTGCGTGATTTTCACTTTGATCTCTTCCTGAGGAATTAAATTAACACTGATTGCAACAATCAACAATATCAGTAAAAAAATTTCCTTGCGGTTTATTCTCATTTATCTCTCCCATTCGAACTCAAAATAAACACCAAGATATAATTCGGGATAATCCGAAGGCAGTGGTGGAAAAGGTACTACTTCCTTAATTACCCTGATCGTTGAAAGATCATAGTATTTATTTCCGCTCTTTTTTTGCAACTTAAGACTCCCTATACTTCCATCCCTAAATATCCTGAAATAGACAACAGCTAAAAACTTTCCTGAAATCCCCGAAGATGATAAAGGATTATACCATGAAGATTTTATTTTTGATTTCAGCGTTTCCACATAGTAAGCATAAGGGAAATTACCTCCGGTACCTCCCTCTCCGAGACCGGAACCCGATAATCCGGTCCTTACATAATCTCCTTCTTCATCATCGGAAGAATCCGACACAGGATCGATATTTTTAGGAGTTTTTTCCCTTTTTACTACCGAAACGAATTTTTCTTCTTCTTCTTTTTTTGATTTTCTCTTAGAATCTTTATCCGGATATGTAATTTTAGATATCTTTTCCTTTTTAACGCTAAGATCTTTTACACTTACGGTTTCACCGGAAGCTTTATCGCTTTTCACCTTTGATTTTGTTATTATCTTTTGCGGAGAACCACCCAGTTGAACCAAATCAACATAGTAAGTGGTATCGTTATTATAAGTACTTTCCGGATAAAAATATGCAATCAATACTATAATTACGTGGAGAGAAACGGAAGCTATAATTGCCGATGAAAATTTCATTACTTTTCTTTCTTATCAACAATCATCCCGATAGTTTCAATACCTGCTTTTTTAATAATATCCATAACATTTATGATATACCCGTAAGTTACATCTTTATCAGCTCTTAGAAAAACCATTTTCTTCTTTTTCCCAATGAAATAGTTCTTTAATCTTGACTCTAACAAGAAAATATTTACATTCTGATTCTTCATATGAATATACCTATCCTTAGTGACAGTCAGAATCAGTCCGGATGAACTTGGATTTGATCTCGTTTCCGCAGTCGGTAAATTCACATTTATTCCCGACTGCATCATAGGAGCGGTTACCATGAAAATAATAAGCAAAACAAGCATCACATCAACGAACGGTGTAATATTTATTTCAGACATATTTGTCGAAATCTTATTTCGGGAATTTATCATCATTTTAATTCATTTTTTCTGCAACACTTAAAAATTCATTAACAAAATTTTCCATCTGGATTATCATCACTTTCACTTTGTTAATGAGCAGATTGTAAAATATCACTGCAGGAATAGCAGCAAACAATCCTAAAGCGGTTGCTATCAATGCTTCTGCAATCCCGGGAGCAACAGTTGCCAAATTTGCATTCATCTGAACACCTATTTGATTAAAGGACGTCATGATCCCCCATACGGTACCAAATAATCCTATGAACGGAGTTACGGCAGCTGTGGTAGCGAGGAAACCGTTAAGCCTCTCAAGACGAGTTACTTCCAAATTTGAACTATTTATCATCAATCTTTGAAGAGACTCAAGATTAATCGTTCTCTTTTCTCTTACGGGCGAGATCTGTTGAGATAACTCTTTGTACCCCGCTTTAAAAATCTGAGACAAAGGACTATCTTTATAAGATGTCGTGAATTTATGAATATCTGAAAAAGATTTCGTCTTCCTAAAAATATCAAGAAATAAATTCGATTTTTTTCTGGCATTCCTGTATTCAAAAAGTTTAAATATGACGATTGCCCATGATATCACTGAAAACAGAGCCAAAAGCAGTAGTACTCCTTTAACAACTAAAGAAGCTTGAGAAATTAGTGAAAAATAGTTTCCGAAATGACTTGTTGATGATTGAGACATTAAAAATATTGAACTTTCCATAAACAATTTTTACCACATTCACTCACTATTTTCAAGAAGCACAAGGGGTCAAATCTGCGTTTGACTTTTCAGTAAAGAAAAAATCACATAAAAATAGTAGAAATTTATATCATGTTTTAAATATTAGATTCCGGTTTTATTAATTAAGATTTTACTTTTTTTGTACTCTCTTTTTCGGAGATTTTACCTCAAAGGGAAGTGCCTCGTGAGCAATCAATTGAATTAGAAATAACCTTATACCTTCACTCATAGTTAATCCCATACTTCCAAGTACTTCAATCGCTTGTTCTTTTATCTCCGGATCAATCCTTGATCTTATTATACTTTCTCCCATATTTTCCTCCCATTCAACAACACATAGTACACACTACGTTGCTACATAAATTGTAGTACACAATTTAAGAAATGTCAACGTAAATTCAAACAATACAATTTAATTTCAAATGAATTAATTAAATAATTCTTTACCGATTCTTTTCCTTTTACGAATTTTGGGTATTTTCCATAAGGGTTTTCGAATCTGAGAATTCCATTTAATAATTAAATCTTCCAATTCCAAAGCAATATCGGGATATTTTTCAATTATATTGTTTTGTTCACCGAGATCAACACTGATGTCAAACAGTTCCTTTCTTTTATTTCCAAAGAGCAATAATTTCCATTTACCTTTTCGGACTGCAAAATACTGAAGATGTCTTCCGCCTCTCCAAAAAAGCATACTATGAGGATCACCGTTTTTTTTATTTGTGATAAAAGGGATAATGTTAACACCATCTATTTTTTTATTTATAGATTCTATTCCTTCAGCAGCGAAAACTGCCGTCGGGAAAATATCCAAAGAACTCACAAGACCATCATACTCTATATTTTCCGGTATCTTCCCTTTCCACTGCATTAAGTAAGGAACCCTTATTCCCCCTTCATGCAAACTGTTTTTCCCGCCTCTCAGCGGATAATTACGGGATGCATTGCTAACTATCGGACCACCGTTATCATTAAGAAAGAATATAACGGTATTTTCTAAAATACCATTATCATTAAGCTTCTTAAGAATCAACTTAACTCCGTCATCCATTGCACTAATCATGGCTGCATAGATACGACGTTTCTTATTTTTAATGTATTCAAATCTTTTTAAATATTTTTCCGGTGCTTGTAAAGGAGTATGTCCGGCACTATAAGGGAGATAGAGAAAAAAAGGTTTTTCTTTGGTATTATCAATAAATTTTAAAGCTTCACGTGTAAAAGCATCGGTAAGATACTCATTCTCTTTTAATGGTGAATAATTTCTTAAAATCGGATTAAAATTATTCCGCTCATCAAAATACTTATGATCTCCGTGCATAAAACCGAAAAAACTGTCAAAACCATGTCTCAACGGATTATATTTTTTTAACATTCCCAAGTGCCACTTGCCAATAATTCCTGTAGAATATCCCTTTTCTCTCAAGGTTTCTGCCAACGTTGTCTCTTCCAACGGTAGTCCCACTTGCTGACGTAAAGAACCGGGCGGAGGACCTACATTAAATTCATACCCGAAACGTTGCTGATATCGTCCGGTCATCAAACCTGCTCGCGTAGGGCTGCAAAGAGGACTTGAAACGTAAGCATTTTTAAAAAGTATACCGTTTCTTGCTATTGAATCTATTCCCGGAGTAGGAATATCTTTACAACCGTAAACACCCAAATCACCGTACCCGATATCATCCGCCAATATTATAATAATATTCGGTTTTACCCCCCTTTTCTTATTAAATGGTAAAGATCCTGACATTAAAGTTACGCCGGCGACACCGGCTATTTTCAAAAAATCTCTTCTACCGATAATTCTTTTATTAATATCTGAATCCATAATAATTTTCACCTACCTATATTCTTATAAACTATTTTTTCCTTAGTATCATTAAATCCGGATAACTATCTATTTTTTCACCATAAGGGGTAATAACATCCATAGCTATTTTTCCCTTCTCTACCTTGAATAAAAAAAAATTCTCCTGTGAAGAGTAATAGTAACATCCTTTTGATGATAATTTATTCTCACTTCTATCCTTATTATTTTTCCAATATCCATTCCACGGGGTAGGTTCTTCTGCATAATAAGGAGCTCCGGCACCACCTGAAACGATATACCAAGTTGGATATTTAAGGTCATTGAGTGGAGAGAAATTTTTCTTCTCACTTGCTTTGCCGATCGGAACAGACTTATCTATTAAAACTTTATGGTAACCGTGTTCGTCCGATCCGAGAACCGCCGCTACCTTACTATTATTTGCAATCATCCTTACAAACTTATTCCTCACTTCTATTATACCCTTCTTTTCCGGTATTACTTTTCCTTTAATATCACAGTAATGACTCCCGCGAATACTATTATCTCCCAAATACCACATTGAATCCTGAATATGCCCTCCGTTCGGAAATACAGGTTCCTGAGCAAATAAAATTATAAATTTCACCCTTATATCCTTCTCACCTTCATCCAATTCTTTTTTAATCCAATCCAATTGATCATCAAGGATATATCCTTCTACAAGTCCTCCGTATTTGACCGGACCAAGCCAATAATTATTGTTAAAAACTATAAACTTTACTTGTCCATATCTGAAAGAGTACACGTTTTCCCTGTAAGTCGGTCTTCTTGGGTCGGATGGAGCAGGGGCATTCTCGAAATGTACAAGTTCGTCGGCAAAAACCGATTCGGTACTTTTTGTTTTGTACGGCCATTTATCCATTTTTATATAGCCGTACCCATTTTTAAATACATTAACTATAGATTCATGATTCCCCTGACAAGTATAAACAGGTCTTTCATGCCAAAAACCTGATAGACAGTTCCTCCATGAATACATCTGTGTACGAAAATCTTCATCACCGGTGGTTCGACCGTTAATCATATCTCCACCCTGGAGTATAAATTCCGCTCCCGCCAAATATGAAATATTCGCTATTCGCTCCAATGTTCTATAGTTTACTCCCATTACGGAAGACTCTTTGTAACCGGTACCGGACCTGCTGTCCCCCGTGTATACGAAAATAAATTTTCCATCGTCATTCAAAGGTGCGGTTTTAAATTCATACACTTTGGATTTGTATTCGTTAAATCCCACACTGTACCTGTAGATAGTGTTCGCGGTAAGACCGTCTACTACTATCTCATGCTTTTCTCCCGCTTTATTTTCAGAAAAAATACTTTTCCCTTTAACATTAACTTTTCCTATCACATCTGTATCGGTTTTAAAAGCAATCGTAATACTTGACGGGTCATCACTGTGAATTTTATTCACAAAAGGACCTTCAACCAAAGACGGCAACTTAACAAATTTTCCATTAACTTTTTGAAACCTTACAATAATTTCATATTCTCCGAGACGTCTATCCCTTTTTTCCGTTTCAAGAAAAAGTTCAAATCTTACATATATTTCACCCGAATCCGTCCACCCTTCACTGTTATTGTATTCTTCAAACATGTAAGAAATGTTGATAAATCCACGCCCTCCTTTTATAACCGATCTGGTCTTAAACCTTTTGTAAGTATAACTGACCTCCTTTGACTCGAAAGGGTAAGGTCCGGCATAGATATTCCCATAGATCTTTTCCGGATTTAACTCTTTCCCGTTAAGTGTACTTTTTTCTCCCGTTAGATCAAACTCCAACCCTCTCTTGTTCCCGCTTTTAATTGATGCCCTTATTGTTGAGATGCCTAAGATATTATGAATCCTATAATAAGGAACTCTCTTTAGCCCGACTATTTCCGGATTCAATACGGGAAGGCTGTTTTCTGCACTATTACCGGAAACATGAGAAGCCACTAACAAAAATCCGGCAATTACAATCACTCTGAATATAAATTTTAATGTTTGATAAATCATTTTACCTCACTTAAATATTCTCCATCCTCTTTTACCTTCATTAACCTAACAAAAATAAATGATAAGACACTTAACCCCGAACCGATCAGGAAAGGTATCTTCCAATTCAACATCCACAAAATCCCACCTAAAAGCGGAAAAACAACTGCTGTCAGATGGTTGATGGTAAAACTTACCGCCATTGTAGGGGCGATATCTTCTTTATCTCCGGTTTTTTGGAAATAGGTTTTTAAAGCCATTGAAAAGTTAAAGAAAACGTGATCAATCACATAAAGAATAGCTGCAAATATTGGGTTTTCAATAAATGCATACGCAGCAAAAATAAATATCAGACTCCCGTATTCAAGAGAAAGAACTCGCCTCTCTCCAAAAGAGTTTATTGCTTTCGCTATAACCGGAGCAAGGAGATAGTTAACAAAATTATTTACAACAAAAAGGACGGTTACCATTTGTATTGAAAAATTATAATGCTTGACAAGGAGAAAAACTGCAAAAACAACAAAAATTTGCCTTCTCGCACCTGCAAGTAAATTTAATACATAGAAAAGCCAGTATTTTTTTCTAATTATCATTCTCTTTTTTTGAACCGGAAGATTACTATCCGAAGGATCAAAAAAAGATGACCATAGAGCAAGAGATACTACACCCGCTCCAACAAGGAGAAATATCACTTTCATCTCTAAAAATCCGGATAAAACCCATATCGCTACACCGATGCAAATGTTTGCAAGAGAAGCAATACTTTTAAATCTTCCCATAACAATTGCGGAATCTCTTATGTCAAAATGCTGAAGTGTAAGTGATTGATTTGTCGTCTCAAAAAAATGAAATCCCACAGACATTACAAGAGTGGTTAACAGTAAACCGATATTAGACGGGAACAATCCAGTAATTCCAACTCCTATTCCGAGTAGAAATATTGATATTCGCGAAACATTGTGCTCTTTGAATAGAAGCAGTAAATAAATGACAAGCAAAGCAAGGAAACCCGGTATCTCTCTTACAGCTTGAATTATCCCTATCCAGAATCCATCAATTCCGGCTTTTTCTACTGCAAAATTATTAAACAGAGTTCTCCACCCCTGAAGACCGATTGCCGATGCAATTGTCAACACGAACAGGAAACGGTAAATAGGTTTTTCTTTAAATCCTTTGGAATTCATCTTTTATTCTATCACTATTTTTAACAATATTATAATATACGCTGTTTATTTAAAAATTTTCCCGACTTCTCTATACCAGAAAAGTAAATCAAGATGGAGTAACGGGATATTGATCTTTTCCGAGAATAAAATCATCTCTCTCTCAATATCAAAATATTTTGTCGGGGTCATTGAAGAGGGTACATCATCAATAACTCCAAATTTTCTGAGATTTTTTAATATATGCCTGTCAAGTATGGCTAACTTTTTACCGAATCCGATATTCCTTAAAAAATGTCCCGCTTCCTTTAAACCGATCCCTTTTATCTCGGAATTAAGCCACTCTCTTTTCTCCCAATCGTTCGGGTATTCCGATAATATTGATTTGACCGTATAAAATCCATTCCGGTAAAATTTTCCCCTCGCTTCCATGATATACAGAGATTTTTTAAACTTAAAACGGACCCCTCTCATTTCATCCAGTATTTCCCCGCTATCCTTGAAGGTTGAAATATCCCGCCCCTTTATGCGAAGGACAGATTCCCAGCACAATTCCGCTTTTGATTGAGGGGTCATAAGACAAAATATCAATTCATAGAAAATATCCTCATCACTACCCTTTTCCCATATCTCCCGAAACTCATTAAGTCTTTCAATAATGTCATGTTTTATCGAATTGTACTCACTTTGAAGTTCTTCAATCGAAGAGATATTGATCATTTCAATTACGGTTTCCTGTTTTTTAACCGATTTACCACATCTTTTACACTCTGTAATTGATCCATCTTGGAAACAAGAATACCATTCTCCGTATTTATAACAGCCACATTTTCCAATCCGATAAGTGCAACAGGTTTATCTTGAGTGGAATATACAAGAGAATTTTCAGAATCAATAATTATATTTTCTCTCACATTTACATTCCCTTTCCCATCTTTTTTATTCAGTTCGTACACACTAAGCCATGCTCCGACATCATTCCAACTAAATCCGGCACCAAACATAACCACCTCTTTAACTTTTTCCATAAGAACATAATCAATTGATTCGGGAACTACTTTTGAAAAAATTTTATTGAATTTTTCTTTATTATCAATATTACTTTCAAGTTCATCATAGAATTTGAAGTATTCTTCAGAATATTTAAAGAGGAACTCTTTAAAGTGTTTAAGCTTATAAACGAACATACCCGAATTCCAATAATAGTTCCCCGCTTTAACGTACTTCTCAGCTATTTTCAGCTCGGGTTTCTCTTTAAATTCCTCTACTTCATAAAAATCGGTCGAACCGGAATTTTTGCTATTTTTCACATTGAATTTTATATACCCGTAACCGGTATGAGGAAGGTTCGGTTTAATTCCGGAAGTTATAATAACCTTCTCTTCCGCAGCATTGATAGCATCGGACATTTCCTTTGAAAAAATATCTTTTTCAGGAATATAATGGTCAGCCGGCACAACAAGGAGAGTCCCTTCGGGATTAATTCTTGAAAGTATTATATTTGCAAGGATAAGACACGGAGCGGTATTTTTTGGAGACGGTTCGATAATATAATTTGAGATTTTCAGATCGGGAATCGAATTTATTGTAAGGTCAAGATATTTTTTATCCGCTACAATAAATATATTCTCTACGGGGACAAACTCTTTAAGTCTGTCAAAAGTTTGACTTATCAGAGATGATCCTCCTATTATGTCAAGAAACTGTTTTGGTTTTTTTTCAGTACTGTATGGCCAAAATCGGGCTCCTTGACCACCTGCCATAATCAATGCATATCCGGAACTTCTCATATTAATTCTCCAAAGCGGTCTTATCGGCTCTTATCCATGTCTGTGTTCTACCTATCTTAAATATCATTTTTATATATCCGTAAACTTTCAATTCCTTTCCATCTTTTTTTGTATACACTTGACAGCGATATTGTTTACCATTTTGCGGATCAACTATTTTCCCTTTTACCCATTTATCACCTTTCCTATGAAACCCCCACATAAAAACCATTCCGATTGTTTTCTTATTCTTCAAGTGTCCTTTGCATTTATCACAGATAGGATCGGGGTCTTCCCCTTCCTTTGGAAAAATTTTAAGTATCTTGCCATTAAGTTTTCCACCTTGATCAATCCATAGTTTCACTATTGATTTGGTCTCCTTTGTCTTATCATCTATGGTTTTCCAATAACCTTCCGGTGAAACGTATCCTCCGTTAACAAACAATACGGATATTAGAAATAGAAAAACAAATAATAACGTTCCTTTAAACAATTTTATATCCATTTTATTCTCCTAATATTAATTGATAGTAAATGTAAATAATTTATCCATATAAAATCTATTCTTTTTTATTATTCCCACTTATAAGATTAACCACAGCAACAAAAAGAGACGAACCGATTATACTCCAGAAAACGGGAATGTTCCTTATGTAAAGGAAATCCCTAATTCCGATATTCTTGCTTATCCAACCTCCTATAAGAGCTCCGATAAAACCAAGTATAATACTTGTAAAACACCCTTTCTTTGAAGAACCTGCAAGACCGGATCCGATGGAACCGCATATTGATGCAATAAAAAGTAATAAGAAAAAATTTATCATTATAAATCCTCGAAATTTATGATATCACAATTGCTCTATTTCCTCTATCCGTTTTTCTCGGTTTCAAACTTGTAATAGTAGGCTCTCAATTCGGAATCCAAACTCTTTAAATTCGGAAATTTAAATCTCATTTTATTTTTAAACCTCTTTGAATGACCTCCTTTCTCGTTCAAGTGTAATATTTCGTGATAGATTACATAAGATATTAATTTTTCCGGTAATTTGATTAATTTACTGTTAAGAGTTATCACTCCGTTACTTCTGCAATTTCCCCACATTCTTTTCATCTTACGCAATTTTACTTCTTTTACTTTTACGCCAAGCTCATCGGAATATATACTTATGCAGGTAGAAATTATTTTTTTAAAAGAATCGTGATCTCTCGAAACAAATCTTAAAGAATCTCCCTTTCTCTCAAGCTTTAAATAATCGGAATACTTTTTCTTTATCCTGACTATATTGTCCATTAGTATTTTTTCTACATTTTCACCCATCGGAACTATAATTCTCGGAATTTTCCCTCTAAATTCAACCCTGAAATATTTGACACTACGCCTGATTATTTCGAATTCAATTCCACCGTATTCAAGATAAAAATGTTTATACTCCGCTCTTTTAAAAAACATTCCGGTTACCTAAGAATAGTATATCCAAAGCACTTTTTATTTTCTATCATTAGATTTATGAAGGAGTATCATCATTATCTTCGGCAGATTCATTTATCAGCTTTGAGAATTCATTCTCAAGTTTTTTAAATTCACCTTTCTGATAATTTAGAATACTTATACAATTTTTTGCAGCCGTTAACGCTTCTCGCGTCTTCTCTACCAAATCATCTATTCCTATCTCGTCTTTATTAAGTGATTCCGCAACTTTTTCAAGAATCTTAAAATTTTTCTCATAACTCTCGGATTTATCTGTCATTTCCCCTCCTTTTCTTCAATAAATACGGTTCCATCAAAAAATTTCAACTTTTTTTTATCATGTTTTTTAAAACTTTCAAGAGATGTTATCACTTTTTCATTCTCATCGGTAGTAAGGGTAAAACCTTTTTTTAGAATTTTTTGCGGATCGTTCGAATCCGCCAGATTCATATACATTTTTACTTTCATACCTTCACGATCCATCAGACCATTTCCGCTATCAAAAACTCCAGTATATTTTTCCTTCACATTTTCCCTTAAAATTTTAATTTTTCTTTTATATGTAGGAATATCAATCCTCTTTATAAATTTTTTGAGATCCATACTCTCAATATTGTTTTTTATGTTCATTCGCTCGGTTATCCGCATTTTAATTCTTTTTACTTCAGCTTTTTCAGACCGTGATATCCCGATACCTTTACTCAAAAGTAAATTAAAAACAAATTTTATTGATGAAAACGATCGTTCAAAAGAGTGGAAAATATGACCTTCTATCTCCTTCACATTGAATTTCAATCCATTACTAAACGACTTCATCACAGATTTCATAAGCACCGGTATATAAGCAAGAATGGATTTAACCTTTTCAAATTCCCCCTTCTGAATAGTTGATAATTCTTTAATGATACTTCCTGTTATCTCACTCAATACACGACTCTCTTCCATAAAGCGATTACTTAAAAATTTTCCCACACCCGAAGGCGTTGACGGGACAGGTGTTATAAACGAGCATAATTCTATTGCAGACTGGTCCTTCTCATGCCCTATAGCCGTTATGATCGGGATTGCAGAAAGACAAACTTTTCTACATATTTCATATTCATTAAAAACACTTAAGGAGTGTTCACTACCTCCCCCCCTTGCAATCACAATACAATCAAATTTAATTGAGGAATACTTCTCAAAAAAATCAATATTTCTTACAACACTTGCTACGGTATTGTCTCCTTCCATCCTTGAATCGATAAAATAGACATTTAATCTTTGCTCATAAGGATGTATAGCCCCCATTATATCTTTAACCGATGTTCCTTGCTCCGAAGTTATCAATGCCACATTTCTAACTATTGTCGGAAGTGTTAACTGCTTTTGAAGATTGAATATATTTTCTTTTTTCAACCTTTCAATAGTAATATCAAATTTATTTCTTATTTTAGATCGTGTATATTCGGGCATGATATCTAATAATTCCAGCCTTACATTAATCTGATTCCTTACCGATATTTTTACGTCTGCTTGAACAAATACAGGGAGATCTTTACCCAATTTTTCAGATACACCAGATCTTTTCAGTTTTTCATCAATTCTTTTAATTACGGAATTCTTCACTTCAACACTAAAAAATATGTTGTATCCTTCATCTTCATCCTTAAGATCAAAATATGAGAACCACTTGTAATCTTTTACATCAGATGCAATAACACCGCGAACCCATATCCTCCCGAATAAAACGGATTTAACGGCTTTTTCTATCTCATTCCTCAATTTCACAACCGAGTATGAGTCGGGGAATCCTTCGGGAGTGATCTTTTCACTTTTTACCATTGACGGTAAAACAGTGTATTTTTCATCGGAATATTTTTTTTCTGCATTTAACGCATCAAGTTCTCTATCAATATTCTGTGAATTTATGTACCACGATTTCTTTACCGGATCAAATCTGTACCCCCTTATTTTAAGATCATCTTTTATCGGGTAAGCATTGTATACATGAATACTGTTTTCATCAAACGCTATTGTAACCCTTTGACCATTGATAACAGACTCAACAATTTTCATAACTGAGAATATAGATCATCATTTCATTAAAATCAATATCGTTACGATAAATTACATGCTTTAAGACGATATATCCGTTTTATTACGTGATTGAAAAGATTGTAATGCTAACGGTTTTTTATTGTGGAATCTTATAAAGAATTTTAGATACTGTAAAAAAAAACTTGACAACCGTTCATTTCAGAAACTATAATAGTCTAACATTCCTGAGATTAGGAGGATTCACATGATGAAGAAAATTTCAGTTATTATCATTTTCACACTAATTATTACAGTTTCTTTTATTTATAGCGGTGAAAAACAAAACCTTTGGTTAAAGGCCATCTCTGAAAAAAATATTAAGGTCAGATTTCAATTACTTGAACAATTTTCAGATAAATACGGGAAGGATAAAAGATTCTTTAAAAATCTTTACATAAATTTAACAAAAACTGCATATTTTTTAAAAGATTTTGATAAAACTATTCAGTATGGAGAAAAAGTATTAACCGTTAATGATCTTGAAGACAATTATAAAATAGAAATTTACATTTATCTTGCCAACTCGTACAACGTTACGAAAAGAGATCTTGATAAAGCTTACCAATATGCAGGACTTGTAGTTGACCTTGCAAAAACCATAAAGAGCGGATTTGGTGAAAATGAAAATTTAAAAAAGCAGATTAATGCAAACTATTTGGCACCGGCATTAAGTATTCAATCGTTAATTTTGTACTCAAAAGGGAAAGATAACCCCGAGATGTTAAAAAATGCTCTCCATAAAACACTTGAAGCATTTGAATTTGATAAATCGGTAAGGACTGAGAAAAGAATTTTTTCATTTGCAATAGCACTTTACAAAAAAGATACTGCAATGATAAATGAATCTCTCAGTGCCGTTGAGAAAATATTTCATGCTTCGGAAGATAAAAATCCGGTTTATGCTTATTTGATCGGACAATGGTATCTTAAGAATAAAGATCGAGAAAATGCAGTTAAGTTTATTAGTTCTGCATATTCAATTAAAAAGAGAGCTAAATTTGCCATGAAATTAGGTCAACTCCTCCATAAATCATCTCCGGAAAAAGCAATAGAATATTTTGCGGAGGCATATCTCCTTGATAATTCGGATATGGAATCCAATGCATATAAATACTTGAGGCAATTATGGTACAACAAGCTTGCAAAAGGGAAACCACAATCGGAACAGGACAAAGGTTTTAATGAAATTTTGACACTTGCAAAAACAAGATTAAATCCTGATCCGGTGATTGAAAATCAGGGAAGTATAGACGACTCCGAGACCGATAACAGCAACTCAACGGATCAAACCTGAAGTTCTATCTTTCTATTATTCCCTACTCTCGAAGTTATTTTTTGTGAGTCAAGATAACCGAGAACGAGTATGATACTTTTTCTGTTTAAAACCGAAATCTCTCTGAATGATGAGATATCAATTATTTCACCCTGATTTCTCTTATACTTCTTTAATCTGTTAATAATCTTTGTCAATTCTGCAGAAAAAATAAAGTGTTCTCTTTTTTCATCAAGAGATACTATCTTTTCTTCACTTAGGAGATGCCATAGAGAATTATTTATAGTTTCAATTTCAAGATCGGAAACCCTTTTGATTGAAAATATTGAAAAAACTCCCAACCTATTCTTTTTTATTATCTTTTCAACATCATTTACTATGGACACCTCTTTTTCCGAAAGAGGAACTTCCGTAAAAACAAGCTTATCCTTCACTATCTTAAAATCGTGTTTCCCTCTGGCTTTTTCAAGTAAATATCTAAAATAAATTGAATTCGGATGAAACAATGTACTTTTAGCAAGTTCGGTAAATTTTACTGTTTTTATACGATTAATGTAATTTTTGCTTAGATTTTCTATCAGAGAACTATAATTATCGGAGAAAATTTTGTATGAACAAGCAGACAGGTTTTCTATTTCAAGGAGCTTGATCTTTTTATCTATTTCAAGAGAGAGAAGAATATCCATTAACTTAGACTTATCAATTGAAAGAAAATCTTTTAAACGCACGGTATTTAGAAGCTTTTCGTTTGTAATGGAAGCAAGAATAACATCATTTATAGAGACATGATCCGATAAATCATTTAATGTTTTTCCAATTCTGACAAGCTTCTTTTTATTGCTGTCAATAAAAAGAGGTAATAAAGGATAAAAAAATTTGCTTCTGCTTTTCAATTCAACTTTTTTTAAAAATTGAAATTCTACCGAACGCTTAAAATGTACATGAAAAACAGAATCCGAGACTCTTTTAAAACTTCCTGAAAACTTTCTATTTCCGAATAAAACAACTCCGGAAAAAGAAGACTCTTTTATTTTAAGATTTATTAGAAATGAGCTCATTTAATTTAGAGAATATCAGAAAACGGTAATAATGACATTAGAAATACACGGTTAATTTAAATAATAAGAAACAAATTCGTTTAAATTCATCATATTCATTAGTTTTAAGATCAAATGGGGTGAGTGAGGGGATTTGAACCCCCAACATTCGGTTCCACAGACCGACACTCTACCCTTGAGCTACACTCACCATTTGTACCATTATTCTATACAAATAGTGATTATATGTCAATTATTTATCGGTTGTTTATCTTTTGTTGAGGAGTATTTTTGCATTCTCAACAAATTCATATATTTTATTTCCGGACTTTAGTTTTAAAATAATTTCATTTATTTTTTTTAATAATCTTACATTCCCTTTTTTCACCGCAATCGCCGAACCGACCGGACTTTCATCGCTACTTGCACTTAAACACTCAAGACTGATAAGATCCTTGTTTCTTAACACATAAGATTTTGCAACCGGTTCTTCAAGTATTACTGCATCAACTATCCCTTTCTTCAAATTAGCAATTAACTCATGAATAGTATCAAAATACATGAATTTTGCACCTGAAATTTGAGTCGGAGCCATTTCACTTTGGATAGAGCCCTTTTGTGTTCCTACAATCTTTCCTCGTAGATCTTTCAAATATGCGATATTGGTCTTGTCTTTTTTTCTTATTACAAGATTTTGTAAAGCTTTATAATAAATGTTAGAGAAATCAGCTATTTTAGTCCTACTAAACGTCGGATTAAGTCCTGCAATTAATATATCCACATCCCCCGATTCCAAAGCCGAAAACAGCTTATGAAATATCATGTTTTTAATAACCATCTTTACACCGAGTTTATCGGCTATAATATTTGCAATATCAATATCAAGTCCGACAAGTTCATTATCTTTATCCTTCATAGGATAAAATTCGTAAGGCGGATAATCGGCACTGGTTCCTATTACTATTCTTCCAGAGGAAATGATTTTTTTTAGTCCGTCATTCGAAGGAAATTGAAAACTTGATAACCCAAATAACAAAAATAGTATGATTATTACCGCATATTTCTTCAGCATTAAATACCTCCTACTAGAATAGTATATTAATAAATTGAAAAATCATTTTTTATTATTTATTTTTTTTATATCGGTTTTAATGCTGGCAACCACTAAGGAGTGAAAATAGACATAGATTCGGACGAAATACCATATTTTCAAAAAACACCTTTCCTCATTGGCACTTGATTTATTTATCTTTTTATTATAGAAAATAACCATATTTTTTATGACAATGGAGAAATTAATGAAACAAAACGAGTATATTTGTCCGAAATGCAATGGATTTTTGAAAGTTAATATTAAGATAATATTTGTTGCTAAGAAAGATAACGGTAAAAAAGGATTAATACTGCTTAATCCCGAACTTGGTGATTATAAACGTATTGCTCACAGCACTTTTGAGTTGAAAGACGGGGAACACCTTTCGTTTCTTTGTCCTATTTGTCACTCCGATCTTTCCGCTAATGAGATTAGCAAAAATCTCGCCCGAATTATAATGATAGACAAAGAAGGAACGGAATATAAGATACTATTCTCTGAAGTTCAGGGAGAAAAATGTACTTATCGTATCTGTAAAAAAGAGATAGAAGCTTTTGGAGAAGACTCTTCCACATACATGAATTATTTCGGTTCCGGTCCACAGTAATTTATATTTTCAACGCGGAGAATTTAATAACTTTTAAATCTTTCAGTAGTGTTATTCGGAATAATTATTAGAAAAACAAGGGGGGAATGTGTCTCCCCCCTTATATCTATTTTATTTCAATAGATTTGGAAATCTTTCCGGCATGCCTTGATACATACTTAAATACAACTTTTCCTTTTCCAAAAATTAGAAACTGATGTTCCGATTTTGAAAAACCTGGAATTGTTAGAAACTGTATTTCTGGTTTAAACTCCTTATACATAACTTTATCGGTATATTTATCTAATAGGGTCCCACCTGCTACAACTTTTATCCCTTTTCCCGAAACACTCAAAGTATCTTGAGGATACAATTTTTTATACTTTGAATTAAAACTCATTGTCGGGATAGCTTTACTGTTCGTCAGAACAGTTCTTATCCGATAAAGATTTTCTCCTATTTTTTTAGGTTCCAAGATTTTTAAAGAAACCTCAGGTGTCTGTTTCGCAGAAAAAATAACCGCTGAAGCATTTCGGTGAACAAGATCTTTAAGCATAAATCTCGGCGGTATTCTGTTACTGAACTTTGACCATCCTCCGATCTCAATATCTCCGTAAACAGGATGTTTGAACGGTTTCCATTCAACAAACGATTCACTCTGATTCAAATGATCATCAAAGCGTAAACGTTCATATTCAACACCTCTATCTCCAAAAAATCCTCCTTTTTCTCCATCACTATCATTAGCTTTTTCTCTATTCTTTTTTTTGGTCTCTTTTATATCGGCAAATGTCTCCTTGTTAGACATATGTAATTCTCCTACAAAATTATAGGTACCTTGAGTCATTGCCATCCACTCTCCGAAATCACCATAGGTGGTATAAAGATCTTTCCAACTGATCATATACCTATAACCAGGGACCATCCTTTCCGTCTGCTTCCCAAGAAAATCATAAACAGTAACATCACCTTGCGGATATACTCCTTGCGACTTAGTGCTGGGTCCGCGAAGAATCATTCCTCCCGAGTTGTGAAACATCCATGTCATACAAATATTCGGTCGTTTAACCACATATTCTGAAATTGCTTTTAGTCCCACTCCGGAAAACGGATAGTCTCCTGCTCCTCTTTGAACATAATCCGGAGCCCAATCAAAACCCCAATTTCTATTTGGATCTACATAACCTTCCGAGTCCTCATTTATTCTTCCGTCACCATCGTTGTCTATACCTTCCAAACCGAGAATCGTCCACTCTCCTTTCTCTCCGATTTTTACCCTTTTCATAAGTCTCGGATCATCAGGATGAGTTTTAAACCTGCCATTAGGGTCCTTCTTCCTCATCATACAAATATTACCGTCTCCATCCAAATCATCGGGGAAATCTTCATCATATAAACCGTCTCCGTCATCATCCTTTGGTATTCTTAGTCCCCTGTTTGAATTGGACGTGTTACCGTCATTGAAAAAATGGAACCTTCCGTCAGGATTTACGATAGGTATTATGTAAAAACACTTCTTATCAACAACAGCAGTCACCGCATCGTTCTTACCGTAATTTGTTAACAAATAATTCATGAGATAAAGTGTTACTTCTGTTGCCTGAATCTCATTTCCATGTATATTTCCATCCACATATATCCCCGGTTTATCCAACTCTTTTCCGGTTTTCGGATTATTAATCGTCATTGCATAGATACTTCTCCCTTCTTCACTTTTTCCGATTAAATCAAGTTTTGTAATATCCGGATATGATTTGTTCAGTTTCTTCAATGCGGATACAACCATTTCGTAAGAATAGAAATCATCAAACGTAAGAGGTACTTTTACTCTATCAACTGAAAATCGATTATCTGCACTCAAAGTCAAACAAATAAATGCAACAAGTATTATCACCAAACTTTTTTTCATTTTACACCTCCCACTTTTAAGGTTCTTGAATCATTACAGGCAATTCGTGTCTCGGATTTGATTACAACGGTTGAAGGTTTTTTTGAATATATAAGCCATTTTACAACATGTGATCCATACCCGCCAATGCTTTGTATCGGAGTCCTCTTTTTGCCGTCAAGTATCTTTATTCCGTTACCTTTAATAGTTAAAATTATATTACCGATCCGTCCGTTCTTTTTTCCCATCTCCGTCGGATAAGGGAGCATTCCCTTGTTTTCAACCCACACCTTAATCTTATAAACACCACCACCTTTATTTTCTATTTTAACTTTTCCGATCTTAATTACAGGTAATTTTTCAACGATTTTAAAAATATACGGCACCTGTTTTCCCACCAGTTCTTTAACCATTGAAAACGGAGGCGTTATATCACTGAAAGGTGATATCCCTCCAATCTCAACCTTTCCCAGTGTAGGATGATTGAACGGTTTCCAATCAACAAACCCCCTACCTGAAAGTTTTTTATTGTTAAAATCAATCAACGCTACCTCTTTGGGAGTCCCTGATGAATTATCCTCCGGTTTTTTCATTTTTTTCATAAAACCCGCCATCCGCTTAGGTGTCATAACTCCATTCTTGACTCCGTTGATCAGAAATTCAGCTTTGATGTTTTTCGGGGCACCCGCAGACTTTAAAAATTTTTCTATTTTCTCTTTTCCCAAAGCAAGAAACTCCTCCTTTGTCATTTTCTCCAGTTTCTCCGCTGTAATTTCATCTCCGCTCTTCTCCTTTTTTTCAATTTTAGGAAGAGTCCAGAAATCCATAGAGAAAGAGGGAATACCGAGATGGTAATATGACCATAATTCAAACGAGCCGTCTTTTGCTCTCTGAGGGTCGAGGCGTTTCCCGTCAAGCTTATTCTTTTTCAAATATTCTTTAAATTCTTTAGATATTTTATTATAAAATTTCAAATCTCCTTTAAGCGGATTGACAACCGCTCCCAGTCCGAGAAAACTTGCCACCATTGATTCGGAAACCTCAAATCCCGCAGGGACAATTTCCTTGACTTTTTCCATAATTTCTTTCATTGAATAAGTTTTATCAGTATCAAATCCGAATGCTTTACCTATACGCTTTGGGATCTTAATCTTAGAATAATCAACTTTGCCTTTTCTACCTCCCCTCGGAGGTATCAGACAAAAATTGGTTTCGCCGTAATTCATTGTCATTGCAATATCACCGTGAGAAAAAACAAACTTAAAAATCCCAAAGACTTCACTTTCACTTCCCGGCCATTTCCCGCTTTTCTTTGAAAAATTCTTGAACAAATGAGGAAAATTTATTGAGACATCAACACCGCCTGGACCATCCTCGTTATATTTCCCGTCACCATCATTATCAATTCCTTCGGTGTATAGTTTGTAAATCCCCTTCTCCCCTTTAACCCAGTCTGCCCTCTTCATTAATTTGTTGTTGCCGGAGATAGGAATGAACTTCCCTTCGGGATCTTTGACTCTCATCATAGTTATCAGACCGTCACCGTTAAGGTCTTCATAACCATCTTCATCAACATTTTCATCGTTATCATTATTTACGGATTTTCCGTTTCCCGAATCCTTGTAAAGAGGTTTTTTAAAAAACCTAAAAGCCGCATCAGGATTGCCTACCGGTAAAATGTACCATGTAAATTTTTCCGTTTTTTTACTATTTTTGATTAATTCGTCTATTAAATAGATAGACGCTTCCGATGAGATGGCATTTAACCCGCTCATATTCGCAGTTACAAATATTCCGGGTACACTTTTCTCCTTTTTGTTAACCTGTCTGCCGATCTCAATTATATAAACCTCATTTCCATTTGGAGTTACGGCAATTTTATGCAGTTTTGAAATATCTCCATTTTTTTTCACGAGTTTCTCAAGATATTTATTTATTTTAACCGGATTGTGATATCCGGAAAAATATGAATTTATTCCGCTACTGCTTAAAAAAGTAAACAATAATGAAATCACAAATAATGTTACAACAATTCTTTTTTTCATTTTCACCTCTTGTTCTTTTTATCAAATTATTTATACGTTCCGCAACCGTTATTGTTCAATTCTTCCCGATTTGTGTTCTCTAATTTAACTCGGACTCTACAAATTATTGTTTTTAAACAGTTAATCAACTATAATAATATTATGAAAAAAGGGTTTCTCTTCTGTTCTGTTTTATTATTTCTAATACTAAATTCACCCTTTCTCAGTGCCAAAGTTTACAATCTTAGCATTAAAGGAGTAATTGACTCTATTGTCGAGGAATACATATCTGATTCCTTCAAGAGGATAGATGAAAGAGGTGACTGTGAACTAATTGTCATATCTCTTGATACACCTGGAGGGTTTTCCACTTCCATGAGATCTATAATAAAAACAATGATGAACTCCAAGTCACCAACTGCTGTTTACGTTTCTCCATCCGGAGCTCGTGCCGCTTCTGCCGGATTCCTTATTACGATTGCAGCACATTTTGCCGCAATGGCACCCGGAACAAATATGGGTGCGGCACATCCTGTATCGGTTATGGGTAAAAAAATTGATGGCGTTATGGAAAAGAAAGTATTAAATGATGCAGTTTCTTACGTAAAATCAATTGCAAAAAGTAGAAATAGAAATATTGAACTTTCTGAAAAAGCGGTTACAGAGAGTAACTCATATACATCCGACGAATGCCTTGAAGGTAACCTTATTGACGTTATAGCAAAAAATATTGATGATCTTATTGAAAAAATTGACGGGAAAAAGATAGTCTTAGATGGAAAGGAAATTACTATTAATATTAATAATAAATCCGTCCGAAATATGAAAATGACAATGCGACAACGCTTTCTACGCACAATAACAAATCCGAATTTGGCGTACTTCTTATTGGTAATAGGACTTGCGGGGCTATACATTGAATTCACTCACCCCGGAATTATAATTCCGGGAGTCATAGGAGGAATTGCTCTCCTGCTTGCTTTCCTCGCATTTCAAATTCTACCCGTTAATTATATAGGGTTGTTTTTAATTTTTTTATCCATAGCTTTTTTTATTGCAGAGATAAAAATTCAAGGATTCGGAGTTTTTGGAATCGGTGGAGTTATTTCATTTTTTCTCGGATCGGTAATGTTATTAAATTCTCCTATTCCCGAATTGAGACCATCTGTAGCTACAATTGTTGCTGCTTCGGTATCTTTCGGATCTATTTTTCTGTTTCTTGCATATAAAATAATCGTATCCCGAAACAAAAAAGCCGAAACCGGTGTTGAAGGAATGATCGGAGAATCCGGCAAATCAAAAAGTGCAATTTCATCCGAAGCGGGAAAAGTTTTTATCAAAGGAGAGATATGGAATGCAGTTTCCGACGAACCGATACGGGAGGGGGAAAAAGTTAAGATAATTTCAGTAAAAAATCTTGTTCTAAAAGTTAAAATAGGAGAATAAACATGCCTTTGTATACACCGTTTTTTATAGTTGGATTTATGGTGATTTTCTTTTTGGCAAATTGGGTCAAAGTATTGAAGGAATACGAGAGAGGAATAGTATTTCGTCTTGGAAGGGTTTTGGACAAGCCGAAAGGTCCCGGTCTTGTGTTAATTTTTTACCCTATTGACAAATTGGTCAAAGTAAGTCTGAGAACAATTGTTCTTGATGTTCCGCCTCAGGATGTGATCACCAAAGACAATGTTTCCATAAAAGTTAATGCGGTTATCTATTTTAGAATAATTGATCCGAAAAAAGCTGTAATTGATATTCAGAATTACCATTATGCAACATCACAACTTTCTCAAACAACTCTGAGATCGGTTCTTGGTCAAGTTGAACTTGATGAGCTCCTATCCGAAAGGGAAAAGCTAAATGCAAAACTTCAAGAAATAATTGACGAACACACAGACCCTTGGGGAGTAAAAGTTTCTATGGTTGAGATAAAATATGTAGACCTGCCTCAGGAGATGCAAAGGGCAATGGCAAAACAAGCGGAGGCGGAAAGGGAAAGGCGTGCAAAAATAATTCATGCCGAAGGAGAACTTCAGGCAGCAGACAAGCTTTTCAGTGCTGCGGATAAAATGTCTAAGAATGACGTAACCATTCAACTCCGATACCTACAAACTTTAACCGAGATAGCATCGGAAAATTCTTCAACCATAGTTTTCCCAATTCCTGTTGACCTACTTTCAAAACTATTAAAAAAATAATGAATAATAACAAATCTTACGTTGATATCAAGGTTACATTCAGTCATGTAGTGATCCTTCTTGTTGCAGTTATTCTAATAGGTGTTTTCCTTTTCTATTTAGGATTTAATGCTGGGAAGAATGAGAATATTGGGAATAAATCGTTCAGAGAAATCTCCGACTCATCGGTTAATTCCAATGAACTTATCCTTAACACAAAAGGTAAAAAAATTCCTGACAAAGTTGAACCGGATATTAAAAAAGAACTTGATCTATTTGAAAAGTCGGTAGAAAAATCCAAGCAAAAGATTATCCCCGTAAAAAAAATCAAAATACAAAAGAACAAAACCAGAGATAATTATTACTCAATTCAAGTAGGATCGTTTAAAAGTCACCTTTTGGCAAAGGATTATGCGAAGAAATTTACCAAAATCGGTTATCAAACCGAAATCAGTCAATTTAGGTTTAAATCAATAATCTGGTTTAGGGTTAAAGTAGGCAATTTTAAAACATTTGATATTGCCAATCAGGAGAGAATTAAGCTTGAAAAAATGGAGAAAAGGAAATTCCAAACGGTAAAATCAAATTAATTTTAATTAGAACAGTTCTGATTTCCTTATCTTCCGTGCTGTACGCAGTCTCTTTTCCAAAATTTGAATTTGGCGGTTTGGCATTCATTTCTCTAATTCCTTTGCTAATTGTTTTCGACAAAAAAAACAATCTATCTCCATTTAAAACATATTTTTTTTTCTCATTTCTTGCCCATATGATACTACTTTATTGGATCCCCAACGTAATGGTTTATTACGGTGGAATGAGCCGTATTTTGGGTATTCTCGGTCTTTTGATTCTGTCAGCATATATTTCCATTTTCTATGGATTATCCGGATCAATCATAAAAAAAATTGTTAATTCCCCAAAAACAGCTCTCCTCTTAATCCCATCCGTGTGGATTTCAAAAGATCTGATTTTGGAAAAATTATTCGGAGGATTCCCATGGGAATTCATTGGCTATTCTCAGTTTAAAAACACTTTGCTCATTCAATCTGCCGAGATTGGAGGAATACACCTTATCTCATTTATAATTGTCTTCATAAACGTTGCTTTGTACATATTTATAAGAAATCGTGACAAACAATTTGTTTTTATATCCGCTTTAATAATAATCTCTTTTTACATATCCGGATACTATCTTTTTAAACACGATATTTTAATTGAAAAGGACATAAATGCTAACAAGGTCGGGATAATTCAGCCTAATACCGGTCAAAACTATTCAAGCAATAGAAAATGGAGGAATGTTACACTTGACGATCTTTTTAATAAAAGTATAAATCTAAAAGAAAAAGGTGCGGAATTTGTTGTATGGCCGGAATACTCAATAGGATTAGCACCACTCCAAAACAAGTTTATTTACAACAAACTTTCAACTTTTGCAAGAGAACATTTACCACTGTTTGCGGGATTTACCGATTATAAAAATTCAAAAAAAATGTTCAATTCGATAATGCTTTTTAAAAAATATGGATTTGAAAAATATGATAAAGTGAAGTTAGTCCCGTTCGGTGAATATATCCCTTTGAAAAAAATCTTTTTTTTTGTTAACAAAATTACGGATGAAATATCCGATTTTTCACAAGGAGAGGCAATATTTAATCTCAAAATCCTCGGTAGGAAAGTTTCCACTCCTATCTGTTATGAAATAATTTATCCGGAAATTGTAAGAGATTTTGTAAATAATGGTGGAGAAGGAATTATTTTAATATCAAACGATTCATGGTACGGAACAACATCAGCTCCATACCAGCTCCTTTCGATGTCCGTTTTTCGTGCCATTGAGAACAGAAGATATATCTTAAGATCCACATCAAACGGTATATCGGCAATCATTGATCCGAGAGGAAATGTTATCAAAAAAATACCTTTAAATTCAGAAGATTCGTTTGTAGCAGATTTTAGATTTAGAAAAAACTTAACGATCTTTACCAAGTTAGGATTTATTTTCCCCTATATCACAACCCTTTTTGTATTCTTCTTGCTTTTAGCATACTATCTAAAAAAAAGAAAAAGAACTTAGATTATTATCATGTTCGGATTAATTGTTGAAGTTTCCGATCTCAACTTTCGGTATTTTCTATTCGGTGTTTTTTTATAAGAGTGAACAGATACGCTCTGCTGATCTTAAGATCCTCCGCACTCTTCGTTTTGTTCCAACCATTTTTTCGTAGTACACTTTTTACCAAAGATTGTTCAAAATTCTCTCTTTGATCTATCAACCCTCTATTATGACAATGTTCTTCACCCAATTTTATAATATTATCCGGATAGAAAGTAAACGTCCTTTTAAGAAAAGACTCCAATTCCCTAATATTTCCTCTCCACTCATTTTGCATGCAGTAACGGTTCAAGTTCACAAGATCTTCATTACTGAATTTGAAACGATATTTACTGATGAAATGATCAATTAATAGAGGAATATCTTCAATCCTGTCTCTTAAAGGCGGTACATGGATTATCAGATCTTGAATCCTATAAAACAGATCTTCTCTGAATAATCCGGAATTGATCATTTTATTCAAATCTCTGTTAGTCGCACTTATAAGTCTCACATTTATCTTTCTATAATTATTTTCCCCAACTCTTTTTATTTCATTTTCCTGAATAAAACGTAATAATTTTGATTGAAGTTCTATGGGAAGCTCTCCTATTTCATCAAGAAATAGCGTTCCGTTATTTGCTTCTTCAATAAGCCCCTTTCTACTCTGCTTTGCATCTGTAAAAGCACCTTTTGCATAACCGAATAATTCGGCTTCCATTAGGTTTGAGGGGATTGAAGCTGAATTTACAGGTACAAAAGGACCATTCGAACGATTTCCGCTTAAGTGAACAGCCTTTGCAACAAGTTCTTTTCCACATCCGCTTTCTCCGGTTATTAGAAGTGAAAAATCGACCTTGGAAACTTTTATAATTTGATTTTTTAAAAATCTTACGGGATCTGATATACCAATAATTTTCTGACCAATAATCATATTACCATTCATCTTCTATAAGATATTTTAGTATAAAAAAAACATTTTTTCAATATTTTTTTTATTTTATACATTTTGAATTTAAAAAGCCCGTTATTTAAACTTTGGCTTCGAGAAATGATACAAACGATTTTTTAAGTTCCGAAATATCTCTATAATTCGGATTTATATTATAAATATCTTCCGTTAGTTTTAGAGCAGATTCATAGTCTTCCTGAATTTTGTAAGTAATTATAAGCTCATATTTTACAGCAAGATATTCTTGACTCTTTCTCCCTTTTTTTTCAAGAGCTTTGTTAAACCATTTTATAGCATCATCCATAAGACCCTTTTCTCTAAAACACATACCCAATAATCCCGCGGAATCAAAAAATTTACTCGGATGTTTTGAAGATATAAAAAATTCATGTATTGCCTCTTCAAGCAATCCCATCTCTTTGTAAGCAATTCCAAGATTATACCTTGTATCAAAATCTTCCTCACCGATTTTCTCATCAACACCTTTTTTGAATTCATCAAAAATTTCAACCATATTTTTTTCAATTGTAGATGTCCTCTGTTTTTCCAACTCTTTCATCCAGAAATTAATTGCATCTATCTCATCTTTGATATTCTTCTCATTTTCAAAAAATTGTATTTCGTTTGAGAAAGAAATCTCATCTTTCAATAATTCTTCCTTGCTCTCTAATGCTATATCAACACTGCTAATCTCTTCAAAAGGTTTACTATCCGCAGAACTCTCTTCCTCTTCAATTGCATTATCTAAACTCAATAAAACACCGGAAGATGAAAGATCGGAATCATCGGTCTTCACTTCTTTCTCAGGTAAACTATGCTCATCAATAATCACTTCATTTAACTTTTCAGGCTCCATTAACTCTACTTCATATTGCTTATTACTAATTTCCGAGAAATCTTTGCCTGTTAGTACATTTTCATCAGGAACCGCAATGCTGTCAAGATCAATTTCAAAAGCCGATCCTGTCAAGCCACTTTCTTCAAGTGTATTTTTTGTAATATTTTTTTGTGATTCCGGTTCGGGATCGGGAATATCAAAAATACTTTCTTCGTTTTCAAGAATTATCGGATCATTTAATACAGCATCCTCAACTAATAAATTTGCATCTCCATCCCTTTTTTCAAATTTCTGATCTTTCGCTTCACCATTACTCAATTCTACCTGATAATTGGAATTCTCTTTAAATGTTGATGAATTTGTGTTTTCTACAAATGATTCCATCTCAATATTTGCACTAATTTCTTGAGGCTGATTTGTAAACTCAATTTGAAGATCTTCTTCCAAATCATCGGATAACTCTGTTTCTACAGGTAAAGATGCAGAAAAACTTGAAGATTCCATCTGTTCTATCTTCTCAGCTTTTATTTTTTGAAGTTTTCGAATCCTCGACTTAACCTCTTCATTTTCAGGATACTTATCAATAAGCTCCTCTGTTAATTTTTCAGCATCACTATAGTAACCATCATTTATATAAAAATCAATTTCGGAGAGATAACCGGACACACTGACCGAGTTATCGGAATTTCCTCCATCAGTTGAAACAACAACACTGTCCTCTTCCGAAAGCACTATAACATTCGGATCAATAATAGGTTTTGAACTTAAATCTATCCCCTTCATGCTTGTATTTTCAAGATCATTGAGCTGGTCATCAATTTCATCCTGATCAAAATTGATATCAATGTTAGTCCTCTCTTCACCGCTTAACTCAATAATCTTCTCATCTTCAGGATCCAGATTGGCAAGATCATTTAATATCTCTTTATACTGTTCATCCTCATCACTGGACTTGAGTATTTTCAACAACTCCTTTCCAACGGAAATAGCCGCTGATATTTCATCATTTTTCTTGTATACATCATAAAGTTTAAGGTTAATATCTTGGTTTTCCGGATATTCATTTCTGATTTTCCTGAGGATATTCAATGCCTTTTCATTTTCACTAAGCTTCAGCGACTCATCAACGATCCTTAATCCGTGACTTACCACCTCAAGCTCCCTATCATCTTCAGGAGAGGGTTCCTCTTCATTGGAAGAAGACTGTTTTTGACGATTACTATTGATAGAAGCAAGTTTCTCCTCGTAATTTACAGGAGTATCCGAAATATGAATCAACTCTTCAAGTACTTCCTTTAATTCATCATACATCTCTTTGGATTCAAAAAGTGGAATCAATGATTCATTTAAAGCTATAAGATTTGATTTCCTGTCAGTCTCCTTAAATATGGAAGCAAGTTTCTTTAAAGCCGGTAAGTAAGTATTGTTTGATGCAATAATAAGCCTTAACATGGCAGTTGCATCCTCAACCCTATTATTTTTTACATACGAATCAACTGCCGGAAGAAACAGGTCAAAAGCTTTATCATACTCCTCTCTATGAAGGTAGACCTTACCAAGTTTTAAAAATACTTCCGATTCTGAAGGGTTGATTTCCGTGATTTTTTTAAATATTGATTCCGCATCATTTATCAAGTTTTTCTTAAAATACAACTCACCAAGCATTTTTAATAGATTTGTATCGTCAAAAAGATTCGATCCCATTCCTTTCAGGAGTTTTATTGCTTCATCATCTTTCTCCTGAACTTTATATGCTTGAACAAGTTTCTCCACAACCTTGGTATTTTTTACCTTCTTTAAAAGATTGCAAGCAATCTCTTCAACTTGTATATAATTTTTCTTACTCAAAAGGATATCAAATGCTATCAAGTATTCATTTACACCTTGATCAACCATTTTTTCCTTTAAATAATTATCCGCAAGAAGCAATCGCATTTTAATATTATTTCTATCGAACTCCAATATCTTTTTATACATATCAAGAGCTCTTCTTTGATTACCTTTTCTCTTAAATTCTTCAGCCATTTCAAGATAAATCTGTTTTGCTTCAATGATCAGGCCTTGACGTGTATATAACTCTGCTAATCTGAATGATGCTATATCATACTTCGGATCAATCCTTGAAATTCTTTTATACATGGCAATGGCTTTTGTGAAAAATCCTTCCTTCAAATAATGATCGGCCATCCATTCAAACTGCTCAATAGCACCCTTGATATTTTTAACTTTTAACTCTATATCACCAATAATCCTTCTAACTTCAAGATCATCCGGTTTTATACTTAAAACTTTCTTGTATTCCTTAACGGCAGCGTCATTTTTTTGCTGTTTAAAAAGCTTATTAGCCCTTTTTAGTATTACTATCCTTTTTTCAGCCATTTTTTATCTTAAAGCTTTTCCTGTGGTAACAAGATAATCCTGATTCCTTTATGGAAAAAATATGTTCTTTTGTCGGATATCCCATGTTTTTATCCAAATCATAACCAACAAAATATTCTGAAAACTGACTCATTAAATTATCCCTAAAAACTTTAGCAATTATTGAGGCGGCAGCAATTGAATAACTCTTGGTATCACCCTTTATTACCCCCTCTCCTCTAATATCAGAAAATCCAAGCTTCATCCCGTCTATTAGAACATAATCGGGTTTTATTTGCAAATTCATTAATGCACTTCTCATAGATAATTTAGTAGCATTGAGAATATTTACTTCATCAATTTTATCATTCCAACACCATCCGATAGAATAAGCATCGGCATTTTTATAAATAAAATCCGCAAGTTTAATTCTTTTTATTTTTGAAATCTTTTTTGAATCATCGATCTCAAAATTTAACTTTTCAGGATTTAATATTACTGCTCCCGCTACCACAGGTCCGAACAACGCACCCCTTCCGACTTCATCAATTCCGCAAATACGTGAATAGTTTTGGTCTATAAGATCTCTTTCTATCTGAAAACTACATGTCACCGGAGTTCTTTCAAACGTGCTGCCTTTCCTTTTAACTTTCTTAGATAATACAACTTGGATCTTCTAACCTTAGAGTGTTTCATAACTTCTATTTTTTGAATAAGTTTTGAATTCAAAGGGAATATACGTTCAATAGATATACCGAATGATGTTTTTCTTACGGTTATGGTTTTTGCTATGCCACTATTTTTCATTGCAATAACAGTTCCCTCAAATATCTGTATTCTCTCTTTCCCCCCCTCAACGACTCTATAAAATACCTTAAGGATATCACCGGATCTTATTACCGGTATATCCGTTCGCAATTCAGGATAATAGTTTAGATTTCCAAGATTTTTTTTACTATCTTTATTCTGTATCTTTTCAATTTTATCAACAGTTTCATCCTCTTCGGATTTTGCTTCAACCGCATCTTCTTCTTTCGGAGAATCCGTCTTAATCTTCTCTTTGTCTGAAGTATCTTCCTTTTTCGTTAACTTCTTTACATCCTCAGCCTTTGATTCAACTTTTTTTTCAACAACTTTTTTCCCATCATCTTCAGCTATTTCCGATTTCTTATCTTCAGTAGACTCAAGAACATTGTCATTTTTCTTTTCATCAGTCATCCTAATTCTCCTAAATGTATAAACTGCTTCACATTTTACACAATTTTTCACTACAATTCAATATAATAATACATTAAATTTGACTGAATATGATTATTCTGTTATAAAAACCGAGGGAAAGTGGAGTGTTTCATTTTTTTAGATGGGAGTTTTAATGAGTACCAATAAAAATTTTATAAAACAAATTACAAAAAGGTCGGAAGATTTTTCCAGGTGGTATACCGATGTAATTAAAAGAGCTGAACTTGCGGATTATTCCCCCATGAAGGGGATGATGGTTATAAGACCGTACGGATATGAGATATGGGAACATATTCAGAGTAATTTAGATAAGATGTTTAAGGACACCGGTCACAAGAATGCATATTTCCCCCTTTTTATACCTGAAAGTTTCTTGAAAAAGGAAGCCGAACACGTTGAGGGGTTTGCACCGGAAGTGGCATGGGTCTCTGTCGGAGGTGACGAAGAATTGGTGGAACGGTATGCAGTACGTCCTACTTCCGAAGCAATTATTTGCTCAATGTACTCAAAATGGATCAAATCATGGAGAGATCTTCCTGTTCTGATCAACCAGTGGGCAAATGTTGTAAGGTGGGAGAAAGTAACCCGCCCTTTTCTAAGAACAACGGAATTCCTTTGGCAGGAAGGACATACCGTACACGAAACTCCCGAAGAAGCACAAGCGGAAACACTTAAAATACTTGACATTTACAAAACATTTGCAGAAGAATACTTGGCAATTCCGATAATTTCAGGTCTTAAATCCGATGCTGAAAAGTTTGCCGGAGCGAAAAGGACATATGCAATCGAAGCACTTATGCCTGACGGGAAAGCCCTTCAAGCAGGAACTTCTCATAACCTCGGACAAAACTTTTCAAAAGCATTTAATATACGGTTTGAAACAAAAGATCAGAACCTTGAGTACGGATGGCAAACTTCTTGGGGTGTCTCAACAAGATTAATAGGAGCACTGATTATGGTTCACGGGGATGATTCAGGATTGATTATCCCCCCTAAAGTCGCCCCTATTCAGGTTGTTATTGTACCGATCTCAAGAGGAGATTGGAAAGAAACAATACTTCCCGAATCGGAAAAAATTATGAAAGCACTGAAAAACAAAGGGATCAGAGTTCATCTTGACGATAGAGACACGTATACCCCCGGATGGAAATTCTCAGAGTGGGAAATGAGAGGAGTTCCGGTAAGAATAGAGATAGGACCAAAAGACATGGAAAAAGGTCAAGTTGTTCTCGTTAACAGGATAAACAGAGAGAAAACATTTGTTAAGTATGAAAATATTTTCTCGGAATTGTCAAATCTTTTGGATAATATTCAAAATAATCTTTTTAACAAAGCTTTAAAGTATCGAGAGGATAACACTTCAACCATAGATAGAATGGAAGAATTAATTAAATCAATTGAAGAGAAAAAAGGATTTGTGAGATCTGGATGGTGTGGTAATCCTGATTGTGAAGCGGAAGTTAAACAAAAATCATCAGCCACAATTCGTATTATTGAAGATAAAAAAGATTTGAAACTAAGCAAATGTTTGGTGTGTGGGGAAACAGCGAAAAAGACGGTTATTTTTGCGAAATCCTACTAACGGTATTTGAAAAAAGAAAATAATGATGATAACATATAACTATGATTATTAAGTGCCCAAAATGTAGTTCGAAATATAATGTTCCCGAAGAAAAAATAATAGGCACTATTAAACTTAAATGTTCAAAGTGCTTCAATATATTTTCATTCAGTAAAAAACTTGAAGACGAATCCGAAAGCAAAAAAGATACGGCAAAAATTATTGAAAAAAGTATCGGTGATTCACTTTGGACAAATGAAAACCTGAAACTTCCGGAAGATCAGAAAATATCAATCGCAGTAATAAAAGGGGCTCGTGCAGGGTACATATATCATCTATCCAAACCTTATGTATTAATAGGACGAGGCAAGGTGGACTTGATAATACCCGACAAAGAAATATCAAGAAAACATGTTGCGGTAGAGGTTCGGAACAATAAAATATATCTTCGAGATCTCGGTAGTACCAACAGTACATTTATTAATGATTCAAAAGTTTCAATCACTCAGATTTCCGATCAAACCGAATTTAGGATCGGTCAAACAACTTTAATGCTGATAACGACATCAAAGGATTAAACTTTGTGGCGGTCATTAAGACTTTTTACTAATTTTTTCATCACTTCCTTTGTATTCAATTTCTTTATCCTTATTTTAATTATGTTTTTAAATCCACATATTCTTTTGAGTAACAAAGAACTCATAACACTATTTTTTAATTTGTACCTTTTTTACGGTCCGTTATGGATTTTAATAATTCTACTTATTTTTTCCATAATTCAGTTTTTTGCCGAAAGAAAATATAAAATAGGAATTGTCTCACCTCCTACTCTAACCTATTTTCTATCTTTTACTATGCTTAACGTCTCAATAATTTTTTATTCAAACTATGAATATTATTACGATTTTTTTAAGTCGGACACGAGAACAAAGTTAGTAACCGTACTACTAATTAATTTATTCCTGGTTATTACGGGAATCATTTTTGTATTTTACAAGAAAGTTAATAAAACATGGATACAGTTGATTTTTATATTGCTACTTATTCTGAATATGACAAATGCCTACTCATCAATAATTTCGCTAAACCGAAATATTGAAGGAGACGATATAAAAATACAACCGCAAGTCGAGCCTATTCCACGCAAAATCAGAATTGTAATTATGGATGGTTTGTCCCTTCAATTTATAAAATCCTACACCTCCGGTCAAAGTCTCCTAAATTTCGACCTACTTATGAAAAACGGAGTAAGAGGAAGAATCCGTGGATTTAAGCCGAATTTCAACATGTCTCTGATTAATTCCGCTATGACCGGACTTAGACCTTACAGATTCCGATACCACTCCGATTATAAATTCAGATTCAGGGAACTTCCATATGAATTTGACATGTTTCCGAAATATATATTTTTCAGAAACTCATCTGTCTTTAATTCCACAACTTTTTATAAGAAAAAAAGAAACTCGAACTACAGTGATAAGCTCGGTCTATATTATGAAAACTCGGGAAAGAAGACAATAAAAATATTAACACCGGCATTCACACCGAATTATTCGGAAAAAGCATTAACAAGAAACAGTCATTTTATTAAGTTTTATTCCGATATTATAGGTGAAAAATCAAACAATGATAAAAAATTAGAGATATTAAAAAAAAATTTCTCTTTGGACGATTTTTTAAGAAATCAAATACCGGATCTTAAAGACAGGGAAACATTCTATTCGATAGTCAGACTTTCCGGATTAGGAATTGTAAGTAAATTATTCTATCAATACTCAATGCCTAATCTCTTTGGTAACATTAATGAAAAAAACATAAAGAAATACGGTCGTATCATTAGACAATATTACAATTATTACGATTCAATACTTGGAACCCTCATTAGTTCCACAGGAGAAAATGAACTCCTCGTAATATTGAGTTTTTTTGAATATGAACCCTTGCCCATTTGGAGAAGATTGATTGGAAATCTGCTAAATAAAGGAGAACAAGAAAGCTTTGTTTACTCTCCAAACTCAAAAGGGACTCTCCTTATGTATGAGAGAAAAAACATAAAAAAAGACTATAACCTCAAAACAATTTCCATAAATGATATCTTCCCGACATTACTTTACTATTCGGGTTTTCAACTCTCAAAAGATTTAAAGGGAGAAGTTATGAAAGAGATATTTACAGATGAATTCAAACTTAATAATCCGATTGAGATCATATCGGAATGATTTTTCTTTATATCGAAACTTGTCAGTTATAGCGTTACAAAAGCTAATATCAAAACGGTAAACGGATCAATGACAATCAAATCCGTATTGACATGAGAATTGTTAAATGGTAAATAAGAGATTATGAACTTTGAATATGATGATTTTTCAAAAAACAATCTCATAATTAAAAAGGAAACAAAGAATACCACTATTATTTGTCTTGCAATGATCGCTTCCGTCATAGTCTATTTTTTAATTTCATATTTTTTCTCGGGATCAAATGGAATCAGACCTTTAACTATTGACAAAAATACTCTCAGCACTTTGTTTAATGTTTTAAACGTTGTTGCAATCTTCATGGTCGTGATTGTTTTAGCTGTTCGTAAGACTATTTATTACTCGGGAAAAGTGATAAAAGACGACTTCACACTTACACAGATAATGAAAAAATGGAAGAACATTGACATTGTACTTGCAACAATAGGGGAGACAATATCCGTGATCGGTCTTTTTATTTCATTTCTCGGAATGCCGCTTGGAAGAACATTTCATTTTTTCGTAACTTCAATAATTGTGATCTTGATAATTATGCCGATCAATTGGAAAGTTAGAGACAAATTAAGGATTCTTAACAATCAGAGAAATATGAATATCAAATTTTGAAATGGAACATTGCAAATAAGTCCTGATTATTTGAACAAATGATTTATATATTATATAATTTTTTTGGAGAATTATTATGAGAAAAAATATTCTAATAGTTGAATATGATAACCAGACCATTGATAAGATTAAGGATATGCTTCCCTACCCCGTTTTTGAATTAACAATCGCAGATGCAGGTGATGTAGCCAAGAAGCTCCTTGAGAAAGAGAAATATGATCTTGTTGTTACGGCGGCAATGCTTCCCAAGTTTCACGGATTTGACCTTTGTAAACTTATTTCGTCTGATTTCCCTGATACCAGAGTAATTGTAATGAGCGGAGTCTACAAAGGTATAGAATACCGGAATCAAGCCATTTCCGAATTCGGTGCTGATGATTTTATTGAGAAACCGCTTAAGGATAAAGAATTTATCAACTCCGTCTACACAGTTCTTGACATATCCGAATCAGACGTGCAAACTCAATTCGATTCGGGCAGTACACAAATTCCTACATCCGACACAAAGAAGATAAAGATAGAGAAAGAAAAAGAGGAAGAGAAACTCAGTTCAAACGATATTTTCGGTGATATTATTGATAAAGTCGAAAATGAACATGAAATAACGATTGATACGGAAGAAGAATACGTTAATCAAAAAACAGGCGAACAATCGACTCAAGAGATTGATAATAAAGATCGCCCACCTACAGTATTGAACCTAAAGCAAGAAATTAAAAAAGAACCGAAAGAAGAGGAAATTGACTTCAGTACTCTGATCAAACCTGAAAAAAAACTTGATTCTACAGATAGCGGTAAAATCATTGAGAACGATATTTCGAGGAAATTGGAAGAAACACTTTCGGGACTCGGATTTGAATCTAAAAAAGTAAAACCCAAGAAAAAATCACTCGATCGCCAATCGGAACAACAAAAGAGTGAGAACGAGATTGAGGGCTACGAAATATTGGGAATGATGGCAAGAGGCGGAATGGCAGAGATATATAAAGCAAAAAAGAAAGGTGTAAAAGGCTTTGAAAAGATTATAGTCATTAAAAAAATCCTTTCAGGATACGGTGAAGATGATAAGTATATTGAAATGTTTGTAGATGAAGCAAAAATTGCAGCGGAACTTACACATCCGAATATTGTCCAAATTTATGATTTTGGGAAAAAAGATGATTTCTATTTTATTGCAATGGAATATGTTGAAGGGAAAGATCTTAGACTTATACTGAATAAACTTTTAGAAAAGAGTGCTATTCTTGATGAATATCTCTCAATCCATATAACAATAAAGATTCTTGAAGCATTAAGCTACGCCCACTCTGCAACCGACAGTAAAGGCATCAGTCTTGAAATTGTTCACAGAGATATTTCTCCACCCAACATTCTAATCTCATATTCGGGTGAAGTGAAGCTTACCGATTTCGGAGTATCAAAAGCATCTATAAAATCACATCAAACATTATCAGGTGCATTAAAAGGGAAACTTCTTTACATGTCACCGGAGCAAGCAAAAGCCGAGAAAAATATTGATAACAGATCGGATATTTATTCCGTAGGAATTATCCTTTTTGAACTGTTAACCGGTAAAAAACTTTTCTCAGGATTAACGGAGATGGAAGTATTAAAAAAAGTACAAGCAGGTAAAATCATAAAACCGTCGGAAATAAATCGGAACATAGATCCCGACCTTGAAAATATTATTCTAAGAGCCGTTAGTGCTAAAAAATCCAATAGATACCAAAATGCAACTCAAATGATTGCAGCATTGGAAAATTATTTATATATAAATTACAATCATGCTCCGACACAAGCTCATCTTCAACACAAGATGGTCAATCTCTTCAACGATGAGATTCTTAAATCAGGAATTATTATAACTCAAAAAACAACTCCACTTGAAATAGAAAAAATAATCCCGCCTTCAACAGTTGAATCCGCAACAAAACAGGAATCACACGACTCAATTGCAAGTGAAGAATCGGATAAAACAATTGAGCTTGTTCAGGAGAATGAAATTAAATACCCATCAGATTCATTCGGAGTTACCGAGGAAGAATTACATATGGAAGCAAGTTCTGCTATTTCCAAACCAATTGATCTTCAACGGGAGACCATATCAATCGAACCGGATAGTGACAATATTTCGCAAGATTTTGAAATCCCAATGGACAAATTTCCATTATCAAATCCGAATTTGAAAAAGAGAAAGAAAACATCTCCTTTTCTAAAAATAATGCTCCTTCTAACCTTGTTGGTTTTCTCGGCATACTATTTCTTCATTAGAGAAGGTTCGGTTTTATCTTCTGCAAATGTACAAAAAGAAAATAGTGAAAAGAAAGTGGTCGCAACCTCCAAAGATGTTTCTCCTCCTGTCAACAAGATTCTCTTTAATAACAAAAGTGAAGTTGACGACATTTTAAATTCACCAAGTAAAAAAATTGATGATAGCCTTCTGAATGGGGATCAGACCGGTAAAGTATCGGGTGATCAAAATACGGTAAATCCGGCAGAAAAAACAAAAAATGATGAAGAAGAGTTAAATAGAAAGAAAGAAGAAGAGGATAAAAAAAATAAATTACTAAAAAAACAAAAAGCGGAAGAACGAAAGAGAATTCAGGACGAAAAACGTAGAAAAAAAATCGAGGCGGATAAAAAAAAGGAAGAGGATAGAATAGCCCTTGAAATAGAAAAGAAAAAGGAAGAGGATAGAATAGCTCTTGAAATAGAAAAGAAAAAGGAAGAAGATAGAATAGCCCTTGAACTAAAAAAGAAAAAGGAAGAAGAAGAGAGAAACCGTATTAAACCCGGTCAATTGGTCGCACTAAAAGAAGTTGACGTAAAACCTGTCCCGATATATTCACCCACTCCAAAACTTAACAGGAGTATGAAATTACGTCAAAGTGTAATAGCACTGGCACTAATTGATCACTCGGGGAATGTTGAGAAAGTGAAAATGCTTAAGAAATCCAGAAATAAGAAAATTGATTCGGCAATTATACAAACTATTTTACTGTGGAAGTATAAACCCGCTATTAAAGATGGAGTAAAGGTAAAAGTTTGGAAAACAATTAATTTAAAATAAACATATGAAAAGGAGATTATCAATGGAAAAAAGTAAAGAAGAAGCAAATGTTTTTTATGAAAACGCATTAAAAGAATCAAAAAAGCAGATGGAGATTATTGATTCTAAAATTGATGAAGAACTTGCAAGAGTAAAAGAGACTATTAATGGACTTCAAGAACAGAAAAAAGCAATAAGAAAAATATATGACGGAGCTTCTCTTGTTTTAGGAGTTGAAAACGAATTTGAAGAAGAGGTATCAGAGCAAAATTGATTATACATAATTTATGACTTTTAAAGAAGCTCTCAACTATTTGGAGTTTGTTCGTGAGAGAGGGACCAAACTTTCTTTAGAAAATATTCAGATAATAGTAGATAATCTTCCGATATCTCTAAATAATATCAAATTTATTCAAGTTGCAGGGACAAACGGAAAGGGATCAACCTCTCACTATCTGACATCAATTCTTAAAGAGTCAGGTTTCATTGTCGGGATGTTCACCTCACCACATCTCCAAAACTTAAGAGAAAGGATCACAATAAATAAAGAATGGATCACGGAAAGTGATTTTGCCAACTCGTTGAACAAGGTTAAAAATATTTGTGAAAAACTTCTGAAAAACAAAATTATTGAAGAATCACCAACTTATTTTGAGCATATGTTTTTATCTTCTCTATTCTACTTTTACAAAAAAAAAGTAAGTTTTGCAATAATGGAAGTAGGACTCGGAGGGCGATTGGATGCAACTTCCACCCTACTTCCGATGGTTTCAGTAATAACAAATATTTCGTATGACCATACAAAAACTCTCGGTAGAAAACTCGGTTTAATAGCTACCGAGAAGGCAGGAATAATAAAGAGAGGTGTTCCGGTTGTTTGTAGCTGCAATACGAGGACTGTAGCAAATAGAATAATAAAAAAGATTGCATCGGAAAAATTTTCACCATTTTACAACACCTTTGACAATAACAACAAAATTACTTTTAAAGAAGAATCCGATTTCTACAGTGCATCTTATTTATCCGTAAAAAGAAAGTACGATTTCAGGGTATTTATGAATGGGAATCATCAGGTTGGAAATGCCGCTACTGCTATTAAAGTGATTGAGGTTTTGGAAAATAAAGGGATAAACATTCCAATTAAAAGTATAGTTTCCGGAATCGAAAAAAACTCCGTTCCGGGAAGAATTGAAGTTTTTCACTCTAATAAAGGAATTATTATTGATGGAGGTCATAATGAAGAAAGCATAAAAGCCCTCTCGCAATATTTAAAAGAAAAAAGAAAAAATGATCTCACTTTAATATTTGGAGTTCTTAGAGATAAGAAATATAAAAAAATGATAAAATACCTTATCCCGCATATAGAAAATGTGATCGTTACCGAACCGGTATCTCCAAGAGCTTTATCGGCAGAAGTATTAGAGAAAGCCTTTTTACCAATAAAAACAATTATTCATAAGAATCTAAGATCTGCTTTGGAAGAAGCATTGAGTTTTAATAAAGAAGTATTAATTACCGGATCACTTTACCTTGCCGGTGAAATGAGAAATCTGGTGACAGGAGGATTGTAAAATGGATTATTCCAAATTTAAAGAAAATGAAAATAAATATGTGGAACTTAAATCAAAACTTGATTCGGGATCAATTAATTCCGAAGAACTAAAAGTTACTCTAAAAAAAATGATGATCAGGGATGAGGAAGGAAATTATTGGATGATTGGAAGTAACACCGGAAAATGGTACATCTACAACGGAACCGAATGGAAAGAAAAAGATCCATACAGTGGAGTTGATCTCTCAAAAACTCAAAATTTTAATAATACTCCTAATAAAACCGTTGTTATTCATCATGATGACGAAAAACTAAATACAGAACTTACCATTGATAAGACAGCCGATGAAGACTTATCTGAAAAAAAAGAAGAGGAGATTTTATTCGAGAATGAGAACACCGAGCATAAATCTTTCGGTACATCTGATATCCAATCTGAAGAGAGCCATAGCGTTGAGGTTGCTAATGATAATACTACTCAACAAGACCGATTATCTGCTAAAGACAATTTGGGAACCCTTTGTCTGATATGTAAATCGAAAATCGATGAACATTCCGTCTATTGCGGGCACTGCGGAGCAAACCAGAAAGGACTCACCTCAAAAAAATCAAGATCCGAAGAAGAATTATTGATCCGATCTGTAAAGATTACTTCTATGATATTCTTTTTCGGTGGATTGGGATTGATAGTAGGGGTAATCTTTGGCGCCACTTTCGGAATATTTGATATTTTTAAAGATTTATTATCTAAATTTCCGGAAATGCTTGCAGAGACAAGAGGAAAAATTCAGGGTGGACTGATATTCGCTGCACTTGGAGGGATAGGAGGATTCTTTGGATCAGCCATTATTTTCGGATTTACGGGGCTTGTTTACAATGTTTTTTCTTCTATTTTCGGTGGCATAAGAATCAGAACCAGATAAATGGATGTATTAACCGACCTAAATTTTTATAAATTATTGGTTTCCGTATTTATTACTTTGTTAGCTTTCTACTTTATTTATAAATTGGTAAGTTGGAAAAAATAATTAAAACAAATTTTTTAAAAAGAAAACAGTACTAACTACCATTGAGAGAATTCAAAACCTTTACCGTTTGTTCTGCTATCTCTAATTCTTCGTTTGTAGGAATAACCATCACGGTTACGAGAGATTCATCTTTTGTTATAACACCAAATTCCCCGAAAACATTATCATTTCTTTCTTTATCAAAATTAATACCTAAGAAATCAATATCGGATAGCACCCTTTCCCTGACAATAATATCCCGTTCCCCTATTCCCGCAGTAAAAATAATCAAATCAACACCATTCATTGCCGCTATATATGCACCTAAATATTTTTTCACTCTATAAGAAAACATATCAATAGCAAGTTCTGCCCTCTGATTCCCTGCTTCCGCCGCTTCTTCAATATCCCTCATATCCGAAGATACTCCGGAAATTCCTTTAATACCACTCATCCTATTGAATACCATATTAACCTCTTCCGAATTACACCCCTTCTTTTCTTGAAGGAAAAGGGGTATTGCAGGATCAATATCTCCGCATCTAGTACCCATCATTAACCCTTCAAGAGGTGTAAATCCCATGGTTGTATCAATTGACTTTCCATATTTTATTGCAGCCATTGACGAACCGTTCCCAAGATGGCAAGATATTATTTTCAATTCGTTAAAAGGACGACCGATTTTTTTGGCTCCTTCTTTTGCAACAAACAAATGGGAAGTCCCGTGAAATCCATACCTCCGGATCTTATATTTTGTATAGTATTCGTATGGAATCGGATACATATAAGCATATTCAGGCATAGTCTGATGAAAAGCAGTATCGAAAACAGCTGCCATAGGGATTCCGGGTAAATGTTTCCTAACCGCTTCAATTCCAATTATATTGGGAGGATTATGAAGCGGTGCAAGAGGAATTAATTTCTTAAACACCTCAATCTTTTCATCATCTATAAGTACCGTTTTACTATATATTTCACCTGCATGTACAACTCTATGCCCTACCGCATCAATTTCACTTTTATCTTTAATCACACCGGTTTTAGGATTGATAAGAGTATTTATTATCAAATCTATCCCTTCGGAATGATCTTTAATATCTTGTTCAATTATATTTTTTTTATCCCCGAGCGAATACTTAAATCTGGAATTATCAAGCCCTATCCTTTCACACAGACCTTTTGCAATTACTTCTTTGTTTTTAAAATCAATCAATTGGAATTTTATTGATGAACTTCCCGAATTAATAATAAATATTTTCATTGTTTCCTCTATAATGTTAAAAAAGAAATTATACATTTTTACCTATAAAAATCAAGGTAATTCACCGATGTTTTATTATTAGACAAAGAGAGTGCTATCTTATATTAAAATCTCTATGCATTTGTATCCCGAGTCGAACGGTATTTAGTCCTTCCCTTTGACACATTTTATAAAATTCAAATGTTTTTTTAAATCTATCCTCTTCGGGAAATTGGGGCTGAAGAAAAATCGGTACAAAATTGTTTCTCTTGAATATTCTTTTTATATGTTTTACCGAAAGATTATCATTCACAATCAGCTTTATTTCTGAAATTTTTCCCCACAAATCATCACAAATTTTAAAATCTACAATATCTTTGGGAGATACTGTCCACCAGTCTATTTCAATGTCTTGAAAATACATCCCGTTCGTCTCAATTGCAACATACAGAAAATCGGATTTTAATCTCTCTACAAGAAAAGATAAATCTTGTTCCAACGGCTCCCCGCCGGTAATCACTATCTGACTTAAAGGATATTTCCGTAATTTACTTTTTATAATGAGAATAATCTCATCCACCCCAATCAATTCACCTTTAATTTGAGATTCTTTTGAATCACAATAACTACATCCGAGTGAACAGCCTGTAAGTCTTACGAAAACGGATGATACCCCCTTTTTAATACCTTCACCCTGAGCCGACCAGAATATCTCATTTACATTAAGCTTATTCATTTAAATATCTGAATTTAGTAGTTTATATCCCATATGAAGCCGCTGCATTTTCAGATTCCCATATCGTAACTTTAGATACGGGATATTTCTTTTTGATAATATTGAAAAAATACTCCGACAAATTTTCAGCCGACGGTGAAAAATCATATATTTCATTTAAAACAAGATGATCCGGTAATATTGTTTTTAAATAAGCTTTCAAAATAGTAAAATCAATGGAAATGCCGGATTTATCAAGTTTATCAACTTGAAAACAAACTTCCATCTTAAATGTATGCCCATGCATGTTCTCACACTTACCTTTATAATTTTCAAGATAATGAGCGGACGAAAATTTTTCTATTACAATCAACTCACGTTTCATCACATTTCTCCATTTTTAAACGTCTGACAAGAGGATCTTCCATACCTACTTTTTTAAATGCTTCATCTCTTATCTCGCAGGAAGGACATTTCATACAAGGATACTCATTCCCTCTATAACATGAAATAGAATACGAATAATCGGCACCATGATTTATTCCGAACTCAATAATCTCCTTTTTATTTTTATTGATTAAAGGAGAAAGAATTTCATACTTCCTTCCCGTTATAAATGCAGTGGTACCCTCATTAATAGCTGCTTCCATTTTTTTTGCAAACACTTCGGTGGTATCGGGATAGTCAGGAGTATCAATCAAATTAAATCCTGTTAAAATTGTTCTAATACCTCTTGTTTCTGCAATACCTGCTACGAGAGAAAGAAATATCCCGTTTCTAAACGGAACATAAGTTTGAGGCACTCCCCTTTTATCCTTTGAGTCTTTTAATGATTCTGGAATTCTCCATCTGGAATTAAGAAGTGCGGAATCAAGAATATCTTTTAGCGGTAATTTTACAAGTAAATATTCCAGTTTATTAATTTTAGAAATTTTTATTGCATTCTCAACCTCTACAAGATGTTTTTGTGAATAATCGATTATAACCGGTAGAATAAGGTCGTACTTTGATTTTGCCCAGTAAAGGACGGTTGTGGAATCAAGTCCGCCTGAAAAAAGAACTATTGCATTATTGTCCATATTATAATTTTACTATTTTATCGCCACATATCCAAGTTCAATGTTTCGCAATGTTTTTATTGTTAGATATCGAATTTATCTTGAATTGCAACGACATTTAATGTAATATTCAATTTGGAAATTAACCGGAGGAAAGTATGGCATTTAATATTAAAAACAGAAATTTTTTAAAGCTTCTCGACTTCTCATATGAGGAAATCAAATTTCTATTGAACCTTTCAATGGACCTTAAAAAAGCAAAATATTCGGGAGTGGAACAAAAAAGATTGTTAGGGAAAAACATAGCTCTAATCTTTGAAAAATCTTCAACAAGAACCAGATGTGCATTTGAAGTAGGAGCTTTGGATCAGGGTGCTCACGTTACATATCTCGGACCTTCAGGGTCACAAATAGGGAATAAAGAAACTATGAAGGATACTGCGAGAGTTCTCGGAAGAATGTATGACGGAATCGAATACAGAGGTTTCGGACAGAAAATTGTAGAAGAACTCGGTAAATATGCAGGTGTTCCGGTATGGAACGGCTTGACCAATGAGTTTCACCCGACTCAGGTTCTCGCAGATTTTCTTACCATGATGGAACACTCGGACAAACCTATAGAGAATGTTAAATTTTCCTATGTCGGAGATGCAAGAAATAATATGGGAAATTCTTTGATGGTTGGGGCGGCAAAAATGGGAATGGACTTTAGAAGTGTTGCTCCGTCTCAATACCAGCCTTCAGGTGATCTTGTAAATGAATGTAATAAAATTGCCGATAATTCCGGAGGATCGATAACAATAACCGATAATATTGAGAAAGGAGTGGAAGGAGTGGACTTTATCTACACCGACGTATGGGTATCAATGGGAGAATCCGACTCCGTTTGGGAAGAGAGGATAAATCTTTTGAAACCTTACCAAGTTAACAAAAAAGTCATGGAAATGACAGGTAATAAAAAAGTGAAATTTCTTCACTGTCTTCCGGCATTCCATAACAGAGATACAAAGATCGGAGAAGAAATTTACAAAAAATTCGGTTTGGAATCTATGGAAGTTACTGAAGAGGTATTTGAATCCGATGCATCTATTGTTTTTGATGAAGCAGAGAATAGGATGCATACAATTAAAGCAATTATGGTTGCTACACTTGGATAAAAATAATTAGAACAATCTCTATCCGATCTTCGTATTTACGTAAATGGAGTTAGAAAGAGAAACGGAGTTCTACTATAATTGGTTTAAGAAGTATGTATCATCATTTTATTGCAAAGATGATAATATAAACCGAAAATTAAAAGACAGAGAAGAACATACATTGAGGGTTCTTACGTATTGTAGAGACTTAGTAAGTTCAATTGATACGGATGAAGACATTTCGGAATTATTACCCATAATTGCATTGTTTCATGACATCGGAAGATTTAAGCAGTTTACCACATACGGAACTTTTAACGATAAAGAGTCGGAGGATCATGCCGATCTCGGTATCCGAATACTCGAAGAAAGCAATATTTTAAGTCCGTTTTCAAAAAGAAAAGTTCACCTGATATTAAATGCAATTAGGCTCCATAACAAAAAAGATCTTTACAAAAAGAGTAAGGACAGTAAACTAATACTTTTAACCAAGCTTATAAGAAAAGCTGACAAATCGGATATACTTAGAACTTCAGAAAAAAAAATTTAGTCATAAATAAAGTTTTATCTTTTTATATATCTCTTCCACCTTGATATTTGCCATACATTTGTGATCTGTCGGGCATTCTCTGAATGTACATGGAGAACATTTTACCGATTTATATACGGTTTCGGTCTTTTTTCCGATGGGTGAAGTAGTCTTAGGAGAGGTTGGTCCGAACAAACCTATCGACGATATACCCAACCCGTCTGCAACATGCAATAATCCTGAATCATTTCCAATAAATATATCACAGATTGAAATAACCGTTATTGCCTCACGAAGAGAATAACTTCCGGCAATCACAACTACTTCCTTTTTTACGGAATTTTTTATTATTTGTAATGTTTCTTCATCTTTGGCAGATCCGAAAATGAGAATACTAACATTTTTTTCACTCATAAATATCCGATTTATCAAATCAATAAATCTTCCCTGTCCCCACTCCTTAGCCTTACCATAAGCAGTGAAAGGAGAAATTCCGATAATCCTTTTATTTAACTCTATCCCATTTGACTTTAAAATACCTTGAGCTTTTTTAGTTTCATCCTCATTTACAATCAAACTATTCTTAAAAAAACCTTTTACTTTACGATCAAAATAGAGATTCACCAAATTCATATAACTTTGAATCTGGTGAATGGATTTTCCGGTAAATTTTTCCTTCTTTTTCAGCAACCATCCCCTCATATCTCTGCTATATCCCGTTAGATTCCTAACACCTGCAAGTCTTAGAATCAAGGCACTTTGAAATGAATTTGTAAAAAGGATACCATCTTTGATTTTTTCTTTTTTAAGAAGCAAAATAGTTCGAAAGAAATTTTGAAACAATTTACCTTCCGGAAGAATTAAAATACTATCTATCTCACTAATATTTTTGTAAACCGATATTAAGTGTTTTTTAGTTATCAAAACAATCTGTAATTTGGGATTTGAAAATTTAACAGCCCTGATTGCCGACAATGACATAACACAATCGCCTATCCAGTTTGGCGATCTTAAAAACAATTTCATGATCAAAAGAAATTTGAAAACTTAATGTTACTCTTCTTTTTCTCCGGTTTCAGATTCTGTGGATTCATTAACCTCCATCTCCTCCGAGTCATTCACACCCTCAGATCCCATTAACTTGTCCATTGAAAACTCTTCTTCAGGTAATTCATCCGAATCCTCAATCTCCTTTTCGGAATCTTCTTTTGTAAAGGAATTCGGATCTTCCAAATAAATGTTCGCTTCATCCAACATTTCTATCGTAATTAATCCCCGATTCGCCTCTTCAATAGCAATTGTTAGCGGATTTTGAACTCCGATATCTACAAGTGGCTTTGCTCCGTTAATAAGCTGCTTAGCCCTTTTTGCCACAATAATAGAAAACCTAAACTTGCTTTCCATTGTATCTGCTAGGTCCACATTTTCCTCCCTGAAACGTTCTAATTATACTAAAAAATCCCGATTAGTCAATATAGGAATTGATGACCGTTGATAATGGCAAAATTAAAAATAATTCTACCACTTTTTATAATATGACCCGTCAAGAGCTTTTTTTTCGGATTTTGTATAGATATCCCATACATTCTCTCCACCCCAATGGGTTGAAGTCGGTTTATCTTGATAAGATCTTAGTCCCCATTCGGATGATCCGGTCATAGGATCGTTCGGGATTCTTCTTAGAAATTTTTTTATCCTTTCTTTATTCTTAGAATCACGATATTCCAATCCCTTTACAAGTACTTCGAGTTTCTCGGGATATCCGTAAGTATCTTTATCAAATTTTATTTTATTTTTTATCACGAAATCATTGTAATCATCAATCGCCGACCGGATTTCCCGAAGAGATCTTCTCAAAATTAACTCACGTTCCCTTTTAACCGAAGTTTCAACCATTGGTATAGCAACAACTGCAAGAACCGAGATTATTGCTATTACAACTACCAACTCTATTATTGTAAATCCAACTCTTTGTGAAGCAACTATACCATTGAATTTCCCTTTTTGTCTCATTCTCTAAATTATCAGAGTATTAGTTCTCTCCATTATTCATTGCTTTTATGCTGGCTTTAATTCTGTTATCCCTATCGACATCTATCACTTTTACTTCCATTTCCTGACCGATCTTATATTTCATGTCACTAATATTTCTTATTCTGCTATTTGAGATTTCGGAAATATGAACAAGGCTTACCGCTCCTCTGAATAGTTCGACAAAAACTCCATAATCCTCAATCCGAGTAATCTTACCTTTGTAAATTTTATTAACTTCAACGGATTGTGTCAACTCCTTTATTCTCTCAATAACACTATCTCCCACTTTAACATTCGGAGCCGCAACCTTGACAGACCCGTCATCCTCTGCATTAACCTTTACTCCGAAATCTGCGATAAGACCTTTGATTGTTTTTCCACCCGGACCTATTAGATCTTTAATCTTTTCAGGGTTTATCTTTATAGTCAAAATCACCGGTGCATATTCCGACAAGTTTTCCGAAGGTTCCACAATTGCATCTTTCATTTTATTGAGGATAAACAATCTTGCTTTTTTTGCATCTGCAAGTGTTTTATCAATTATTTCATCACTTAAACCATCAATTTTAATATCAAGCTGTGCAGCGGTTATCCCTTTTTCAGTTCCGGTTATTTTAAAATCCATATCACCAAAATGATCTTCATAACCTGCAATATCGGTAAGAACTGCAAAATCATTTCCCTCTTTAATCAACCCCATTGCAATTCCTGCTACAGGAGCTTTAATAGGTACTCCTCCATTCATAAGAGCTAATGTACCTCCACATACCGTTGCCATTGACGAAGAACCGTTGGACTCAAGTATATCCGACACAACCCTAATGGTATATGGGAATTCATTCTCATCCGGAATCACCGGAGTAAGTCCTTTTTCCGCAAGATTTCCATGACCGATTTCTCTTCTTCCCGGACCTCTGAGGAAACCTACTTCGCCTACTGAGAACGGTGGGAAATTATAATGAAGCATAAATTTCTTTAATTGTCCTGTTGAAGATATATCATCAATCCTTTGTGCATCATCCTCCGATCCAAGAGTTACGGTCGCTAAGGATTGAGTCTCTCCTCTCGTAAAAACAGCCGAACCGTGAACTCTCGGAAGTACTCCAAGTTCAATGCTGATATCCCTTATCTCATCTAACTTTCTGCCATCGTTACGTTTCTTCTCTTTAATAAGTGTTTTCCTGAAAATTTCATACTCAAGTTTATGGATTGCAGATTTATACTTCCCTATTTTCGATTCATCCTCGATTCCGCTTATTATTTCATCGGTAATTTTTTCAAGTTTTTTTCGTCTCTCACTTTTTACAATTGAGAAAATGGCTTCTTTAAAATCTTCCGAATGTTTTTTCTTTATTTCATCAAAAATATTCTCAAATTCAGTATCGATGTTTACTTTGACTTTGTCGGGATTTATCAGAGCTTTTTGAGAAATACAAATATCGGAAATCATTTTTTTTGCAATCTTTAATCCTTCTTTAAACGTATCTTCACTAAACTCATTTCCACCGGATTCAATCATAACCACATCACTTTCGGTTCCTGCAACAAACAGAATCATTTCCGCTTCTTCCGCTTTCTCTTTTCCCGGGTTTACGGAAAATTGTCCGTCTTTCCATCCTATCTTCACCGCACCGACCGGAGTATTGAAAGGGATAACCGATGACAACAGAGCTGCAGAAGCACCTATTATTCCCATAGCGTCAAAATCTATACTGAGATCGGCAGAAACAAGCATCTCAATTATTTGAGTGTCATTTAAAAAGCCATCTGGAAATAATGGTCTGATCGGTCTATCAATAAGTCTTGATAATAATATCTCTTTCTCGGAAAGCCTCCCTTCCCTCTTAAAAAATCCACCCGGAATTTTTCCGGCGGAATAACTATTAATTCTATAATCAACCATAAGAGGGAAAAAATCCTGATCCTCTTTGGCTTCATCACGCATATTGGCAGTAACAATCAACACATTGTCTTTATATGATAAAACCGCAGAACCTTTGGATTGCTTTGCCCACCTTTTTATTTCAATTTTTAAATCGTTTCCATCTATGTCTATACTAATACTTCTTTCCATCCTTTTTCTCCTTTATTTAAAACAAAAATAGGGATAAGTGTAAATTGAATAACGCTACTTCCTTAATTTAAGACTACCAATAATGTCAAGATACTGTTTATAATCTTTCTTTCTGATATAACTTAGTAATTTTCTTCTCTTTGAAACGAGAATCAACAGACCCCTTCTCGAATGATGATCCTTGTTATGGACTTTAAAGTGTTCGGTCAAATATTTAATTCTATGAGTTAATAATGCAACCTGCACATTTGGAGAACCGGTATCTTTATTATTTATCTGATACTTTCCAATCACTTTCTGTTTATCTTCAGTAGTAATACTCAAAATCTCCTCCTAATTTTTGATAATATTGTATTTTATCAGAGAATAAGAAGTTTGTAAACCGCTTGTATGCAATTACACATTGGACTTTCACTATATCTTTGACAAATACGTTGTTATTATACCATAAAACAACTTATTAATACATTAGAACAAAACAAAATCTTGTGAAATAATTTATACGATTGATTCTACAGATTAGTCTTCCTTAAATTCCCGTAAAATAATATTGCACAAACTGAAAAAAATAACTTCGCAAATTTTCTTTGCACTGAATTCGGTTTAGGATTTTCA
>CAYRAO010000002.1:0-169713 GCA_964422395.1 uncultured Clostridia bacterium
CCTTTGATGCTGTTATGAGAAATCTTGAGATCATTGGAGAAGCTGCAAAAAAGATGCAACTACAATCCAAACAAGACAAGCGGAAAACAAAGAATAAGATTAAGCCCAGATTATATAAACGCAGGTCATGGTGAGAGTGGTAGTGGAGTTATGACTGCTAGTGAAATAAAAATTTCCAGTGTAGCACCTATTGATTATTATCTTGAGGAATTGTATCAGGCTATGGGAGTAAGAAACGATATAGGAAGTAGTATTAGAGATGATGTTGCTGATTATGATACTCTTAATCAGTTTGGAAGAGATCTTATGGTAATAAATTATTTCTTAAAACCAGGAACAAAACTATAAGAAAATAATAATAAAAAAGATATTTTTGGAGGAGAAAGAAAATGGATGATCTTGGAAACTTATTCGGAACAAAATTTAATTATATTAATAATTCTGGTGAACTTGGTGATATGATAAAAACTGAGTTTGATAATTATAATAGGGAGCAAAGAAAAAAAATAATTGATCCTATTGTGACAACAGCAAAAGTTGGGATTGTAGGAGCAGGATTATTAGGAACTCAATTGTTTATGCAATTAGTAAGACAAATACCTGGAATTGAAGATTATTTAGATAAACATTCAGAAAATCCAATAGTGGAGATTCTAGATAGAAACACAGGATTAGTTAATTGTAAGTCTAGAGCGCCAACTGTGGTTGAAAAAACTCAAGTACAATTTAAAGGAGAAGGAACATATGATTTTAGTGGGAAAAACTTATCTGGAACCTTTGAGATACAAAATCATACTAATGGAATAACTGCAACAGGAAGTATAGGAGATTTAATAAATATAGGAGAAGTTAATAAAGGAGCAAATTCTAATGTTACTGTTATAATGAGAGCAGATGGTGCTCATAAGAAGATTTATAATAATGTTAATTTAAAAGCAGGTAATAATTTAATAACTGGATTAAAAGCATTAGATACTGATGGATTTAATCCTTCAGGATTTGCAAATTACTTTTTAGAACAATTAAATGGAAAAAATGCTACTTATGTTGGTAACAGCATTAAATGTTTTATTGATCCTAACCTGCCAAAAGATTATATTAGTGAAACTAAAGATGCTTTTAATGAAATCGCAGGATACGCAGGGATACCAGTAGAGTTTGTAATGGAAGCAAAGTCTAATCCAGGACATGCTCCAGCAGATAATGAATTCTGGGTTAATGAAGAAAAAAAGTTCTCAGGAGTTACAAATGCATCTTATCCTGATGGTGGTAGTGTTGTTAAATCTGGGAAAGTATGGTATAATCTAAACAGCTCAGTACCAAATCAAATTAGAGCAGAAGTAATGGATGTTTTTATACAAAAGAACCAGAATGGGTTTATAGATGCTAATGTTGCTAAATGGTTTAAGTTTGCTCTTACTAAGAGGCCTCAGGGTGATGATAAGAATTATCGGTTTTTTTCAGATCATGAGGAAATGGATGATTTTGATTCAGGAGTTTCATCAACTGTTAGTATGAGTAGAATAAATATTTATGAAGTTGATGATGATGATGTTGGAATGTTTCCTAATCCTATGGGAGAAAATGGAATGAGGACTAAAATTGGAGAAAGACAAGAATTTCCTCATTATGATAAAGCAACTCTTCCAAAGAACTCAATAAAAAATAAAAGAAGAAGATAAAAAAAAACTTTTTTTTTCTTTTTATTATGTTAAACAGCCTTCAGTAGACCGTAGGGGTAGGCCTTGCGTCTACCCTGTCAGACTCCCCGTTGTCGCCCTGAATTTAAATTAAGAATATTTATAAAAGCATTGGAAATAAATTTATAGGGAAAATTTAATTTTTGAGAATAGAGATATATCAGATGAAACTGAAGGATTGTGATTTCTTCTGAAATACTCTCTTGTCGTCTTCATCCAAGATACCTATTCTAATCAAGAAATGAATCGTTAAAAATGTTGATCAATTTTATAGTGTGGTTCCCGATTCTCCTTAAATCTCTTGTGAAACCGTAAAATAGAATGCTCAATCGGGTTTTGGATGTATTGTCCTGAATCCTTCTAATTTGATTCCTGTCAAATTTGTTGATGAGAGTTTTTATAGGTTTTTCATTTTTTATTACTCGGCTTAATTTCTTTTTATCTTTTGCAATCATCGCTTTTGATGAGCTTTCGAGTGTGTTAATAATTACGTCTTTTAACTGTTTTAATTCTTCCAACTGAGAATCAAGGAGTCCTTCGTGATTGTTATCTATGTGGTTATATGCACGTATTATTATATCTCTTTCGCAGTCTGCAATTCCCTGAAGTGCACTTATTGTATTTGAATAATCAGCAGAATGTTTAGGATCGGATTTCTGAAGGAGTCTTAAGGTTTTAAATATATTTGCGGTTATTATGTTAGCTTCCGTTTGGATTCTTTTCGAATCTTTTGTACAAGACAATAAAACCTGCCTGTTTTCGTTTTTTACACCGTCGAATCCCATTTTAAGAATATGAGCCACATCCTTAAGAAAATATCCTGCATGTTCAAATGTCATTTTTATAGCGTAGTCTTCATCTTTTATCTTTTTAAGATTAAAAATCTCATATCCTTTAACCTCTTTTTCGCGACTCTTATGTTTCCTGTGGTTTCTATAAATTATAATTCCGCCAAAAAGTGAGATAAGGAAGAATCCTGGTATCTTCAAATAGAACAATATAAGTGCAAAAATTCCCGATACGGAAAATGCAAGAAATGCAGTAACAAACCATCCTCCAATAACGGTAAATACTCCGGCAACTCTGTATACCGCACTCTCTCTTCCCCACGCTCTGTCGGAGAATGATGTACCCATAGATACCATAAATGTTACATACGTTGTCGATAGGGGAAGTTTCATTGAGGTGGCAATTGAAATAAGAACACTTGCAACCATGAGGTTTACGGAAGCTCTTATAAGGTCGAATGAAGGTTTCTCTCCTTCCTCACCGGTAGATGAAGTGTTTACTGTTTTAAAACGGTTATTGATCGAATATATTATTTTGTTCGGAACTATTTTTCTGATTCCGTCCGATATGGAGGAGAAAAATCTGACCACTGAGCGAGAAAGCGGCGAGGAGCCGAATCTTTCAATTCCTTCCTCTTGCCTGCCAAGATTGATTTCGGTTCTCGAAACAGTCTTTGCTTTTCTGGAATACCACAATGTTAATCCCATTATCAATCCGGCGATAAGAAGGAGAATTGTGTGTGAAGAGGTGGATTTCTGAAGTGCCGTCATTGCTCCGGTCAACGGATTAGCCATTTCGGAAGCGGCTTTAAAAGCACTTAAACCTGCAAGAGGAACTCCGATAAAGTTGACAAGGTCATTTGCAGCAAAAGCCATTGCGAGGGCAAAAGTTCCTATCAATATAATTATCTTTAGAAAATTTATCCTTGTAAAACTTATAATAATTTGTAGGAAAAAGGCTGAAATTGCAAAACTGATAAAAATAATCAGGATTGTATGCGATTTGATCCACGAAAGAACTTCAGGTGTTACAAAGGTGGATCCTTTTGCCCCTTTTATCATTATGAAATATGTAATGGAAGCGAGAGCCATTCCACCCCATAAAGATCCGTACCTTTTGATTCTTTTCTTAAAGTCAAAAGTGAAAATAAGTCTTGAGAAAAACTGTACAAAAGCTCCTACAACAAAAGCAAAAACAACGGAAAGCAATATCCCGAATATTATCATAAATGCTTTTGCCGTATTAATATAGTTAATGATTGCACTAAAACCTTCCTTAGAATTCATTACTTTAATAATTGACATTGTTACTGCGGCTCCGAGAAGTTCAAATACGATTGAAACCGTTGTTGAAGTGGGGAGACCAAAGGAATTAAACATGTCAAGAAGGAGAATATCCGTAAGCATGACTGCGAGAAAAATCAGTATGAGGTCCGGCATGGTAAAAAGTTCGGGATGAAAAATTCCTTTTCTTGCCACTTCCATCATACCTTTACTAAATGTTACTCCGGCAAGAAGTCCGAAACTTGCCATCATAAATATTACATATCGAGAAGCAACTTTTGAACCGATGGATGAATTCAGAAAGTTTGCTGCATCATTAGAAACCCCAACGATAATATCAGAAATTGCCAATCCCCCAAGAACAATTACCGCAGCAAGGTATATATCCATAATTTCTCCTTTTTTAAGAATAGATAAAAAATTTTGTACTATATTCTATCATTTTTCTACATGATATCAAAGAGTTTTGTTTAATATTTATACTTGACATATAGAGCAAAATAGAATAAACTAAGAATTATATACATGGCTAACAAAACTCCAAATAATACTACTTTTTTATCGGAAACGGGAATCGGGATAAAAGGTGAAATCCTCTCTATTCAAGCTAAAGGTGAGATTAGAAGAAGAATACTTGATATGGGGCTTTTACCAGGTGTTAAATTTAAAGTTGAAAGGGTCGCTCCTTTAGGTGATCCCATAGAAATAAGGTTAAAGGGCTTTCGATTGTCTCTGAGAAAAGAAGAAGCTGCTTTAATAACAGTCAAACAAAAAGGGTATGTAGGGGATGGAATACCGATGAGAAAATATGGTCCTTTGCATTCACCTATAAAAATGAAAGCTCATGACAATGGAGATAAAAAAAATATTTCCGTAGCTCTTGTCGGAAACCCCAATAGTGGAAAGACATCAATATTTAATCTGCTTGTAGGAAGTCATCAGAAAGTTGGAAATTTTTCAGGAGTTACCGTAGAAAAATATGAGGGTGTGATAAAGCATAAAGGATACACTATCAAGATCATTGATCTTCCCGGTACATATTCCCTATCAGCTTATTCTCCGGAAGAAGTTATAACACGGAACTTTTTGCTGAAGGAAAAAACAGATGTTGTAGTAAACGTTGTTGATGGCACGAATATAGAAAGGAACTTGTATCTAACCACTCAGATTATGGAACTTGAGATAGATATGCTTGTTGCACTTAATATGTATGATGAAGTTCAGAGGTCGGGTAGGGTTATAGATATTAAACAATTGCAGAAACTTTTAGGATCTCATGTTATCCCTACATCAGCTATAATTAAAACCGGATTTTCTTCATTGTTAGATCATATAATAAGGGTTTTTGAAGGAAATATAACTATTACGAAAAATAAATTAACGTATAGTAACAAAATGGAAGATATGATAGGTGAACTTGAGAATATTATTTCAAAAGACAAGAATCTTTCCACCGAATTCTCCCCTCGTTGGCTTGCAATTAAACTTCTTGAAAACGATCAGTTAGTATATGAATCGGTAAGAGAAAGTAATGTATGGGTTGAAGTAAAAAACAATTTAAAGGAAGCTTCAGATTATTTTAAAGAGAAATACAGATCTGATTCGGAAATCGTTGTTGTTGAAGATCGCCACTCGTTTATTCGAGGTGCAATTAAAGAAACAGTGAAAGATATTGTCGTTGAAAAAAAGAGTTTAACAGATAAAATTGATTCGGTTTTCCTAAATAGGATCGTAGGTCTTCCAATCTTCATAGGGATAATGTGGATGATTTTTCAGGTCACGTTTGTAGTGGGGAATCCTTTTGTAAAGATTATAGAATCATTTTTTTTGTTTGCCGGAGAAAAAGCTTTTGAATTCCTTTCTCCCGGAGTGTTAAGATCTTTAATTGTTGATGGAGTTATTGCCGGTGTGGGCGGAGTAATTGTATTTGTCCCGAATATAATCTTACTTTTTTTATCAATAGCAATATTGGAAGGGACGGGATATATTGCTCGTGCGGCTTTTGTGATAGATAAAATAATGCACAAAGCAGGTCTTCACGGAAAATCGTTTATACCAATGTTAACCGGTTTCGGATGCTCTGTTCCGGCTATCATGGCTACCCGAACATTAAAGAACAAATCGGATAGAATCGTTACAATGATGATAATACCGTTTATGAGTTGCGGAGCAAAACTTCCTGTATATATTTTACTTATCGGAGCTTTCTTTCCTTCGAATATTGCAGGAAATATACTATTCGGTATTTACATGTTTGGAGTATTAATTGCAATTATATCCGCAAAAATGCTTAAAAAGGCACTTTTTAAGGGAGATTCGGAACCGTTTGTTATGGAATTACCGCCATACAGAATTCCAACAATCAGATCGGTATTTTTCCAAACAAGTTTTAAAGCGAAAATGTATTTGAAAAAAGCCGGAACTATTATTCTGTTAGCATCTATCCTTATATGGGCGGCAAGTAATTTTCCGAAGAACAATACGTTTGATGAAAATTTCAAAAAAGATAAAATGATAGTATTGACAAATAATGATCTTAGTGTAAATGAAAAGAGAGATGCAATAAATACATTGGAGTTTGAAGTAAAATCAAAGCAGTTGGAATATTCTTTTGCCGGAAGAATTGGAAGGGTTATAGAGCCTGCAATTGCCCCGCTTGGTTTTGATTGGAGAATAGGGGTTGCGTTGACAGCGGGTTTAGCGGCAAAAGAGATTGTCGTTTCCACTCTGGGGACTATTTTTTCACTTGGTGATGTTGATGAAAACTCTAAAGATCTTTCCTACAATTTAAAAAACGATCCCGGATTTTCCAAATCCACCGCATTATCATTGATAGTATTTATTCTCCTGTATGTACCGTGCATAGCCGCAACGGCTGTTTTTTATAAAGAGAGTGGTTCAGGAAAATGGACCAGATTTTATATTCTTTACACGATAACAGTGGCTTGGATACTATCCTTCATTGTCTATCGGATATCACTTCTGTTCTTTAACGGCTAAGATTGTCCTTTTTTATATGTACGCTTTCCCAATATAGGCAGTATTCTCTCAATCCGATGCTTATTTCCTTCACCTTTTCAAATACTCTGTCTCTTCCGCATGCTTTTGACTCATCATTAAAATGTATGCACTCATAACAATGGGTGGCAAATTCCGAATCCGTTTTAATGATATCCAAGATTTCCTGTCTCCGATTTTCCTCAAAAATAGGAGCTTCCGATTCAACTTTTTTGATTTTATTAAGATTATGAAAATTTTTGTAAAGCAATCTTATCGTAATTGGAATTCCGATAAGTAAAAATATTTTTATAGACCATAAATTTAGATAACCGGGTGGTCTAAACATGTAAGAGAGTAAATCAATCACAATGAGAGAAGCAGAACCGACGATAAGAAATTTTAACCAAAATTTTTTATCATTGAGAAAATATTTTGTCAAATAATTCATATTTTATTTTACAAATATATCCAAAAGTTTTCAATATAAATCAGATTTAATATTTGTTTGATCAATTGTCGTTAGTGGGGCAATTATGTTATATTATCGTTTTTAAAGTTGTAGTTGAAATAATAATGATCAGATTAAGAAATATTAATTATTCGATCGGTGAGAGGAAATTGCTGAAAAATATCAATCTGATAATAAATCCCGGACAAAAATCAGCTTTGCTTGGTATGAACGGTTCGGGGAAAACCACACTTTTGAAGATTCTCACCGGTGAAACGGAAGCGGATAGCGGTGATATTCTTAAACCGAATAACTTTAAAATAGGATATCTTCCTCAGGAAGTAAAGAGGTCGGGATCGGGTGTAGTTCTGGAAGAAGTTAAAGCAGGTAGACCGGATATTTTACATGTTGAAAAAAAAATAGAAATGATTCATAGAGCTTTTAACGGAAGAGATGATTTAATCGAAGAAAAAAATATAAAAAAACTTGGAGATTTTGAAACCGAATTTGTCTCAATGGATGGGTACGGGCTGGAACGTAAAGCAAAAAAGATATTATTCGGACTTGGTTTTACCGAAAAGAGTATCGAAAAAAAAATATCTGAACTGAGCGGTGGATGGCAGATGAGAGTATATCTCGCAAAACTTCTCATTTTGGAACCCGATCTGCTTTTGTTAGATGAACCGACAAATCATCTTGATATCCGTGCTATAGAATGGTTTGAAAAATTCCTTGTGAATTTCAAAGGCAGTCTTCTGGTGGTTACTCATGACAGATTTTTTATTGATAGGGTCACTGAAAATATTTTTGAATTGCGTAATGAAAAAGTAAATTTTTACAACGGTGGATTTAAATTCTTTATTGAAAAGAAAAGGGCAGATGAAGAACTGTCGGTAAAAAAAATGAAAGAAGTATTGAAAAAAAAGGAACACCTGGAACGATTTATTAACAGATTCAGATATAAAGCAACTAAAGCGAGGCAAGTGAAGAGCAGAGAGAAGGAATATGAGAAACTTGAAGATGTAGAACTTATCTCTTCTCCGGAATTTTTAAAATTTGATATAAAAATTAACAAGAGTAGTTATCGTGATGTAATTGAAACTCAGGGTATTTATTTCAAATATGATTATGATTGGGTTTTAAAAAACATAGATCTGAAAATTGTTAAAGGTGAAAGAATTGCTTTAATAGGAGAGAACGGAAGTGGAAAATCGACTCTTGCAAAACTGATTTCGGGAGAAATTGAACATCAGAAGGGGAAAATCATTATCGGAGAAAATACGGATATCGGATTCTATGCACAACATCAGTCAGATGTGCTGGATCCGGAAATGACGGTTTTTGAATCCGTAGCCACATATGTTCCGGAGACGGATATGACGATAATAAGAAAGGTCTTGGGATTGTTCGGTTTTTCCGGTGATGATGTTAAAAAAAAAGTTGGTATTCTATCCGGTGGAGAAAAGTCTCGTGTATCTCTGTCCCGAATTCTTATGATCCCGAATAATTTTTTGATAATGGATGAACCGACGAATCATCTTGATGCAATTTCACGAGATGCTCTGGAATCCGCCTTAAAGAATTATGAAGGGACTCTTCTGCTAATATCTCATGACAGATATTTTTTAAACAAAATAGTGACCAGAGTTATTGAATTAAAGAGTGGATCATTAACCGACTATGTTGGAAATTATTCCGATTTCTTAAAAAAAAGAGAGAGTGAAGCGACGGACCGAAAATATTCGGGAACCAAAGAAAATAATGTTTCTTATAGTTCCAAAAAGTATGAGCGAAGATTAAGAGCTCTGTCACGTCAGGAAATAAGTAGAGAAAGAGAATTGTTACAAAAAAAAATTAAGGAATTGGAATCTAAAATTAATGATCTTGAGTTGGAGAAAAATGATCTTGATAAAGAATTGTTAGATCAATCTACATATAATAATTCTGAAATTATCTCTAAAATTCAAAAAAGATATTCTTTTGTAACTCGAAATCTGGAAAGTCTATTTTCCGATTGGGAATCAAATCAGAATAAGATTGATGAACTTCTTTCAACTGTAAAAAACAGATAATGGTTTTCAGGTTATACTTGATTTAAATTCCGTCATCCTCTTGAAATAATCGGATACAACTTTTTTTTCATCTAATGAGAGTTGGTCGGCATATTTTCTAAGAAAAGTTTTTACATATATATCGGGGGGAAGAAGGTCGTATCTTTCCAACTCAATATTGGTAAGGTGTTTAAGAGGAACTCCACTTAAGAATGATATTTCCTCCAATTCAATTCCTAATACATTTCGAATCATTTTTAATGCTTCACCACCGATAACTTCAAATGTAGGGATTCTGCTCCTTTTAATCTTCTCCTTCCTGTTTCTCATATCTTCGGTTTTCTTTTCTTGATAGAATTTTTCCAACATTTCGAAAGCTTCATCAATTTCCTTGACGATCAACTTCTGTTTTTTCTTTGATAAAGCTTTTATAAGTGGGGATATACTCAAGTTATCTTTTGAATAAAGATTCCTTAAATGAATATATGAACTTTTCATCTCGGTGAAAGTGGAATCTCTGTTGATTTCCAATGTATTAAAATATTTATCTAAATTTTCATCATTCATTTTTTGATATCTCAATTGCTATCTGCTTGTCATTTATTATATTGGACACAATTCTTTTTATATCTTTTTTGGTTTTTAATGATATGTTGATCTCGTTTGATAACTGAGTAAGACTAAGATTCCTCCAAAAGTGGTTGTCGTATTCTATGTATCCCGAATATAAAGCATTTATACCTATAAGTTTAATGCATATACTTTTAAGAGAAAAACCTTCTTTGATTTCACTGGAGTCTCTGACTTTATTAAGAATTATGTTGATTTTGAAATTCTGGATCTCTTTTATTGCTATCTCTCCGATTTCTCCGGACTCTTCTCTCACATAGTCAATTAAATCAAGAATAGTTATAATACTGTTATCACCTCTTTTTGACCAAGCGGTTTTTGCAAAGTTCTTTAATCCGTAAATTCCGAGAAGAAAGTTAAGTTTTCTGAAGAACGTACTTTTAATAAATTGGAAAAGATTCTCAATTGCGGTTATCTCGGGAATGGTAACGACAATCATTTTATCGGCAAGCAGAAAAAGATCTATCAAGTTTTTATTAAACCCTCCTCCGAGATCCAATAAAATATAATCCGCATTTAACCTTTTTATATGACTGAATAGTTTGAGTTTTTTATTATACTTAATAACATCAAAGATTGTTGAATTAATATCACCCGGAATTACTTCGAGATTTTCAATCTTTGTCTTCAAAACCAATGATTCAAGAGGTACATCATCTTTATAAAAATCTTTTATCGTTTTTTTTCTGGATTCTATTCCAAAAAACGAGTGAAGATTTGCTCCACCGAAGTCGGTATCTATCAATATAACCTTCTTATTGATGGAAGCAAGGTAAGAAGCAATCTGACTTATAACAAAAGTTTTACCTGTACCTCCCTTACCGCCGGCAACAGCCCATATTTCATTCATCCTTTTGTTAGGCATCTTATTTGTTATAATCTTACAACAAAAATAAAAAAAAGCCAATTTGATATTGAATTTTCCCTATTTTATCATTAGTTATGACATTGTGATATAATTATGTCATGTTGGATCTTAATTATTTGCGAAATAATCTGAAAGATGTGGTTAGGAAGACTCTGAATAAAGGAGTTGTATTTGATGAATCTAATTTCCTAAATGTGGATGATAAGAGACGAAAAATGGTAACTCGAATTGACGGTTATAAAAATGAAAGAAATACGCTTGCAAAAGAGATTGGAATAAAAAGATCTACAGGTAAAGAGAGTACTGATCTTGAAAACATATCAAAAGATCTTAATATTAAAATTAATAAAATTGAAAAAGAATTGATTGCCGTCGAATCTGTATTTAACGATATTGTATTAGGGATTCCGAATATTTATGATGATTCCGTTCCGGTGGGTAAGAACGAATCCTCAAATGTTGTTGTCAGAGAGTGGGGAAGTAAACCTAAATTTACTTTTGAACCTAAGCCGCATTGGGATATCGGTGAAATGAACGATTTCCTTGATCTGCCTCGTGCTTCAAAAATAGCGGGGGCAAGATTTGCACTTTATTTCGGGACATTGGCAAAACTTGAAAGGGTATTGATTAATTTAATGTTGGATACTCATACTTCGGAAAATGGATATTTGGAAACTTTGCCACCGTTTCTTGCAAATACTCAAAGTCTTATTGGAACCGGAAATCTCCCTAAGTTTAAAAAAGATCTTTTTAAAATAGAGAATAGTGAACTTTATTTGATACCGACCGCAGAAGTTCCTTTAACTAATATTCACAGAGGAGAGATATTAAGTGAAAATGAACTGACTAAGAGTTATGTAGCTTATACGCCTTGTTTTAGAAGTGAAGCGGGTTCTCATGGACGAGATGTAAGGGGAATCATAAGGCAACATCAGTTTAACAAAGTTGAACTTCTAAAATTTACACATCCTGATAATTCTTATGAAGAATTGGAAAGACTGACTGCCGATGCGGAAAAAATACTACAAAAATTGGGACTTCATTATAGAGTTGTAATGTTGTGTACGGGTGATCTATCATTTTCTTCGGCAAAAACATATGATCTTGAAGTATGGATGCCGGGTAGAAATAAGTATATTGAAATCTCTTCTTGTTCCAATTTTGAGGATTTTCAAGCAAGAAGATCAAAAATAAAATTTAAAGACGGTAGCGGAAAAAAGAATTTTGTTCACACATTGAACGGATCGGGTCTTGCAGTAGGAAGGACGGTTGCGGCGATTCTTGAAAATTTTCAGGAAGAGGATGGAAAAGTACGTGTACCGGAAATTCTTAAAGATAGTTTTAACGGGGGAAAGTATCTATAATGCCTTTCTATAATTGTAAGTTTATGGATGATGACGGAGTCTTTTTTACAAAAATAATATATTCAGAATCACGAAGAGAATTAAAAAAGAATTATGAAAACTCGGACAACAGACTTGTTTCCGTAAAGAGGAATTTTTTAAAAGGTATTACATATATTGATGTTTTTTCATCTAAAATCGGATATCCGGAATTTCTTCTGTTCAATCAAAAATTGAGTACACTTTTAAAAGCCGGAGTCTCTTTTATAAAAGCTATCGGTATCATTATAAAAAATAGCAAAAAGGGGAGTTTTCGTGAAATATTGAAAAAAACGGAACTTGATATTAATAACGGTATCCAAATATCAGATGCTTTTTCTTCTGAAAAGCTCCCTTTTGTTAATATTTATAGAGCTACTTTGCTTGCAGGTGAAAAGAGTGGAAACTTGGATGAATTATTAGAAAAGTTTAATATCTATCTTGAAAAAGTATCAAATTTACGGAGAAAAGTATTATCAAGCCTTGCATATCCGATTATAGTGTTTGTTTTTATGTTTTTGATGATGTTTGCTATTTTGGTGTTTGCAATCCCGAAATTTGCAGAATTTTACAAAGGTTTTGGTGCAAAACTTCCGGCAATTACGAGAACAATGATAAGTATTTCGGATTTTGTGGAAAGTAATCTTTTGTTTATGATTTCTTTTGTTATTGTTGTTTATTTTATCCTGAAATATATTGAAAAACATTTTGACATCGAAATATTTGATTTTCTAAAAATAAAAATACCTTTTATCGGAGGAATAATTACCGAAAATAATCTTTCCGTATTTTCCAGAACAATGTCAATTTTGTTGCAGGGAGGAATTCCTGTTCCCGAATCATCTGAAATTGCCGTACAAACATTTACCAACAAGTATTTTTCCAAAAAAATCTCAAATGTTCCGAATAAAATAAGGGAAGGTCTTCAGTTATCACAAGCTCTAAAGGAAGTGGATTTTGTTCCGGATATAATGGTAGAGATTATAGAGGTGGGAGAATCATCCGGAAACTTAGTTGATGTTCTTAATAAAAACGGCGATTATTATGAAAATTCAATTAGTATTAAAATAAATTCGTTAATTTCTCTCATAGAGCCGATAATGATGATTATATTAGGAATTGTAATTGCGTTTATGTTAATATCCGTATATCTTCCTATTTTTAATCTTGTTAACATTGTAGATTCCGCAAATTCAATTTCGGAGGTAGACGGGATAATTAGATGAAAGAAAATATTAAATTAAAAGAAGTAAAAATTGATTATAAGCTCCTTGAAAAATTTCCGGCTGAGTTTCTGATAAAGAACCTTATATTCCCTTTAAAAAGGAACGGAAACAGTATCGATATTGCGATGCACGATCCGGATAATTTGGATAAGATAACTATAATTGAAAACTTTATTCAAATGAGGGTTAATTCAATAGCGAGTAGCAAGAATGATATAGAAAAAATATTAAAAAAAGGTAATGTATTTACAAAAATACTTACTGACCGAACGGAAGGTTTTTTTGCCAAAAAAGAAATAGAGGTTGATGAGGATGAGTCTCTCTCTATTGAAAGGGTAACCGAAGAAGATGATTCGGTAATAAAGTTATTGAATAATATTATATTTACCGCAATAAACAAAAAAGCTTCCGACATTCATATAGAATCTCAACCTGGATTTGTAAATGTTAAATTTAGAATTGACGGGATATTAAGCCAGATTATGGATCCTCTTGATAAGATATTTCATCTCCCGTTAATTACAAGGTTAAAGGTGATTTCCGAGTTGGATATTGCAGAGAGGAGGGTTCCTCAGGACGGTCGTTTTAAAATGAAAGTTCAGAAGAAAACTATAGATTTTAGAGTCTCTATTATGCCGGGAATTGAAGGAGAGAATGCAGTTATCAGAATTCTTGATCGAGAGATGATTACTGAGAATATAAAAGAACTTAAGCTTAAAGAGCTTGGTTTTCAAGATAACCTGATTGATCAAATAAATTATTATATTAGACAACCATATGGGATGTTTCTTGTTACAGGTCCTACTGGAAGTGGAAAAACCACTACTCTTTATGCTGCTCTTAATGAGATAAGAAGTATTGAAGATAAAATAATAACAATTGAGGATCCGGTTGAATATCAGATTGACGGTATTACTCAAATACCTGTTAACGAAAAGAAAGGATTAACTTTTGCAAGAGGATTGCGGTCTATTCTTAGGCATGATCCAGATAAAATTATGGTTGGAGAGATAAGGGATACCGATACTGCTCAAATTGCTATTCAATCGGCGTTGACAGGTCATCTTGTATTTACAACGGTTCATGCAAATAATGTTTTTGACGTACTCGGTAGATTTATTCATATGGGAATTGATACTTACAGCTTTATTTCCGCATTAAATTGTGTTATAGCTCAAAGGTTAGTGAGAAAACTTTGTGATGAGTGCAAAGTAACATCAAAGTTAGGAAAAAAAGATTTGGATGAGAATCGTATTGGAAAAGAGGAGTTGGGTATATCTATTCATATTCCAGTCGGATGTCCGGAATGTAATAATATCGGATATCGTGGAAGAACTGTAATCGGAGAACTTCTAAATCTTACAGATGAGATAAAAGAGATGATTCTTGAAAAGAGACCGTTATCTGAAATTAAAAAGCTGGCAATGGAACAAGGTATGGTTTCTATCAGAAGAAACGGTATTAATAAAGTAAGAGAAGGAATTACTTCACTTTCAGAACTAAATAGGGTGACCATAAAAGAATGGAATTAAATAAAATATTTATAAAGTATAAAAATCCTAATCAGGTTATATATTTCGGAGATAAAAAAATATATCTGTTTTTAATAACTAATAATATTCCTGAATTTGTTGATTCATTTGAAAGAGACCATAAAGATGAATTTTTTTTAGAAGGGATAACAAAAAAGCTTGCTAAGGTAGAAACAGGCATTATTCTTAATCCGGGGTATTTTGTCTATAATCTTCTTTCATTTGATAAGCTTCCTTATAAAAAAAAACAAAGGGATGATTTGGTCAATTGGAGGGTGGGCAAAATTTTCCCTGAAAATATAGAGAACTATATCCATGATTACACTATGCTTGATAAAAATTCCGTCCTATCAATACTTTTTCGCAGAAATTTAAGATCTTCAATTGAAGAGAAGGTTTTTAATGCAGGGATTAATTTGATTAGTCTTGGTAATTCAACGGTGGAAATAATAAATAGTTTAAGGTCTGTAAAGGAAAAAGAATTACCTGATTTTATTATTGAAAGGGACGGGAATATACTTCTTATGGTTTTTTTAAGAGGAGGGTGTCCTATTTATATTAGGAAAATGAGAACCGAAAATAATTCTGTATCGGGAAATGAGATAAAAAAAACCATTACATTTGTTGAAAAGAATTATGGGCTGAAATCATCATCTTTTTCTCTGTTCTCCGTTGGAGAAGATAAAAAGAGTATTATAAATGAACTTAATGAATTAAAATTAGATAATTTGGTATTTAAAAATTCAAATATTAGGTTTCTTCCGGGAATAAAATGAAAAGAATTGTCTATAATATTGCATCCGATAAAGTAATAGATCGAAAACATATGGTTATTTCAGTATTACTAATTATTGTTTCTTCGATGTTCTTTGTTTTTTGGGGGGTTAGAAATATTTCCAATGTAAACAGTAATCTAAAGGAAAAAATTAATCGTAGAAAATTTTATAAGGCGGAAAAACGTAAAATTGCAGATAATGAGCAATCGTACAAAGATAAAATTACTGTTATCAAAAATAAGTGGGGTAATAAGGTAACATTTGCAAATAAAATTTTAAGAGCAAAAGCTTTCTCTTTTATTGAACAATTGGAATTTTTTGAAGAAATTCTTCCGGAAATGATACAGATAAAGGAAATTTCTCTTGACTCAAATATTAAAGGGAATATTAGATTTACAGTAAGTTCTTATTCAACTGAAAATTTATACGAGCTTTATAGTAAATTAGTAGACAATAATTTAATAATTATATCTGAGAGTGAAAAAAATGGCATATACATATCTCGACTGAGGATTAATTTAAAAAAATGAAAAAGATAGAGATCATATCGAAATCAATATTAGCACTCTTTTTTATTTCCTTGTCTTTTTTAGTTTTCTCTTTTTTGTATTCTTCCATCAAGAAAAATTCCATTAAGGATCTTAAAAAAGATAAAACAGCTTTTGAAAAATCTAAAAATGATTCCTCAATTCTATTAAATAACATGCGGGATTGGGAGAATATTGAGGAAGAATATATTAATTTTAAAAAGGAGCTAATATTAAGATTTGAAGACTTTTCAAATTTCAGAAAGGAACTTGAATCGTTAATAAGCATGAATTATTTATCAAAGGCAAAATTTAGAATTGAGTATAGGAGAGTGCTTCATAATGAATATATAAAAGTCAAATTGATTTTTTCAATAGAAGGAAGTTATGAAAACGTAAAGAAATTTATTTATGATATTAAACAGATTAAAAAAATTGCTTATTTCAAATCAGTGAAACTTTCGGTATCGGGATCAAATATCAGAGGGAGTTTTAACATGGAGGTTTATCTTGTCAGGTAGAAGTATATTTGTATTAATTACTGTTTTTTTACCGTTTTACATAAATTGTGAACTGATAAAGACCGATATGGTGAATATTGATAAAGCTTATAAGTTTAAAGTAAAAAGGAATATTTTTGGTTTTCAAAAGACTAATATTCCGATAGAACCGAGAAATAAAATAATTGAAAAGAAGGAAGAAATAGCAATTGAAGAGAAAGAAACCAAAATAATTGCCACTGTGTTTTATGAGGGATTCTTGCTGAAAGGCAAGCAGGTATATGCATTACTGAATGTAAATAACAAATTTTATGTTTCAAGAGAAGGAGATATTATTCCGGATAACATTGTGGTTAAAAGGATTATGGAAAAAAGTGTCATACTTGAAATTGAATCCTCGGAAGTAACGGTTTTAAAGAAAGGAGAAAGAAATGTTAACTGAAAACATAAAATATAGTAGACAATTTATTACCATTGTTATCATCGGTATGATTTTTGCAAGTTGTTCATTGGGATCTGTTTATAAAAGGAAAGGATTGGAATTATTAAATTCGGGACAATACGATAAAGCAATTAAATATTATGAAGAATTATTGATTAAAAAACCATCTAACTCATCTTTAATAACACTTCTTAAGAGGGCAAAGCTTTATGGATATTATTTTCATGTAGCAAAGGCAAGAAGCATGAGGAAAACCGGAAAACGTGATTTGGCAATTAAGGAGTACAAGAAAGCATTGAGTATTCTTCCTTATGATAACGAATTGTCAAATGAATTGAAAACTTATGTAGTCGGGAAAAAAGAAGAAAAACATGTTAGTTTTAAATCGGATATTGAACCACCTGTTTTATTGAAAATAGACGGAAAAAAAATTGATTCCGTTTCTTTAATGTCAACTCCGATAAAACAAATATTCAAAACGGTAGGGAAATCATATGGAATTAATTTTATTTTTGATAAAGATTTTAGAGATTTTTCATATACATTTGATGTAGAGAATATAGGTTTTTTTGAAATTTTAAATCAGTTATGTCTTATCTCAAATACGAAATACAAGATAGTTGATTCATCTTCCGTTTTAATTTATCCGAATACCTCTTATAAAAAGAGGGCATTTGATCTTAAAGGTGTAAAAATCTTTTACCTAACTAATGCTGCTGCCGAAGATGTAAAAAAAATGATTTTACCTTTATTTAGAGATGAAAGGATACAGATTCAGGAAGATCGGAATTTGAATGCTGTTATTGTAAAAGGAAATAGTAATTCATTGAAAAGTATTGAAAAATTTATAAGAAAAATTGATAAAGCAAAGAGTGAGGTTGAGTTTGATATTGAAATATTGGAAATTAACAGGAAGCTTTTGAATAAGATAGGAGCTGATTTTGGAAAGACTATTTCTTCAATGAGCATCGGTACGGAAAAGGAAGATGGTGGCGTGAATAGTGTTATTAATATTAAAAATTTAAAGCAATCAAATTTTTTTTTAAAACTTCCTACAATAGCTTTAAATATTCTCGGTACCGATGATGATAGCAAAATAATAGCTAAACCCAACTTAAGAGGCATTCACGGTGAAGAAATAAAATTTATGGTTGGTGATGAGATTCCGATACCGATAACATCTTTTCAAGCTATGGCAGCCGGAGGAGTTCAGAACACTCCTGTAACCAACTATAATTACAAAAATGTCGGAGTTGAGATAAAGTTAACACCTTATGTGCATAAGGGAGAAGTCACGGTTAAATTAAAACTTACGATGAATTTTGTAACCAGTTATGTTGATCAATTTCCGGTATTGGGAAAAAGGGAACTTGAAACACTTATAAGGCTTAAGGAGGGGGAGAGCAGTATTGTCGGCGGGTTTATTAAAGATGAGGTTAGAGGCAAATTAAAAGGAATACCTTTACTTTCAAAGTTACCCGTTATAGGTCGTTTGTTCGGAAGTTCCGAGGATACGGTTAAGCAGACTGATATAATCTTTTCAATTACGCCTAAATTCATCAGGGAAGTGGATGATTCCGAAGAAAGTAGGATGCCTATATGGATAGGAAATGATCTTAATGAGAAATTACCGGGTGAACATTCAGAACCATTAAGAAACGGAGTAAGAAGAAATTCAATTAATCGAAGAAAAAATAATAGCATAAGCATTTCTCCTTCACGGATCAGAGTAATGAAAAACACCTCCTCGGTATTTTATTTAAAAGTAAATTCCGAGTCACCCATATCTACACTATCTATCAGCGGAAACATTACAGGAGGTAATGTTGAGATTGAATATCTGAATACTGATGTTATAAGTGATAAGAAAGTTAAAGTTTTAAAAAGCCATTCCGCTTCAACGTTTGATATAGGTTATTCTTTTTTTAATAGACCTATTACTCATTCAACAATTGGAACTATTAAGATTAAGTTCCTTGAAAAAGGAAATTATAAAATAAACTTTAGCAATATATATGCCTCATCTAATAAGAAACAAATAAATATAATTGGAAGCAACACTGAAATAACGGTATATTAGAAAATAGTACGAGAAAATGATTTTATCTGATTTTTATTTTTAGGGCTTTTCCTGCTTTAAAAACCGGAACGTTTTTGGATTTGATTGTAATTTTTTGTCCGGTTTTAGGATTTACTCCCGTTTTTTCCTTTCTGTGAGCAATTAAAAATGTTCCAAAACCTACTAAGGTAACTTTCCCTTTGTTCTTTAATTCTTCCGTTACCGTATCAATAAAGGCATTAACGAGATCTTCAGTGTCAGAAACCTTAATCTGAGCTTTTTCCGATATAGATTTTACCAATTCAGTTTTGTTCATTTTTCCTCCTTATAAAATAATAGAAAATATGAAAAAAAAAGTCAAGAAAATGAATAAAAAAGTATTTTAATGAGGAATTTTTTTAATCTTGAAACAATGAAAAACAATATCCTTTAATATTGACAAAAGAGTTTCAAATAAATAGAATCACCATTATGCTTAGAGAATTAAAAGAAGAAGATATAGATCACCTGATTAAACTACTGAAGAAAGGGAAAATTAAAATCCCTAAGAAGGAGATCCGTAATAAATTAAAAAAGATAGTTGATTCTCAGCAAATATTTCCACTTGACTACCAGCGTTTAATGCTTTTAAAACTGTTGCATAATTATGATGTTACGAAGAAGAAGGAAGTCATTATTATTGAAGAGTATGAAAACAATAAATATCCGGCAACGATTGCACTGGGAGTACTTGCTGAAGACTGGCCGGGAATGTCTAATTCAATTCTTGGAATTATTCATCATGAATCAAGAAATGTACTGTTTGTGAAGGGTTTTACCGTAAAAGATCGTGAAAATACAATAGGAATTGTTATTTTGGCATTTAATATCCGTTCTAAAAAGGAGTATAAGGATTTTCATAGGGATAAGAAATCACTAATAAAATCAATTAAAGAAGCATCAATAGGCAGTGAAAGTAAGTATATTCTCCAAGATGAAGAAGCTGTTAAATCGGAAATATTTACAAATATTACAAAACGAATAAGAAAAGTATATTCGGGTAATGATATAGAAGAACTTTTAAATGAAAATAACGAAGTTTTAAAATTTGTACTCTCAAGAACCAGAAAATACCTTGAGGAGAGAAAAATAAATGACCTTGCCGATTTTATCATTGAAAATTTCAAATGTCAAAAATTTGTACGATCTGGCAAGAGCAATGAAGTTATTAGGATAAAAAATTTCGAAACATCTTATGAAGAACTTACCGGGATTACTTATGTTTGTAAAGAGCATGTCATATCAATAGAAGATTTTTTAAAAACTCTTGATTATATTGTTCCTGATTTTATAATTAAACATCACAAAAGTTTTGTTACAAGTGACGGACTTCTTGTATATAGAATTGAAATCGTTGACAAATACGGTTCGCAACTAACTTCATCACTAGTATCCTCCATTGTGAAATCTTTCAATAAAATTTTTCTCGTAGCACACAATTCAAAGTTTTCCGACATAAAATCTGTTGGTGGTTTTGAACACTTTGCAAGGGCTATAATCCCATTTCTTATGGATGAGATTGAAAGGACAGGGATAATGCAGGTATTCTTTAATGTCACAAATAAAACCGACTTTAATATCGAAATTAAAACGATATTGGTTAGAAAGAGTAAAAAAAAAGATAAAATACTTAGCCTTATCCCAAAAATTGACAAGCTTAAAGGAGTGGAGATAATTTCATTTATCCCGACCAAGCTTTACAGAGACAGATTTTTTGTAGATTTAATGAAATTAAGAATTGATTTGTCGGAATTCAAAACAGTTCGTGATATATTTAATACTCTGAGAAATACAATAAAAAAAGAATTTGGTAGTATTAGAGATTTTGATCAGGGACTTCGTGATATCAATATATTCATTTTAAATAAGCTAATTGATGAATTGGATGGAATTCAAACTAAGATTATTCGAGAAATCTTTTTTAATTTTGATGAGATGTTCAGGATTGAAACAAACTTTGAATTAATGAAAGAAGTAATAAAAATGTGCTATGAACGTACTATAGAGTCAAATAGGGGATTGGAATCCAATATTTTTTTTAAATCGAAAAAAATTCTTGGAACAAAAAAAACAATTGTAATAATATCTTGTTCACGAGACAAATCTCTGCTTAAATTAATAGTTTCTGTTTTTAACGGTATTGATATTAATTTTTCAAAGTTTTATATTGATCAAAAAAAGTATTTTACAATTATTTTAAATTCAGATAATGAAATTGAATTGAATAAAATGGTTGAAGCGTTAAGAAAGAAAATAAAAGGTTGTGAATAATAATTATTCTAAAATTACGATTTTCTCATACTTATTATTCCGGTTACGGTTGAATAAAAGTCTTTAATATCACGTACCGGAAAAATAGTTGTTCCTTTAATATTTAATTCGGATTGAGATTTAGGTAATATAAATTTTTTAAAACCGTGGTTAACCGATTCTTTGATCCTGTTTTCTATAAAGCTTACGGGTCTTATCTCTCCAGTTAAACCTACTTCTCCCAAAAAAATAGTATCAATTGGTGAATTGATATTCTTTTGACTTGATATTAGTGCAAAACATACTGCAAGGTCACTTGCCGTTTCCTTAAGAGTTATTCCTCCGGTTATATTAAGAAATACATCCGATTTATAAAATGGAAAACGGAGTTTTTTTTCTATAACCGATATAAGCATGGACAGCCTGTACGGGTCAAATCCGATCGACATTCTACGTGGATTGCCTCCGAAAGGGTTTTCTGTAACAAGTGCTTGAATTTCGATCAGGAGTGATCTCATCCCTTTCATAGATGCGACTACGGACGTTCCAGCTTCTCCGGACCCTCTTTTTTGAAGAAATACTTCCGAAGGATCCGTAACCGATGATAATCCTTTTGAACTCATTTGAAAAATCCCCAGTTCATTAACGGAACCGAAACGGTTTTTTTCAACTCTCAGAACTTTTAGATTTGATTGAAGTTCACCTTGAAAGTATAGTACAACATCCACCATGTGTTCCAATGTTTTGGGACCGGCAATCTGCCCGTCTTTTGTAATATGACCTATAATAAAGACTGTAGTGTTGTTTGACTTGGCAATATCAATTAGTTCCGAGGTAATCTGTCTTAATTTTCCTATAGAACCTGAGAACCCTCCAATACTTCTTGAATTCATTGTTTGGATGGAATCAATGATAATAAATTTGGGAGAAATTTCTTTAATAGCTAGTTTAATATCTTCCAAATCTCCCATTGTAAGAAGAAAAATGTTTTTAGAGTCTATCCCTATCCTGTCTGCTCTTAATTTAATTTGAGTTTCCGACTCTTCTCCCGAATAGTAAAGTACTTTGCCCAAAGAAGAAAGATTACCGGAAACGTTGAGCAGAAGTGTAGATTTTCCAACCCCCGGCTCACCTCCGATCAAGATTACGGATCCTGGAACAACACCACCTCCAAGAGAACGATCAAATTCACTTACATTGGAATTAATTCTTAAGATTTTATTATGATCAATGTCTTTTAAATTTATGGGTATTCTGTTTTGATCAACTATTATGTTAGAATCATTCGGAGGTTGATTGGAAATTTCTTCCATTGTATTCCATGAATCACACTGAGGACACTTCCCTAAATATTTCGGACTTTGATATTGGCAGTTTGAACACTCAAAAAATATTTTAGATGCCATTTAATTCAAATTTAATTATCAATCTTTTTCCGTAAGGATTGAAAAATCAGCAATTTTCAAAAGGAGATTATCAAATTTCTGAAGGAGAGCTATTCTGTTATTTTTAATATTTTCATTCTTGTCCATAACAAGTACTTTATCAAAAAAATTATCTACGATCGGTTTCATATCTATAAAGTTAGAGCAAACTTGAATATAATTATTCTCGGAAATCAATTTTTCAATTTCCGTACTCATCTCATTGATAATTTCAAACAGTATTTTTTCTTCCGGTTCCATTAGTAATGACTCGGAAATAGTTGAAATACTTGATTTTTTTATGATATTTCTTATCCTTTTGTGAATCTCTATTAAATGCTGAATTGATGAACTTTGTGCAACTTCCGAAACGGCAATAGTTCTAAGATACAGTTTGTAAATAAAGAGTGAATTACTTACTATAACACTATTTACAACATTGCTATCTATCGATAATATATCTTTTAAGAAATGTTCAATCCTTCCGGTAAACAGAGAAGTTATTGCTTTTAAAATATCATCTTTAGCCAAATCTTGTAGCATAAATTTATCTATGGTAAATTCAACTACTGTTTTTAAATCAAAATTTAGTTTAAAATCAATTAAGATTTTTATAATGGCAGAAGCATCTCTCCTGATTCCGTAAGGATCTTTTGAACTTGAGACTTTTGTCCCCTTCAATATCAGACCGACAATATTATCTATTTTGTCAGCCATTGAGAGGATACCCGCATTAAGATTTTCAAGTTTTGTTTCTACGAATCCTTTAGGTTCATAGTGGTAATAGACTGTTTCATATATCTCTTTTTTTTCACCAGCCTGCTTTAGATACAATCCGCCCATGATTCCTTGAAGAGAGGGGAATTCACCTACCATCCTTGTCAACAAATCATTTTTACACAATTCTGCAGCAGCTCCGATATTTTGTGTCTGATCGGAATTTCCTGATAATTTGGAAATAAGTTCGGAAATATCTTTTAATCGAGAACTTTTATCATAAAATGTTCCCAGATCTTTTTGGAACATGACATTCTTTAATCCTTCCCTTAAAATTTTAAAATTATCTTTTCTATCATTATCCCAAAAAAACTTGGCATCCTCAAATGTAGCTTTGATAACTTTCTCATTTCCCTTTGTGACATGACCGCTTTCATCAGGGATATTGGAAACTCCGACAAAAATGTTTGAAAGATTACCTTCACTATCATAGACAGGAACCAATTTTTTTTCATTTACCATAAATGTTGAAATTATCTCTGAAGGAAGGTCAAGATATACATCATCAAATTTACCGGAGAAAACAACAGGATACTCATTATTATATATGTAATATTCAAGCATTTTATCCGTAAGTGTGACTTTACGGTTCAGATCTTCTTCTAATTCTTTTACTTCGGAAAGAATTTTATTTTTTCTCTCATTTTCACTGAATATTACAAAGTTTTGGCTTAGTTGTTCACAATATTCTTGAAAGGAGGAAATGGGAATCTTGTCCTCGGATAGAAGGTAATGACCATTTGTTGTATTAGATGATAAAACCCCTGCAAATTCAAAATCAATAGTTTCCGCATTGAATATTGCCAGCAGGTTTCGTATTGGTCTTATAAAACGTTTCCCCGAATCATTCCATGACATAGTCTTGTTAAAACTTAGATTATCTAATATATCGGGAATAACCTTTTGAATTATTGAAGTTGTTTCCTCTCCCTCATCTTCTCTTGTATAAGCCAAGTAGATTCCCTTCTTTGTCTCAATCTCTTCTATATCAGTCATGGTTATCATATTTATCTCAAGGAACTTTTCAAGAGCTTTTGTGGGATTCCCGTTTTCATCATATGCAATTTTTCTTGGAGGTCCTTTTATCACTTCGGTACTTGAAGTTGAATGAGAACTTATTCCATCAAAAAAAAGCATAAACCTTCTATTTGACATAGCTGTCTCAATTGTACCGAAATTGATCCTTTTTTCAGTAAAAGTTTCCGTAAAACCTTTCTTCAACTGATCCATAATATCTGTAATATATAATACGGGGACCTCTTCGACTCCCAGTTCAAATAAAAATTCAGCCATTTTCACCTTCTGTTTTTAAAATATATAGTTGTGCCGTTCTTGAAGCGAGTTCTCTCATTGAAGAGAGAAATGAAGTACGTTCCGCTACGGATACAGCTTTTCTAGCATCAAGAATGTTAAATGCATGCGAACATTTAAGAACATAATCGAATGCCGGAAGATATAAATCAAGATCAAGGAGTCTTTTTGCTTCTGCATTGTAGAGAGAATAAAGGTCACGGAGCAGATTTATATCGGCTACTTCAAAATTATACATAGAGAATTGCTTTTCTTCTTCGGTTCTAAGATCACCATATGTAACATTATTGCTCCAATTAAGATCATAAATATTATTTTTTTCTTCAAGAAAACTTCCCAATCTTTCAATTCCATACGTAATTTCAAGAGAATTCGGGTTAAGTTCAATACCACCGGCTTGTTGGAAATATGTGAATTGTGTTATTTCCAAACCATCACACATCACTTGCCATCCGACTCCCCATGCACCAAGAGAAGGGGATGCCCAGTTGTCCTCGTCAAACTTAATATCATGGTTCCTTATTTCAACTCCTAGAAATTGAAGGCTGTTCAGGTACATTTCCTGCCCGTTTTTGGGTATTGGTTTTAAAATTACTTGGAACTGATTATGTTTCTGAACTCGATTCGGATTTTCTGCATATCGTCCGTCATCAGGTCTTCTTGAGGGCTGCCAATAGGCTGCTCTCCACGGTTTTTTGCCGAGTACTTTGAAAAAAGTGTCGGGAGTCATAGTACCTGCTCCGACTTCATTATCGTATCCTGAAGCAATATAACAACCGTTATGAGACCAAAATTCTTCTAATTTTAATATAATTTCCTGTAAGCTCAATTTTACTCACTTTTCTCCCATTTTAATATCAGTTTTCTTGCAGCATAAACTTCATCAAGTCTTGATACCGGTGTATTGTGAGGTGCATTTTTTAGATTTTCCGGATTTTCTTTTGCCTCCAAAAGAATTTTTTTCATTACGTCAATAAAATAATCAAGAGTTTCTTTACTCTCTGTTTCCGTAGGTTCGATCATCATGGCACCGTGGATAATCAAAGGAAAATATACCGTGAAAGGGTGAATATTGTAATCAAGAAGCCGTTTTGCAATGTCCAAAGTTTTTACATTTAATCCATCATCCGAAAATACCACTTCATGAAGTGTTTTACTTTTGTACGGAAGGTCAAGGTATTCTTCCAGTTCTTTTCTTATGTAGTTTGCATTTAGTACTGCATCTTCAGCGACTCTTCTTATATGCTCTTTTCCAAGTGTCATTAGGTAAGCCAAAGCTCTTACAATAACAAGAAAATTGCCGTAATAATTCTTTATCCTTCCTATTCCGTTTTTTGAAAAATAATTTACATTCAATTCGTTATTCTCCGAATGGATAGTCGGGACAGGAAGGAATTTGGAAAGTTTCTTACATACTCCTATAGGACCGGATCCGGGACCTCCGCCGCCATGAGGTGTTGAGAACGTTTTATGCAGATTGAGATGTATAACATCCGCACCGATATCTCCCGGGCGTACTATCCCGAGAAATGCATTCATATTTGCTCCATCCATGTAAAGCATAGAGCCGTTTTTGTGTAATAATTCGGATATTTCCACTACATTTTTTTCAAATATTCCCAAAGTATTAGGATTTGTCATCATCAGAGCCGCAACATCTTCATTAAGGTGTTTCTTTAGTTCTTCGGGATCTAAAATACCTTCTTCATTTGATGGTATTTCTTTTATCTCATATCCGGCAAAATGGGCGGATGCAGGATTTGTACCGTGTGCAGAATCCGGAATCAGAACAATTTTTCTAGGATCTCCGAGAGATGAAAGGTATTTTCTGATAATCATCATTCCTGTAAATTCTCCGTGTGCTCCTGCAGATGGAGTAAGAGTAAATGAGTTCATCCCCGTTAGTTTCTTAAGCCACTCTTCAAGATCTTTCATGATTTCCAAATTGCCTTGAATCAGATCAATAGGTGAGTAGGGGTGGGTAGAGAGTTCTTCATTTCCTGCTATTTTTTCATTGATTTTCGGATTATATTTCATCGTGCATGAACCTAAAGGATAAAAGCCGTTATCAACGGAATGATTTAATCTTGAAAGATTTGAAAAATGTCTTACGGTCTCCACTTCCGAAAGCGAGGGAAAGTCTTTAAGTTTATCCCGAAGCTTTTTCTTGTCAATTTTTATCAAGTTATCGGGCATATCATTTAAACTAACGGAAACTCCGGTTTTCCCTTTTTTACTAACGTTGAAAATAAGTTCCGGTAGTTTGATCATTTTAATTCTCCGATAGCGTTTATAAAATTATCAATATCACTTTTCTTATGAATTTCCGTGAAATTAACAAGTATGTGATTATCGTATTCTTTAAAGAACCATTTTAAAGGTATTCCGGCTAATATCCCTTTTGCTTTAAGTTTGCTTAAAAAGGTATCTATATCTATTTTTTTTAGATCAATTACTATCTCGTTAAAAAAATCATCATTGAATTCAATAGCAATATGATCCATTCCCGATAGTTGTTTAGCGAAATATGCAGTATTCAGATGATTGGATTTTGAAATCTCCTTTAGACCGGTTTCTCCGAGAAGTGTGAGAAATATAGAAGCACGAAGTGCACACCAGGCTTGATTAGTACAAATATTTGAGGTAGCCTTTTCTCTTTTTATATGCTGTTCTCTTGTAGATAATGTTAGAACGTATCCTCTGTTACCATTGGAGTCAATAGTTTCTCCAACAAGCCTTCCGGGCATTTGCCTGATGAATTCTCTCCTTGCTGAAATGAAACCGAGATAAGGTCCTCCGAAAGAAAGGGGGAGTCCGAAACTTTGTGCTTCTCCCACTACAATATCTACACCGTTTGAACCGGGAGAGGACAAAAACGGAAGAGAAAACGCCTCGGTTATAACTTGAGTACAGATAGCCCCGTTATCATGAACAATTCCCGATAATTTGTCACTATCTTCAATAACTCCGAAAAAATTTGGAGATTGAAAAATAAATCCTCCGACTTCTTCATTAAGCTTTAATTCCAATTCTTTATCATCAACTTTACCTGTTGATGAATTAAAATTAACCTTTTCAATGGTAATATCAAGGTTTTGAACGTAAGTATTAATAATTTCAAGATATTCCGGATGAATGTTTGAAGCTACTAAAATCTTTTTTTTACGAGATTTTCTGACCATTAGAAGGACACCTTCCGCAGAAGCAGTACCTCCGTCGTAAAGAGAAGAGTTGGATATATCCATTCCGGTTAACATTGATATCATGGTTTGATATTCAAACATTGCTTGCAAACTTCCTTGGCTGACTTCCGGTTGATAGGGCGTGTAGGGGGTAAGGAAATCCGATTTCATACTGAGTGATTTTACGGTTTCCGGAATAAAGTGGTTGTAGGCTCCTCCTCCGAGAAAGCTAACGTATTTGTGAAACTTATTCTTGTTCCCATATTCATTAAATTTATCTATAAGCTCATTTTCATGAAGCATTGACGGAAGATCATTGAGAGGTAAGTAGGACTTATCTTTAGGTAAATCCGAAAATAATTCACTTATTTCCTTAACACCTACGGTTTTTTTCATCTCCTCTCTATCAGAATCAGTGAGGGGAAAGTATCTCATGATATTCTCCCGTTAAATACCTTTCAAATATTCTTCATACTGATCCGAAGATAAAAGATCGTTAAGCTCTTCCGGATTTGAGAGTTTAAGTTTAAATATCCATCCCGACCCGTAAGGGTCTTTATTTACATTTTCCGGTGAATCCTCAAGTGAAATGTTAACATCGACTATTTCACCTGAAACAGGTGTGAATATATCGTTAACGGCCTTAACGGATTCTATATTTGAACAGGTATCTCCTTTCGATAAAGTTGTCTCCTTTTCGGGAAGCTCTATGTAAACAACATCTCCCATCTCTTTTTGTGCGTAATCGGAAATTCCAACCAGCACAACATCTCCCTCGGGTTTTACCCATTCGTGATCCTTTGAAAATTTCATATCTTTTAAATCCATAATCTTCCTCCTATATAGTTAATTGGTTTTCAAAGCTTTTCTCTTTTGTAAAAAGGTGTTTTGACAATTTTCGCTTCAATTAGTTTCCCTCTTATCTCAACTTTAAATTTTTCTCCGATGTTACTGTTCTCAATAGGGAGATAAGCTAATCCGATAGGTTTTTTAAGAAAAGGTGAATAAGTTCCGCTTGTTACCTCGGAATAGTGTTCTCCTTTAACGAAAACCTTATATCCATGCCGAGGAACTCCTTTTTCAATTAATTCAAATCCCACAAGTTTTCTTTTTATCCCTTCTTGTTTCTGTTTCAGTAGGATATCTCTTCCGATAAATTCTCCCTTCTTAAGTTTTAAAATCCAGCTGAGATCCGCTTCCAGGATTGTATGCGAGTCATCTATATCATTACCATATAGTGACATTTTTGCTTCCAATCGGAGAGTATCTCTTGCACCGAGTCCAACCGGCACGATACCGAATTTTGATCCTGATTCTACCAGATCAATAAAAAGATCGGATGCGGTTTTTTCATCGGATTTAAAATATATTTCAAATCCATCTTCTCCCGTATATCCGGTTCTTGAAATCATTGATTCAATATTGCCGATTTTACCGTTAAGGAAATGGTAATATTTTAGATCGGAAATTTTATCATTGGTAAATTGTGATAGTAATTCTTCTGCTTTCGGACCTTGAATTGCAATTTGCGAATATTCATTGCTTTTATTTTCAACATCCACATTAAATTTTTTTGTTTTGTTTACGATCCATTCAAAATCTTTTTCCAAATTTGCAGCATTTACAACAAGAAGGTACTCATTACCCGAGATCATGTACACTAACATATCGTCAACAAAACATCCTCTTTCATTCGGAAGAGCCGTATAAACTATCTTTCCGGGGAGAAGTTTTCCAATGTTATTTGAGGTGATATATTGAACGGCATCAAGAGCCGAGTTACCTTTGACAAATATTTCACCCATATGACTCACATCAAAGATACCGCCTGTTTTTCTGACCGAATTGTGTTCCGAGGATAATCCTGAATATTGAACGGGTAAATCCCATCCGAAGAAATCAACCATTTTTCCGCCAAGATGATGATGAGCTTTGTTAATCTTAGTTTTTTTCATGAAAGACGCTCCAATTTTTAAAATATAAGCTATCATAATAGGTGTTAAAAATCAAGAAATTGTTATCACTTCGTTTTTAAATTTTATATTTTAAATACAACCGTTTGCTGATGGTAATCGTAGAAAAAGAACATGACTATCTGAAAAATATAGGATTATTTGATTAACAATGGATGTAAAAAAGGCTAAAGAATTGTTAATATTAAGTGAAGTAAACCGAGAGTATACAATCCTGCCAAAATATCATCAAACATTATTCCGAATCCGCCTTTTATCATATCGGCTTGTTTTACCGGCGGAGGTTTAATTATATCAAAAAATCTGAATATAAAAAAACCGAGAATGTAAACGGAAATACCTTTTATGCTAAGAATCGCCGGAATAAATAGCAGTGCTGTCATTTGTCCGGAAACTTCATCAATTACAATCAAATGGGGATCTTTTTCGTTATAATAATCTTCTGTGATTTTTGCAGGTATGATACCTCCGAAAAAAACAATAAGTGTTGCAAAAACCATTACAATAGGATTGGGATTAAACGTGTAGTTAAACAAGAAAACGATAATTGTTGTCACAAATGATGCCAAGGTGCCCGGAGCAATAGGGAATTTTCCGATATTAAAGAATGTTGCAATTAAAATCATTATTTTTTTCATGTTTTTTCACCTATAACAAGTTCATGGTTATAACCTGTAATTTTTATTTTATACGGCGAATAGTCATCTTCAAACGGTATATTAACTTTTGTAAGTCCGTCTGTTTCGGGAGACTGGGAAGAAATTCTCCCGATAGTTGAATTGTTGTCCCACGGTCCGAGAGGTAGAAAATTCATCACGCTATTTACAATTGATTTGTTGTAGAGTTCAAGATTTCTATCCGAGATATCCATTATCATCTCTTTTCTTTCTTCAATTATGATACCATCTACTTTATTATCTAATTCAAAAGCTTTTGTATTTTCTTCATCGGAATATCCGAAAACTCCGACTCTCTCTATTTTGTTTTCTTCAATAAAATATTTCAATTCTTCAAAATCCGATTTCGTTTCACCTGGGAAACCAACAATAAATGAAGACCTTATAACAGCGTTATTGAATGTGTCTCTTATCTTTTTTATCAGTTCAGCATTATTGTAAATTCCGTTTCCGCGATACATTAATTTAAGGACATTTTTTGCAACATGCTGGAACGGGAGATCAAAATAGGGGAGTATTGAGGGATTGTCAAAAGAATTGATAATCTCATCATTAATCTCTTCAGGCATTAGGTAAAGTACTCTTACCCAGTCAAAACCTATTTGGGATATTTCCTTAAGTAATTCCGGAAATTTGTTTTTCCTATTTCCATCCTTTCCAAAATAGGTGGAATTTTGAGATATAAGATTAATTTCGTTAAAACCTCTCTTTTTAAAATTCTCAGCCTCTTTTATTACGGACGCAAAATCTCTTGACCTGAATTTCCCCCGAATTAAGGGGATGGAACAAAAAGCACATTTCATGTTACAACCTTCTGAAATCTTTATAAAAGTTGAGTTGGGAGTAGTGGTAACAATGCGTTTATGAGAATCGTTATAAAGAAATAATTCATTGGAATTATAATCATTTCTCTTTTTTTCTGAAATCATATTTGCAAGTTCTTCCATTCCGTTGACACCCCACAAAATATCGGCTTCCTTAAAGGAATCTTTTATATCGTTATAGTATCTTTCAACAAGGCATCCGAAAATCGCAACATTCTTTATTTCACCTGAATCTTTTTTTTCAAATGCAGATAAAATTTCTTCTATACTCTCCTCTTTTGAATCTCTTATAAATCCACACGTATTGATTATTACCCAATCTGTTTCTTCATAAGGAGATACAAGCTTAATGCCTCTTTTTTCAAGCATTCCCCCGAGAACTTCCGTATCAACTACATTTTTGAAACACCCGAGACTTATGAAAGATGCTCTTTCCCTTTCATTTTTCATGTGTTGCATTGTATCAGATAATAAAAATACGGGCAAATCAAGAAATCAATTGACTTTCAATTCCCATCTTGCTAATAATTATATATGAAATGTAGTAATTGTGGCACAACTATTTCCGATGACAGCCTTTATTGTTCAAATTGCGGACAAAGTGTTATCGGTTCCGAACTCCAAATAACACGAGATATTTCTTCTGATGATTATGATTCCAACAGCCGTTTTGATTTCAAGCCGGGTCAATTTTTTGGAGAACGGTATAGAATTTTGTGTAAACTTGGTCAAGGTGGTATGGGAATTGTTTTCAAAGCCCATGATGAAATTCTGAATTTGGATGTTGCTTTAAAAATGATTCGACCTGAATACCTGATGAATAATAAAATGATCTCCAGATTTAAGAGGGAGATCCTACTTGCACGTGAAATATCACATGAAAATGTGAGTCGAATCCATGATTTCGGAGAAGTTGATAATATTAAATTTATTTCTATGGAATTTATTAGTGGAAAAACTTTAAAAGAGATAATAAGGGAAGAAGGTCCGATTGAAATTGAGAGGGCAATTGAGATATCTAAAGCGATATGTAGCGGGCTTTTTGCTGCTCATAAGAAAAAAATAATCCATCGGGATTTAAAACCTCAAAATATCATGATAGATAAAAGAGGACATGTTTTTATCACGGATTTTGGTCTTGCAAAATCTGTCGGAGAGGATAATGTCAGTCAATCGGAATTAGTGATCGGAACTCCTTTGTATATCCCTCCTGAACTTTGGACAGGTGAAGAAGCCGATCATAGATCCGATATCTATTCTCTCGGGATAATTTTATACGAAATGATTACAGGAGAAGAACTTTACAAATCTGATTCCGATTACGGATATCTTCAAAAACATGTGAACGAAGAGCCTCAATTCCCTTCGGGAGTAAAAGAAAAATCGCCGGTATTTTTCAGAAATATTATATTGAAGTGTCTTTCAAAAAATAGGGATAAACGGTATCAGGATTGTTCAGATGTATATCGTGATCTAAAATACAGAATGTTCAGTAAGGGAGTTTTCCTTAGTAAAATTGAAAAATCCATTAAAAAAACCGGTCCCCTTTGGATTGGCATTTTATTTCTCTTAATACTGCTGATAACTTTTACGGTTAATCTAATAATTGATAAAAACATTCTTGAGACTAAAAAAAGATCGGTTGCAATACTATATTTTAGGAATCTCTCGGGGATAAAAGATCTTGATTACTACAGTTTTTCTTTACAAGAACTTTTATCAACTGATATCGGGCAATCGAAATTTATAAAAGTATTACCTGATGAAAAAGTATCAAAACTTTTAAAGGAATCGAATTATCTTTCAGAGAATTTTATTGATGAAAAGGTGTTCATGAAAATAGGAAATAATGCAAAAGTCAATTATCTTGTGCAGGGAAGCTTTATTAAATCCGGAGATTACTTGAGGATTACCGTTAAACTGCGGGATTCCGAAACGGGCGAAATAATCAGTTCCGATTATGTCGATGCACCTTTGGATAGCATATTTCCTGCAATAGACAGGTTAACAAAAGGACTTAAAAGAAGATTCGATCTTACAGAGAATGAGATATTTACGGATATTGACAGTGATGTGGAATCAATAACAACTTCATCGCACGATGCATTGAATCATTATATAACGGGGAAACGATTGTTTTTATCAGGAGATCTGAGTGAAAGTTTAAAAGAGTATAAGAAAGCGGTAAATATTGATCCTGAATTTGCCATGGCTTACCGTAACATTGCGTATACTTATGCATATCTAAACGATTGGGAAAGCCGATCAATATATTTTAAAAAAGCAATTCAAAATATTGATAAACTATCCGAAAGAGAGAAGTATCTCATATATGGAGATTACTATAGTGAAAAAGAGATTACTTTTCAAAAAGCTATTAATTCTTATAAAAAAATTTTGGATATTTATCCGTACGATTTTGAAGCTAATTTTCAAAGCGGTATGTTATACAGGATGTTTGAAGAGTGGGATAAGGGTATAGAACATTTGACAATAGCCTGTAAGGAAGATACCGGTGACATCCATGCATTAAAAGAACTGGTTAATTGTTTTGCAGGTAAGGGGGAATTTAAAAAAGCCGAAGAACTGATATTAAAGTATGAAGAACTGAACGGGAATCTTAATAGATCGGAAATTATGGAGACAAAATATTTTCATCACCTTTATCGTATGGAATTTGAGCTTGCTTCCGAAATTGTTGATAAAATGAATATGTTGAACAAAGATGATCCTGACAAGCCTCTGTACAACAAAGGGGAAATTTTAATTTTGCAAGGGGATTATGAGAAATCAAAAAAGATCATTAAAAGAATTATGGATAGTGGAAGTCAAAGAGAGAATTTCCCTCCCGTTAAAAGGCTTAGTCATGTTTATTTATACTTAGGGAATTTTAAAATGTTTGAGTCGTACTGTTTGGACGTTTTAAATGTAAACAAACATTTAGGACATGTTCTTACCGACCATTTTGATATAATTGATTTTTATCTGAATACCGGTCAGCTTGGAAAAGCAAGAAAAGAGTTGGGTAAAATCAATCTTCCGAATGGATATGATTTCCCTGATCGTAATCAGATATTGTTGACACTTAGGATACAACTGGAGATAGATTCAGGGAATATTAAAACTGCCGATAAGCTTGTTCTGAAGTTAAAAAAATTAGTTGACAAGAGTATATTTAGAGTCAGGTCTTTTAGAAGGTATTACTATGTGTTAGCAAAAATAGAAGAGAAGAAGAAAAATTTTAAATATGCTGAAAAGTATTATCTAAAAAGCTTGGATTATGTTTCGGATATAAACAATTACCGTTGTGCCGCAACCTATTTTTACGAAGTGGCTCTCTTCTATTACAAGAGAGATAAATTGGAAAAGGGAGAAAAGTATTTCAAGTCAATAAATACCCTCTCAACCGGAAGATTTTTCAGAGGGGATTTCTATGCGAAAAGTTTTTATTACCTCGGAAAGATATATCAAAGGAGGAATCTGATAGGAAAAGCAATTGATTCATTTGAAAAATTTTACAAAATGTGGAAAGACGGAGATTCCGAATTTGTAGGAAGATATATCAAAGATAGCGAAGAACAGTTAAAGATACTTAGGGAAAAGATATAGGTATATACTTCTTACTTAACTTCTTTTTTGAATTCCCTGTTTAAATCGATGATTATCTTATTGATTTCGCAAATATAATCTGGGACATGAAATAATGATCTTTTTTTACCAATCGATAGATCTTTTTGTGTGGGGCAGATGATACACTCTTCAAGATAATCGCATAAGAAACATTTCGATTTATCTGTCCTAAAATTATCGGTTTTAAACTTTTTATAATTTGATCTTATGTCATTTCTTTTTTTATTAAAGTTTTCTTTCTTCAGATCGGTTATATTGCCATACAAATAGTTTCCTCTTTTCTCTTCACATTTATTCCAATCCAAAAAATAGAATGATTGGCACCCCCAAAATTCTCCGTTGGGGGTGATAACGAGTTTACCGCCTCCCGCCGAGCACATTTTAATACCATTGGATTCCATTAAATCAAAATAGTCGACTAATATATTCCCTGTGGATTTATAATTTTCGACAACTATTTTTTTTACTTTACTTAATTCTTTCCTAAAAGTATCAAGTGAATTTTTATCCCAAAAGACCGTCTGATCTAAACCGATTCCGATATTTTGGACTCCGGAGTCGATTAAATAGACAACCGATTCAAATATTTTATCAACTGTTTCCGGTGAAAACACAGTGTTTGTTGAGAGAGAAATATCTTTTGAGTTTAAAAGTTTTTTTAAAACCCTATTACCTTGCTCAAATTTTTCAATTTCATGGGAATCATCTCTTAAATAGACATCGAAACTGTATTGCACATAAAACTTATGTTTGCTTAAAAAAGACAGGATGTTACTGTCAACGAGACTCCCGTTCGTAATAATGGAATAACTTAAACTTCTCTGATGTTTCCTCTTTAGATCATCTACAAACTCAATACAACCTTTTATCAAACCGAATTTCAGTAACGGCTCTCCTCCTGAAAAAAGTATATTTAGCTCATCTCTTGAATTGTCATAAGCATACTCAATTGCCGCTAATGCACCGTTAAGTGAAACATCTTTTCCAACGGGATTGTTCTGGAAACAATAATCACAACTGAAATTACATCTGTCTGTTACAAGGATAGTAAGAGAATCAATTAGAGACAACTTGGTATAAAGAAAATAATTTAAATCGGATTATCTGATTTTCTCAATCTTCTCAGGATGTGGACATCCTCTTTCCGGTTCAAACTTACCACTTTCAGCCGATGTTACGGTTACCTGAAGATATTTAACGGCATTTTCAGCGGTTTTCTTATCTTTGCCATTTTTAACGTAATTGTGTAAAATTTCAACACACTCTTTAATGTTACTTGTTACTTCGATTGGTCCACCCATTCTTTCCTCCTCTCATTACTAATTACCTACATATTTCCATACGAAAAATAAAAAGTCAATAAAAAAATAAAAAAAAATTAAGGAAATTGACAATGGAGAGATAATTAACTACCATTTAACCAAATGGTGGGGTATAAAGGAAATGAAAAAGTTGCAATATTATTTTCCGGCGGTCCTGCTCCATCTGCGAATGCGGTTATCTCTTCCGTAGCATTGAATTTCATTAACGGGAAAATTCCCACAATCGGTTTTTTTTACGGTTTTGAATTTCTTGAAAAGTTTGACGGGAAAGAGGAAAACGATCTGATAGAAAATGTCCATTACGAAAAATTGGATATCTCCATATCGAGAATAAGGAATCGGAGAGGTGTATATTTAAAAACATCAAGATCAAATCCTGGAAAATTGGTGAAGAGTGAAAAGGATTTAAAAGATCCGAAAAAAAGTAAAAACCTTACAAACATATTAAATGGATTTGATAGTCTCGGAATAGGATATCTTGTGACAATAGGTGGAGATGATACTCTAAAGACTGCAAATTACCTAAGTATGATGGGTCTTCCGGCAATCCATATTCCCAAGACAATTGATAATGATTATTACGGTATCCCGTGGACATTCGGATATTGGAGTAGTGTCCAAACTGCAAAAGAATCACTTTTAAGTTTAAAAGCTGACTCGGAAAGTACAAACTCATATTTTATTGCTGAAATGATGGGGAGAAAGGCAGGTTGGATAACTTATGCCGCAGGGGTTGCAGGTGAAGCGGTTATGATGATTTCTACGGAAGATATTGAAAATGATTCTATGGATATGAGAAAAGTAACATCCGATATAGTTGATAAGATTCTTGAACGTGAAAAACATGATAAATACTATGGAGTGATATGTATAGCAGAAGGGTTGGCTGATAAGCTTCCAGATGAGATAAAACCGAAAGAGAGAGATAAACACGGGAATATTATTATGTCTAAGGCTGAGGTGGGTAGGGTTATAAGGGATTTGGTATGTAAATTGTACGAGGAACGTACAGGACGTAAGAAAAAAATAATTTATAAGGCTATAGGCTATGAAACAAGGAATATCCCTCCCATAAGTTTTGACGTGGTTCTCGGAAGCATGCTTGGTTTCGGTGCTTACAAATTGTTTAACAGAAATGAATTTAATTCAATGGTATCTGTTTCGGGAAACTTTTCAATTATTGCTGTCCCGTTTTCCGAATTAATAGACAAAAAGACACTTGTTACAAAATTAAGAAATGTGCCTAAAGGGAGTGATTTTTTCGAATTAAAGGAAGCTCTTACTTTCAAGATAATGGATGAATAATTTGCAAATAAAATATACAATTATTTTTAAATTCCGATTTTTTACCTAAATTATTTCAAGACCATGAAGAATTATTACCATAACCGCTATGGGAGTAATATATTTTAATATGTATTTCCAGCCGGTATAATACCAATGGTTATTGTTGAAATTGTTTGAAAGGATGAGTTTTTCTTTCATTTTCCACCCTACAAATAGTGCAATTATAAGACCTCCTACAGGAAGCATGTAATTTGTGGATATAAAATCAAAAATATCAAAAAACGATTGTGGTTTCCCTTTAAATTGTATCCTGATCTTATCAATAGCCGGAAGAAGTCCGAGAAGCAGTATTGAGCCACCCATAATTAGAGTGGCTTTTACCCTTGACCAACCTTTCTCATCAATAAAATAGGAGACAACTACTTCCAACAAAGAGATACCTGACGTGAGAGCTGCAAATGTCAGTAATAGAAAGAATGGAACGGATATTAACGGACCTGTTTTTGCAAACAGCACCGGAAGTGTTTCAAATATTAATCCCGGACCTGAAGCGGGTTCCATTTTAAATTCGAAAACTAATGAAAAAATGGCAATTCCTGCAAATATGGCAATTATTGTATCCATAAAAACAACTGTTAATGCTGCTTTCGGTAGGTTGATCTTTCCTCCGAGATAGCTTCCGTATGTAATCATGGCTCCCATTCCGAGGGACAATGTAAAGAAAGAATGACCGAGAGCGGATAAAACCGCTTCGGATGTTAATTTGGAGAAATCCGGTTTGAAAAGGAAAACGAGTGCTTGTTTTCCACCTTCCGTATAAAAAATCCCATAAAAAGTGAGTCCTAATAAAATAACAACGAGAGCGGGCATAAGTATCTTAGACCATTTTTCAATTCCGTTTTTTATTCCACCGATAACTATGGCAATTACAAGAATCATAAAGATAACATGCCACATTACCGAGATGTAGGGGTTTATCTTAAGCATGGTAAATTGAGAAACTATTTGCTCTGATGTCCCCGAAAACCCTGAAAAAGACTTAAATATATATGCCATTGCCTGACCGGCCACTACGCTATAAAAAGATAAAATTATAAAACCGGAAGCAACTCCCAACCAGCCTGCAGACTGCCATATACTTTTTTTCTTATCAATTTTTTGAAAAGCTCCGATAGGATTTTTCTGAGATCTATGTCCGATTATTAATTCCGATATCATAATAGGAAGACCCACCGCAAGAATAAATCCAAGATATACCAAAACAAATGCTCCTCCTCCGTAAACTCCTGTTATGTAAGGAAATTTCCAGATATTACCGAGTCCTACGGCTGAACCGGATGCTGCAAGGATAAAACCCATTCTTGAACCCCATTTTCCTCTCGAAGTCATTTAATTCTCCTTGGATAAATCTGAAAATTATCATAGCACTATTTTATTGTCAAATATTTGTTATGCTAATAACTTACTCAACTGATATAATTACTAAAAATGAAAAGAGAAATAAAAACAGGGGTTGTTGAAAGGATTGTTAACGGTGGATTTGGTCTTATTCGGTCGGATACCGGTATAGTTTTCTTGAAATATGTTGCTCCTGATGAAGTTGTAAAGTATTACGTTAAAGAGAGAGCAAAGGGGATTAACTGGGGGGAGGTTGTTGATATTTTGGATCCACATCCGAAAAGAGTTGTTTCTGAATGTGAATATTATGGAGAATGCGGGGGGTGTACCCTCTCTCATCTTAAATATGATGATCAGCTTGAAATAAAAAGTAAAATTTTAATAAATGATGTTTTGAGAATAGGAAAACTTGATATTAAACCTGATAAAATTTATTCATCTCCTGAATTTAACTATAGAGCAAGAGCTAAATTGAAAGGTATGAGCAATGGAAAAATAGGTTTTATAAAAAAGGGGACGAATGAGGTGATGGAAATAAGAAATTGTTTGACGGTAACTTCGGAAATAAATAGGTTTATTTCACTATGGAATAGCAAAGATACTATGCCGTTCTTTCATCAACTTGATATTCTATTCAACCGTTCCGATAATAAATTGTATGTTTATTTATCCGAAAAACCTAAGATGGAAAGTAAAGAAATATTGGATTCTTTCGATGATACTATCTTTTCGTGGAGAGGTAATGAAGATTCCGCTGAATCCGAACTTAAAATAGGTGAATTCGGTTATCTTGTATCTCCCGATACTTTTTTCCAAGTAAATATGTTTCAGTGGGAAAATATGTTAAACATAGCAGATTCATTTATTGGGAACAATAATGTTTCCATTGATCTTTTTACCGGAAACGGATTTTTTATTCCGTTATTACTTGGAAAATCCGAGAAAGTAATAGGGATAGAGAGTAATCGAAGATCTGTTGAAATGGCAAAAAAGAAGTTTAAGGAAGCAGAGTTTTTAAGAATTCCCGCTGAAAAGTATTCATTACCTGATGTGGAGCAAATAATAGTTGATCCACCCCGCTCGGGAATTCCAAAAGGAGTGATGAGAAACATAGTAAAAGTTAAACCGGAATCGATAATAAGTATTTCCTGTTCAACAGCTTCTTTTGCAAGAGATCTAAGCTTATTTGTTAAAAACGGATACTCTTTAAAGGAATTGGTTATGATTGATCTTTTCCCTCAAACAGCTCATGTAGAAACAATTTCGCTGTTTTTAAATGCCGATAAATAGGAAATATTCCATTTTGTACTATTTATTTTTTTTTTATGATGTTAAAATAGGCTTTAAAAAATGTTAATGGAGACAGAATGACTGAACAGATTAAAAAAAGTTTAAAAGATTCACCACGAACACGATGGACAGCAATGTTTCTTGTTTCATTTGCAATGTTTGCAGGATACTTGTTTACGGAAATAATTTCACCTTTAAAATCAATTATTGAAAAAAGTTCTCTCGGGTGGAGTAGCACTGATTACGGCATTGTTGTAAGTGCTTACGGATGGTTCAATGTATTCCTTGCAATGTTAATAATTGTAGGATTTTTATTAGATAAATTCGGAATCCGTTTTAGTTCCATTACTGCAGGTGCCACTATGGTTGTAGGAGCTGGGGTAAAATACTATGCGTTTGTAGGAAGCTTTGCTCCCGATTCAACAATATTCGGACTTGATACTCGGGTAATGGTTGCATCTTTCGGTTATGCTCTATTCGGTGTAGGTGTCGAGTATGCAGGAATTACAGCTTCCAAAGCTATAGTAAAATGGTTTAAGGGGAAGGAGATGGCACTTGCAATGGGAATGCAGGTAGCTATCGCTCGTCTTGGTTCTTTTGTCCCGTTGGCATTCGGTGCAAAGATTGCATCCATGTTTACCGTTTCTACCCCAATATTATTTGGATTCCTGTTTCTAATCATAGGGCTTATCTCATTCTTTTCGTACAATATGTTAGATAAAAAATTAGATTTGGAACTGAATGAATCTTCTAAATCAGAAGACGAAGAAGATAAATTCAAGTTCAGTGATCTTAAAGTGATTATATATAATCGTGGATTTTGGTATATTGCAATTTTATGTGTTCTCTTTTATTCTTCGGTTTTTCCTTTTTATAAATACGGACCGGATTTAATGGTTAATAAATTTGGAATATCTGAAAACTGGGCAGGTCTTATCCCGAGTCTTGTTCCATTCGGAACAATATTTCTAACACCGCTTTTCGGTAGTATATATGATAAAAAGGGTAAAGGTGCTTCAATTATGATACTTGGTTCTTTTATACTTGTTGTCGTTCATGTTATCTATTTCCTCCCTTTTATTACAAGTGTATGGATTGCGGTCTTAAATGCAATTTTGCTTGGAATAGGATTTTCTCTTGTCCCTTCTGCCATGTGGCCTTCCGTACCGAAAATAATACCCGAGAAACAACTTGGATCTGCATTTGCAATTATTTTTTGGGTTCAAAACTGGGGACTAATGGGAATTCCGTTTGCTGTGGGAGTAGTACTTGATGCACTTAATCCCGGTGTAGCTGCCGCAAAAGCTGCTGGTAAAGCCATAAATTATAATTATACAAAAACGTGGCTGATATTCATCGGTCTTACTCTATTGGCGGTTATTTTTGCTTTTCTTCTTAAAGCGGAGGATAAGAAAAAAGGTTATGGACTGGAGCTCCCAAATATTAAATAAATTCATTTTTTGTATTTATACTGTCTATTAACTGAGCGTAATTGGAAAAGACAAAACTCAAATCAGGATTGACAATAATTACCGAGAGATATTCTCAATTCCCCTCTTTTGCTCTAAGTTATACACTCAAGAGCGGATCAAGAAATGAAAAAGAGCATAATAACGGAATTCATCATCTGATAGAACACATGCTTTTTAAAGGGAGTAATGAATATTCCCAAAAGGAAATTGCCGAAATTTCCGACAGGCTTGGCGGTAGGATGAATGCGTTTACCAGTCGTGAAATTACTCAGTATTATATCAAGTCGATAAATGAGAAGTTACCGGAATCGTTTAATCTTTTATCGGATATTGTTTTCAATTCAAATTTTGATGAAATTGAATTTGAAAAGGAAAAGAGTGTTATTTGTCAAGAAATAAAAGAGGGTGATGATAATCCTGATTCTAAGGTTTTTGAATACTTTTACAAAGATATTTTCGGTAATTCGGGAATTGGTCTTCCGATAGCGGGAACTATTCAAAGTGTATCCGAATTTTCAAGAGGTTCTGTTTTTGACAAATACGGAACACTATATATTCCTGCAAATATAATCCTTTGCTGCGTCGGGAGTGTCAGTCATAAAGATATCGTATCTCTTGCAGAAAAGAAGTTTCCAAAAGTTTATGATAAAGTTAAAAATGGAATTAAAGATTGCAAACCCTCATTTGCATCAGGAACATTTATTCATAGGAATCGGAATATTAAACAGGTATATTCGGTTATCGGCTTTGAATCAATACCGATAACAAGTCCGAAAAGATATGCTTATATGATATTAAACGATATTCTCGGAGCTGGAATGAGTTCCAGACTTTTTCAAAAGATCCGTGAAGATAAAGGACTTGCATATACGGTGAATTCATTTATTGATTCATACGATTCGTTCGGTATTCACATGATATATGCAATAACAGATTCCGGTAAAATTACGGATTATCTTAATGCAATAAAGGATGAAGTTACTATTCTAAAAAAAAACGGTATTTCAAAGGAAGAACTTCATAAATCTAAAGATCATATCAAATCTTCACTGGTATTAAGTCTTGAGAACAATGTTTCAAAGATGAGATTTTTTTTAAACGGAGAACTATATTTTAATAAGAAACGAAATATAGATGATATGATTGGAAAAATAGATAAGATAGGCTTAAAAGATATTAATGAAATTTTAGAGAATTATCCGAATACAGATAGGGTTTCAACAGTTCTTTATGGAAATATTCCGGAAAATGAGCCATTTGATTTTAATTAGACATTATAAATTATATTACTGATGCTTTTTCTGATATACTTTTAAAGATGAGAAAACTCAGAATTGTCTTTACAGGAGGAGGAACGGGGGGACATGTTTATCCGAATATTGCTATCTATGAAGCTTTTTTAAATACTTCTCCTAATTCCGAATTCTTGTACATAGGGACAAGAAAGGGTGCAGAATATCAAATAGTAAAAAACATTAAAAATCCAATTAAGTTTTATAGTGTCTTATCGAAAGGAATACCTGCAAAAGTAAAGAGCTTAAGAACACTCGTATCATTGGTTTTCATTGGACTTGGTGCTGTTAAAAGTTATTTTATCTTAAGGAAATTTAAGCCGGATATTGTGATAGGAAGTGGGGGGTATGTTGCTGCTCCTGTCCTTTTAGCTTCTTCATTACTAAAAATTAAAATATTTATTCATGAACAAAATGCAATTCCAGGTCGTTTAAACAGACTGATAGGAAAAGTCGCTTCAAGAATTGCCGTATCGTTCAAATCCACATTAAAATATTTTCCTGAAAAAAAAGTATTCTATTCCGGTTATCCTCTTCGTGAAATAATAAGTTTAAAAGATAAGAATTTAATGAAGCGAAAATTCGGTATCTCCGTTGAAAACAGAGTGGTTTTCTTCTTTGGCGGGAGTAAAGGTGCAAGAACGATAAACATAGCTGTTTCCAACATCCTCCCCATTCTGTTAAAGAGAAAAAATTTGACAATTATACTCTCTACCGGAATGGGAAAAAATGATGAGTATAGAGCTTATGAAGATACGATAAATCTCATTCGTGAAGCAGGAATTATACCTGAAAATGAGAAAAATTTAATTGTAAAAGAGTATTTTGATAATATTGATGAAATATATTCCGTTTCGGATTTTGTTGTTTCAAGAGCAGGTGCAGGTTCAATTGAAGAATTGGCAAAATTAAAAATACCTGCTGTTTTGATCCCTAAAATTGATCTTCCGGGTGATCACCAGATTGTAAACGCAAGAGAAGTTGAAAAGATAGGTGGAGCAAAAATTGTTTTTGAGGATATTTCACAAAAGGATGGAGAGAACAAGATTAGTGTTCCGGAAGATAAATTACTAATTGCAATAGATGAAATGTTAAAGTCGGAAAAACTTCTAAAAAATATGAAGGAAAAGCTTGTGGATAGAGAAGAAGTTGTCCCTGTAAAAGAAATAATTAATTCCATTCAAAAATTGACGGACCAAAAACCTGTCATAAAGGAAGAGAAGATAATCTCATATTATCTGCACTCGTTAAATGACGAAAAAAACTATGATCTTATATTTACTTCGACAACGTTTGGAAATTCGTTTTTGAGTAGCTATTACATTGAAAATGAAGGTGACAGCTTTATATTTGAAATAAAAATTTTTGGAGAAGAAGAAAAATTCCTTTTAAGAAATATTAAAGGCGACATTTATATTAACGGGAAACCGGTCGAAAAAAAATCTGAAATATTTGAAAACGATAAAATTGAAGTAAACGGTAAATCATTTATCATAAAAAAACATGAAGAGAAGGTGGAAAAGATAAATGATTATAGAATGATAAAATCAAAGGCTTTAAGTTCGTCATTAGGGATTTTTTTTTCAAGAGTAGGAGGATTTTTTCGAGAAATTATAATTTTGGGACTATTTGGAGCCAAGAATATTACGGATCTTTATGTAGCGGGATTAACAATATCCAATCTTATGAGGAGAATTGTAGCGGAGAATGCTCTTGAAAATGCTTTCCTGCCAATATTTATGAGAATGTTTAGAAGAACCAAACGGGAAATAATGTGGAAATCAACATCTTCAATACTCAATTTTACACTATTATTTTCAGTTCTTATATCACTAACAGGAATAATTTTTGCTCCTTCCATCATAGGAATGATCTATTCCGGATTCGAATCAAAAGGGATTCTTGCCGATGCGGTTACTATAACAAGATTAATGTTACCGTATCTTATCCTTGTTACTGTTGCAGCTATTTTTTCTACAATTCTTAAAGCATTTAACCGTTTTGGTATTGCGGAATTTTCATCACTTTTTTTCTCAATAGGCTCTATAATCGGAATTCTAATTCTGTATTCCATATCACACATTCATGCTCTCGGAATAGGAATTTTATTCGGAGGGTTTCTTCACGCACTTTTTTTGTTCCCTTTTGTGAATAAAATTTTAAAAAATAAATCTCTTCAATTTAAATACTATCCGACAATAAATTTTACAAGTACTGTTAATAAAAAATATTATTCTCAGTTGATTCCGATTTCCGTTGATGTTTTCCTTTCGAAAACCGTAGAGATAGTTGATCAATTCCTTGCCGCAGGATTAAGCGAAGGATCTCTGTCATACTTATATTTTGCAAAAACAATTTTCAGGTTACCGTTTGCAATAATATCTCAAGCAATTAATAGTGTAATTTTAAGAGATTATTCGGATAAGATTGCACTTTTTAACAAGCAAAAAGCAAAAAAACTGTTTATTGACGGAGTTAAATTAAATATTTTTTTATTAGCTCCCGTATCAATAATAATGCTCATGCTTGCCGAACCTGTAGTTTCCATTATTTACGGAAGAGGGAAAATTCTAACTGATGATATTACAAATATAGCTTTTGCCCTTAAATTTTATTCACTTGGGCTTGTAGGATGGGGGCTTCATTCATTGACTTCAAGAGTTTTTTCAGCACGGATAGATATCCGCATATCCGTGTATTTGAATTTTTTTATGCTTCTAAGCAATGTAGCATTAAGTTTCTTATTAATTAAAACAGGGTTGGGATATGCAGGGCTTGCACTTGCTACAACACTCTCTTTTTCAGTATTTTCCCTGATTAGAATAATTGTATTAAGACATAGAATGATGGGAGAGGGAATAGAGATAAATATAATTGAATTATCAGTACCTTTAATTAAAACTTTTATTGCTTCGCTGATGATGATTATTGTTATGGCACAATCAAAAACCGTATTTTCTCTTATAAATCCAGGATCAAAGATTTTAACTAATTTGATGCTTATCTTATCTCTTAGTTTTGTCGGTATTGCAATTTATCTGATCTCCTCTTTGCTGTTAAAAAATAACGATATTTTGGTATTTAAAAAAAGAAAAATTAAATTAAAAGAGGAAATACCACTTCCGATGGCATCACCGTTTATGTTTCTTGAAACCGTATCAAAAAAGCCTTCAAAGTATAAAGAATATTTTAAGTATAAAATTAATATTTTCCTGAGTTCCCCAAAATGGGAGATTAGAAATATAGGGATCAAACTCATCGGACTTTTTGAGGATAAAGAAAAGACAGAATTGCTACTAAAAAATATAAAATATGGTCATGAAAATGGATTTATAAGGAGAAACTCGGTTGATTCATTTGCAAAAATTATGGAGTGGAATAAGAGAACAAGAGATGTTTTAAAAAATGCTCTCAACGATCCATACTATGAAGTAAGAGTTTCTGCAATAAAAGCAATTACCTCAGGTATAGAAAAGGAAGATTATGAGTTTTTCTGTTCCATAGCTATGAATAGTTTTAACAAAGCATCAACCGAAGAGAAAATAGCCTATATAAAATTATTGGCAAAGGTCGGTTCTTCTGAAAATTTGGAATCTCTAAAAAAATATTTTCTTTCCGAGAATTCGATAATAAGGGAAGAGTTGTTAAAAATGGTTCTCAGCTTATATAAAAAGGGTGAATTAGACAAAGTGGAAGTTATAAAATTTGTTGATAGAATTCTCCTGACTTCAAACAACATGAGACCTCATTTCCGAATAAAATCAATTTTAAATCAAATTTATCTGGAGATTAATAAACTATGATATTTTGGCTTACGGATATTTTATCTCAACTATCTTTGGAAAATATTATCTCATACATCTCTTTTAGAGCCTTAATGGCAATGTTGAGTTCTTTTTTGTTTGGAGTTATTTTTGGTAAAAGGCTTATTAATGTTATATATCAATTAAACTTCAGAGATAAATCACGGGACTACGGAGATATCTCTTCCGCCGATAAATCAGGAACACCTACAATGGGAGGATTAATAATCTTTCTTTCATTTTTATCTTCGATCCTTTTTTGGGGGAAACTTGATAATTTTTTTCTTACGATTATTATCTTTGCGGCATTCTGGTTTACTGCAATAGGATTTGTTGATGATTATTTAAAAAGTATTAACAGATCTTCAGATAAAGGCATGTCAAGAAGTCTTAAATTATTTTTCCAAGTATTATTCGGTATAATTTTATCTATTCTTGTGTTATCACCTGAATCTTCTCCATTTCCTGCTGAAATTACGACAAAGCTTTTCATACCGTTTTTTAAGAATCCTGTTGTTGATCTTTCATTCTTTTATTACATATTTATTGTTTTGGTAATAATAGGAATTTCAAATTCGATAAATTTTGCAGATGGGCTTGACGGACTTGCAACTGTTCCGGTAGTATCTCTTTCATTTGTATATGCTGTTTTTGCCTATATAATCGGAAATGCAAAAGTGGCTGCATATTTATGGTTCCCTTATATAGAAGGTTCCGGAGAACTTGTTATTGTTCTTGCCGCTTTAACCGGAGCTTTGGCTGCATTTTTATGGTTCAATGCGTTTCCTGCACAAATCTTTATGGGAGATACAGGGTCGCTTTTTCTTGGGGGAATAATTGCAACATCAGCAGTTTTACTTAAAAAAGAGATAATATTTTTAATTGCAGGAGGTGTTTTCGTTATTGAATTCCTAACTGTTTTTATTCAGGACTATATTGGAATAAAGTTATTAAAAAGGAGAATTTTTTATCGTGCTCCCATACATCATACTTTTCAGTTTCTCGGTATATCCGAATCAAAGATAGTTGTCAGATTCTGGATTCTCTCGGTAATTTTTACATTAGTAAGCTTGATAAGTTTAAAATTAAGGTAAAGAAATGGAACATTCTAACTCTATAATCATGTATCTCGGAGGAAAACTGAAAGTTCTTATAAAATCGGTTTTGTTAAAGTTCTTTTTTTATATGACACTCCTAACTTTTTCGCTATTGGTTTTTTTTTCCGTAAATATATTTGAAAGTAAATTATATTTTATCATTATATTATTTTTTGTGATTAATACTTTGTCTTTTTTGGCGGATCATAAGCTTTTCTTCAAATATACCAATATTCTTTTAAAAGATTATCTATTTTACTTAAATAAAGAAACTAATCGGGGAATGATGACAACAAATGATATTCATAGGTTTAATGTTGTTAGAAAAGAATCTGATAAAACTTTAAAAATGATGGGTTTAACGATTATCCCGAAAAAGTTTTCAGATTGTTTTGCATTACTATTAAAAACCTATCCGAATAAAAATCTTGATGAACTATCTGTAAAGAATTTTTATGTCAACCACCTAAAACAAATTGTGCTTGAGTGGATTATAAGTATTTCCGTATCAAGTCCCTTTTTCATTATCTCAATTCTATTGACAATAGGTTATAATCCGATGATTCTGACTCTTTCGCTCATTATGGCATTTGTCTTCTTCCTTTTTATCAAATCGTCAATTATTTCCGTTTTTTTTTATCTTCTTACAATGAAGAAAATGAAAGAAGTGCTTTTTACTTAAGAAAAGTAACGGTATCATGCAGATATGAAAATTTATTTACTATCCCGCTTAAATGACCAAACGGAACACTGTGTCTTATATGAGCGTAACTCATACAAATAGTTGACTTTCCTTATCTAATCTCATATATTTATTGCAAATGAAAATTTTGAAAATTATAATTATTTCTTTAACTATTTTTTCGTTTAGGATTTACTCGTTTATTCCAATGTTTTACGGAGCCAGATCGTTATCACTCGGTGGCTCATCATCTGCATTTAATTATGATATTAATTCCACATTCCTTAATGCGAGTCTTCTATCTGGATTTGATTTTTCCATATCGGGCTATCAATATGACAAAAACTTTACAAGCTACAAAGGATTCGGAGATAATCTCAGTTCAATTCTTAAGAATGATCTTACAAAATTCGAGTTTCTTAAGATAAATGATAAAGAGAAAATTTATAATAAGCTTAAAGAGGTTTTCGAATCGAAGTTAGGTATTTACGGTTATAAGTCTAGTGTGATTGGGACGGCATTTAAAAGATATGGAATTGCAGTTTCGTTCATTAATGCTGCTGTAATAAATCCGGAAAGAAACTCAATAATAGAAAAAGAGATAGGGGATATTTCAGGGAAAATGCTTGAAAATTTGAACTTAAATTTTACAGGTATGTCGTATACTAAATATTCAATTTCATATTCACTTGATTTTTCAAAAGAATTAAGTGTCGGTGTTACCATTCATTACCTTTCCGGAAAAATTGCTAATTTTTCTTTACCGCTTCAAAATAATGTATTTTCTGCAAATTCAAGTGAAAAAGATTATCTTGAGTATGGATGGAAGGCTGCTGAAAAAAAATTTGGCAAAATAATTGCTGATTTTTCAATAGGAACTTTTATCGGTTCAATGTTTAAAGTTGCTGTTATAATTAAGAATTACAGGAATCCGATAATCAAATTGGAAAACGGAGAGATTGAACTTCAACAAAGAACTATTGGAGCCATATCATTTAGACCTGATCAAAGAACGGGAATTTATCTTGATGTAGATTTAAAAAAGAATAATTTGTATTTAAATGGGAAAGATGTTCAACCTATTTCTCTTGGGGTAGAGAGAGCTGTTTTTAACGGAAGATTCTTTTTAAGAACAGGTCTGATGAGTGATCTTACGGAGAAGTATTTATTTGGTGGAAAATCAAGGTTTATGTTTGGTATCGGATTTGGAGTAAAAATGGACAAAGTTTTAATTGATGCAGGGTTGGGAATAGGGGGAGACGGTAAAGTAAACAGTTTTGCTGTTTCAGGATTTTTTATTGTTAAGTAGGACGTATAAACAAGTTATAAGACATGTTATGCTTCCTGTTTTATATGCATTTAACTTGAATATAGGTTTGACAAAAAAAATTTTTTTTACTACAATTTAAAACATGGAAATGAAATTAGGGGATTTTTTACTTTCTGATAAACTTATTACGAAAGAACAACTTGATCAGGCATTGGAGACACAAAAAAGGGAACCGGGGAAGATTGGAAGTATTCTTATAAGATTGGGATTTGTATCGGAAGAGGATATTGCACAGGTTTTGAGCAAACAATTTGGCTATCCTTCAATAAATCTATCAAAATTTGAAATTGATGAAAAAGTCGTTGAACTTATTAAACCCGAAATAGCAAGAAAACATATAGTAATGCCGGTTCATAGAATAGGTTCCATATTAACGATAGCTATGGGGGATCCATCGAATCTTTTTGTTTTGGAAGAACTGAGGTTTTCAACAAATTTACGAATTCAAGCGGTTATTTCTCCCGAATCATCAATACTTGAAACCATTGAAAAATACTATGGATCAAGTACGGGCATAGAGGCACAAAGGTTTCTTGAGGAGATTGAGTTAAGTGATGATGCATCAATTGAAGTAATTGATCAGAGCGAAGAAGATGATTCTTTGTTGGGAGAATCAGGTGATGATGCTCCTGCTATTAAGCTTGTGAACTTGATTTTTCGTGATGCAATTTCACAGGGAGCATCCGATATACATTTTGAACCTTACGAAAAGGTTTTTAGAGTTAGGTTCAGAGTTGATGGAATTCTTCATGAGTACATGACCCCTCCAATGAATATCAAGAATAAGGTTCTTTCAAGGGTAAAGCTTATTTCGGGAATTGATATTGCGGAAAAAAGACTTCCCCAAGACGGAAGAATAAAGACAAAGCTTAAAATAAACGAGATAACCAAATCGATTGATATGAGGGTTTCGTCACTTCCGACGATTCATGGGGAGAAAATCGTTATCAGAATTCTTGATAAGGATAACTTAATGCTTGACCTGACCAAGTTAGGATTTGAATCAATTTCACTTGAAAGATTTGACAGAAATATAAGTGAGCCTTGGGGCATTGTTTTGGTTACCGGTCCTACAGGTTCAGGAAAAACGAATACTCTATATTCCGCTATCCAAAAACTAAATAGTGAAGATGTGAATATTATGACTGCTGAAAATCCGGTTGAGTTTAATCTTTACGGAATAAACCAAGTCAATGTTAGAGATTCCATCGGATTAACTTTTCCCGCTTCACTTCGTTCTTTTCTGAGACAGGACCCCGATATTATTCTTGTTGGGGAAATAAGAGATTTTGAAACAGCAGACATTGCAATTAAAGCGGCATTGACAGGACATATGGTGTTGTCAACACTTCACACAAATGATGCTCCTTCAACAATTGCAAGACTTATAAACATGGGTATAGAACCTTTTCTCGTATCCAGTGCTGTAAGGCTTGTTGTTGCTCAAAGACTTGTGAGAAGAATTTGTAAAAGGTGCAGAAGTGTTGCAAAGATTCCGGCTCAAACTTTAATAGATATAGGATTTGCTCCCGAAGAAGCCAAAAAAATAAAAATTTATGAACCTAAAGGTTGTGATAAATGTAACAACACCGGTTATAAAGGGAGAATTGCTCTATTTGAAGTAATGGAAATTGACGAAGAAATTAAGGAACAGATATTAATAGGTGCTTCTACTTCCGAGTTGAGGCAGAAAGCAAAAGAAAAAGGGATGATTACTTTGAGAATGAGTGGAATTGAGAAAGTGAAACAAGGTTTAACATCAATCGAAGAGGTAGTAAGAGAAACTACTAAGATGTAAGGAGAAAATATGGCATTACCGCTTCCCCAATTGTTAAAGATAATGATAGATGAAGGTGGTACAGATCTTCATCTTACCACTAATTCGCCACCGGTTATAAGAGTTCACGGGGGGTTGAGAAAAATTGATCATCCGATAATAACACCGGCCGAGACCAAGCAGATTATTTATAGTGTGCTTAGTGATAACCAAAAGTATAAATTTGAAGAAGACTGGGAACTCGATTTCTCATTCGGAATTAAAAATGTCGCTAGATTCAGAGCAAATATATTTATGCAGAGGGGAGCTGTTGCCGGAGCTTTTAGAAGAATTCCTTATGAAATATGGGGTTTGGAAAAATTAGGATTACCGCCTGTTGTTGCTTCTCTAGTAGATAAACCGAGGGGGCTTGTCCTTGTTACCGGACCAACCGGATCAGGAAAAACAACTACCCTTGCTTCTATGATAGATATGATCAATGCAAGAAGAGCTGTCCATATTATAACGATAGAAGATCCTATTGAATATTTGCATTCGCATAGGAAAGCACTTATAAATCAAAGAGAGTTGCATGCCGATACCAAGGGATTTGCTCCTGCATTAAGATCAGCATTAAGAGAGGACCCGGATGTTGTTTTAATAGGAGAAATGAGAGATCTTGAAACAATTCAATCTGCTATTACCACAGCGGAAACCGGTCACCTAACTTTTGGAACTCTCCATACAAATTCCGCATCACAGACTATCAATAGAATTATTGATGTTTTTCCACCCCATCAACAAGATCAAGTTAGGACACAGCTTTCTATGAATTTGGAGGGGATTATTACTCAATCATTGCTACCAAAAACAGGGGGAAGAGGGAGATGTCTTGCTGTCGAAGTTCTTATTCCTAACCCTGCAATAAGACATTTAATAAGAGATAACAAGATACACCAAATATATTCTACAATGCAAACAGGGCAAGAAAAATACGGAATGATCACATTTAATCAGTCTCTTGCCAATCTTCATTATAAACGGGAAATTACTCTTGATTATGCACTTTCCGTATCACATAATCCTGAGGAATTGAATGAATTGATAAAAAGGGGAGCTGCAGGATTATCTTCTCAGTTTAAATCTAATTATTCGTCAAGACCTAATTCGGGTCAGAGTGATAAATTTCATAATTTTTAGGGAGGGGGAATGCCAGTATTTAAATACAAGGGGAAAAACAGGATTGGGAATATTATTCAAGGGGAACGAAAAGCCAGAAATAAGAAAGAGATTATAGATCTCCTTGAGAAAGAACAGATTCAGGTGCTTCAGGTGGATAGAAAGAACGAGGGAATCAACATACCTTTTTTATCGGGAAAGAGAAGAGCAAAGGTATCACTTAGAGATCTAACCGTATTTAATCGTCAGTTATCGGTTATGTTTAATGCAGGATTACCTATTACACAAGGATTGGGAATACTATCTACACAGCAAAAAAACAAAGGATTTAAAGATGCTTTGGATAAAATTAGAGCTGATGTGGAAAGCGGATCAAATCTTTCAAACGCCCTTAAAAAATATCCAAATATCTTCAATGAACTATACACAAGTATGGTTCAAGCCGGAGAGGCCTCAGGTAACCTTGATACGATTTTAATAAGACTTTCTCAATACATGGAGAATATGGCTAAATTACTTGGTAAGATCAAATCCGCAATGACTTATCCTATTGCGGTTCTGATAATTGCAGTGGTATTGACCGGTGTGATCCTTATTAAAGTTGTTCCTACCTTTCAAGATCTCTTTGAGCAACTTGGGGCGTCACTTCCTGCACCTACTCAAATTGTTGTTGATGCATCGGAGTTTCTAAGATCAAATATTATAATAATCATAATTGCATCCGTAGCTCTTATTTTTGCATTGAAATCTTATAACAGTACTTACAAGGGAAGACGTGTTATTGATAAATTTAAGCTTAAATTACCGGTGATGGGTGAACTTTTGATAAAATCTAGTGTCGCAAGAGTTACAAGAACACTCGAAACATTGTTAAATTCCGGCGTTGAAATAATTGAAAGTATGACTATAACGGCAAAAACATCGGGAAATTCCATTATTGAAGATTCCGTCCTACGAAGTCGTGGATCCGTTCAGGAAGGGAAACCTTTGGGACAATCGTGGGAAGAAGAGAAAATTTTCCCATTTATGGTTACACAGATGGTATCCGTTGGTGAACAAACCGGAGCTTTATCATCAATGTTGGGGAAAATTGCGGATTTTTATGATGAAGAAGTTGATCAAGCGGTATCTGCTTTAATTTCACTAATGGAGCCTCTAATGATTGTTATCCTCGGAGGACTTGTCGGAGGGATCGTTGTTGCAATGTATCTCCCAATGTTTGATATAATGGGGAAAGTATAAAGATTAAAAATTTTATTTTAAATAAGTTGATCGAAAAAAATTGATCAGGTTAGCGGATAATGAGATAACAAAACGCTTTTTTCTTATTAATACGATAAGGATAACGTTTCTATCGGTTTTACTGATTTTATCTATATTTTTACTTTTATTTCAAAGTGAATTTCCAATATTTCTATTTGTTTTGTTCATAGTAGTTTCATTGATTATCAGCTTCTTTTATTTTGCCGTATTAAATGTTTGGAATAAAAAACTTTTAATTTATTCTCAAATAATAACGGATATAGGAATTATAACAGGAATTGTCTATTTTTCAGGAGGTGTGACCAGCCCATTTTATTTTTTGTTTTTTTTGCCAATAGTTGTTTCGGCATATTTTCTGTCCAGAAGAGATACAATTTATACGGCTGCTTTTTCATATATAGTATTTGGAATTATATCGGATCTTATGTATTTGAAAGTATTAAAGTTTTATCCGGGACCGTTTGATTTTAAAATCACAAATAATGAATTTATTTATAATCTGATAATTAGCTTTATTGCATTTACTTTTTTTGCAATAATATCTTCATATTATTTTGAGAATATAAAAAAGAAAAGAAAAGAATTAAGAAGTGTTCAGGAAAATCTTAAGGACCTTAATCTACTCAACAATTTGGTTGTTGAACGGATGGAGGAAGGTCTTATTGTAAGTAACTCAAAAGGAAATATAATTTCCTATAATGAGAAAGCTAAAATGCTGTTGGTGTTAAAAAACAATTCAAATATTTTCAGAATTATTGGAATTAAAAACTCCGGTTATCTAAAAGAAAGAATTTTTCATTTTGATAACAGATATCAAGTTAAATTAGAAAAAAAAGATCGAATTCTTGAAATATCTATTTCGCTAATCACGGATATTTATGCATTTAAGGAGGTTTTTGTTTTTATGGTGATTGATCTTACAAACAGAACCGCAATAGAAGAGGAGTTAAAAAGAAAGGAGCACTTTGCTCTTATCGGAGAAATGTCTGCAGGTCTTGCACATGAAATAAGAAATCCTCTTGCTTCGATTTCGGGATCAATTCAATATTTAAAAAAGGACCTTTCATTAAAAAAAGAGTCAAGAAATCTGATGAATATTATTGTAAAGGAATCTGTAAGATTATCCGAATCTATAGAAGAATTTTTACAATTCAGTAAAACTTCTCCAATAAATAAAGAAAAATTTGACCTTTCATGTATTGTAGATGAGATCATTGAAATTTCACTAATTAGACATAAGAACGTAATTTATAAGAAAAGGTATAGTAATGGTAATATAATATATGCAGATAGAGAAAAAATTAACAGAGCTGTCTGGAATATTATCAATAACAGTATAAAAGCCGTAAATAATAACGGTATTATTGAAGTTAACATATTTAGATCGGATGAGGATGTCGTATTATCAATTTCTGACAATGGTTCCGGTATTAACGGTAGTGAAATAGAGAAAATCTTTATCCCTTTTTATTCCAAATTTACTTCAGGTATAGGACTTGGGATGGCTATCGTTAAGAGAATTATTGATGAACATGGATTCAGGATAAAGATAATTAGTGAAATAAAGAAGGGTACAGAGGTGACAATATGGTTCAAAACAAAATGAATGTACTCATTGTTGATGATGATGAAAGTATTAGAAATATGCTGTCAATTGTGTTAAAAGATGAGAATTATAATGTTTTAATTGCAGAAGATGCTAAGAAAGCTCTAATGCATTTAAGAAAGAATAAAGTACATCTGGTTGTATCGGATATTAAGATGCCGGATATGAGCGGAATAGAATTACTACACTTAGTGAAGAAAAAAGATGCAAGAATTCCGGTGGTAATGATTACAGGTCATGCTTCAACAGATGATGCAATTAAGGCTATGAAGATAGGAGCTGAACAGTATATAGTTAAACCGTTTAATATTGATGAATTAAAAATTATTATTGAACGAGCAATTAACAAGAAAAAAATTGTTGAAGAAAATATAGATTTTGAATCAAAAATCGGAACAGGGATGGAATATGAACAGATAATCGGGAAGAGCAAAAGTATGATTGAGATCTTTGTATTAATAGAAAACATGGCAGATAAGGATTCTACTGTACTAATTACCGGAGAAAGTGGTACGGGAAAAGAACTGATTGCAAAAGCTATTCATAATAAAAGTCGAAGGTCAGATAGGAAATTATTGTCAATAAATTGTAGTGCACTCCCTGAAACTCTTCTGGAAAGTGAACTTTTCGGTCATAAAAAGGGATCTTTCACAGATGCATATGCAGATAAAAAAGGTTTGTTTGAAGATGCAAATCATGGCACTCTTTTTCTTGATGAAATAGGAGATATGTCATTACAGATGCAGGTAAAGTTATTAAGAGCAATTCAAGAGAAAAAGGTTAAACCCATAGGAGGTAATCAAGAAATCAATGTAGATTGCAGAATTATTAGTGCTACAAATAAAAATTTGAAAGACGGTATAAAAGATGGAACTTTCAGATCTGATCTTTACTATAGACTTAATGTTATTCCGATAAATATACCTCCACTTAAGGAAAGAAAGGAAGATATTGTTTTACTGTTAAACCATTTTATTGATTTTTACAATAAAAAGTTCTCTAAAGAGATAAAAGGGTTAACGGACTCGGCCTTGTCATTTTTTGAGAATTATTCATGGCCAGGAAATGTGAGAGAATTGGGAAATTATATAGAAAGGGCTATGACTCTTGAAAAAACCGATTATATTACAATAAATTCTCTTCCGATAGATGAGATGCATATGAATAAATCGAAAATCGGAATTGATAGCGTCTTGGATGAACTTTTTTTAAATGAAACATTTGATTTCAACTCATATATGGATGAAGTAAGTAAAGAAATTGTTTTAAAAGCACTTTCTTTAAATAAATATAATTTAAAAAAGACTTCCGAAATGCTTATGTTAAGTTATAGATCTCTTAGGTATCTTATAGACAAACACAATATCAAAAGTAAGTAATGTTATAAACAAAATGCCTCCAAAGATAAAGACTATTCTTGCTTCTTCATCACCAAGGAGATTAAGCCTTTTGAATCTTATCGGTATTAATCCTGAAGTGAAAAAACCGGATATTACCGAAAATATAATTAAAGGTGAAGCTCCTAAACGTTTTACAAAAAGAGTTGCAATTGAAAAAGGGAAATTTGTGCAAAATAACAAGAATTACATTGATTTGATTATTAGTGCCGATACGATAGTATATTGCAACAATAGAATAATCGGTAAACCCAAAAATAGAGATGATGCTTTTAGAATGATAAAGCTATTGTCGGGTAGAATTCACAAGGTTGTTACCGGTGTTTCGCTTATATATATGGATAAAAATATTTGTAAAATTTCTGAAACGGATGTTAAGTTTTCAAATATTACAAAAAGTGAAATAGATTATTATCTTGATAATGAAAAATTCATTGATAAAGCGGGGGCTTATGCAATACAAGGGAAAGCATCGCTTTTTGTTGAAGAGATCAAAGGTTGTTATTTCAATGTTATGGGTTTTCCTATTAATCTTTTTTATTCAATGTTAAAAAAAATAAATATTTCTTTTACAAAACTCTCTGAATAAGTTACTAATGGAGAAAATGTCTAATTCCTGTAAAAATAAGTGAAATACCTGAACTTTCTGCGGATTTTATTACTTCCTCGTCTCTAACTGAACCCCCCGGCTCAACAACAACATTTATTCCCAACCCTGAAAGCCTTTCGATCGAATCTTTGAATGGGAAAAAAGCATCGGATAGGAGAGTAGATCCTTTGAGGTCATCTCCTGCTTTTTTTATAGCAATATCAACCGAATCTATTCTACTCATTTGTCCTGCTCCCACACCAAGTATTCTTTGATCTTTTACCAAAAGAATTGCATTGGATTTAATGAATTTAATTAATTTCCAACCGAAAGAAATATCTTTTTTCTCTTTTTCATTGGGCATTCTACTTGTTTGCAAATTAAATTCTTTCACATCAACATATTTGTTGTCTTTTTCTTGAATTATGAAACCTCCGGGAATTGATCTTATATATTTTTTTTCATGATAATCGGGATTTAACTCTATTAGACGGAGATTTTTTTTCTTTTTTAATATATCAATTGCTTCATCGGAAAATTTCGGAGCAACAATAACTTCTAAAAATAACTTTAACAGTTTTTCTGCCGTATTACTATCTACAATATCGTTAAATCCTACAACTCCTCCAAAAGCTGATATCGGATCTCCCAAAAGAGCCTTATCAAAAGATTTCGCAATATTTTTTGAAAGAGCTGCTCCGCATGGATTTTGGTGTTTTACAATAACACAAAATTTTTCATCCTTAACGAATTGGTTTGTCATATCGTAAACAACCGAGATATCCAATATATTGTTGTATGAAAGTTGTTTACCTTGAATTTTTTTCAAATTTTTTATCGGAGAATCATTATCCGTTATGAAAACCGATCCTTTTTGATGGGGATTTTCTCCATATCTCGGAGTGAAAAATTTTTTTCCTGCAATACTCAGATACTCTCTATCAAACAAATTATCTTCATACAAATAGTTCGAAATAAGGGAATCGTAGTATGATGTATACGAGAATGCTTTTGCTGCAAGTTCTTTTCTATCTGATTCTGATATATTTCCAGTAACCACTTTTTCGTCAATTAAGCGGTAGTCTTCTTCTTTAACTATTACGATCGTATTTTTAAAATTTTTGGCAGCAGCTCTTACCATAGACGGTCCTCCGATATCAATCTTTTCAATCATAGCGGATACTTCGGCGCCTTTATGAAGAAACTCTTCAAATGGATAAAAATTTATTAGAACAAGATCAATTTTTGATAATGAAAAATTTTTCAACTCGTTTAAGTGTTTTTTACTATTTTCTGCAAGTATTGGTCCAAAGATTTTAGGGTGAAGTGTTTTTACTCTCCCGTTAAGAATTTCAGGAAATCCGGTAATATTAGATACTTTAGTTACGGGAATTGAATTTTCTTCTATGAATGAAGCTGTTCCTCCGGTAGAGATGATCTCCCATCCATCTTTGTAAAGTGAAGCCGCTACTTTCTCAATACCGACTTTATGATAAACACTTATTAATGCTCTCTTTTTAGGATATTTCATTATTGCTCCTATGAATTAAATGGTATTTTAAATTTAAATGAATCTAAAATCAATCCGATATACGGATATTTATTAAATAAAACATTTTAATGACTCTCTTTTATACTATAAAAAAGGATAAAAATGTTGACAAAAACGGTTTTATTTATTAAAATACAACAAAATTAATAGGTGGAGATATGCAAAAAAAAGAATTTCATAAGACTAATGTGTTTTTGGTTTTCTATGTTATGACTTTGTTTTTAATTGTTGTATTTGTTTCCAGACAGAACAATAAAAATAAATATGAGATTATTTCTCTTAATAAGCAAATTAATAAAATGAAAACTGAAATTAAGGAATCAAAGAGGAATCTATCGTTAATTCCACAGTTAAAATATAAATCGGAAGTTTTAAGGAGGAAATATCCTTCTTTTTCAAAGATAACAGAAATTGTATTTAAGAAAAGTCAAGAATACAATGTTGACCCGAACCTTGTAATGGGTTTGATTGAGATTGAGAGTAATTTTAATAGATTTGCTGTCTCTTCAAAGGGTGCTTACGGTCTAATGCAGATAAATTACAAAGTATGGAAAAATGAATTTAAAATTAATACTACTAAAATATTTGATATTGAGTATAACATTGATATGGGGATAAGAATTTTAAAAAGATATATGAAAACTGCCAAGGGAGATATCATGAGGGCTCTTCATTTATACAACAACGGTTATCTTTATAACAATGATGCTTATAAGTATAAAGTGATCTCAACCGTGTTTACAAAAATATAACTATAAATTATCTTTGCAAAAGTATAATTCGGATAAAATAGGGCGGGTATATCAGAATCTTCAATAGATTGACAATTATCTTAAAATATCATAAACTTACCTGACTTAAATCCGGTTAAATACCAAAATAGGGATTTCAGAAGAAGAGGTCAAAAATGGATAATTTTCTATTATTTTTAATTGCACCGGCGGCGGCTGTTGTTGCTTTGTTTTTCGCTTATTTTTTTTATAGAAATATCATGAAACTTAGCGAAGGAACGGAGAGGATGGTCGAAATAGCGGAAGCAGTCAGAAAAGGTGCTCGTGCGTATTTGAAACAACAATATAAAATTGTAATAATATTTTTTGGAATTGCATTTGTTTTTCTCGGATTCTTATCATTCGGACTCGGTGTTCAATCAAAATGGACCCCTTTTGCTTTTTTAACGGGAGGTTTCTTTTCAGGACTTGCAGGATTTATAGGAATGGTAACAGCAACACTCTCATCTGCCAGAACAACCAATCAAGCAAGAGAATCACTTGATAAAGCCCTCAAAGTAGCATTTCGAAGTGGTGCGGTCATGGGTCTTGTGGTTGTGGGACTAGGATTAATTGATATTGCTTTATGGTTTCTCGTTCTTTATTATTGGCTTGACTATTCTTTAATCGTAACCACAGTGACAATGCTTTCATTTGGGATGGGAGCTTCACTTCAAGCACTATTTGCCAGGGTAGGTGGTGGGATTTTTACAAAAGCTGCAGATGTTGGTGCCGATTTGGTAGGAAAAGTAGAAGCGGGAATTCCGGAGGATGACCCGAGAAATCCGGCAACAATTGCTGATAACGTGGGTGATAATGTTGGTGATGTTGCAGGAATGGGTGCTGATCTTTATGAGTCTTATGCAGGATCTATACTTGCATCTGCTGCACTCGGTGCATCGGCTTTTCTTTCCATAAAATCAAGTTTGCAAATTAATGCGGTTATTTTACCAATGGTAATTGCGGGAATTGGAATTTTTGCTTCGATTATTGGAATATTTTTAGTAAAGACAAAAGAAGGTGCCACTCAAAAGCAACTCCTCTCATCACTTGGATTTGGGATTAATTTTAGTTCAATACTGATCGTTGCGGGTTCTTTTGTATCGGTCAAACTTCTTCTTCCGGAATATATAGGTATTTTCGGTTCTATTGTAGTTGGACTAATTGTAGGTATAATTGTTGGTAAAAGTGTGGAATATTATACTTCTGACGGGTATAAGCCGACAATACAAGTTGCAGAACAAGCAAAAACCGGTGAAGCTACTATAATCATCGGAGGACTTGCTTCCGGTATGATATCAACAGCAATTCCGGTAATAACCATTGCTTTTGGAATTATGGGTGCTTTCATGTTTGCAGGTGGGTTTAAAAATACAATATTGGGATTGTACGGTATTGGAATCGCAGCTGTCGGTATGCTTTCAACTCTCGGAATTACTCTTGCGACCGATGCCTATGGTCCGATTGCAGATAATGCAGGTGGGAATGCCGAAATGGCAGGTTTAGGCAAAGAAGTCAGAGAGAGAACCGATGCTTTGGATTCTCTTGGGAATACAACGGCAGCTACAGGTAAGGGATTTGCAATTGGTTCAGCGGCTCTGACAGCTCTTGCTCTCCTTGCGGCTTACATTGAAGAAATAAAGATGGGGATGAAACACATTCTTGACCATGGCGGTGAACTTCCGGAAAGGATTCTATCCTCAATTAATGAAGTAATTGTAGGTGGAACAGCCAATATTGTAGATAAAATTGATAGTATCAGTATTAAACAGTTTATGGAAATATTTGATGTTAACCTGATGAATCCGAAGGTTATAGTCGGTGTATTTATAGGATCAATGATGTCATTTATGTTTTCGGGATTGACAATGCAAGCAGTCGGGCGTGCAGCAGCAGCTATGGTTGATGAAGTAAGGAGACAGTTTCGTGAGATCAAAGGAATATTAAAAGGTGATGCAGAACCTGATTATCAAAGCTGTGTGTTAATATCAACAAAAGGTGCTCAGAAAGAGATGATTCTCCCTTCAACTCTTGCAATACTTACCCCTATCATTACAGGTCTAATTCTCGGCGTATCCGGCGTTATGGGATTACTTGTCGGTGCACTTGGTTCAGGATTTATTTTGGCGATATTCATGGCAAATGCAGGTGGTTCATGGGATAATGCTAAAAAATATATCGAGAGAGGAAATCTTGGGGGGAAAGGTTCTCCAGCTCATAAAGCAGCTGTAGTAGGGGATACGGTAGGAGATCCTTTAAAAGATACATCGGGACCATCCCTTAATATCCTAATAAAGTTAATGAGCATGATATCAATTGTTGTTTCAGGGTTGATTGTAGGATATTCTTTAATGTAAAATAATAGAGAATCTCCGGGGATGGCGTTTCCCCAAATTTAGCAGGAGTTAGAATGAATGGGATAGAAAAGGTTGACTTACCTTTAAAATTATTCAAGAGGGGAAAGGTGCGTGATGTATATGAATATGACAACAATCTTCTTATAGTCTCAACTGACCGCATTTCAGCATTTGATTATATCCTTCCGACAATAATTCCGGGGAAGGGGAAGGTACTAAATCAAATCTCATCATTTTGGTTTGATTTAACCAAGTCGGAGTTTAAAAATCATATTGTCTGTTCGGAACCTGAAAACCTTTCTGAATTTTCTGAATTTTCCGATATGATAAGAGGGAGATCAATACTCGGTAAAAAATTAAAGACTTTTCCTGTTGAAGCAATTGTGAGAAATTATATCGTAGGTTCCGGTTGGAAATCCTATCAGAAGGGAGGAGATATTTGTGGTGTTAAGTTACCACGGGGATTGAAGTTTGGACAAAAGTTTTCTGAACCTATCTTTACTCCAACCACAAAAGAAGATGACGGACATGATGAAAATATCACATTTGAAGAGATGAAAAATATTGTTGGAGCCGATTATTCTAATAAGATAAAAGAGCTTTCCATTAATCTTTTCAAATTTTCTGCTGAATTTGCATTATCAAAGGGTATAATAATTGCCGATACAAAATTTGAATTTGGTATGGATGATAACGGGGATGTTATAATAATTGATGAAATATTTACTCCCGATTCTTCGAGATTCTGGAAAATAAGTGATTATAAGGAAGGAGTGGAGTCTCCTGCATACGATAAACAATTTGTGAGAAATTTTCTCCTTAATTCCGATTGGGATCGCAATTCTATTCCTCCAAAACTTCCGGATGATGTTGTGTTTAAAACAAGAGAAAAGTATCTTGAGATATTTTCAATTCTAACAGGATGCAATAAACTATGAGTTTTGATTTGAATTTACTTGATATTGTTTATATTGTGATTATGTTTATCTCAATTTTATTTGGTATCTTAAGAGGATTTATTAAAGAACTTTTCTCAATAATCTTTCTTATTTTAGCAGTAGTATTATCAATCCTTTTTTATAAAGACATTGGCTACTTCTTTAAGAAATTTATAAATAATCCCGAAGTAGCCAACTTTGCAGGATTTGTAACAACCTTTCTGTTAATACTCATTGCAGGAATAATTATAACATTTTTGTTTAAAAAATTGATCGTTATCGGGCCTCTCAAATCAATTGATCGTTTATTAGGAGCACTATTTGGATTCGTACGTGCTATTTTAATATGCTCTATTTTATTGTTTGGAATTATTGCATTTCCAGGTGACAGAAAAGGAATTGTCAGGAAGTCACAGTTTTCTCCTTATATTTTTAAGGTTATAAAAGTGATTATGGAATTTGTCCCTGAAAAAATATCAAAGAATATATACATTTGATGACAAAAGATAAAAAAATATTGGAACTTGTCGAAAAATTTGAAGATCTTACCATAAAAAGGCAGATGAAGGTACTGACCCATAAGGCTGCTAACTCTAAATCCATATTTTTCAAAGAAATTATTAGAGAATTTGAAAAAACTCTTCTTCAATCTTATCTTGAAAAATTTGATCATAACGTTTCAAAAATGTCACTCGGAATAAAAATTCACAGAAATACTATTCTGAAAAAGATGAAAAAATTAAATATCAAAGAAAAACGGAGAAAACAGTCATAATTCTTAGAATTTCGAAGAATATTTTATGATATTTATGTTTATTTTGTAATAAATGACACTAATAAGATTTGACAAATATTGAACCTGTATTATATAATATCACTTAAAAATTTATTTGATAAAAGGAGAAACTATGGCAAAAGAAATTACATTAGGCGAAGACGCCAGACAAGCTATTCTCAGGGGTGTAAACCAGTTGGCTAATACTGTGAAAGCTACTCTTGGTCCTAGAGGAAGAAACATAATCTTGGAAAAGAAATTCGGTTCACCTGCAATAACAAAGGATGGTGTTACTGTTGCAAAAGAGATTGATTTAAAAGATCCATTGGAAAATATGGGTGCTCAAATGGTAAAAGAGGTTGCTTCAAAAACTTCAGATGTTGCCGGAGATGGTACTACAACTGCAACTGTTCTTGCCCAAAGCATATATCAGGAAGGGCTTAAAATGGTTGTTGCAGGTGCGAACCCAACTCTCGTAAAGAGAGGGATTGATGAGGCTGTAAAGATCGTTGTGGATGATCTTCAAAAACTAAGCAAAACCGTGTCCGGAAAAATGATATCTCAAGTGGGTGCAATATCAGCAAACAATGACCCTTCAATTGGGAAAATTATTGCCGAAGCTATGGATAAAGTTGGAAAAGATGGTGTTATTACGGTTGAAGAGGGTAAATCACTTGATACCGTATTGGATTTTGTCGAAGGGATGCAGTTTGATAGAGGTTTCCTTTCACCTTATTTTGTAACGGATGCAGATAGGATGGAAGCATCGCTGGATAATCCTTATATTCTTCTTCACGACAAGAAAATATCAAATCTAAGGGAAATGCTTCCGCTGTTGGAACAGATCGCAAAATCAGGCAAACCGTTTCTGATCATTGCTGAAGATATAGATGGTGAAGCACTTGCAACTCTGGTTTATAATAAGATAAGGGGGATGCTAAATGTTGTTGCTGTCAAGGCTCCCGGGTTTGGTGACAGAAGAAAATCCATGCTTGAAGATATTGCTATTCTTACAGGTGGCAAGGTTATTTCAGAGGATACAGGACAAAAACTGGAAAATGTTACTTTGGAGGATCTTGGAAGTGCAAAGAAAATTACAGTTAATAAAGATGATACGGTAATTATAGAAGGAAGCGGGGCTGATGAAGATATTAAAGGGAGAATAAAGCAGATAAGAACTCAGATTGAGGATACCACTTCAGAATACGATAAAGAAAAACTTCAGGAAAGATTGGCAAAACTTTCAGGTGGGGTGGCTGTAATTAGAGTAGGGGCTGCTACTGAAACCGAGCTTAAAGAAAAGAAAGCTAGAGTTGAAGATGCAATGCATGCTACAAAAGCTGCAGTTGAAGAAGGAATTGTTTCGGGCGGAGGAATTGCGTTGCTAAGAAGTCTAAATGCTCTAAAAAAGGCAAAATTAAAAGGGGATATGCAATATGGTGTTAATATTCTTATTAAAGCACTCCAAGCTCCAATAAAGCAGATTGCCGATAATGCAGGAGTTGAACCATCAACAATTATTGAAAAGGTAAAAAGATCAAAGAACATAAACTTCGGATATGATGCTTTGAATGAAAAATTTGTAGATATGCTTTCTGAGGGTATAATTGACCCAACCAAAGTTGTTAGATCGGCATTACAAAATGCAGCTTCAGTGTCAGGACTTCTTCTTACAACGGAAGGTTTGGTTTCGGATATTCCTGAAGAGAGCGGTGCTCCGATGATGCCTCCTGGCGGTGGAATGGGTGGAATGGGCGGAATGATGTAAATATTCAAGCTTTACGGAAATAAAAAAAGGCTCCGTTCACTGAACGGAGCCTTTTTTTTTATTGATTATCTTGACAGATAACAAATTTCAAGTATAATTATCGAAGAACTGGGAAGTCGTCTAATTGGCAGGACGTATGCCTCTGGAGCATATTGTTGGGGTTCGAGTCCCTGCTTCCCAGCCAATTCTTTTATGGCCCTATCGTCTAGGGGTTAGGACGGGTGATTCTCAGTCATCAAACCGGGGTTCGATTCCCCGTAGGGCTACCAACCGGTTTTAAAAATTTTCTTGATTGTAATTTCGATGCTGATTCCCATAGTTACGCACCATTCTTGGTTCGGATAAGATATATTATGTAAACTTGCTAACTTTTTTATATATCCTTTATATTTCCACTTTTAATTTTTACGATCAAATCTTCCAAAATGCTTAATAGGATATCCTTTTTGTCTCTATTTGAGTCCTCTTTAATATTAAAGTTTAACTTAACCTTCTTATCGGGAGAAACAAATTTAAATTTGAATTCACCTTGGTCAAATTTTTTTGACGGAAAAGTATTCAATTTTCTTTTTTCCTTTATTTTATCTCTTGAGAAAGGCTTTTTTTGGTACAATTCCAGCAGTTCAAGCATTTCACTTTTATCTTTAACTTTTGCAAGTTCGATAAGAAAAGTTTTTGATAGAATTTTTAAAGATTGACATTTCTGAACAATGTCAGGAGGAATATCGGTAATCCTAAGTAATTCTGAAATAGTAACTCTTGATTTACTAAGTTTTAAAGCTATTTCCTCATGTGTATAACCATATATATCTGACAGTGATTTAAGTGAATATGCCTGCTCGTATACATTCAGATCTTTTCTCTGAATATTTTCTATAATAGATAGTTCTAAAGCTTCATTGTCCGGAATTTCAAATTCAATACAGGGTATTTCCACCAATCCTGCTATTTTAGCAGCTCTAAATCGCCTCTCTCCTGCAATAATCTCGAATTTCCCTCCTTTAGCTCTAACTAAAACCGGCTCTAAAATCCCCTTTTCCCCTATTGACCCGGCAAGTTCATCTATATTTCCAAAGTCTTTTCTGGGCTGCATTAAATTCGGCGTTATTTTGTTAATGGGAATTTTTCTTATTATTGAAGTGCGAGTTCTTGAGGATATCTCTTCAACAAAATGGTTATTATGACGCGATTTAACAAAATCCGGTAAACCTACTTTTTTAGCCATTTTTTACTATCTCCTCCGCTAGTTTTTTATATTGAGTCGCTCCCTTTGAATTGGGAGCAAATGTAAAAATAGATTCCTTATATGCAGGACTTTCTTCCAATCTTACACTCTTAGAAATTTTAGTTTTAAAAACTTTGTCACCAAACAATTTCCTAATGTGCTTTTCACTGTCTTTTGCTATCACGATTCTACCGTCATACATAGTTATCAAGACCCCAAGCAAAGAAAGGTTGGGATTACTTCTGATCCGCACTTTTTCGAATGTCTCAAGTAGATCGTCGGTTCCCTCTAAAGCAAAATAGGAACTTTGAATAGGAGTGAGAAGGTGAGTAGCGGCAACAAGCGAATTTATTGTTATTAAACCTAATGTCGGTGGTGTATCAATAATTATAAAATCATATTTAAATTTAAACATATCCAGCTTATCTTTAAGCCTGAAATGACTATCTATCTCCCCTATCAGCTTAGATTCAAGTTTAGCCATTGCTATATCCGAAGGAAGAATTGATAAATTTACAACGGAAGTTGTTTTTACTATATTTTCAAACTCAAGTTTACCATCTTCTAAAAGATCGTATATGGAATACTCAATAGTTGAAGGATCTACAAATGTAACGGTTGAATTAGCTTGAGGGTCAAGATCTATCAAAAGTGTTTTGTAGCCCATAAAAGCAAAGGCTGCCGAAAGGTTGATTGAAGTAGTAGTTTTTCCTACTCCTCCTTTTTGGTTTGCTACGGTAATTATCAATTTAAACTCCTTAAGTAATTATGATGTTAAATAAATAGTTCGGTTTTGTCAATAGTTTAATGTCGACATGTCGACATATGTTACGATGGTATTTTATTTTTCATTGATATCGTTTTGTACATTTTTATACTATCTTAAAAAATATTGGGAATCCGGGGTTAGCGATTTTTTGACTAATCTTTTTTTTTAGAAACAATTCGTGTGCAGCTTTAAGTTTTCCGGAATTTGATCTGATTTTAATAAAAAATGGTTTGTAAGACTCTATGGAAACAAATTTGGGATTAAAATTTTTGCCACTAATAGTGTAAAATTTCTTTTCCGATATGATAGATTTGAAAATATTATTTATTTTCTTTACGGATATTTTTGTATTTAGAAATGAATTAATGTCAGATGCAGTATCAATAATATCAAATATCCCCTTTCCGGTTTTCGCCGATACGACTAAGAATTTTGAAAAATAGAATGAATTAAGTGTCCTTTTTACTTGTCCGAGAATCTTGTCTATTTTATTTTTTTCTTCTACAATATCCCATTTGTTACAGGCAATTACAACGGGTTTTGCAGATCGAATAATTTTTTTTGCGATAAGTAAATCATTTTGGTCCATTTTTTTTGAAACATCTACAACAAAAATTATTATATCTGAGTTGACAATATCCCTTTCCGCTCTTATCACGGCTGCACTTTCTGTACTCTCTTTTACTTTTTTGAGTTTTCTTATTCCTGCATTATCCACAATAATAAATTCTTTCCCATTTCGTTTTATTTCGAAATTAACAGAATCACGCGTAGTACCCGGAAGAGGTGAAACAATTGCCATTTCATCGTTAAGAATATAGTTTATTATTGATGATTTCCCTACATTCGGTTTCCCCATAATACTAATTCTTAGGACAGGGGCAGATTCTTTTTTCAAAGTTATGTTACTCTTTTTGAAAAAATCACCAATGAAATCAACAAGATCACCTACTCCCGTATTATGTTCTGCAGATATGTAATGAAAATCTGCTTTTAAACTGTAATAGGAATCCGGAAGATAAAATTTATTATTATTATCTACTTTATTAATAACGGGTATAACATTTTTATTAATTTTGCGTATTTTAAGGAATAATTCCTTTTCGTATCCGAGAATCTCTCTTTTTCCATCAAATAAATAAATAATCAGATCAGATTTTTCTACTTCTCTAAAAATTCGCTTATTGATCTCTGTTGAAATTATATCTTTGTTAGGGAAAAAACCTCCGGAATCTTGCAGAGCAAATTCTCTACCGTCAATGTTAAATTTCTCACTGAATATATCCCTTGTCATACCGGGATCTGAATGAATAAGAGCCCTTCTTTTACCGATAATTCGATTAAAAAGTGTTGATTTACCAGTATTAGGAACACCTGCGATAGTTATTATGGGAGATTTGCTCATATTTATATTACCTTTCTTGTAATTAAGACAATCTTATCATCGATACGCAGTAGCACTCAATAGCCATTCCTTTCCCTATTGAATCTATTTTTTCCTTTGTTTTTGCTTTTACATTAAATCTATTGGTATCAATATGAAGTATTGATGAAATATTCTGAATTATTTTTAGTTTAAACGGAGAAAGTTTTGGAGATTCTGCAATGATAACCGAGTCAATATTAAGAATCTCAATATTCTTGTTTTTGTATATTTCATAAACTTTGTTAAGAAAATAGTTACTTGATTTATCTTTAAAATTATCATCCGAGTTTGGAAAAAGTTCACCTATATCACTCTCACCGATTGCTCCCAATAGTGAATCGGAAATGGCATGAATAAGTACATCTCCATCCGAATGAGCAACAAATTCATGATCTCTATCAACAAGAATTCCACCGATATATAGCCCATTTCCACGTTTTATCCGGTGAATGTCATATCCTATTCCCGATCTGATTTTAAGCATTATTTTTTCAAAATTAATTTATTTTTTTACCAAAAATCATTTTTCCTGAAGTTGTTTGGAGAACAGATGTAACTTCAATTTCTCTATCCAAACCAATATCAGATTTAGCATCATCTACAACTATCATTGTTCCATCCTCAAGGTATCCTATCCCCTGTCTTTTTTCTTTACCATCCTTAACAATGTGAACTTTAAGATGTTCTCCGGGGAAAACTATAGGTTTCAATGCGAATGCCAATTCATTAATATTTAAAACCGTTACATCTTGAAGTTTTGCAATTTTACTTAAATTTATATCATTAGTAATAAGTTTAAAATTCTGATCTTTAGCAAGTAAGATCAATTTCTGATCAACTTCTCTTGCTCTTGAAATAACCTTATTTAGGATTGTAACGCTTATTTGAGCATTGTTTTGTAATTTCTCTATTACATCAACTCCTCTTTTACCTCTAACCCTTTTATTCGGATCGTTGGAATCGGCAATTGCCTGTAATTCGGCAAGAACAAAATGTGTTATTAATATTTCTCCTTGAATAAAACCAGATTCTATAATCTGAATAATCCTTCCATCTATTATTGCACTCGTATCAAGTAAAAAAGAATCGGTAAATGCACTCCCTCCTCTGAAAAATTCTTTTATATTAAGAGGCGAAAATAGACTTGGTTTGTGTACACCTATAAAAAATCCTGTAATTGGAAATCCTATCAGAAAAAGTGATTTAAAAAAAATAAAAGCAGAAAACGATAGTGTTATGAGTTTAAAAACTTCTAATAATACCCATCCAACAAGAGCACCACCAAGAACTCCGATTGTAACTCCCCATAAGTATTTTAATTCGGTATTTTTTACTCTTATGGAAATTAGCATAAGAGCAATAGCAACGCTCCCCCCTATCAATGCTCCGGACAAATGTGTAGTTCCCGGAAATGGTGGGTATGTAAAACCGATATAGCTAAAAAGTGCCACAAATATGAGTTTATATATATATATTACCATCTTACTCTCCTTAATAAATGAATGATGTAATTATAACAGATAAATTACTTAAATACCATATTCATGATAGTTAAAAATAAACGAGAAAATCTATAAAAAATTCTTTTATTAACAACTCATGAATATAACTTGACAGGTATAGTAAAAAAGAACAAATTTTACAATGATTTTTATTGTAGGGGAAATAGCTATAAAAAGTTAAAATTTTGGTAATGCACTTGCTCTTTTAACAAAAAAAGTAAAACAATTCACAAAACCTGAAAATTTGGGTAAAATAGAGATTATACTTGAAGAATTTGAAGATTATGATTTTAAGCAAAAAAAAGTGTCGTTTTTCAGTATTTTCAAAAAAATGAAAGGTAAAGAAGTCTTAAAAGGAGCATATATTATGCCGAATGTTGTCAAAATCTTATCAAAGCATTATACTAAATAAACTATAAAAAGGAGGTTTTAAAAATGTCTCAAAAAGAAATTGCCGGTGTTAAAATAGACATCGACGAGAGTGGTTACATGACAAATTTTGATCAGTGGAGTAAAGAGATAGCAAGTGAATTGGCAAAAGAGAATGGAATCGAAGAGTTAACATCGAAGCATTGGGAAGTTATAGAATATATTCGAAAAGAAGTTAGCGAAGGCTCAGTGCTATCAATAAGAAAAGTCGGAAAATCGGGTGTTGTTGATATAAAGTCTTTTTATAATCTTTTTCCCGATGGTCCTTTGAAGAAAGCTACTTTAATTTCCGGAGTTCCAAAACCGTCCGGTTGTGTTTAATGAGGAACAATCATGACAGAGAACAAAGAAAAAATAAGAAAAGTGTCGGTTATATGTGCTAAAGGGAGTCTTGAAGACGTTTACGCTTCACTTGTTATGACCAACGGTGCAAGAATGGAAGGAATTGAAGCCAATATATTCTTTACTTTTTTTGGACTGGATGCAATTACAAAAAGGAAAATGAATAAACTTCATACCGCTACTGTTGGAAATCCGGCAATGGAAATGCCTGGTGGAATCCCCTTCCCTACTATTATAGGAATGATTCCCGGAGTTGAAGCCGGTGTATCGGCAATGATGAGAAAAGAAATGGACAAACTCGATATTCCTCCCGTTGAAGAGTTCCTTGATATGATTCATGCATCCGGTGCAAAGATTTATGCGTGTAAGCTTGCCGTCGATATGTTCAAATTAAAGATGGAAGATATGTATGATGATATTGACGGTGTTTTAACTATAGGAGAATTTTATGAGAAAGCTGCCGGTGGTCAAATAATTTTTACTTAGTTACATAAACAAAAGGCTGATAATAAATTACTTATGCTTTTGTGATTCAGACTTTTTTTTGTCATCAACTTTTTCTGTTTTTGGACCGACTATCTTTGCAATTATTATACTTAACAAATATAAGAACATCATAGGAACTGCAAACATAGATTGTGTTACTATATCGGGTGTAGGAGTAATTACCGCTGCAATTATGAATATAATTACAATAGCATATTTAAAGTGCTTGAGAAGAAATTTTGATGTAATGATTCCCATTTTTGCAAGCAAAAATGATAGAACCGGAAGTTCAAAAATGACGGATATCCCGAGCAATACTCTAAAAGCGAGAGAAAAATAGTCATTAATTGTAATAATTGCATTAAAATCAGAACCTACTTCAAGAAAAAATTTACAAGCCCAAGGGAATACCGAATAGTACCCGAAGGCACCACCGAGTATAAAGAAAAAAGTTGTAGAAAGGACAAAAGGTATCACCATTTTTTTTTCATTTTTGTAAAGCCCCGGAGTTATAAATGCCCATAATTGATAAAAAATAAATGGTGATGCAATAAAAAATCCGGAAATAAAGGATATTTTTATATACATCATAAAAGGTTCCGTAAGAGAAGTAAATGCTAGTTTCCCCCCTTCGGGAAGAAACCGAAGGACAGGAATTGAAAACCAGTGATATAATTTGTCTACAAATGCCCATGACACGAGAAAGAAAACAAAGATAAATGCAAAAGATATGAGAATCCTCTTTCGCAATTCACCGAGATGTTCAAAGAATGACATATCACTTTTATTTTCGGTCAATATCATCTCCCGATTCTTCTATCTCTTTATTGATTTCATTAATGTCATTGGATATATCGAATTTTTTGAATTCATTTTTTATTGAATCTTTGATGCTACTTTTTATCTTTGTAACTTCATTAAGGTCATTTTTTATACTTTCCAAATCTTCACTAATATCCGCTTTGTCAATCTCATCTTGAATGGTCGCTTTAGCTTCATTAATGGTTTTTTTAAACTCTCTTATGGTATTACCAAGAAGTTTGGCAATTTCAGGTAATTTTTTAGGTCCGAAAAGTATTAACGCTACTAACATAATCATTACAATCTCAGGAAACCCCAATGATCCGAACATTTTATCTCACATTCATATATTTACCGATTTGTATTTTTTTAATGTTAAAACTCCATTCCATTAAAATATTCTATCATATGACTCTATTCAAATCAAAGTTCAAAAAAGAGTGAGAGACGCAAACTTTTAGGTATCTGCATTTCCATTGAATACCGCTCTCCTCCCGAGAAAACATATTCGGAAATTTCACTTCCGAAGTCAAGTATATTAAAGAATGATAATGAAAGTAATAAATCTTTTCTCAAAAACTTAAACGAATATGAAAGTTTCAAACTTATGTCCGACACATAATCTTCACGAGGACCCCCTTTTATTCCGCGTGCATCCTCAGCTTGAATGGTTTTGTAATAAAGAATCCATTGGTCATTAACGTATTCACTATTAAGAAAAGCAAAAGGATTACCATCTCTATACTTTATACTTACACCGAGAAATAATCTCTTAGACAAATAGAAACCGAAGTAAACTTTTGAGACATAACCTCTATCTCCATCCAATCTCCCATATCCGTTTATCCAACTATTCGGATCTGCCATGGATTCATTGATAACCCCAATATCATTTGAATTCGGACCATTTCCAAACGCTGTATACCCCATTCCCATATGACCCATAAGTGAAAATGAAAAGAACCACCGATTTTTAACTTTTCCTGAAAAATTGATCAGCAATTGGGCATAAAACGGATCTTTTTTGAATTGCGAATTAGTTAGGATAAAATCCTTTACAGGAGCATCCAACACATACAAATCGACTCCATTAACCTTACAATATGATCCATACTTATCTTTATATTTAACCCAGGGATTATTTATGAATTTTTTATAAATTGCTTTTAAATTGAAGAAAAAATTGCGAGAAATCCTTTTTGAATATAGAAGTATCATGCTGTTCTTAATTTGATTTTTAAAGTTATTGTCCAACAAATGGTGTTTACCTCCGGTGTAACCGAATAAATTAAGCTCTTCGCCGTTCTGAAAAGTATTATCTTTGTTAATATCAATCCATGAAAAAATTCTTCCTGAAGAACTTGATTTTTCAAGGAAAGAGTTTACATTCTCTTTAATTTTTCCGGGTGTTCTTCCGATACCAAAATAGAATGATGAAGATTTTCCATATGTGGAAAATGATAAGTCAAAACCGGTATTGTAGGATCTAATATTGTTCTCGGATCTGTCAAAACTTACAGCAGAAAGGTCAAAGTATCCTTTTCCTCTTAAAAAAGAAGATTGTCCGAGCATAAGTTTAAATTTGATACCGGATCTAATATTCAAGTTGTTGTTTGAATATTTTTTCCCGTTATTCCACAAAATTACACGATAAGGTTTTTTTGATGCATATATGGGGTTAAACATTCTTGGAGATTCTGTTGTGTTAAGAATACTTAATCTGGAATTACCAAAAATACCAATAAATATTTTCTTTTTTTTTAAAATTGAATATGATAGATCGGATGTAATAATGTTTGAATTAAATTTTCCATTAGTTTCTACAGTGAGAATATCACCTCCATCATTATCAAAAATATTTAACGGATGGTTCATTCCAAATGGTTTCTTTATTGATTTTTCCTGAATAAATGCAATATGAAAAGAAAGTCTATTGCTTCGGTATTTAAATCCTGTAAAAAAAGAACTGAGATTATTCTTTACTGTAGCCTGAGGAAGTCTTCCCAACTCTGCATATTCATTATCCCTTTTTAGAGAATTTATACCTCCGAGAATCTGAAAAAATCCGTTTTTTAACTGTTTTTTGTAGTTTAAACTGAAAACGAGATAGTTTCCGTTCTCTGTGAACTGCGTGTCTCTTTTATTGAAATCATTAAAATTCCGTTTTATATAGTAATGGTTGATTCCAAGTGAAATGTTTCCTCCGAAAAACTCTTTGTTAAGCATATAATCAAGGAAATAACTGTTATCAATACGCCTTCTTGTATCATAGAGCATCTTATCTCTAAGTGATGGATGTTCCGGTTTAATCATAATGGGTCCCAGAGGAGTATATGATCCTAAATCAGCATATACAGACGATATGGATCCGTTTGAATAATTTTTCTTATTATTAATTGATGATATGTAAAGTCCTGGATTATCCGTTAACGGAGATTGCCCTTTTAATTCATACTCCGAATAACTTGAGAATGGAAAGATTATTGCGGCTCTTCCCGGACTAAGTGCGGAGTTAATATTAAAACCATCGTAATTCCAATTAAAATCTTTGTAGGATTCTCCTTCAAAATATACCCTGGGGTTATCTATATGAGAAAAACCGTTATTTTCCTCAATAAGAAGAGTGGAATCCGGTGCATAGTTCTCAAGAAAAAAATTAGGAAAATATGTTCCGGGAAGATATCTGAATAAAAATTCATCAAACAAAAACGTATTACACGGTTCCGCTTCTTTAGCAGACTCAAACATAGGAAAAATCAGAAACATTGTAACAACAATAAAAACAGATATTTTCATATTTTCTTACCTTATATGTTAAAGCCGATATTAAAACCGATGGTTCCTTTTTTTGTAATCGGCATAATCATAAATTTTTGAGATCTTTTCTTATAGATAAATTTTCCAATTGCAAATCCGAGAATTGCACCTACAAACACATCTGAAAACCAGTGTTTATCTTCTGTGATCCTTGAGAGTCCGGATAATGTAGCAAGACCATAACATATTAAGGGTACAACCGGTGATTTGTTATATTGGTGTGCAATGACCGTTGCAGTAGACCATACCGTTATCGTATGACCGGATGGAAATGCATCATAAAACATATCTCTTTTGTTTTTATACCTCTTAAAGAAACCGGCAGGTCCTTCCCAATGATCCACTCCGTTTTGAGCTTCCGGTCTTTGACGTCCGGCAAGATGTTTTATTAACTGTACAACCACTCCTGAATGAATTAAGCTCATCAGTACAAGTTTTGATGTGTTTTTTGCTTTCTTATCTTTAAAAATAGCTCCGGACAAATAAAACAATCCGGAAATACCTAAACTTACATTTCCATCTCCGAGAAGAGTTATGATCGGGCTGAAACTATCCACCCATTTGTTCTTATTTTGATAAGCTTTAAATCTCGTATATATAGATTCGTCATTTTTTATCAGGTATGCCGTAAAAACCGACAAACCCGCAAAAGTAATCCAATCTTTAAGAGAAAACTTTAATGGAGATGTCCAAATTTCTGCTTCATCCTTAAATATTGCTTTGAAAAACGGATCTTTATTATTTTGCTCTCCTTTATCAAGTTCGTGATTTTGTTTTTGTACCGAATTAATAGCATCGGAATAGACCGGTAAAAAACTTATAAATATTAATAGTATTAGAATTATGGTTATTTTCTTTTTGTTCATCTGATTTGTAATATTATACTACATTTTTTTAATAAGATTTCTCTAATTTAAAGCGAAAAGATTTTGATTCGAAATTACCTGCCTTATCTTTTAAGGCGACAAAAATACTATTCCAACCGGTTTTAATCTTAATACTTAAATTTTCAATATCAAGTGTTTTACGATCCGGATCATATTCCGAAGAAATTTTTTCCCCATTCAATTTGCAAACAATAGAAAGATAGTTTACCCCTTTACCTTTATCGGTTATAAAGATTTTAAATTTAAAAAGATTATTTCTCGATAACTTTTTAGGTTTTACAATTCTTATAACCGGTGGAAATATGTCTCTCATTAGAGAAAAGATTCCGGTAGTTATCGATCTTGTTTTATAGGTATTATTTTCTCCGTTAAAAGAAGTTGAAACATATTTCCAATTTTTTCTTTTTAGAGAATATTTAAAAATACCTACCTGACGGGGATTATCCAATTTTTTTTTAAATTTAAAATAAACTGAATCGAGGAAAGGAAATGTGTGAGGATATACTCTGAATTGTGAAGAAGAAACGGGAAATGAAGAAGGGAAAGAAACTTTCTCAACAATAAGAGTTTTATCTTCTCTTACCGCTCTTTCTCCAAAATAAATGCTAAATTCATCAAATTTGAATTTTTGACTATATCCGTCTGAAACTTTTATAAGGTTAATCCTCCTTTGTATTATAGAGGATAATTTTTTGTTATTGAAAAGTGAAAAATTCAATTTAACTTCATTGTTATATCCAAGCGGTTTAAAACCGAAGTAGACACCTTCGGAACTAATTAACGGTGGAATAATTATTTTTTGTTTTCCTTGCTTGACCTCAAGCGTGATATTGTTTGTCCCTATAAAATCATTTATAACTTTTATGACGATGTATTCTCTATTTATAAATTTATCTATTTTTATATCTTTCATTAAGTCAAAACTATTATTGTTGAAGGAAAAGCTGTTTTTCCCAATAACAACATTATTTTTAAGAAAAATAAATTCCACATATGTAAATTTCCTTTTTAAATAGTCAGGAAACATAATAAAATCGTCTTTCTTTATGCTTTGAATGCTATATTCTTTGCCATACAACATTCTTTTTTTCCCGCCGAATATTTTTAATAAAATTTTAGTAGCTGATCCTGAAAAAAATTTTGTTACTTTAAATTCGGAATCAATACCTATTTGTGGTAAAGAATAGTTATTGATTATAAATTTTCCCGAGCTTTTGTTATTGAAATTATCGTAGACATTAATTATTAATTCATTTTTGTCGGATTTAAGCAATTCGTGAATACTTTTTGTATTCTTACTATCTCCCGAAAGGAGAAAGCCTTTTTGATTAAAAAGATTGAAAAAGTATGAACTTGATGAGGAAAATAACATATCATAGACAAAACCGAGTTGATTATTATCATTATATTCAAATTTGGTAAATTCTAAAAAATATATTTTCCTACCGTTAAGAAACATTTCAACCTTTGAAGGTGCTGCATGTCTTCCGGTATCTGTAATATCAAATGAATTCAAGAGAATTTCAACTTCGCCGTTAATGAAAATTTCTTTTTGAATGGAAAATTCACCTTTTTTTGTTTTTTTAAAGTTAAAAGTAAATTCTCCGACTTTTCCGTTAATTAAAGTATTATTCACCGATCTTAGCATAATACGTTTTAAGACCGGAAAATTTTTATCTTTCTCAGGAAATTTAATGAGTTTAAACGGATTAATTCTTGCTTCATCTTTATCTCTTATTTCAAGATGAAGATGCGGGAATCCACTTCCTGTTTCTCCCGAGTATCCTATCAGCTGACCTTTCTTTATATAAATAGGTTTTTTCGGAAAATAATTTCCGATATATTTTTTTCTCTTGATTTTCTGAATATTTAAAACGGTATTTTCGATATTCTCGGTGAATTTTTCAAGATGAAAATAAAGAGATTTCATGCCGTTGTTATGTCTAATAAAAACACCTTTTCCGCAACCTCGCCTTACATACCTTATTTTATAAATATATCCATCCATAACGGAATAAACGGGATATCCCGATTTTTGAAAAGTTCGAATATCAATTCCTCCGTGAAAATGGCCTGTTCGATATTCCTGAAATGATGAACTGTACCCGTTATTAATATCGAGCGGCCAGTCAAATATTTTATCGTTACCGAATAAAATACTTATTCCTATAAAAAAAAGAGTTAATATGAGAACAGATATTTTTTTCATTTTATTTTTCTAAGAATCTGTTGCCTTAGTGTAGCTCTTCCCCGATGTGAATTGTTTTCTTGACAATTGTTCCATTTTTAATATTAGCAGAATTGATTCGGTTGTCAATATTTAACAATTGACAACTTTATTGTATTAGTCTAAATTAAAAAATAATGAAAAAAATATATACGATACTATTATCTGTACTATCGCTTATTATCTTTATATTCATCAATTTTCAATCTACAGAAATAAAGACAAAAAGACTTAATAAAACGATTCGCTATAATGACCATTTAAAAAATAAATGGATGGATTTTTCCGGAGGGAAAAAAGGGAAATTGATATTTGCCGATCCCCCTTATCTGGTAATAATCTATCTCCACAACGGAACTAAAAAAAAAGTATTTGGAATTAAAGTTGAAGGTGGAAAGGGACGGATAAATCGGGGGAAAACCCCTAGACCTTTCTGGTCATATGACGGTACTTTATTTAGTTATAGGTATTTTGGAAACATCTATGTTTCCAATGAGGACGGGTTGAGAAAGATAATTAATAATAGTGATATGGATACATCAAATGAGACAAGATGGAGTTTAATAAATCTTAAAGGGGAAAAATACCTTTTCGGTCCGTCGAAAAGGGGAACGGCGATTGCAGTTAGTATAGATAATCCTGCGAATATAGTTGAAATCTTCCCCTACCCGATTATTGACAAACATTGTGAACTTACGGAAGATGGTAAAAATATTGTTTATAACAATGGAAACAATATTTTTATAGCAAGTTTAGATATAAAAGGGGTAGGAATAAAGATATCGCATGGACAGAATTGCAGACCTTGTATATCGCCGATGAAGTATGCCGCATGGCTTACGGCACCTCATAAAAGTTATAATTTACACAGTATTACAGATGGAAAATTTGTAAAAGAACTAAAGGCTCCGTTAAGGGAAGAAATTTACCGATTAAATTGGTCGAATAAAGAAGAATTTGCTGTTCACATGTTTGGAAGCAGAGGAAACACAAGAATGCATATAAGAAAAATTAGCACCGGAGAAAGTTTATATGTAGGAAACGGGTGGGATCCGGATTTATGGGTTGGTAATATTAAGTGATAGTAAAAGTTTTTTATATATCATATTAATCTCTTTTTAATATTCCAAGAATATTTTTTCTGACAATTTCATGAATAGAATGGTTATTTGATAATTCTTTTAAACGGTTTGTTTTAATATTTCCTATTATTGCGATCCAAACTTTTATAGGTAGTTCCCTATCAAAAGACATTGCATAGCATATTTCTCTGTTATTTATCCACCTCGAATCAATTAAGACGGAGTAAACACTTCGTTTCTCAATTTCCCTGTTTATCAACTTGATAATGAGACTCTCGGTACAGTTTGGATTTTCTATAATGGTTTTGAGAATTTTCTCATCCTGTTCTCCAATAAAATGTTCAAGTAGGTTCAAAGGTGCTATTTTTAATAATGAAATTTTTTCTCCCTTTGGTATTTTATTGTACCTTTGAGAAAATTCTATTTCACATTTTTTTCTAATGAATGGATTTGTACGTTTATTTTTAGTGATTTTCAAAATATCTGAAACAAATAATGACGAAATAATATTAAGTGCCGTATCGACCGGAAAACTCGGATGTTGAATTAAGGTTGATTTTATCCTGTAGTTATCTTTATACTCATCATATATTTCCAAAAGTTTGCTTGAATCCAAATTGCCACTTTGTAGCTTTTTTAAAATTTCTAATTCTTTTTTTCCCAAAGTTATTAATCAATTATAGATAATTATTACAAACACACCTACCCATAAAATAATATTGAGTAGAAAAGGGATATCCGAGAACAGTATTTCATCCGGATTTTCTCCTTTCTCTTTTATGTACGTTAAATACAGATATCTAAAAATACCGAAAATAACAAAAGGAACCGTTAAGTATAGATCTTTCGTGTGAAAATAATTTTGAATATCTGGGTTCAGCACATATATGATATAAGAAATTAGCGTTGCGGAAGTTGTAATAGATATTAGTTGATCTAAAAAATCAATACTATAATTTTTTAAAGAAGATCTGGTCTCAATGCTTTCCGCATTTCCGGTTAATATAAATTCCTGCCTCCTTTTAACAAGTCCAAGAAAAAGAGCTAATAAGAATGTTATTATAAAAATCCATGGAGAAAGATATATGTCGTTTATTTTCCCTCCGATCATTACCCTTAAAACAAATCCGAAAGCAATGATAATAACATCAAATACCGCTATATTTTTCAAAAAATTAGAGTAAAGAATATTTATAATTACGTATATCACTGAAATAATAAAAAATTTTGTATTAAAGTAAAATGCTATGATCAACACGAGTGACAATGTGGTCAGAGCAATTGATATGGCAGTGATAATACTAAGTTTTCCTGCAGCAATAGGTCTGAACTTCTTTTTGGGATGATTTTTATCATTCTTTTTATCCACAACATCGTTAAGAATGTAAATATTACCAACAATAATACTGAAAAGGATAAATGCATAAAAAGCATTAATAAGGTAATTAACATTTGTGAAATTAAGTGAAAAAAAAATCGGTGCAAAAATAAGCAGATTTTTAACCCATTGCTTCATGCGAAGAGATATTAAATAATTTTTAATAATACTCATAATCGGATTATATCAATTATATTACTAAAATCAATCGGTACATTAAATTCTGTTTTTAATCAAACATGGTATTTTTTTGGTTATTCAAACTAATTTTTAAATGATTATAACCTTTTTCCGTTACTACTCTTCCCCTTGGAGTTATCTTTAAGAATCCCATTTGAACCAGATAGGGTTCATAAACATCTTCAATGGTCTCTTTCTCTTCGCCGACTGCAGTTGCTATCGTAGTCAAACCGACAGGGCCACCATCAAATTTACTGATAATCGTACTTAAAAGTCTTCTGTCATTTTTATCGAATCCTTCTTTATCTATTTCCAAAGCTTTAAAGGACATTTTTACTATCTCTTTATTTATTTCTCCCTCTCCTTTTACTTGGGCAAAATCTCTAATCCTTCTTAGCAATTTATTTGCGATTCTAGGAGTTCCCCTTGATCTTTTTGCAATCTCATCACAAGATTCCAAATCAATCTTAACATCTAATATTTTTCCGCTTCTTAGAACTATTCCAGAGAGTTCTTTTGCCGAATAGAAGTTCAATCGTATTGGGATTCCAAATCTATCTCTCATCGGTGAAGAAAGTAGTCCTGACCGTGTAGTGGCTCCAACAAGAGTAAATTTATTAAGATCAAGAGAAATATTTTTTGCTCCAATACCCTGCCCTATTATTACATCAATTTGAAAATCCTCCATTGCTTTATAAAGGATCTCTTCAAGATTTGTCCTCAACCTGTGTATCTCATCTATAAAAAGCACATCTCCCTTATCCAAATCAGTAAGAATTGCAGTGAGATCTCCTTTTTTGTCAAGAACAGGACCTGAAGTATGCTTAATGTTTACACCCATTTCAGAAGCAATAATATTGGCAAGTGTAGTTTTACCCAATCCGGGAGGTCCTGAAAGTAGAACGTGATCAAGAACTTCATCACGTTTCTTTGCTCCGTGAATATACGTGATTAAATTGCTGAGAATCTTTTCCTGTCCTATAAAATCATTTATTAATGAAGGCCTCAGTGTTTTTTCTCTTTTGAAATCATTGTCAATCATATTATTTACACACCGCTTACCTTTTTAAGAATAAGTTTGAACAGATATTCAAACGACTGATCGGAATGATCTTCTCTCATTACGGACTCAACAGCCTGCTTTGTCCCTTTCTGAGGATACCCTAAATTTACAAGTGCGGAGATTAAATCACCCTTTAACTTAACTTCGTTACTTGTCCCGTCTTCATCAAAACTTATCTTTCCGGACAACTCCAAAATTATCCTTTGAGCGGTCTTTTTCCCTATTCCCGGAATTGAACTCAATTTCAACACATCGGAACTATCAAGCATAATTACAAATTCTTTAATTGAAAATGCACTAATAATCAGGAGTGCTGTTTTGCTACCGATCCCTGATATGGAAATCATCTTTAAAAAAAATTCTTTTTCCTTCTCGGTAATAAAACCGAATATCTGAGGATCATCATCTTTTACCTTTAATACAACAAATAAAATTATAGTTTCATCAATTCCAAGTGAAGAGAAATAAGACAGTGGAGTCATAACATCAAATGTGATTCCGTTTCCGGTATCAATAATAGTATGACCCGGAATCTTTTTTGAAATTCTACCCTTAATTGAATAGATCATTTTATTAACTCATCCTTTCTTTTTGTCATTGAATGGCATATAGCTACGGCAAGAGCATCACTTTCATCATAACTTAAACTTAAATTTTGCTCTCCAAGCAACATTTTTACTCCACGCATAACTTGCTCTTTATCAGCATTACCGTTACCTGTTACGGATTTTTTTATTTCTCGCGGAGAGTAAAATGTTATTTTAAGATTTTTTTCAATTGTTACTGCAAGTACTACACCACGAATTTTAGAAAGAGTATTCATCGAACTGACATTTTTTCCGAGAAATCCATCTTCAATAACCGTATGGTCAATTGTAAAAGTTTCAAAAAGTTCTGAAATTCTTGATATAAGAATTTTCATCTTATCAACAAAGTCTAAATTTGGAAATTTCAATTCCTCGGACATGAGATATTTAAAATCCGATCCTTTCTTTTGAATAATACCGATCCCGAACACTTTGGAACCGGGATCAAATCCGGCAATTATCATTAGCTTCCGTAAGATTCGATCATTTCCGTATCGATATCGAAATTTGTCCATAAATTCTGTACATCATCAATCTCTTCAATCTTATCCAATAGTTTTAACATTTGGTGTGCCTGCTTTTCCTCTAATTTAATATAAGTGGAAGGGATCATTGATATCTCCGAAGACAAAATTTCAACTTTGGATTTGATTGCATCCGTAACTTGGCTCAGGTTTTCCGGAGTTGTAGTAACAATATGGTTATCATCATCGTCAGTCAAATCTTCAGCTCCGTTTTCAAGTATTATCTCCATTAATTCATCTTCTTCTATCTTTTCCTTGGAAACGAGTATTAACCCTTTTTTTGAAAACATCCAACCCACACATCCGGATTCACCGAGATTCCCGTTATATTTTCCAAGAGTATGTCGAACTTCCGCAACAGTTCTGTTTTTATTGTCTGTTAGACACTCAATTATGATTGCAACTCCTCCGGGACCGTATCCTTCGTAGGAGATTTCTTCATAATTTACACCTTCAAGTTCCCCTGTACCACGAAGAACAGCTTTTTTTATATTATCGTTTGGCATATTTGCCGCTTTGGCATTGTCAATAGCCGTTCGCAGCCTTGGATTGGAATCTACATCTCCTCCGCCCTGCTTTGCGGCAATAGTTATCTCTTTAATCATTCTTGTAAAAATCTTTCCCCTTTTTGCGTCTGTAGCAGCTTTTTTATGCTTTATGGAATGCCATTTTGAATGTCCTGACATGATTATCTCCTTATTTTATTTATTTTTTTTTCAACGGACAGATATGTATTTATAAATTTATTCTTAGCATACTTAAGGATAGTTTCAAGCTTCCTATCCGAATAATTGGGATTATAGTGGAATAAATATAATTTTTTAACATTCATATCCGATGCATTCTTTAATGCCATATCTACAGTACTATGACCATAGCCGATTTTCGGATTATTTTTACTTCTATAATCCGATTTTGTATATTGTGCGTCATGAATAAGAATATCAGCATTGTTAATAAATTTTTTCTGTTCACCAAAAAAACCATCTTTACTTTCAATATCGGTAGCAAAAATAATTTTCTTGTCAAAAAAATCTATCCGATAGATAAGAACTCCGGATTTGGGATGAAATTCATCTTTAATAAAACTTAATTTCAGATTTTTATTTATAATCACCGGATTTTTAATTTCATCTCCAAGATTAAAAAATTTCAAATCCGCAAGAATTCCTTTAGGGCTTATTGGAGAAAGCGGTCTGTTAAACAGTGAATATATGGTATCACTAAAATCAAATCCGGAATATTTGAAACAGTAAATGTTTACTTTCATTTCTTTATTATAAATAGGATTGAAGAAAGGCAATCCTATTATGTGATCAATATGGAGATGGGTTAAAAAAATATTTATTTTTTTAATGTGAGATTTTTTTTGAATATAATCTCCTGCATTTATTATCCCTGTTCCCGAATCTATGATAAACAAATCATTGCCATTTTCAAATAACAATGAAGTAGTATTTCCTCCGTATTTAGTGAATCTTTTGTCTGATACAGGATGGCTTCCTCTTACTCCGTAAAAAGTAAATCTTAATTCATCCATTTAAAAGTTTTCCAACACCTTGTAAACACATAGACTTCCACACATTGAACATGCCTCCGTTTCTGAAACCCTGTCACTTCTGACTTTGTTGAATTTTTCCGGATCTATACAAATCTTACTTTGTCCATTCCAGTCAAGATTTTTTCTTGCTATACCCATTCTTATGTCTCTATCTATTGCCCCTGTAACTTCTTTTGAAATATCCCCGACATGTGCAGCTATTTTCGAAGCCATTATTCCCTCTTTCACATCTTTTTCATCGGGAAGTCCAAGATGTTCGGCCGGAGTAACATAACATAAAAAATCCGCTCCTGCCGATGCTGCAATAGCACCTCCAATTGCAGAGGTTATATGATCGTAACCGGGAGCTATATCGGTTACAATCGGACCGAGAACGTAAAAAGGAGCTTCGTCACAAACAGATTTCTGTAATTTTATATTCATCTCAATATCTTTTAACTGTATATGTCCGGGTCCTTCAACCATAACCTGAACTCCCGCATTACGAGATCTTTGAACAAGCTCCGCAAGTGTAAGAAGTTCTTCGATCTGCCCGTGATCTGTCCCGTCGGCAATTGCACCCGGTCTCAATCCGTCTCCGAGAGAAAGAGTCACATCGTATTCTCGAGCAATTTTAAGTATTTCATCGAAATGTTCATAAAACGGGTTCTCTTTGTTGTTGTGAAGCATCCATCCTACGGTTAGCGAACCTCCCCTGGATACTATCCCTGCAATCCTACCTTGCTTTTTTACCATATCAACGGCTTTTTTAGTAAGACCGGAATGGATTGTCATATAATCAACACCATCTTCAGCTTGCATCCTGATAAAATCCAGCATCTCTTTATAATCCATTTCAACAAAAGTCTTTCCACTTTTCAAAATATCAATAACCATTTGGTAAACCGGAACATTCCCAAATGGAATTACCGAATTCTTAATAAGTTCTCTTCTGATATTTGTTATATCACCACCCGTACTCAAATCCATTACAGTATCGGCTTTATATTTAATAGCCATTGAAAGTTTGGTAATCTCATCTTTTATATTATGAAAATCTCCGGATGTACCTATGTTAGCGTTGATTTTGGTTTTTAATGATTTACCGATTCCAATCGGATCAAGATTTTTATGATTTATGTTGGCAGGTATAACTACTTTACCTTCGGAAACCAGTCTTAGGAGGACTATGCTGTCTATATTTTCTTTCTCTGCAACTTTTTTAATCTCGGGTGTAATCTCTCCGTTTTTAGCTCTTTGTAATTGTGTCATCATTCCCTCTTAAAAATATTATATCATTTTCAGCTTTTTATCAATACCGGAATTAAAGGAACTAACCGTCACTTTTCATGTCCGTAATATATCTAAGTGTATATCGTGCCTCACTCTCATCTTGGATCTGTTCTTTAGATTTCTCCGAAGATAATATTGTATAATCATTCATATCCACAATGATATCCTCTTCTCCGGGAAATTTATTAAATACCATATAAAAACTAAACGAATCGGGACCTAAAGATAATATTTTCTTAAACATCAATTCATTAGGATCAATATCTAATTTCAAAGCGGTTTTCTTTTTAATAATTTCGGATTTGTTATCCATCAAAAGATTTTTGTTTTTAAAATACACTATTTTCTCATTTAGTTCTTGCAAGGTTATGCTTGGATAGTTGAATAAATTTAATTCTTTTGGCTTTATTCCAATAGCATGAATACCGATATATCCAATGCGAATATCAAGATTGGTTATAGGGAATTGATAAAAAACCGTGTTACCTTGCATATCATACGCCTTTAAAGGAATACCGAGGGATGATCCGTTCAATATATCTTTTTTCTCTTCTTTTTTTAATGTTTCAAGGAAAAGTTTTGCTTTTAATTTACATTCGTCTTCTGAAAATATAGGTACTTTCCCCCATTTATAATTAACTGTCGATACCGTTTCGGGGATTTCAGAAAGTATCTTAGCATTAAATTTAATGTATTCCCAACTGTTTACTATTTTAAAGTTAAGGTTAGCAATCTCTTTATCTTTTAACTCAAATCTTTCGGGACCAATCACAAAAAGTTCTTCAGAAACCGCCACAGGAGGTGAATAATCACATTTTATACCGAATTTTCCGGGTTTAAGATCAAAATGATATCCTCCGAATGAATTTGTTTTTGTTGAAATTTCCACCTTTTGATTCTCGGATTTCATATCCGAATAGTAATTGTCAATACTATATATTAATACATTCACATTCGGAACTCCTTTTCCGTTTAGAGTGACTCTTCCCGATATAACGAATGATGATTGAGTGTAGAAAAATACCGGGATTGCAAATATTAATATGAAAATAAGTATTTTTTTCATTACATCCTCCACATTCAATACAATATTATCATTTTTTTTGTATTTAACCAATCGCATCATTTAATATTATATGGTAAAAAAGGGAATTTAAAAAAAATCTTATTTTATATTTCCGCCGATATTTTGCAGGTCTGAGAAAAAATCTTTGTACGATTTGGATACAGATTCCCAACCGTCTATCTCAACACCTTTTATTGAAGAAATTCCCATGATCGCAAGTGCCATTGCTATTCTATGATCGTTATTTGCAGAAACTTTTCCACCTCCGATGTTACCACCGTAAATCTCAATTCTGTTCTTAAAAATTTCAGCACGGATTCCAAGTAATTTAAACTCCTTTTTTATTACTTCTCCCCTTTTGCTCTCTTTATATTTTAACCTGTTCGTACCGTTTATTATGCTTTTTCCATCGCAATTCGCTGCCAGTACGGCAATAGGAGAGAAGAGGTCGGGAGATTCGGAAATATCGAACTCAAACGGATTCAAATCTTTTTTTTTCACGACGATAAAATCATTATTTTTTTTTATTTCAGCACCTGCTATTCCCAATACATCCAAAATAACTTTGTCAGCCTGAAATGAATTATTTTGCAAGTTCTTAACAATAATTTCTCCACTTATTGCTCCTGCTGTTAACATAAAGGAGGCACCAGACCAATCTCCTTCGGCAACAATATCAAACGGATTATATTTTTGGTTGCCTTTAACGGTGAAAATATTCTTTTCACTTTCTTTAATAATTATTCCCGCTTCCCTCACCATCTTTAAAGTTAGATCAATGTAAGGTCTGCTTTTTAAGTTTTTTACTTTAATATTAGAGTTTTGAGTGCAAAGAGGAAGTGCAATCAGTAATCCGGATAAAAATTGTGAGCTTATTGATCCGTCAATGGTAATATCGGCTCCATTTATTTGTCCATTAATCTCAACAGGAAGAAATCCACTGTTACTGATACAACTTGCTCCCAACTTATTCAAACCCTTTTCAACCATTTCTACGGTTCTATTTTTTAAAGATCCGGTTCCATCAAGAATGTATCTGTTTTTAAACAGGGAAAGAATAGGTGAAAACATCCTTAAGCATAAACCCGATTCTCCGCAATTCAAATTATAAATTGTACTGTTCTTAATTTTACCTTTACTTTCCAAAACCAATGTCTCTTTGGAGATATTGGTTTTTACACCAAGCTCAGTCACAATATTGATTGCTGCCAAGACATCATCTGAAAAATTTATATTTCTTATAACGGTATTTCCATTCGTAAGTAATGATAAAGCTATTGCTCTTAGAATCACACTTTTTGACGATGGGGCGTAAACAGTTCCTGAAATTTTTGATTTAAAAACTTTTTTTATTCCCAATCTAACTCCATTTTGATTCTTTTGGAAACTTCTTTTATATCTCTCGTATTAGGTATCACAATGTCAGCCACTTCACCATAAAAACCGATCCTGTTTGAATAGTATCTTTTTATATCCGATTTCTTAGTTATAAGAGGACGTTTCCCACTCATTAATCTTTCTTCGATCTTATTGACGGAACACCATACCCATATATTTATTGCATTTGATTTAAAAAGTATCCTGTTCAATTTGTTTATCACAGCTCCTCCTCCAACAGAGATAATAGGATATTTCTTAATCCGCAATAAATCCACCAACACTTTTTCCTCAATCTTCCGAAATTTTCCTTCCCCGTCTTGATAAAAAATATCTTCAATCTTTTTTCCTGTTAAAAGTTCTATAAAATTATCTGAATCTATCCATTTCTTTCCTGATATCTTACCGAGATATCTCCCTAAGGTTGATTTCCCCGACCCCATAAATCCCATTAAAATTATTTTTTTTTGATTTTTTTCTCTGTTCACTTTCCTTATTGAATCTTCCATCTGTTGTAAATCAGGTTCCTCTTTAAAAAAAATTTTGTATGAATATGCACCTTGGTAAAGAAGCCATGATAAGCCGTCAATCAATATAGGATTTAACTTAATATCAATTTCTTCTTTATAATCGGCATTGAACAAAACTTGATTACCGTTCATTTTTTTCAAAACGGATTTTACCAATGAGAAAGGTGCCGTATTAACCACTATATCTGCTTTCTTAATTTGATCCTGTATCTCATTGATTTTAAAATAATCGCAGTTAAGTAATTCCGAATAGTAATCTAACTTTTTCCCCGTTCTATTTGTCAAATAAACTTTTGATCCCAAATCTTGCAATCCGCAGACAGCAGCTCTTCCGGCACCACCACTTCCAATAACAACGGATTTTTTACCCCTAACATTGATTCCTTTTTTTAATATGGAGTTGGAAACACCTGCCGGATCGGTATTGTAACCGTACAAAGCTCCATCCCTATAAACAATGGTGTTAACCGCTTTTGTTCTAACAACATCATCAGATGAATAATCAATATATTCAATAATTACCTCTTTTAGAGGCGTTGTGATGTTTAATCCAGAGATTCCTAAATCTTTAATTATTTTAATGATTTCCTTAGGGTTATTTGATGAAAATCTTGTGTAAATATTTTCAGTATTTTTAAATAGACGATTAAACATTTCAGGACTTCTGCTATGAAGAACGGGGAAACCGGCTACACCGTAAATCTTTTTTTTCAAGATAATTCCTTTAGCAATTCTTCCATTTTATCAAAATCTATCTGTCCCTTTGCAGTCTCTTTACCTTTGGCAACGGATGCGTATGTGAATGGACTTCCAAGCAGAACAGACATAACTCTCGAAACTTTGCCCTTTTCTCCCATACCTGCGATAACTATATTTCCCCCTTTTTCCAAAAGTTTTAATAGTTTTATATTATCCTGTTTCTCCTTTATAAAAGTAGCAATTTTTATGATATCCGCACCGAGTTCTCTGCACTCATTTACTATAAAAACAAGATCTTCGTATGCCGGAGTTTCTTTGAAGTTATGATAAGATATAATAATATTCGTCTCGGTTGTTTTTCCTTTATTAACAATTTCTTTTATTGTGTTTCGGTCTGATTCAAACTCAATATCAACAAATTTCACATGCATATCCATTGCAGTCAAGAGATATTTGATTCTCGGATTCTCTTCTCCTTTACCGGGTCTGAAAGCAACAATTATTTTCTTATTGATATTTAAAATCTTGTTTAAACCTTTCATATCCAAATTTTCAATAAGATCGAGTCTGACTTCAAAAAATAAGTCTTTTTTTAATAACTTAATTGTTGAATTTACTGTTTTTTCATTAAGGCTGACACAGATCATTAAGTAATACCTCCAGTTCTTTCAAACTCATTTCATGAATAAATACATCTCCTAATGACTTGATCAAAATAAAATCAATCTTCCCGTTATTCATTTTCTTATCTTTCCCGATCTTTTCAATCAGCTTGCTTACGGAAATTTTTGTATTTAAAGGTAATTTATAAAGTTTTAAAAGTTTTATTATCTTAGAATATAAATCATTCTCTATAAAACCGTATTTTAAAGATATTCCTGACGCAATAGCCATTCCAATTGCGACTGAACCACCATGGGAAATACCTTCACATAACTCTATTGCATGTCCGACAGTATGACCGAAATTTAATTTCTTTCTTTCCTCTGTCTCAATCTCATCTTTTTTTACTATTTCAAGCTTAATTTCTACCGATCTGCTTATTATTTTTTCTAGAATTGAAATATCTTTATTAATAATCTTTTCATGATAGTTTATCAGCACATCAATCAACCGAAAATCACCTATTAATGCATGCTTGATTATTTCTGCAATTCCATTTTTAAATTCATCGGCTTTTAGAGTCTTAAGGGTATTAAAATCCGTAAGGATAAAATCGGGCTGGTTAAAAATACCAACCATATTTTTGTACTCTCTGAAATTTATTCCGTTTTTTCCGCCGATTGATGCATCAACTTGAGCAAGTAATGTTGTCGGAACAAGCCCAAATTTTACACCTCTCATGTATGTTGAAGCAACAAAACCCGCAATATCACATACAATGCCACCACCGATTCCAAGAATGAAGGATGTTTTGTCGAATCCGTTGATAAGAAGTTCGTTATATATGGAATTTACAGTCTCATAATTTTTTATTTTCTCCCCTATCCCGATAACAAAAACATATCCCGATGGGAAATAATTTTTGTATATCCGATTTACATTAATATCCGTAATAATAAATATTTTCTTTTTTTCAGTATATTTTAAAATATTATTAATAGATTCACCTATAAGTATGGTTGAATTTTTAGTTTTACCTTTGAAGTGAATAATTCTCAATATAGGCTCCGATTTTATTATATTTTCTATTTTTTTTATATCTGACATAACATAAATCATACAATACATAAGAAATACCGGCAATACTTGTTACCTTACTTTAGTATCATCCGAATATAAATTTTAATAAAAATTTGACTTTAATCCGGCAATGGATTTAAAATTAAAATGTGGAAGGGTCAAAATTGATTGAGTTTCTTCGTACTTTGGAAGATATTTCTCACATTAAAGATGTGGATGCACTTCTGGAACAGATACTTTTTGAAACGAGAAAAATCGTGAATGCGGAAGCAGGGACCCTATTTTTAGTCAAGGATAATTTTCTATCATTTGAGTATGTCCAGAATGATTTACTTTATGGGAATTATTATAACAGTAATGAATATCTTTATACAAAGAAAAAAATTCCAATAAACAATAAATCCATTGCCGGTTATGTCGCTTTAACAAAAAAATCGTTGGTTATTGATGATGTTTACAAAATACCGGATAATACCCCTTATTCATTTAACAATAGATTTGATGAACTTTCAAAATACAGAACAAAATCGGTTCTTTCAGTTCCTCTTATAAACAATAGAAATAAAGTTATAGGTCTTCTCCAAATAATAAACACAAAAGATATGGATGGAAAAGTAATTACTTTTACTAAAGATGACTCGGTTTTGATAGAATTGTTTGCAAGACAAGCTGCTGTTGCAATAGAAAAAGCAATAATGACCAGAGAATTGATACTAAGGATGGTTAGTATAGCAGAATTAAGAGATCCTCAGGAGACCGGAACTCATGTTAATAGAGTAGCGGCATATTCAGTTGAAATTTATAAAAATTGGGCAAAGAGAAAGAACATTCCGAAAGAAACAATTAAATGTAATAAAGATATATTAAGAATTGCAGCAATGCTACATGATGTGGGTAAAGTGGCAATAAGTGATATTATATTAAAAAAAAAGGGAAGACTTTCTGAAAAAGAGTATGAGGAAATGAAATTCCATACAATTTTTGGAGCTAAACTTTTTGAAAACTCAAGTTCCGAATGGGATGATATGGCAAAGGATATTTCTTTAAATCATCATGAAAAGTGGGATGGAAGCGGTTACCCGGGTATAATAAGAGATATCAACAAAACAAATATAAAATTAAAAAACGGGAAAAAAGGGGAAGAAATTTCGATTTTTGCAAGAATAGTGGCTCTTGCAGATGTTTTTGATGCATTAATATCTCAAAGGTGGTACAAAAAACCTTGGAAAAAGGAGAAAGTTTTTGATTTTATCAAATCTGAAAGCGGGAAGCACTTTGACCCGTCTGTCGTTGATTCTTTTTTTCAAATGAAGGATAGAATAATATCCATCTGGGAAAAATACTCTTAAAATATTTTACCAGGGTTCAAAAGGTTATGTGGATCAAAAACTTTTTTTATTCGTCTGAATATCTCAATTTCGGTTTCACTGAACTGGTAAACGAGAAATTCTTTCTTTGATAATCCGATTCCGTGTTCACCAGTTATAGTTCCGTTAACAGAAGTTACATATCCGAATATTTTGTCTAACACTATTTTTGAATTTTTCATCTCTATCTCCGAATGAGGATCAATCATTATATTTGTATGTATGTTTCCGTCCCCAAGATGCCCGAACATAACAATTTTAATATCATATTCTTCTGCAAGCTGAGATATATACTCAATTGTATTAGTAATCTCACCTATCGGAACAGCAATATCTTCATTAATTTTTTTAGGCTTAAGTTTTGCAATGGCAGGTGAAAGGTTTCTCCGTACATTCCAAATTTTTTCCATTTCTTTTTCGGTTTTTGCAATTTTCAATTTCTTTAAATCTGAGGAAGTTGCATTATCTCTGATTATTCGAATCTTATTCTTTATTTCCTTTTTTGTTCCGTCAAGTTCCATTAGCACCACGGAATTAATATTTTCATCTTTGTCGGAACCCGTATAATCTCTTACTGCATCCAAAGATGTTTTATCAATAAATTCCAATGCAGATGGAGATAAGTTCATCTTTATCATCTTAACAACAAAATCACTTCCTCCCCGTAATGAATTAAAACCCAAATAAATAAGGACCCTACTCTCCGGCATGGGAATTAATTTCAAGATTATTTTTGTAATCACGATTAAAGTTCCTTCCGAGCCTGTGATAATCTTTTTTAAGTCGTATCCGGCAACATCCTTTATTGAGTGAGAACCGAATTTCACTCTACTTCCGTCTATTAGAAATCCCTCAAGAGAGAGAACATAATCTGATGTAACACCATATTTAAAACATCTCGGACCACCGGCATTTTCTGCAACATTTCCACCTATGGTTGAATTTCTCATACTTGCGGGATCGGGGGGATAAAAAAATCCTGCTTCTTCACTTTTCTTTATAATATCGCCTGTTATTACTCCGGGTTCGGTAATTATCAGCATGTTGGATTCATCAATTTCAAGAATTTTATTCATCCTTGTAAATACAATGACAATTCCCCCTTTAACAGGAACCGACCCACCGGAATAACCTACTCCGCTTCCCCTTGGAGTTACGGGTATGTTATATTCCGAAGCGATTCTTAATATGGATTTAACATCGGACTCACTTGTAGGGAAAACAACAATATCAGGATTTGATTTTATTTCGGTTGCATCGTATGAATATGAAATACAAAATTCTTCATCTGTCTTAACTTTTTCAGAACCTATCTTTCTTCTTAAAATATTTGCTATTTTTTTCATTTTTGATGAAAATTATATTTTATAGCTTTAGCATGGTCAAGTGATTCTTCATATTGTTCAAATAAAGAAACAAATTATAAGGTATTAAATTTTGTACATATTTTTCCTAATATTTAAGAGAACCCATACACACATTTGACAAACGGAAACTAATTATATAGAATTTTTATCAAATGGACAAAGGATTTGACAAATTTATAACGGAATACAAAAAAGGTGATACTATTTGTTCCGCCGGTAAACCTCAAGGTTTTTTTTATATAATTAACAAAGGAAAAGTTCAAGTAAAAGCAGCTAATAAAAACCTGATCTTAAATACTCTTACAAAAGGGGATTTTTTCGGAGAAGATTCACTCCTTGCAGAGCAGATGTCGAGGTATACAGTCGAAACTATTGAGGATTCAAAAATAATCAAGATTCCGGTTCCTGATCTAAGTGAAATGATGAGGAAAAACAAGGATATTTCACTGAAAATCCTAAAAAAGCTTTCCGAAAAGAATATAAAAACAATTGACAGTCTTATAATGATGCAGATGAGGCAGAAGATAAACTTGGGAGAAGAGGGTCTCCCCAACCGTCCAGAAATGATTCACGAAGATTTAACAGGAGAAAGGTTAAATACCGAGATGAAAGTTTATCTTGTAATTCAGCGTTCAAATCGTGTTGTCCAATTAACAAAAAATTCTACTTCTATCGGAAGGAGGGATTATACCACCGGTTTTATTCCTGATGTTGATCTGACAAAAGAAGATGAGGAAAAATATATATCTCGAAAACATGCATCGATAATGTTTACAGATGATAATTTCTATATTTCAGAGGAACCGGGAGCTGTTAACGGAACTTTTCTTAATGGAAACAAACTGAATACAGGTGTTAAATATGAATTAAACAACGGAGATGAAATAACTCTTTGTCATCTGAATATGATATTTAAACTTTAGTTTTTCACTTTTACTATTTATTTTCTTTAAATCCGTTCAGATCTTTTTCATAAGTGATTTTTATATTTGCCGGATCGCCTTCTACAAATGTTACACTTGCCAATCCGTAATGAATTATCATGGATGAATCATCGCTAAACGAATCAATATCTTCCTTTTCAGCTTTTAAATGAGCTTTTACTATAATATCTCTTTTAAATCCCTGTGGTGTCTGTACTCTCTTTATACTATTTCTATCAAGATAATTGTATATTTGGTTTTTCTTATTGATTTTTACCAAAGTATCCGATGAATCGATTACCGGAATAACAGCATTTGAATTTTCCAATGCAGATACCACACTTTTAATAGTTTTGGAATTTACAAACGGTCTTGCAGAATCATGTATAAGGATTATTGAGAAATCATTATCCGATGCAAGGACTCCGATTTTTGAAGATAACTGCCTTGTATTTCCCCCGACAAGTATTTTAGATACTTTTGAAAAACCTCTATTCATGACAAGTTTCTTAGTATATTCAATTAGATCTATGTGGCTAACAACATAGATAGAGTTAATTTCAGATAGTTCGTTAAACTTCTCTATTGATCTTTCAAGTATATTATCAGCTCCAATATTCAATAATTGTTTAGGCTTTTCGGAATTCATTCGAGAACCTATTCCACCGGACATGATTATTGCTAAAACTTTCATTTTGTTATTCTATAAAAAAACAATTAGTTTGGAGAAACAATAGGTTTTTGTCCCGATCTGAAAGGGGTAAAACTCATTAATGTTGAATCAATCAGTTTTACATACTTTAGATTATTGTATTTATATCCATTGTTATAGAGATGAATAGCCCTTTTAAGATTTCCATTGGTTTCATCGTAGTATCTTCTAAGTACTTGTAGTCCCAAATCAATGTTGTATCCTACATTGAAAATCTTATCTCTGTCTATTTTTAATTCATTTTCCCAAACGGCTAAATTAATTTGCATAAGCCCGTATGCTCCCCTGTAAGATATCGCTTTAGGATTAAAATTACTTTCAACCTGAATAATACTCAAAACAAGTTCCGGTTTAAATTTATATTCTGCACTTTTTAAATAGACCGAATCAACTATATTTGAATACAATGGAAATCTTTTTGAAAATGCATTGATCTTGTATTTCATGAAATTATAATTAGATAATTTTATATCTTTTTGTCTGTTTTCATTTCTAACTTTATTTAAATTTTTATGCAAAACTGTTAATTCCAGTTTGTCTTTTACATATGTATCATTAATCTCAATTAATCCGTAGAAAAATGCCAGCAACCCTATAACAAAGAGAGAGGAAATTATGATTGTGAATCTTTTAACATTTTTCTTTACCATACGAGCGGAATTATAGATTATTAAAAAAAAATAATCAAGTTATTTTTTATCCCTTAACCATTAAATAAATCTAATGAGTTTCTAAAACTTACAATTGTACTTATGTAAATTTCATTTACCTTCTTTTTTATTATCAAAAAATCTTTGTGTAGGATATGCGAAATCAATATTTTTTTCCTTTGAAAATGCATTGAGAATATCTTCCCATATAATTTCTTGCTGACCTCTCCTTTTTTTGGGGGGACAAAGATATCGTATGGTCAGAAGTACTCCGCTGTCTTTAACCGATGTATACACCACCGGAGTTAATTTATTATAAAATATCATTAATTTTTTTGAAGCTTTTCTAACTCTTTTTTCAGCAGATTTACTTAAATGTTCAGTATGTTTTACCGCTATTTCGAGAAGTATCTTCTTCCCTTTTTTCCAGTCACTCTCAAAAGTAAGAAGTACGGGTATCTCATCCCATATATACTGAAAACCTTTGCTGTAATTTGCAAGAGTTTCGGTTAATATTAAAGAGTTCGGGACATGAATTATTCGTCCTGTACTTTGTTCCGCATCAACCCAATTACCAATTTCCATCAAAGTGAATTTAAATAACCTTATATCAATCACATCTCCGCTAAAATCACTTATCTGAATTCGATCTCCTATGGTAATTGGTTTTTTTACCATTATAAATACCCATCCTGCAATGCTTGTAAACAGTTCTTTTAATGATATTGCTATTCCGGCTGATAACAGTCCGAAATATGTCGAGAATGAACTGAATCCTTTAAACCAGATTTTACCGATCATCAAGGTCCCGACAAGTAATACAATATAAAAAGTAGATTTTCTCCATTGATATTTTGTTAAAATATCAGATGATTTTCTTCGAACGATTCGGATTATTATAAACCTAATTGACCACAAAAGAAAAATTGCAATAAAAGTATAAATTAATTTTTCCAAAATTAACTGTGATATTCCCCAGTTTTGCTCAAAATAATATTTAATATTAACTAAGAATCCCATTTCGTCTCCACAATAACTACTTTTATTTTTTAAATAATTTAAACTTGAGCATTGCAAAATATTCCCTAACAATTAGCTTGAGATTTCTAATTCTCTGTTTGATGGATTCGGATTGATATATTTCCGATCTGTCCATTTTGGCAACTATATATTTTTTATAAGATAACTTATCAATAATTATTCCAGACCTTTTTTGATGATATGGAGATGTGCATACGATAACTTCATTTGATTTTTCTCTATTTACTATATCTCGTGTATATATAAAGTTTTCGTAGGTCGTCTGACTTTTTCCCTCCAATATAATATGTTCCGGAGAGACACCTCTTTTTATTAAAAAATCTTTATACATCTTTATTGCCGGACTTTTTCTGTACAAACTTCCGTCACTGACGAGAATCTTCATTTTTCTTTTTGAATAAATACTCGAAGCCAATTCCAAACGTTCGGCTGTGCTTACTCCTATTTCATTTTTCTTTTTTAATCCGCCACCGAGAACCAAAATAATATCACCGAATTTCTTGTTTTGATATACTCCCGTATCAAGAGGGTGCAGAAGTAGTAAATAAATGTCCGTAAAGATTAAAAGCATAAATATGAATATTACAATCAGCAAAATAATTTTAAACTTTTTCACTAAAAACATCCCTGGTTCATAGAAAAATTATCAGCATAATTCTAATCGCTACCGTATTCAGCAACAATATCGGATATACTTTTTAAATTAAGCCTCTTTTTAAACAACACTCCTACACTTATTCCTAACTCAAAGATATTCAATATTTTAAGGATAACAAATCCGATAATAGGAATGTAACTTAACACAAGATAAACAATCACTCCTGTAAGAATAAATATTGCAGGAGAAAATAATGACAAGTTCAGTTTACCAATTATCATTACCCCTATTGAGTAGAACATTATGGTACGTCCTAATATAAATATGCATATTAAGAATATTAGAAATATTAACATAATAGGTATCCCGATATATACAAAACTTAAAATTGCAGAAATAAGAAAGATAATTATAAAAACAACAATTGATACTATGCCAAGTAACCCGATTCTTAAAAAGTTATCATTTAGTAATTCTTCGCCCTTTTTAATTTTCAAAGGTATTATGCCAAAAACCATTAGTGCTATTATTAAGGAGATCAGTAAAAGAAATATCTTTATCAAGTTAATTGTTTTTTTGTTAATTTTAATAGGTGTGATGGAAGTATCAATTTTTTTTAAAGAAAAATTTACATTATGAATATTTCCTTTTACATTATGGGGATTTTTTCCGGAAAGTGATCCTCCTATGACAATAAGGTCACCTTTAATCAAAAAATCCCTACCCAATATAACTTTGGAACCGATACAAACGACATCCTTATTAACTTTCCCGTTCAGATTGAGTGTTCCTCCTATTTTGATAAGAGATTTTTCTATAATTCCGTTCACAACTATCTCTTTTCCTACCGATACAAGATTATTATGGATAACATCATTATAGACTTTTGGGATTTTAATTCTTTGGTTTGCAAAATTGATTGATATTATAAAAAAAAGAAATATTGAGAATATGAATGTTTTTTTTGTCATCTACGAGTTTTGGAATCTTTGATACGCAAGAATAGTTTATTATAAATCAGATAAAACAAAGTAGCTAAAACTAAAACAAATAATATTCCGGTTATCTCAACACCGATCCTTACATTTAATAATACTTCAATAAGTGAGTTAATGGCCTTAAAAACCGTAATTAATCCTGAAAAAACAGATGAAATAAACTTGACTGTTCCGCTTATTACGGATGTAGCTTGATTTTTTGTTAATTGGAATGCTTTTATCATACTGTCATTGGCAAAATCAAAATAAATGTATATTCCGGTTATGAGCAATAAAAAACTTGCAGCTATAAACGTAACCAATGATGCAACATGAGAAAGATGCGGAAATAGCTTGTCAATAACATACTTTTCTATCACTGCGGGAGGTTCTTTTATATCGGGTTTATTTAATTCGATTTCGAGTGACTCGTAACTCTTTAAAGATTGTTTGCATTTTCCGCATGAAAGAATATGATCCCTTGCGAGAGAATATTCCAAACCGTTTAATTCATCCTCCATATATTTGATCATTTTTTTATCGTTTAAACATTTCATTTTTTAACATCTCCGATTTTAAAATCTCTTTTGCTTTGAAAATTCTGTTTTTAACCGTTCCGACAGGAAGTCCGGTAAAATCTGCAATCTCATCATATTTAAGACTCTTGACATATCTTAAAAGAATAAGTTCTCGGTACTTCAAAGGTATGGTATCAACTATATCCCATACCTCCTTTTTTATTTCTTCTTTTTCCATATTGTGATATCCGTCATAAAATTGATTCCCAGTATGATCAAGAATCTGCTTCTGTTTTATATCTTTGCTGTCAAGTGAATCGACATGTACCTTATTTTTCCTGATATAATCAATCACAAGGTTGTAACAAATTCTATAAGCCCATGTTGAAAATTTATATTGGAAATTATACTTGTGGATAACAGTATACATTTTTATAAAAAACTCTTGAGTAAGTTCAATTGAAGACTCTTCTTCACGAATCATTCTGTAAATGAAATTATAAATTCTCTTATTATACTTTCTCATAAGTTTCTCAAACGATCTTTTATCTCCCTTAACTATTTTTTTTATTAGGGATTGATCCTCATCTAATTTCATTTTACGTCTTTAATTAAAGAAAGTTTTCATTTAAGGTCAATAATATCAACCTCTCCATCGATTTTCAATATAAAATCTTTATCGGATAATGTAATATTTTTTTTGTATCCTGAAAATATGTATACTATATCTACTCCCGTAGGATCTTTTTGAATAATTTTTGACGGAAGAAAATCATCCGATATCAATATTTTAAAATTAATACCTTCTTCATCATTTACAAGATAGATCTCGTTTTTTTTATTATTAACCTTAATATCGTTTTTCTCATATTTGGTATCCAATAGTTTAAATATCCATATCTGAGTTTTTTTTGAAAGCTTACCTTTCGTAATCTGCTCTTCTTCACGATCGTAATACTCATAAGAATTACCATATACAATCCAGACTTTATAATTCGGATCTTTATATATCCATTTTATTCTATCTTTATTCAAAAAGAGCATCTCACCTTTTTCTTCTATCTCTATCTCTGAATTATTTACAACTCGGTTTATAAATTGAACCTTAAATGGCTTTATATCATTAATTCTATTTCTTACTTTTGTAACAAGACTATCCGATGTGTCGGGAACTAAGAAAAGATTAAGCAAAAAAAGAGAAAAAAATATTTTTTTAAGCAATTGTGACGCCTAAAGCAATAGAATTTACCTTATCAATTGCATTTTCATTTCTTGAAGGAATTAATATAGGTATTTTAGCACCCATTACAACATGGGCAACTTGTTTCTTCATATAAAACATAAAGCACTTTCCTAAAAGGTTACCTGCCTCAATGTTAGGCATTATCATTATCTGTACATTTCCAGCCACAGGATTATCTATCCCTTTCATTTCCGCCGCTTTTACCGAGATTGCAATATCAAATGCTAAAGGTCCGTATACATTACACCCTTTTATCAACCCTTCTACACTCATATTTGTAAGTTTTTGGGCATCTGTTGTTGAAGGCATTGAATCTTTAACCGATTCTATTGCAGTCATAATTCCTACATTAGGATTATCATAGCCTAAGCGATGAAATACCTTTACCGAATTTTCAATCAATTGCCTTTTTTGATCAACATCGGGTAAAATAACGATTCCCCCGTCAGTAAGTCCTACAAATCCATTTGAGGAATCCAAAGGATCTTCAATTAACAATACATCCGAAAGTAAATTTCCTGTTCTTAATCCCGTTGATTTATTCAAGACAGGCTTTATGAGCTTGGCAGTCGGTAGAAACCCTTTCATGATAACATCTATTTTTTTATCGTTTGCAAGCTCAACTATTTTTTCTGCAGAATCCTCAACAGTATTACATTTTATGATCTCAAAATCAGAAGGGTCACTTCCGTTATTCTTGATCATTTGCTCTATTTTAATTTTATCTCCGGTTAGGATAAAGTCTGCAATACCTTCATTTTTTGCATTTATGACAGTTAAAATCGAATTGAGATTCTCAGGAACAGGGACACCGACAACCATACCTTTTTTCTTTTTTGCCTCAAAAACAAGATCATCAAAATTCTTAATCATAAGAATACCTTTTACATTCCTTGAGACATCATTTTAACAAAATCACTATTTGTCTTTGTTTTCTCAAGCTTACTTATCAACAATTCCATTGCATCCACTTCGCTCATCTGAGAGAGAACTTTTCTTAGAATCCATATCTTGTTCAACTCTTCCTGTTCAATCAGAAGTTCTTCTTTTCTTGTTCCTGACTTAAATATATCTATTGCAGGAAATACCCTCTTATCAACCAATCTTCTATCAAGATTAATTTCCATATTACCGGTTCCCTTGAACTCTTCAAAAATAACTTCATCCATTCTACTACCGGTATCCACAAGAGCAGTAGCAAGGATTGTTAAACTTCCACCTTCCTCGATATTTCTTGCCGCCCCGAAAAACTTTTTAGGCTTATGCAAAGCGTTTGCATCAACTCCTCCCGAAAGGACTTTACCGGAAGGCGGTGTGATTGAGTTGTGTGCTCTTGCAAGCCTCGTTATAGAATCAAGGAGAATAACTACATCCTTACCCATTTCAACCATTCTTTTAGCCTTTTCCAGAACAATTTCAGCTACCTTTGTATGCCGAATAGGAACTTCATCAAAAGTTGATGAAATGACTTCACCCTTAACTGATCTTGCCATATCCGTAACCTCTTCAGGTCTTTCGTCTATAAGAAGTACAATTAAGTGTATTTCAGGATGGTTAATTTCAATTGACTTTGCAATAGATTGAAGAATCATGGTTTTCCCTGTTCTCGGAGCAGCAACGATTAATCCCCTCTGCCCTTTTCCTATTGGTGTCAAAAGATTCATTACTCTACCCGTAGTGTCGGTCGGAGAAGTTTCAAGTGATATTTTTTCATCAGGATAAAGAGGAGTTAATTTTTCAAATCTACGGTTGGATCTATATTTTTGAACAAATTCCGGATCTTCCGAATTAACCGCTTCGACACTTAAAAGTGCAAAATATTTCTCTCCACCTTTGGGTGGTCTGACAGATCCCGAGATAGTATCACCGGTTCTGAGATCAAACTTTTTAACTTGAGAAGGAGATACATAAATATCTTCTGAACTTGAAAGATACGAATACTCCTGAAACCGAAGGAAGCCATATCCGTCCGAATGAAGATCAATAACTCCTTCCGCAAAAAGCTTTCCGTTAGCACTTGCTTGTGCACTTAATATGTTAAAAAGAAGTGCTGTCTTGTCTTTAATTTTTTCTTCCTTTAATTTAAACTCCGATACGACCTTTTTTAACTCCGGCAACTTCATTTTTTGAAGATCTTTTAATAAATACATGCTTACTCCTCTAATCCACTTTCAATGCTTTCCAAAACTTCCGATTCTGAATTTTCATGTTTAGCTGAAAACGGAATTACTCTTAAACCATAACTGATTTGATGATTATTTAATTGATTCTTTAAAGCTGAATTTGATAATTTATCACTTTTTGTAAAAATTGTCAATATTCTTAATTTTTTTTTTAGAATTGCTGACAAAGCTCTCATATCGGATTTTAAGTATCCATGCCTTGAATCAATAAGTGAGTATACCAATCTGATATTTCTTGTTTTATCAAAAAAAACATCCATAAGTTTATTTACTCTTGATTGATCGGATTTTGATATTTTTGAATATCCATATCCGGGAAGATCTACGAGGTAAAACTCATCGTTTATCAGATAATAGTTTATACTAACTGTTTTCCCCGGTCTTGAACTGGTTTTTGCCATTTTTTTTTTTCGAATAAGTTTATTTATCAGCGTTGATTTTCCAACATTTGAACGCCCTAAAAATAAAAATTTCGGGATTTCATCTATAATAATTTCTTTTGGAAGAAATACCGTTTTTTTTAACTCTGACTTTTTTATTATCATTTATTAAAATTAGATTTTACATATTTATTGAATATTTGAATTCATGTAAGGTTTAATAATCCTACTCTTTATATTTTTAAGTTTTATAGTCTTTTCCAAAACAATTTCCAATACTTCATCCATATTTTCAACAAAATGCACTTTTATACTTTTCTTTACCTCTTCCGGTATATCCTCTATATAATCTCTTTTATTTTCAAAGGGAATTATTACATTTTTTACACCGTATCGGTGGGATGCAATAATTTTTTCTTTTATACCTCCTACAGCAAGGATTTCACCTCTTAACGTAATTTCACCTGTAATTGCAAAATTTGCCTTAACTTTAATACCGGTCAGCAAAGAAATCATTGCAACGGCAAGTGTAACACCGGCGGAAGGTCCTTCTTTTGGTACGGCACCCTGAGGAATATGAAGATGAATATTATAACTTTCCAAAAGATCTACATCAAATTCCATCTCGTATAATTTAAGTTTAACAAAACTGTATGCAGTAGACGATGACTCTTTCATAACCTCACCAAGTCTTCCGGTAAGTATAAGTTCTCCGTTACCTTTTAAGTATTTCGACTCGATGATCAACAAATCTCCTCCAAACGGGGTCCACGCCATTCCCACACTAACTCCCACTTCACTCTTTTCGAGTATTTTCATATCATTATAGATAGGTATTCCGAGAAACTTTTCAATAAGTTTTTCATTGACAATCAATTTATCGGAAGAGTTCTTTTTACCTTTTTCAACAAAACTTCGTGCGATCTTTCTTGTAATATTCCCTATCTGTCTCTCCAGATCTCTTACTCCCGACTCTCTTGTATAACTGGAAATGACTTTCATAAGTATTTCATCATTTATAGAAAAATCCTTAGGGTTTATTCCATTCTTTTCAGATTGATTTTTTATCAAATAATTCTTTGCAATCTGAAGTTTCTCCATTTGTGTATATCCGTCTATCTCGATTATTTCCATTCTATCAAGTAACGGTGAAGGGATATTCTCAATAGAATTAGCGGTTGTTATAAAAAATACTTTTGAAAGATCTATTTCAAGATCCAAATAGTGATCAACAAATTCCGTGTTCTGATCCGAGTCAAGCACCTCCATTAGAGCAGAGGACGGATCTCCTTTGAAATCGGAACTTAATTTATCAATTTCATCAAGTAGAAAAACCGGATTCATATATTTTGCTTTTTTCAAGCCTTTTACAATTTGCCCGGGATACGATCCTATGTATGTACGCCTATGACCTCTTATCTCAGCTTCATCCTTTACTCCACCGAGAGATATCCTGACAAATGGTTTTGATAACGCTCTTGCAATAGATTTAGAGAGAGAACTTTTTCCAACACCCGGAGGTCCTACAAAACAAATTATTTCTCCGATCGGATCTTTCTTTAATTGTTTCACCGCTAAATAATCAAGGACACGTTCCTTTACTTTTTCCAATCCATAATGGTCATCATCTAATATTTTAGAGGCATTTTTTAGATTCCCATTTTCCTTTTTTAACTTATTCCACGGGATCATCAACAACCAATCAAGATATGACCTTGAAACAGTTCCCTCTGCAGAGAATGGCGGCATAAGTTCAAAACGATCAATTTCCTTTAATGCACTTTCTTTTACATTAGCAGGAAAATTGCCTTTATTAAACTTCTTACGATATTCATCTGCATCGCTTCCGGTAACATCACTACCGGTTTGTTTCAATTCTATAATAGAGCGGATTTTAAATAACTCTTTTTTTAATATAGCAAGAAGCGACTCACCTCTTTTTATTACATCTGTTTCCTCAAGGAGAGCTTGCTTGTGTTGTATTGATATATTTAAAATAGATGGAATTATATTAGTCACTTCAGCTAATTTACTTCCTCTCAATTTAGCTATAATCCCATCAATCTTAAATTTATTCAACGTCATGTATTCTTTAAAATACTTAATTAACTCCGATTCGATGTTCAAACTCTGTTCTGACTCTGAAATTACATCAACTAACAAATTAACCTTTACAAGAAAAAAATCGTTGTCTCTTACATACTTCTCAACAATCCCCCTCTGGAGACCTTGAATAATTACCCTAAAGCTACCGTTTCTTTGTTCATTAATCTTTTCAATTTTTGCAAGTATTCCGATCTTGCTTATCTCATTCTTGGAAGGATCTTCACTTATTTGATTAGTTTGAACAGATAGAAAAACATAATTTCCATACAGTTTTTTTGAAATTTTTAATGCTGCAATCGACTTTTCCCTTCCTACCAGAATAGGAATTATTGTAGACGGAAAAGTCACCAATTCTCTTAACGGAATTAACGGCACCTTTACACTTTCTCTATTTAAGCTATCCATTCTCTTTTTTTTAGATATTGAAGATCAAGGAATATCTTAGATTTCTTTCCTCTCTTTCCCGGAATATCATACATCATATCAAGCATCAGTTCCTCAAATATAGCTCGTAATCCTCTTGCACCGACACCACGGTTTATTGCTTCTTCGGTTATTTTATTAAGAACTTCATCGGAAAATTCAAGGTCAAATCCATCTAATTCAAATAAAGCCTGAAATTGCTTGGTTATAGCATTTTTGGGCTCTATTAGAATTCTGAGCAAGTCTTCTTTTGAAAGTTCTTTCAAAACTCCCGTAACGGGAAATCTTCCTATTAATTCGGGAATAAGACCGAATTTAATGAAATCTTCGGTCTGAACATTATCAAAAATATCCTCGGAAATTAGAGTATTTTTATTCTTATTAGAATCAAAGCCTATCAAATTCTTCTTTAATCTGCTTTTGATTATTTTATCAAGACCGATAAAAGCTCCTCCCGATATAAAAAGTATATTTGTTGTATCCATCTTTAAAAACTCTTGATACGGATGTTTTCTACCGCCTTGGGGAGGTATATTTGCAACGGTTCCTTCTACAATCTTTAACAAAGCTTGCTGTACCCCCTCTCCCGAGACATCTCGTGTAATAGATGCGTTTTCACTCTTTCTGGAAATTTTATCAATTTCATCAATATAGATAATCCCCTTCTGTGCAAGTTCCATATTTTCTCCCGAAGCCTGATAAAGCTTCAGAAGTATATTCTCAACATCTTCGCCGACATATCCTGCCTCGGTCAATGTTGTTGCGTCTGCAATAGCAAAAGGTACATCAAGAATTTTTGCAAGTGTTTCGGCAAGTAGCGTTTTCCCCGTTCCTGTAGGACCTACAAGCAAAATATTACTTTTTCTTATCTCAACATCAAGTTTTGAACTGTTATCAATGCGTTTATAATGGTTATACACGGAAACCGCAAGTTTCTTTTTTGCTTGTTCCTGAGCGATAATGTATTGATCAAGACTCTTCTTGATTTCCGAAGGGATCAATCTTTTAAACGTTCCCACCCCATTCTTTTCGACTTTTACGGATTCCTTGCCATTAAAAACAAGATTGTATGCGGTTTTTGTGCAATTGTCACATATATAAGTCCCGTGCTTACCGGCTATTAGTTTGTAGGCATCAGACTGCTTTACACCACAAAAACTGCAACTTGTACCTTTGGTAAATTCAGAACTCATTTTATTTTACTCCAATATTCTGTCTCTCTTTAATCACATTGTCAATAATTCCATATTTTAGTGATTCATCCGCACTCATGTATAAATCCCTCTCGATATCTTTTGAAATCTCACTCGCTTTTTTACCGGTGTGAAAAGATAAGATTGAAATGATATTATCTTTTATCTTTTTGATTTCACCGGCATGAATCAGGATATCCGTTGCTTGTCCTTGAAATCCACCTAACGGCTGATGAATCATTATTCTTGAATTGGGTAACGCAAATCTTTTTCCTTTTGTACCCGCAGCCATTATGATTGCCGCCATTGAAGATGCTTGTCCCATACATATGGTTACTATATCATTTTTTACAAATTTCATCGTATCGTAAATTGCCATTCCGGCACTTACCATACCTCCCGGAGAATTAATATATATAGAAATATCTTTCTCTGAATCTTCCGCTTCAAGGAACAGCAATTGGGCAATAATTACATTTGCAACAGCATCATCAATTGAAGATCCGAGAAATACGATCCCGTCCTTCAATAATCTTGAATAAATATCATATGCCCTCTCCGTATTTCCATTTTGTTCAACGACAACCGGTATTAATGTCATTTTATACCTCTTTGACCTTTATTTTTTCCTTCAGAAGATCAATAGCGAGATTTCTTCCGATACTATCTTTTAAAGACTCTTTCTGCTCATTATTCATATAATACTTTCTAACATCCTTAACATCCATTCCGTTTGCTTCGGCTATTTTTTTAAACTCCTTTTCCAGGTCATCATTTTTGATATCTATCCCGTTATTCTTCTTAACTTCCTCAAGAATAAAAGAAAATTTGATTGATCTTTCGGAATCTTCCTTAACTGTTTTTAAATATTCCGACCTTTTATCTTCCGGTAATGTCATTATCATTTGTGCATATTGAGATTGAGTCCTTTGTACTTCTTGATCAATAATAGAATCCGGTATCGAGAAATCACAAAGCTCAATAAGTTTTTCCCTGATCTCATTTATGATGATTTGATCTTTTTTACGATTTGAATGGTTTTCAAATTCTTCCTTAAGTTTTGACTTAAAACTCTCCTTGTCTTTAAATCCCATTGACTTTAAAAATTTATCATCAAAAACGGGAGTAATATATTCAAAAATATTTTTTATTTCAATAAAATGCTTTATTTTTTTCCCCGCCCATTTCTTTTTATTGAAATCTTTTCCATATTTTTTCTCCAAATCAAATTTTTCACCCTTACACTTTCCTAAAAAATCTTGATAAATATCCCCGAATTCGTTATGTTTCACATTTTTTACTTCAAAGAATGAATCTTGCTTAGGCATCATCCTTTTTGTATCTATAAACTGGGATTGTATTTTAAATTCAACAAAATCATTATCTTTTATACATCTGTCTTTTACAATTTGCTTCCTCTTATTGTTATTCAAAATAAGATCAATCTGTTTCTTCTCATCATATTTCTCTGATTTGATCATCTCTTTTTTAATACTAACGGTAATTTTACTAAGATCGGGAATTATAACTTCCGGAAAAAGATCAACGGAAACAAGAGCTTTTAGATCTTTCCCCTCTTTGAAATCGAAATCTTTCACAATCGGAGAAGAAATTATCCTTATTTTCTCTTTTTTTATAGTTTTAAACGTATAATCTTCTATAACTTTATTAACTATTTCATCCATTATTAAATCCCTGTATTTGCTTTTTACCACTTCCAAAGGGATTTTACCTTTTCTGAAACCATCAATTTTCATCTCGGAAGAATATTTTTTTACAGCCTGCTCAAATTTCTCTTCAATTTCTTTTCTCGGTATTTGTATTCTGAATTCTTGCGACATCTTATTTTTATTGCTTTCGGTTTTTTTTGTAGTTTTTACAGATTTTAAGCTCTTTTTACCATTAGTACTTTTATTACTATCTCTCTTCTGCTTTGCTCCTTTAATTTCAGCTTTTGAATTTTTATTCAAGTGATCTTTTTCTGCCATTGCTAACTCTCCTGTTCCGTTGTTTTTATTTTCTCGATATATTTGAATATCTCAATAAATTTTAAACTGAGATTATATCACATTTCTTATTAAACTTGCGACCTAATGTCAAATTTTATTGAATCCATATCAATCCTAATTTGCTTAATCAACTCAATTTCCGATTTGAATTTTTTTTCTTTACGGATAAACTTAAGGAATTGTATCTCAATATTGCTACCGTATATATCTTCGTTATACTCAATAACATGTGTCTCTATTTTTCGGATATTTACATTTTTTGAATGATTTTTTCCAATATAGGTAGCCGATTTATAAATATTTCCTTTTATGATTACATTGGATTTATAGACACCGTTGGGTAGGATACAATTCTCATCAGCAAGATTCATCGTAGGGAAGCCGAATACTCTTCCCTTTCTATTACCTCTAATTACTTCCCCGTTTATGCTGTAAAATGCCCCAAGCATTTTATTTGCTCTGCTTAATTCTCCTTTCTTTAATGCGGCTCTAATACTTGAACTTGATACTTTTTGTCCGTCTATTTTTTCAGAAGGTACAATTTTAATATTAAAATTTCTAAGAGATCCGTAACCTTTAATTCTTTCTATATCCCATGCCCGATCCCTTCCCAATCGAAAATTTTCCCCGACAACAAGATATTTAATGTTAAAACGTTTTATAAGAAAGATATCAATAAAATCTTTCCCATCCAAATGATATAACTCCCGAAACTTGAGATACTCAATTCTATCTATTCCCGATGATTCCAAAACTTTATGTTTCTGTATATCTGTATAAATAAGCCTATCTTCCGTTTTAAAAAATAACTTGGGATTAGGATTTAATGTTAAAAGAACCGTTCCCAATCCGTCTCTATCGGCAATTTTCAGAGTATGTTTTACTATTGACCGGTGACCTAAATGAAAACCGTCAAAATTCCCGATTGTAATGGCATTTCCAATTCTTTTTCCCATATCATATCGGTTAATTATCGTTCTTTTGCGTAAGATTCTTCATATCAAAAATATCAGCATCATAAAGAGGTTTCATTGGATATGAAAATGTAATAGCGAAAATTAAAAGTAATAAAATAATATAAGTGAACAATAACAGATTTAAACTTTTTACAGTTACTTTTTTATCTTTAACAAATTGATTATCCGTTTTACTCTTAAAAACGGTTAATTCTTTTCTTTGAATTATCCCCTTCTTTAACAAATTAAATATACTTTTGTAAATCTTGTATTCGTTGAAAATCCCCATTTCAACCAAATCAGATACAGAATTTTTCCCGTTTATATGTTTTAAAACACCCAGTTCTCCTTCTGTTAAAAATACTTTTTCCGTATCATATTTGGGGTCTTCATGATCATCAATAATTTCAACTGTTAAATCTTCCGATTCCAAAGGTTCGAATATAATACCGTTATCCGGTATTGATTCGGTAATAAGAGGCCATTCATCAAGCATCTGAACCCCTTCCATGATGATATTATCGGTAGGTAAAGGATCGATTATTTTCAGCTTGGAATCAATGACATCCATTACTTTAAAGTTATATTTACCTTTTTTCCATTTAAATAATGAAAGAATTGTTTCCGAAGCCTGAATATTCAGAGCTTCCGAGATTGTACTCTCTCCAATCAATCCCATACTAAGTAGTATTTCACCAATTTTTTGATTAGTTCTTTTTTGAATTGCAAGTGCTCTATCCAACATCTCTTCACTTATTAAATCTTGTTTAACAAGAACGGAACCTGATCTCAACTCAATCTTTTTTGGAAATGAATCTACACCTACAATAAAACCATTCTCAAAAATTAACGTTACAAAAGAACCTTCATCTGTAAAAGTTAGGATTCCGCTTTTTCTTTGAAAGGATATCAGTTGAAGAATATCAGGTACTTTAAATTCTTTTAGAGTTCCTTTAAATGCCACTTGAATCCCCCTTAATAGAGTAGAAGTTTATTAGGATATACATTAATATGCAAAACAATGAACTGATACTGAAAATAATCGGATATGTGGAGTAAAGTTTTTGAAATATCAACTTACCTGCAATTGAGAATATTGCTATGGAATAAAATAGTATTGCAAACAAAATAAATGATATGTACTTTCTTGTAAAAAGAAGTTTTATCCCAGGAGAAAAAACAGATAACACATATACAATAATTCCTTTAAGAAAGTTACCTTTTCTAATTTTTTTCTCTTTTGCAACTTTAGCTTCAAGGAAAATCACATCTTTTAGTTTAAACAACTGATGACATTCATTGCAAAAAACAACACCTTTTTCGGTATTGATTCTTTTTGTTATTTTGTTGCATTTGGAACATCGGACACTCTTTCCCACATTTTGAAAAAAACGATCAACAATATAAATGTAAAGCAGTAAAATCAAAGAAAACCAAATTATGGGAAGCTTCATAAATTCTTTTATAATTTCAAGTGTTAAATAAGACGGATCAAGCTTATCATTAGAATTGTTAAATATTCTTCTTTTAAGTAAATTTCGATCGATTTCGACTTCTTTTAATTGATCAACATCATCTTTTAGTTGTTCTATCAACGGAAATCTTTTTACATAGGAATTAAAAACTTTAGAACGCTCATGAGAAGCCAATACAATTGTAAAATTATGAATCGCAGTTTGATCATTTTCATTCAATTCAAGAGAATTTTTATAATATTTGAGACTCTTCTTAGGATTTCCGGATTTATAATATATATTCCCCAACAAATTATATTTTAAATTACTTCTGTAGCTTTCACCTGTCGATAATAAAATATCAAGGGAAGAGTTGAAATCTCCATCTTTGTAAAAAGTATAAGCAAGATATACCTTTAGTTCGTTATCAAATTTTGAATAATCCTTTTTGTTATACCTTTTTCCGGAAATAACTTCGGCAGCCACAATAAAAGTATCTGAAGATCTGTTTCTTCGCATAAATGAGATTACGCTAAACAAAGAAGAAAAAATAAAAATGATTATAACAAGAGTTATTATCCCTCTCTTCTCTTTCTTATTGTAATACACCCACAACAATCCTGACATTAAAAAAGGGAAGATCATCCAACCTGACAGCAATAATAAAGGCCAAAAGAGAGCTAAGGAAAAAAATAATATTTTTTTGACTGAAATTTCACCGTCTCTCGTATTTAACGCATCGGTAGAAAACAAATTAAAATTGTTAAAAAAAAGTACGATTGAAAAAATAAAAAACACAAATATTGCAGAGAAATAGAGTGAAGTAACAGCTAAACTTAAAAATGCAAACAATGAATTATCATTTTGTAAAAGGCTTATAATTTGATCCAAAGATATTTTTACATTAAAAAAGGATGAACCGTTCAATCTTTTAATATTTTCAATTTTATTAAATATCTGCCAATAGCCCGGCACACCGTTTGCAATCGCCCTAAAAACAATATTTGCTTTTTCAAGATCTCCCTTGCTAACAAAATCATCTCCTATCTTTTCTAATTCATTGATTGCATATGTTTTCTTATCTTCCGTTAATTTGTTAAAGTCGAATTCAGACAGTGATCTCATGAATGATGAATTATCCGATATTGAATGGAAAAATTTTATTTTATTTATTGTCCCAATTGAATTATTTCCGGAAATTTTAACAGGATACAGCACAAATATTAAAAGGAGGATAAAAGAAAGTCGAATTTTCATCAGCTTAAACTCTCTTCAAACTTATTTTTATAAATCCTGTTTAAATTATCTAAAACCTCACTAAGAAAAATTTCATCCGAATGATCAAGATTTCCGACTGTCTTATCTTTTAGTTCTTTCAGTAATGATATGAAGAGAGTTGCATTTTTTTTATCGGATTTTTCTCCCCTTGCAATCGGATCTTCGATTTCCCCTAGATTTATCATTGCCTGTGTTGTCAAAAGAAGTATAATAGATTTAAATTCCGCTTCCATTTTTCACTTTTATTAATTTCGTACTATTGCCTTTATTCAGTAAAAGTACTATTATCAATTTCAGTATTTTATATAACATTAATACAACAAAAAAACAAGATGAATGAATTTAAAAAACTAATTGATATTATGGCAAGATTGAGAGATCCGGACATAGGGTGTCCTTGGGACAAAGCACAAACGGTTTACAGCTTAAAAGAATATGTAATTGAAGAAGCTTACGAAGTGATAGAATCGATTGATAATCAAGATACAATATCAATTTCAGAAGAACTTGGAGATTTACTGCTTCAAATTGTTTTTATTTCACGAATAATGGAAGAATCGGGAGAATTTTCAATAAAAGACGTTTTGAGAAAACTAAATGAAAAACTAATTAGAAGACATCCCCATATTTTTGGCAATAAAAATATTGAAACTGCATCAGAAGTAAAAACAAATTGGGAAAAAATAAAAAAAGATGAAAAAAACAGAAGCAGTATATTATCTGATTATCCCGAATCCATGCCCGCCCTATCTGCTGCAAAACGGTATGGAGAACAAGCTTCATCAATTGGTTTTGATTGGGGTGACCCTTTTCTTGCACTTGACAAAGTTGAAGAAGAAATTGCTGAACTTAAGCGGGAATTAAAAAATAAAGATTATCAAAAAATATCATCTGAGTTAGGTGATCTTTTATTTGCAGTTGCAAATGTTTCCCGTATTAGTAATGTAAATCCTGAAATGGCTCTTAGAAACGCTAATAAAAAATTTAAAAAACGATTCAGATCTGTTGAAAAAAGAATTGTTGACTCGGGAAAAGAGATGAGCTCACTTTCTCTTGATCAGATGAATGCCGTATGGAATAAAATAAAGGAAGAAGAAAATTCGAATTAGTGCTCTATCTCACTAAAATCTTCATTTGAAAGGGAATTGAACCAATTTTCAACTTTGTCTTCACTATCAAAAAAATCATTGGAAATTCCCGACACCTCAAAATTTTGATAAACCTGGTCGGATATATACATTCCCGCTCCACTCTTAAGGGCAATCACAACCGCATCGGACGGACGACAGTCAATGATTTTAAGTGTACTTTCTCTTTCTACATGTAATTCGGCATAGTAAGTGTTGTTAACAACTTCTTTAATAAAAATTTTTTTAACACTATATCCTAAATTTTCTATAACTGAATTTAGAAGGTCGTGAGTCATCGGTCTTGGGGAATCAATTTTTTCAAGTGAAATGGTTATACTGTTAGCTTCTGAAACACCGATCCAAATCGGAATTACTTTCTCAAGGTTCTCCGGTTTTAGAAGCATCACGGGCATATTTGAAACAGGGTCAAGTATTAGCCCCATTAGTTTTACTTCAATCTGTTTTAACATTTGTGAATTATATAGTATTAAAAGTCATTTTTGTCAATCTTGTAAAGTTAATTTAAAAAAATAACAAAAAGACGTTGTAAATTATCTTCTTTTAGCTCAATTGTTGAATAATTTATTTTTTAACTAGTCCGTTTATTGACTAATTCGTGCTGATATGTTAATTTTTTATCTTTCATAGCATCTTAATAAATTAATACGGAGGAGTTTTGAATGAGCAAAAAAATGGCGACAATTGATGGAAATACGGCTGCAACTCACATAGCATATGCCTTTAGCGAGGTCGCTGCTATTTACCCGATAACACCGTCTTCAGGGATGGGAGAGATGGCAGATGAATGGTCTGCTTTCGGAAGAAAGAATATTTTCGGTCAGCAGCTTGATGTTGTTGAAATGCAATCCGAAGGTGGTGCAGCAGGTTCCGTTCACGGTGCATTATCAGGAGGCTCGTTAACTACTACATTCACCGCTTCTCAAGGATTACTTTTGATGATTCCCAATATGCACAAGATTGCCGGTGAAATGCTTCCAACCGTATTTCATGTATCTGCAAGATCTCTTGCCGCTCAGTCATTATCAATTTTCGGTGATCATTCCGATGTTATGTCTGTTAGAAACACGGGTTTTGCTTTAATGGCTGCTTCAAATATTCAGGAAACTATGGATTTGGCGATTGTTTCACATTTATCAACGCTAAAATCATCTGTACCTTTTGTTAATTTTTTTGACGGGTTTAGAACTTCTCATGAGATACAGAAAGTCGAGATGGTTGACTATGATACATTATCATCAATGGTAGATATGAAATACATCGAAAAGTTTAGGGAGAGAGCACTTTCTCCCGACAAACCTGTGCTTAAAGTCGGTGCACAGAATCCCGATGTATATTTTCAAGGCAGGGAGACGGTGAATAGTTTTTACGAAAAAACGCCTGCAATTGTTGAAGAATATATGGAAGCTGTTTTTAGAAAAACAGGAAGGAGATATAGGCTTTTTGATTATGTTGGGGTTGAAGATGCGGAAAATATTATTATTGCAATGGGTTCTTCATGCGATACTATTGAGGAAACTATAAATTATCTCAATTCTAAAGGGGAAAAACTCGGATTAATTAAAGTCAGGTTATTTAGACCTTTTGCCGTAGAATCATTCTTGTCGGCTCTTCCTGCTACTGTAAAGAGAATAGCGGTTCTGGACAGGACTAAAGAACCTGGGTCAATAGGAGAACCGCTGTATCTTGACATAGCAACCGCCCTCAGAGGAAAAGATATTACTGTTATCGGAGGCAGATACGGACTAAGTTCAAAAGAATTTACTCCATCAATGGTAAGAGATGTTTTCGAACATTTAAAAAATGGCGGATTTAACGGATTCACGGTCGGAATTAATGATGACATTACAAACAAGTCCATTAAAAGCGGACCGGTTATTTCCACGGAACCCGATGATATAAAAAGATGTATTTTTTGGGGATTGGGATCCGACGGCACTGTCGGAGCCAATAAAAATTCCATCAAAATAATCGGTGATAATACCGATATGAATGCTCAAGGATACTTTTCATATGATTCTAAGAAATCTGGTGGAATCACGATATCATATCTAAGATTTGGAAAAAGCAAAATCTTATCAACTTACCTTATAACAAAAGCCGACTTTGTCGCGTTACACAATTCCGCTTACATAGGAAGATATGATATTTTGAAAGAGATTAAGGACGGAGGTACTTTCCTCCTTAATTCCGATTTTTCTAACGATGAAGTTTTTTCCCACTTGACAAGAGACATGCAAGAAACAATTATCAATAAAAAATTAAAGTTCTATAACATTGATGCATTAAAAATCGCTAATGAAGTTGGTTTGGGAAATAGAATCAATACAGTAATGCAGGCAGCATTTTTCAAAGTTTCAGGTGTGCTTGAGGAAGATATAGCCATAAAACTAATAAAAGATTCCATCAAAAAATCTTTTGAAACAAAAGGAAAGAATATTGTAAATATGAACTGGGAAGCAGTAGATAAAACAAGCGAAGCTCTGAACGAGATAGAATATCCTAAAACCATATCCGAAGTTAAAACTTTTTATTCACCAAAACCTCTTATTGATAAAGATGCAAAAGGATTTTCAAAAGAAATTATTGAAAAGATAATGCATCTTGAAGGAAATTCAATCCCCGTTTCGGCAATGCCTATTGACGGCAAAGTTCCTACCGGAACCGCTATGCTTGAAAAAAGGGGTATTGCACCCATGGTACCTAAATGGTTATCGGAAAATTGTATCCAGTGTAACCAATGTTCATTTGTATGTCCTCATGCCGCAATACGTTCCAAACAGATTGATCCGGATGACCTTAAAAATGCTCCCGAATCGTTCAATACACTTAAATCAACCACAAAAAATGAAAAGAATTTGGAATTTAAAATACAAATATATACTGAGGATTGTACCGGTTGCGGTAATTGTATTGAAGTTTGCCCTTCAAAAGAGAAATCTCTTATCTTTAGTCCCATTGATGAAGAGAGAGATAATGGTGAAGTTGAAAACGCAGAATTCTTTAATGATCTGCCTGATAATGTTCTTGACGGAGTTAAACCGGCATCTGTTAAAGGTACTCAATTCAAGAAACCGCTTTTTGAATTTTCAGGAGCTTGTGCAGGTTGTGGTGAAACAGCATATGTGAAGCTTGTAACCCAACTTTTCGGTGATAGGATGATAATTGCAAATGCTACAGGATGTTCTTCCATTTATAGCGGTACTTTTCCTACGACTCCATACACTACGAATAAGGAAGGTAGAGGACCCGCTTGGGCAAATTCTCTATTTGAAGATAATGCCGAATACGGTTTTGGGATGAAGCTTGCCGTTGATGCAAACAGACGTCAATTAAAATGGAATGTAGAAAAAATCCTTGAAATGGATATTTCCGGATCTCTTAAGGAACTTCTCGTTAAGGGAATTGAACTTTGGGACTCAAAAGGAGACGATATCCAAAACAATGCTTCACTTATTAAAGAGGCTCTAAAGATCGAATCCTTAAATAAAAAAACAGAGAAAACTCTCCGAAAAATAATAGAACTTCAAGATTATTTTGTAAACAAATCAATATGGTGTATCGGTGGTGACGGTTGGGCATACGATATCGGTTATGGAGGACTTGATCATGTATTGGCTTCCGGTAAAAATATCAATGTCCTTGTACTTGATACCGAGGTTTATTCGAATACGGGAGGTCAATCTTCAAAGGCAACTCCGCTTGCATCCGTTGCTAAATTTGCAGCAGCCGGAAAGAGGACAAAGAAAAAGGACCTCGGACTTATTAGTATGAGTTACGGTAATATTTATGTTGCATCTGTTAGTCTTGGTGCAAATATGAATCAGACAATAAAAGCTTTTACGGAAGCTGAAAGCTATAACGGTCCGTCACTTATCATTGCCTATTCTCCTTGTATTGCTCATGGTCTGGATATGAGTAAAACCGTTCAAGAAGAGAAACTTGCAGTTCAATCAGGATACTGGCCGCTTTATCGGTACAATCCTGCTCTTACGGAGGAAAACAAGAATCCGTTTATTTACGAATCAAAAGATCCAACTGTTAAAATGATGGATTTCCTCATGAATGAAGGTAGATATACAATATTGAAAAGACAATTTCCGGATTTGGCTGAGGGTCTCTATGAGCAAGCGATTGATAATAAGAAAAATAAACATGAATATTATAAAAAACTAAGTAGTCTTTAATTTTTAAAGTAGTTAGTAAGGATTAACAAGTATGGAAAAAGAACTTAAAGCTTATGAAGACCTTGATTTCTTAAGATCCAATGAAGCACGTCCGATAAGGATACTTTCAGAGTATCTTGAACCCGAGAAAAGGTTTATAGATAACAACATTCAGAATACCGTAGTTTTTTTCGGTTCTGCAAGGTCAAGACCCGATGATAAAAAAAGTAAAGATAATTACTGGGTAGCTGAAAATATGGCTTTTAAACTCGGAGAACTTTCAAAAGATTTACAAAGAAAGAAATTGTCCTATACAATCTGTACCGGAGGAGGACCCGGGATTATGGAAGCTGCAAATCGTGGAGCTGACAGAGCAGGAGTAAAAAGCATTGGACTCAATATAGAAATAGCATTTGAACAAGTTCCGAACAAGTATATCTCAAAAGATCTGAATTTTGAATTTCATTATTTTTTCATGAGAAAATTATGGTTCTTTTGCCATGCAAAAGCAATTATAGTCTTTCCCGGCGGTTTTGGAACTTTCGATGAACTTTTTGAAATGCTTACCCTCATTCAGACAGAGAAACTTGAAAGGAAAAACTTCACAATTCTCTTGTACAATAAAGAATACTGGAATTCTGTTGTAAACTTCAAAAAACTTGCCGAGCATGGCATGATATCTGAAAAAGATCTTAAACTTTTCAGTTATTTTTCATCGGCTGACGAAGGATTTTCGTTGCTGAAGCCGAAATTAATCAAGGCAATCAAACAGAATAATAATTGTATCTGACACTTTAAAACCAATGTCTATTGAAAAAATAACGAAATATTTAATCGATATCAGAGAGGATGAAAGCTTTATCTCTTCCTCTGTCTTGGACCCTATTAACTATTCAAATAATAATAAAAATACATGGGTAGAGATAGAAAATCCTGAATTCACATCTCTTTGCCCTATGACCGGATTACCCGATCTCGGAATAATTCGTATAAAATTTTTACCCGATAAAAAAATTGTTGAATTAAAATCATTAAAATATTATTTTCTTCAATATAGAAACACCGGAATATTTTATGAAAATTTGACTAAAATAATTTCAAAACATCTTATAGAAAAAATTGATCCATTTGAACTTATCGTAGAAGCGAATTTTACTTCCCGCGGAGGAATTTCTTCAAAGGTTTCAACTACGTATAAAAGGACGTAATTTAAGAATATTTATTACGACTTTCAATAATGGATACTTTTAGCAGAGTACTTAATCTTTCACCTTTATTCAATATTTCCAAACCGATTTTGTTGTTAAAACTATTTGCTGCACAGGTCATTGGTTCTATAGCAATGGATTTTCTTTCAGCTGGAATGTATATTTGGAAAAAACAGTTTGAATTGTTTGATCTATTCTGTTCCACCTTGATTATTTTTTGTTTCTCTTTTGAGTGAAGTTCTATTACCGCTTTTTTTGAATTTATTAGAAATCCGGTATCAAAGTATCGGCCTTTTAATGATTTCGGTTTATTAAAGGAAGAGTATGGAACTAATTCTCCATTTGGGATTTTTTCATTATCGGCTTTTATAAATTTACATTCAGGTATCTTTAATAAGAGATTATTAACCGTCTCATCCGAAAATCTAAAATATGGATGCCAACCTACCCCTATCGGCATTTTTTTATCCTGACTGAGGATATCAATGCAACATTTAAATCCTTCATTATTTAAAGTTATCATGATATCAACGATAAAGGGAAACGGATAACCGGTATAGGTTCCATCATACTGATAAGAAAAAGTAAGTGATGCACTACTCTTCTGTATAATTTTTTTTTTTAATACAGTTGATTTATTAAAAAAAAATCCATGCAAAGCATTTGAAATATCATTTTTTGGCAATTGATACTTATTACCATCAAATAAGTATTCTCCGTTAAGAATACGGTTTGGAAACGGGATAAGGAAGCTACTTTTATAACCTTCATTCAAATAAAACCGCTCTATTGTCTTGTAACCGTCTATAATACTCTCATTATCTAAAACCAACTCTCGAATATTTACTCCGAATGCGGGAACAATTGAACACCTATCTCCGGTATTAATATTATGAATAACAAATTCTTCAAATCCGTTTAAATTATTTTTATTAATCTCAAACAAACTTATTGCCTATTTTTAAAAAAAAATCTTCATGACATTATACATATACTCGCTACTTTTTATTAAAAAGTTAATACAAATTTTATTATTTCTTTTGCCGTTTCTTCCGGAAAATGAAACATAGGTAAATGACCTCCTTTTTTAAAAACCTTCAACATTTTATCCTTTGACGAATATTTCCCGAAATCTCTTTTCCCCTGAGCTAACGGAACAACCATATCATATTCACCCCAAAGCATAAGTGTTGGAATATTAATTTTTGAAATATCCGGATTAATGGATATAGCATCTTTTATCAATGCATCATTTAATTTGGAAGGTCGTTTTTTAAAGTAAGATAACTTTGAAGAAAACTTTATTTTTTTATCAATGGTTATCAACAATGAATTTGCTTCCTCTGCGGTCTTCTCCAATTTAAGAAATTCACTCACATCTACCGAATCAATATCAAAAGTAAGAGCTTTGTTCTTAATTTTGTTCCATTTTCTCACAGCAATACCTTTAGCAACTCTTTCCATTGCTTCTTTTACTATTTCTGATCTTGATGTCTTACCATTATCATGAAAATTATTGACCCCATTCATTTCGATCCATCCGCTTATTTTTTTTTGTCGGGAATTATCTTCCAAATAAGCAACACCAAGATATCCTCCCCAACTGGCTCCGAATAAGAATATTTTATTATCTTTTCCATAATTTCCGAGCAAAAATTTAATCAAATGATCCAAATCATCTACAAATTGATCTACCGTAAATAAAGACACATCATTTTTTCCGGTGGAGAGTCCCGCCCCCCTCTGATCCCAATAAGCAATCAGAAATCTCTTTTCCATTATTTCACTGAAATTATCGGAATTATTAAGTACAAGTGCAGAACCTCCCGGTCCTCCGTGTAATATAATCAGAATTCTTTTGCTCCCCATATTCCCTTCAACCAATAAATTCATAGTCTCATTTTTATATTTAAAATCAATTGAGTCGCTTATCATCTCATTATAATCATTATTATCAGATGCAACCATTCCCCATTTTATTAATTCATCTTTTGTCATCCAATGAATATCATCAGAAGACGCCACTTTAAGCGTATGGAAATAAAATTCTCTTCCGTTTTTCCCCATCATCTCCGAAAAATATTTTATTTGTGCATTGTGAGCCGGATGATTCTCCGGCAAATCTCCGGCAGATACACCATTAAAATACCATGAATGAATGCCCAATTTTGATCCTGACTCCACTACCTTTTCACTTCCTGCACAAAACAGGTCTACTCCTCCCGATGCCACTTCACTACCTTTAGGCACAATGATTTTGAAACCTCCCTTTCTGATCAGTCTTCCTGTGTGCATATTAACAGGATCATTCATGGAACCCGGAATATTTTCAAAAACCAATGTTTTGATTTCCGGATGATTCTTAATTAATTCCTTAATCTGCAAATAGGTCTTTGTACCCAATACTCCGCTTAAAACGGCACTATCCTTCTTTATCACCAATCGGGTGGTTCCGCTTCCAAGCAAAGAATCGTTAAAAACTATTTTCACTTGGTGGTCCTTCTTATTCATTTCTTCACTTACAACTCCGGTCACAAAAATATTCCCACCCTTCTCAATTACTTTCAATCCCGAACCTTTGTAAACGGATTTTTTTTCTCCTTTTTGCTTACTGTCATTCAAAACCGGTTTTTTTAAAACTATTTTTACAGTTCCGTCGGGCTTTAAATCCGATTTGTTAAAACCTAAAAGACACGTTCCCGTTTCAAATATAACTAATATTTTTCCCTTATCTACATCTCCTTCAATCTCAGAGTATCTCTTTTCATCTATGACAATGTAGCTTTCTCCGATTTCCTTCATCTGTTCGGCAACTACTTTATCAATTTCAGAAACCGGTATATCTTCGGAAGCCCAAATATCATGTTTACTATTATTTTTACATGAAAATATACAAAAAATTATTACAATCAAGATTATTAAATTAGTTATTTTTCTCACATCAACTCCTTTTTACCGGTTATATTTCGTGATATTTTTCAACAATTTCCGATAATTTATCAACATTTACATTGTCACCACTTATAATGACAGCTATTTCTTTTCCGATTTTTTGCGATTTTTTGAATAGTAATGGAGCGATGGTTATTGCTCCACTACCCTCTAAGACAAGGCGTTCATGTCGAAAACCAAAAGCCATTGATTTTTCAATTTGTTCTTCGGGAATTTGCAAAATATCATCCACATTTTGTTTGCAAATTTGGAAAGTATATTTATTATCAAAAGGGAGACCGCCTTGCAAAGCATCAGCTATACTAAAAGTTTCTTCAATTTTTACAATTTTTCCGGATTTTATACTTTCATACATAGCCGCACCTTTCTCTATAGTTACACCAATCAATTTGATATCGGGATTAACAGACTTCGCAGCTATTGCAATTCCACTCATCAAACCTCCGCCGCTTAGTTGAACTAACATTGTGTCTATCTCGGGATTTTCGTTTAGTATTTCCAGTGCAATAGTGCCCTGTCCGGCAATAACGTAGGGATCATCAAATGCCGATATAAAAGTTTTCCCCCTTTCTTTTGCAATTGTTAATGCATTTTCGGTAGCATCATCTTGATCTTTGCCGGCAACAATCACCTTAGCTCCCAGTTGTTCCATAGCTTCAATTTTATGATCAGGAACCAACTTGGAAACACAAATTGTTGCTTCAATTCCGATTTTTTTAGCAACATAAGCAACAGCCTTTCCATGATTACCTGCAGACATGGTAATAATTCCCTTGGTAATAGCCTCTTTGGAAAGACTCAAAATAGCATTTGCCGCTCCCCTGAGTTTAAATGAACCTGAAGGCTGCATATTTTCCAGTTTTAAATAGACACTTTTTCCCGTTTTCTTTGAGAGATACAATGAAGGCTTAAGTGGTGTTCTCGTTATAATATCACTAATCCTTTTTTGTGCTGAAAAAACATCACTTAATCTAATTTGTTTTTTACTCATACCAATTCCTTCAATGCTTTGGAAATACCACTCAATCCCCCTTTCAACTCATCTCTCAATGGCCAGGCATAACCGATCCGAAAATTACGACGAGATTGTTCAAACCAGTGACCTGGACCTACATATGTTCCATATTTCTCATTTAAAATTCTATAAAAGTTATCAATATCAATTTTTACTTCAGGCTTAATTCTCGGAAAACAAACACACCCGCCTTTCGGTTCAACCCATTCCATAAAAGCTTCTCTATCGATCCATTCTTTAACAATACTAAACGACTCTTGAATATGTCTGTTATTTTCAGAAATCCACTCACCTTTTTGGGATAACGCTTCGTATCCGATTGCTTCATCAATAACACTTCCGCATATACCGATTTGTTCTTTTGCACATAAAAATAAATTCATCAATTCTTCATCCCGACAGATTAACCACCCTACTCTAATCCCCGGTATCCCATACGTTTTGGAAAGAGAAGAAACACTTATAACACTTGGACTAAGAGAGGCAGCTACAGGAAGTGTTTTGTTAAAAGCCATTTCCCTATAAGTCTCATCAAACAACAACAAACATCCCTTGGATTCCACTAATTCAACTACCTGCTTTAACTCCTGTTCATCAATCATTACCCCTGTAGGATTATGAGGATACGTTAGGCTTATGAATTTCGTTTCCGGACGGATAAATGATTCAAGTTCATCCAAATCAATTTTAAACTCATTTTCAAATGATAGATCAAGATAAGATATTTCACACCCTATCGCTTTCGGAGTTTCAATATTTGTGGCATAGTTAGGTCGCATTACTACGATATGATCTCCCTTGTTAAGCAAGGAAGTAGCAATAATAAACAGTGCTGCAGATGCTCCGGCAGTTATTAAAACATTCTCCCGATTTAATTCACTGCTTTCTACAGATATTATCTTACGCAAGTCGGAATTTCCATAATGATCTCCATAACAAAGTAATGTATCATTTACGTTCATATTCAAATCGTTTAACGAACGATCTCTAACGGAACTTTCGGTAAGATTAAATTTAATCTTATCATACCCCATCTGTTCGGGTGATTCTTCTTCGATCGGCATTCTAATATATTTCATGATTTAACCTCTCTATATTCATATTATTATTTACATTGTCCATACAATATTACTTCTTCCGGTATGGGAAATGGAAATCTCGTTAAAAATTTTATAATTCACTGTACACAGCTTTACAAATTTGAATATCTTGAACCGCAACACCTGTTAAATCCGCTACGGTTATTTGATCTTCATTTGTTCTTCCCGGATTTTTTCCAAATATGATATTACCAAGTTCCACAGGTTTATCCAAACTTATTAAATTATTTTTAACTGCATGAAAAATTTCACCTCTCTCCATACACTGTTTTAGACTGTCCGCGACAACAATGTCAGCTTTATCAAGAATTGTGGAATCCAACTCTTGCTTTTCAGGAGTATCGGAACCGACAGCTGTAATGTGTACCCCTTTTCCAATATTACGTGCTCTCAATAACGGTTTTTTTGAAGGAGTAACAGTTATGATAAGATTACACTTTCTTTCAATTTCATCAATATTCTTAGTGGTTTTTATGCGATAACCAATTAACTCCATCTCTTTTTTATAAATTTTCAATTCCTTGTCATTAGTACCCCAAACAATTATATCCCTGCAGTTTGTTACGGACTTTAAATATTTAAGCTGCAATTTCCCCTGAATTCCGGCACCTACCATTCCAACACATTCAATATATTTAGGTGCTAAATATTTGGCAGCTATCGCACCTGCTGCCGCTGTTCTAATGTTTGTCATATAACCGCCATCTAAAAATATTGACTTTAATTCCCCCGTTTTCTTGCTAAACAACATCATCATCCCATTACTCGAAGATAATCCGAGTTTAGGATTGTCATAAAAACCGGAAGCAATCTTAATTACATAATAATCATCATCCAAAAGATATCCGTATTTTATATGAACATCTCCCGGAGGATTGTCAAAAAGCATTTCTGCAACGGGAGGTATAACTGCTTTTCCCCGTGAATATGCAACAAATCCCGCTTCAATTGCCGGAATAACATCAATGGAAGATAACACTTTTTTTATTTGTTTAAGATCCAATATTTTCATGTTGATTTTATTTCCTCAAGTAACTCACTTATTTTATTTAAACCGGAAAGCAAATATTCACGCTCCGAACCTATCCCGATACGCACCCGTTTGTCCATTCCAAAACAATCTCCGGCAACTATAAAAACACTTTTGTCTTTTCTAATTTTAGTTACTAATTCAGTAGAATTAATATCCATATTATAAGTTAGAAAAACCATTCCTCCGGCTTGTGGTGCAATAAAACTGAAAAGTCCCTGATGGCTATCAGTCCATTTTTTAAGAACAATAAAATTTTCATTTAGTATTTTCCTGTTACGGGTCAGGATATTTTTTCTCAATGGTGCTTGCAGTGCCAGAGTTGCTATACGGTTACTGAGAATAGACGTGGCAATTGTCGTATAATCACGGCGAGCCCACATATCTTCAATTTCTTGAAGCGGACCGACTAACCATCCTATACGAATACCCGGAAGAGCATATGCTTTGGAAAGACCACCGTTTACAATAACTTTCTCATACATTCCCAGGAAAGTTGGTGTTTCTTCTCCGGTCAATTCTGCTCCACGATATATTTCATCTGCAAACAACCAGGCATCGGCATCTTTTGCCAGTTGCACTATTTCAAGCATGTTTTTCCGGCTCAATACAGCACCGGTCGGATTGTTCGGATTGCAAACCGCAATCATTTTAGTTTTACTTGTAACCATTTTTTTCAACTCTTCAATATCAGGCTGCCAACCCAACTCTTCCTTGAGATAAAACGGCTTCACATTAATTCCAAAAGATTTGGCAATTCCCCAAATCTGCATATAATTCGGTAACATAAGCACCAACTCATCACCGGCACTCATTAAACTCCAAATTGCAACAAAGTTTGCCTCGATCGATCCGTTGGTAACCAATATGTTATCCGGTGAGGCATTTGAATATAAAGAACTGATAGCTTCACGTAGTTCTAATGAACCGTTTGTTTGTCCGTATCCGAGACGAAGTGAATGAAGTTTTTCAATTTCCTTATAATCCAACAACTCTTCAAGTGTAAAGGGATGGAGACCCGTTTCTGTCAAATTATATTCAACCGTATTCTCCCATAGGGATTGAGTCCTTTCCAATTCAAAGATATTAAGTTTCATGTTTATTTCACCACCTATTTGACTGTTTTATTTATACCATTTCTCATGTGTATTTTCACTTTCTGGACTTTATTATCGGCAATACCAAAACTGTCGGATATTTTTTATTCATATGAAGTTTGATTTTTACAGTTTTTGCATTTTCTCCATTCTCAAGAGAAACATCTCCGCCTGTATTATAATTTTTTTGATAACTTTGTGAATCCAAGTAGCCGAACAGAAGCCTTAAACGACTACCCTTTGAAATTCTGTACACAGTCAGATTTAGAGATTTTATGTCGTATCCATTAATACTTCCGGGCTTAACCAATTCCTCTTTTGCCAATGAATTTCTGAATCTTGCTCTCATTATACCATTGGAAATATAAACACTTTTTCCATTAGGTTTAATTTCAAATAATTTGTAATAGAAATCGGTGTCAGGTGCATCTATTTCAACAAAAGCTTTCAATAAAGGATATCCCGCAATATCAATATCTTTCTTTAATATCTCCGAATGGTAATAAAGCCACCCTTTTTCACTAAGATAACCGGAATTAGTGAAATAATCGTCATTATCATTATTTATTTGATAATCATCTTTAAATGCCGGTTTAAGAGGATCATAGATCAACAAATCCGGATTCTTATCATTTACACTATTACTTTTCATTGTACCGGAGGTATACACATTGTTCGGATTCCCTTGAGGTGAACTCAAATAAAAAGAGATTTGTTTATCGGAAAGTTCCTTATAAGAGGGTCTGTAATCCCACTTATTAGGTCCCATGTGAAAATATGTGATCCTATCTTTTAGAAAATCCGGTTTGTCCCCGTTTTTCATGGTCCAATCAAACCATTGCTTATGAAGCTTTAAAATATTTATTGCAGCTTGATTCCCAAATTTTAATCCACCTAAATTTGCTTTTGGTCTTCGAGTTCCGCTATGATCCCAAGGACCAACAACAAAATATATTTTATTTTTTACCGTTTTCTTGGCATTCTTCAAAAATTGGGAATAATAGTACATGTGTCCCGGCTGATCATCATCAAAATACCCGGTAATACTCAATATCGGTATTTTGATCTCTTCAAAATCTTTTGCCGACGGGAGGATATTTTTCCAAAAAGCATCAAAAGTCGGATGATTGATCCACCTTTTAAACACTTTTCGTGAATTATTATCGGGCATCTTTAAAGCATCCAATAGATTCGAATAGGGCTCATTCTCCATGTAATAACGCTTTATCTTTCCCATAGTGTACTTTGAGAAAGCGATTTTCGGATTTAACGTTCTGCCTGAAACAAACGATAGAATACTTAAATTATAAGTGCGATAAATATTCCGGTCTCTCGTTGCATCAATTCCGGGGCAGACAGTAGCAGTTGGAGCCATACTTGTCAGATGAGGAGGATTCTCCTTTGCAATTAACCACTGGTCCATCCCTTTATATGATCCTCCCATGGTTCCGACTTTCCCGTTGCACCACGATTGGCGTGCAATCCATTCCACCGCATCGTATCCATCCTTTCCTTCATTTTCAAACGGTGTAAAAATACCCTCGGAATTCCCGCGTCCTCGGCAATCTACCGAAACAAAAACATATCCGTTTTTGGAAAAATATTCGCCACGTTTAACATTATGATCTGACACATATGGAGTCAACACCATGATCGCAGGTAAAGGCTTACTCATTTTTTCGGGTTTGAATATGTTTGCCGAAAGATTAACCCCATCCCGAAGTGGGATTTTTTGATAAAAAAGAACTTCGATATCTTCTATATTAACAACTTTATTCTCCATATTTTGTGATCCGATTATATTCGGAGCAAAACTCAACGGAAATTCAATTTTCTCATACAACCAATCCTTTGGTTCGTTAAGAATGGTCGGCTTGGATCTCTGAGGTAAAACATAAATTCTTAATGAAATTAAGAATGTGATTATCAAAATAATTTTTAAAAATTTAAAATTACCCACGATAAACCTCTGAACTGCCACTGTTTAAAATTGATTTTAGTGCACGTTTAAAATTTCCACCGAGAATTAATTTGATATGTTTGTCAGTATAACCATTTCTTATCAACCCTTCCGCAATATTAAAAAATCTTTTCGGGTGATTCAATCCTTCAATGCTGATTTGATATTTATCATTAATATGAACTTTGTATTTGGAAGGTGCATTTAACAATGTCCTTTTTCTAACTTCCAACGGTTGAGCATCTTCGGTATATAAATTCTGATCACTACCGATTCCGACATGCTCAACACCCACAAGCTTAACTACATGATCAATGTGATCTAAAAAATGTTTTATGGCTACAGGCTCCTTATCCCTTATCATAAAACGGAGAATCGGAATACCTATGACTCCTCCTTTTTTTGCCATTTTTTTGATAGCTTCATCTGTTTTAGCTCTGGCGTAACCGGAATTCAAACTACGACAAGCAGCATGAGTAATAAGAATCGGATTTTTACATAAGGATATAGCATCCAAAGTTGTTCTATCACCACAATGTGAGATATCCACTCCCATTCCAACATGATCCATCCGATTAACAATAGAAATACCGAACTCAGTTAGACCGGTATCCTTCTCAACAAAAGCTCCGCAGCCTATACGATTTTTCGGATTATAAGTAAGCTGAGAAACACGTTGTCCCAGTCCGTAAAAGAAATCAACATCTTCCACAGTTCTGAAATGGGTCGAATTCTGATAAGAAAGTATTCTACCTATTTTACCCGATTCTACTATAGAATCTAATTTTTCTGCTGTATCTATCCGCTCGAAATATTGGCTGTTTGAAGCTATAAAACCGTTCCATCTTGCCAAATCTTCCACCATAGCATCATATCCTTCAAAAAGATCACCAAAAGCAAAGATTTTTATACCGGAACTACGAATCATTTTAAAATCTTCACGAGTAAAACTACCGGCTTTATTTAACCATAATTTTGTAATATTTATCCCGTTTCGCTCGTGAAGGTCATCGGAAAAAAGTCCCAACATATCAATGGTTGTCGTTTCATTAACAAGTCTTACAGCTCTGTTGGAATAGGATTTCAAAGTATCCGCTAAAATATTGTAGGGTTTCCCTCTCCCAAACAGACCGGATGTCACTCCGACCGAACCTATTGCAGCTTTACATAGAAACTCTCTTCTTTGCATATACACCTCCCTGCAAATCTATTAATGACTTTTAAAAACTTTCTTGTAAATATAGTTTGCAACAATAAGATCTTCAACTGCAAGTCCTAAGGATTTAAACAACGTAATATCATTATCCGATTTCCTACCGTCCACTTTATTGGTCAGTACATCTCCCAATTCACCTATAGGATGATTATTATCAACAATACCCTCGTTTCTTGGAAAAATAAAATCACCTGATTCATTATATAAAGATTCTAAGTTATCTGTAAATAATTGTGACTTAACTATTAGATCCGAGTCAAGTTCTCTTCTATTTGGAGTACATGCCCCTACGGCATTGATATGTGTTCCGGGTTTCACCCAAGCCCCCTTAAGGATCGGATCAACTGAAGAAGTAACAGTACAGATTATATCGGCATTTACAACCGCATCACGAGAATTATCCGCCACCTCAATTAAGAGAGGATAAAGTGGGGAATTCGCCTTAACAAAATCTTCTGACCTTTGTCGGGAAATATCCCATATTTTTACCTTTTTAAATGTTCTAACCAATGAAATAGCCTCTAAATGTGTTCTCCCTTGAACACCTGCTCCGAGAATAGCTATTTCGTCTATCTTTTTTACAGCAAGTTCGCGGGTTGCAACAGCACTCACCGCTGCAGTCCTTATTGCAGTAACAGCTTCAGCATCAACAATCGAAAGTAATTGACCGTCGCACGAATCAAACAAAAGTATCACTCCTTGATGAGATGGTTTTTTACTTTTATGATTCTGAGGGAAAACGGTGATTACCTTCGTTCCAACTACTTTTTCATTTATAAGACCTCCTGGCATAATTCCCAATAATCCCCCGCTTTCAGAAAGAGGCATTGCACTTCTTAAAGGTTGAATAACTTTTTTGCGGGATATATGAACAAACACCAAATTCATGAGCTCAATACATTTTTCCATAGTAAGTATGGATTTAACTTTTTTATTAGAGATAAAGATTGGTTTCATTTTTTACCAATATCAACTAAACATCTATTTTTTTCTAACTGCAAAATATCCTAAAACCAAACCCAATAAAATATTTAATAACGCCAGAAAACCAATTTGTAAATATTTCGGAAGACAAAATATCATTGTGAGTGCAGGAATCCATAACCAAATCAATGACCACCATACCTGTTTCATACTTTCCCAGTCCATCTCTTTTTTTTCAATATAATTATCTGTAAAACGGTGAAAAGTGGTAAAAATCGGTCCATAGATTATATTCGCAAAAAAAGAAACCGAAAGTGCTCTTACATATGTGTTACTTTCAGCTGCACTAAACCACCAACCTTCTCTTGTAATTGATGCTACAAATCCATAAAATCCTGTAAATACGTATTTAAACGTAATTCCAAGGAATGCCCAAACAAAAGCTTTTGCCGGTAATTTCCAAGGACCGGGACCGAAATAGTACCATTTACCCATACGAATTCGGACAGCCATTAATTCACCTATCGTTCCGAGGATTCCTATCTGTATGGCACTGGAAAGAATCGGATATTGTTTAACAAATTCTATATATGTATTAACCATTTAGCTATCCTCCTTTAAACCTTACTATAGTTGTATATACAACCTTAAAAAACAAAAGTCAAGTTATTTGATCTTTTTTCCATAATAGTGAATCTAATTCAATCATCATTTTAAAAACCCTTTTCATTTATCGAATAACAACTTGTCTTTTTAGTTTTAATTAATTGTTAAAAAAAACAACATAAAAGAACTTTTATTGACATTTGGGTTAATATCATTTATAAATTAAATGTTAAGTTTGAACGAATATAAAGGAGGAAATATGAAAAGAACATCACTAATCTTCATTGCAGTTTTATTCCTGTTTTCTATTATGACATCTGCTGATTATGTCGGCTCCAAAAAGTGCAAAATGTGTCATAAGGGAGAAAAAAGGGGGAAAGTTTTTGAAAAATGGATAGAGAAAAGACATTCAAAGGCATTTGAAACACTCAAAAAGAAAGGCAAGGAAAAAGATCCTGCATGCTTAAAATGTCACACAACCGCATTTAATAAAGGTGGCTATAAGATTGGAGATCCTAATGCTTCCAAATTCGAAGGAGTCGGATGTGAAGTTTGTCACGGTCCCGGTTCCGACTATAAAAAAATGAGTGTCATGAAAAACAAATCAAAAGCACTCGCAGCCGGTCTTGTTGTTCCGGATGAAAAAGTTTGTTTGAATTGCCATGATCCTAAAAAGAGTGAATTTGCAAAACCTTTTGATAAGGACAAGTACTTCAAAAAGATTGATCATAAATATAGAAAATAAGTAAGGCACTTAAAATGAAACTGAGAAACTCTTTATCGGTTATTACATCCGTACTGTTTTTAATGATTTTTTCTATTTCATGTAACAATGAAAATAAGGTAAAATCATTTAAAGAAGAAGTTAAACAAGAAAAACCTTCGGTTGTTTCTCATGGTCACGGAATAGACATATCCGGATCAGCAATAAAATCCGATTTAAAATGGGATATCCCTGAAGGATGGGTAACTATAAAAACAGAATCAAAAATTAGATTGGCTACCTATTCAATCAAATCCGGAGAAAATGAGGCAATTTGTACCATAGTTCCACTTTCCGGAGATGCAGGAGGTTTAAAAGCAAATGTTCAGATGTGGTTGGCAAGTACTTCTGAAAAAAACCTATCCGAAAAAGATTTGCGGATTTTTATCTCAAAACAGGAAAGATTTAAAACAAAAGACGGCAAAGAAGGGATTTTTATAGATTTTTCCGAATTGACCGGTAAAGATTCCGATCTCACATTGGCGGTTTCGGTAATAACTTATCCAAAAGAGACTCTATTTGTAAAACTTGCCGGTAATAGAAACATAGTGACAAACAATAGAGATAATGTACTAAAGTTATCCAAATCAATCGGAACTGTAAAATAATAATGTTAAGTACTCTGAAAAAGAATAGCATAATCAAATTTAGCTATTCACTAAAACTTACGGTAGTATGTCTCTTGTTACTTGTAGTGTTAACGGCATTTGGTACGATTTATCAAGCAGATAACGGTCTTCATGCAGCAAAATTGAAGTTTTTCACATCTTGGTTTTTTTTAGTTGCCGGAATTGTTCCAATTCCCGGAGCAGCACTTGTACTCCTCGTTCTCTTCATCAACCTTTTAAGTTCGATGATATTTCGGATTGGATTACATTTAAGAAATATCGGTAATATACTCACACATCTTGGAATATTGATCTTACTTGTAGGAAGTTTCTTTACTTTTCTATTTTCTCAGGAAAGTGTTCTAAAGCTAAAGGAAGGGGAGAAAAGTTCATGGTCTAACTCCTATCGTACTTGGGAACTATCCGTATGGAAGGAGTCGAACGGTTTTAGATATTTTGCTGTTATAGGTTTAAACGATATTAATATTGGTAAATCTTTAGATTTTCCTGAATTTCCAATAAATATCCGTACCGAAAAAAAATTTGATAATGCATCTGCATTTAGTAGAAAAAACGGTATCAAGGGTGGTAGTTCTGAAGTAATCAACTCATCAGGAATTGTTGCAATTGAAGAGATACAAAATAATTCGGAACCTGAGGCAAATGTTCCTGCGGTTATGTTATATTCGGAAGATGTAGGTAAAGACATTATCCTCTACGGAGGAGACAACAACCCTACCTCAATTCGTGTTGGTGGAGAACTTTATAATTTCTATCTAAGGAGACAGCGTAGACAACTTCCGTTGGAAGTAGGACTTATTGATTTTAGAATAAAAAAATATCCCGATTCTGAAATAGTTAAAAGCTATGAAAGTACGGTAGAGATTAATCACGACGGTCTTAAACGGGAAGTTATAATCTCAATGAACAGACCTTTAAGATTTAAAAATTTCACATTTTTTCAATCTTCATATCAAATTACACCTTCCGGAGAAGAATATTCCATATTTGCAGTTGTAAAAAATTCAGGAAGATTAATTCCATATATTTCAAGTATCATTATTTTCATAGGTTTATTGATCCATTTTGTTTTAATGCTTTTCAAAAGAAAAAAGGAAACGAGATGAAACAAACAGGTAAATGATATGAACATAAAATTGAAAATCATCATAACAACGATTATGTTGCTTTCCTCTTTCACAAGAGTTTTATTACCCGACACCGATATTTCTCTTAATGAATTGAAAAAAATAGCTATTCTTGAAGACGGAAGAAAAAAACCGATTGATACATTCGCCAGAAATATATTAAAACAACTCTCCGGAAAAAGTAAACTGAACAGGAAACCTGCCATAACGTGGTTGGTAAAACTCCTTTTCACTCCTGAAAAAAGTCACGATGATAAAATTTTCTTGATAAATAATCCTGAGATTCTGACCTCAATCGGGGCAGATTCTGAAATCGGAAGAGGACGATACAGCTACAAACAATTATCAAACGGTCTTTCAAAACTTCGTGAACTTGCAATAGTAGCATCAAGGATAAAAAGAGATAAGAGAAGTATTGTAGAAAGTGAGATAATATCTCTATACAATAAAATTTACCTTTTTCACGAAATTTCGGATTCATTTAAATTCTGTTTACCTCAAAAAGATTTCTCAAGAATAAATAATGAAACTTTAAAAAAATTTTCTATTGTTCCAGATCCTTTCGGAAACTCTTTCCTTGACCTGCTTCCAATTAGTAAAACAGGAAAAACAATAGAGTCTAAAAGTCTTGATTCTTTGACCGATTCGGAAAAAGAAATTTTGAATATATCAAATAGAATGGAACAATGGGCAAACCATTATCAAAATGAAAAATTAAAAATATTACCCTACTTGAGTTCCGGTGAGGAAATATGGGAAAGCCCTTGGGAATCCGTTATAAAATCATTTAAGCTTGGGAAAACTCCCGTATCTGCAATTTCCATAATAAATAAAATAGTACATTCTTTTAGAAAAAAAGATCAGGTAGGATTTGATAATAGCATTAAAGAATTCAATAAGCTTGTAATTCTAAATTCGAAAGATTTGGTTAGCTCTACTAAAATAAACATGGAAATTATGTACAATAGAATCAGCCCTTTTTACAAATCTGAATTCTTTTACGGATTTTCACTTCTATTTCTTCTTCTCTCATTCATAAAGTTTAAAAAGCAGCTTTACTATTTAAGTTATTTTCTATTAATACTTGGTCTTATTCCCCATACGTATGGAATCATTGCAAGAATGATTATCAGGAACAGACCACCCGTTACAAATCTATTTGAAACATTTGTATTTGCAGCATGGATAACAGTTATTCTCGGTCTGTCACTCGAACTGTTCAAAAAAAGGAACATTGGAATTCTAACAGGCAGTTTATCCGGCCTTCTTCTTCTGATAATTTCAGGCAGATATGCATTGGATGGAGATACTATGGGAATGCTGGTTGCAGTCCTTGATTCAAATTTTTGGCTTGCAACTCATGTCATTACTATAACCATAGGTTATGGCGGGATTGTTATTTCAGGAGTTCTCGGACATCTCTATTTGTTTCAAGCAATTTTTTATAAGCAAAAGAGAAATGAGATTCTAAAAGATACTTTCCAATCAATTTATGCAACCCAGGCATTCGGACTTATTTTTACATTTGTAGGAACAGTTCTCGGTGGAATATGGGCTGATCAGTCTTGGGGGAGATTTTGGGGATGGGACCCAAAAGAAAACGGTGCTTTATTGATAATCTTATGGTCATCAATCCTATTTCATGCTAAATTGGGAAAAATGATTAAAGAACTGGGATTTTCCTTAGGCTCTATCGTAGGAATAATTTCTGTTGTTCTTGCATGGTTCGGTGTAAATCTTCTCGGTGTAGGTCTGCATAATTACGGTTTTTCCTCAAATGTTGCCAATGCACTAATTGTTTACATAATTATTGAATCATTGATCATAACCGGATCTTATATATACTTGAGACAGAAAAAAATTTAAAAATATTTTCTTGAAATTTTCCTTATTTTAATAAATTTATTTGTAAATAATTTACGGAATCAAATTATTATAGCTTTTATAAAACCATTTTAGTTGACTTTAATTTTTTATTGTAGTTAAATGATTTATTATAAAAATTAATTTTTTTTAAAATTTATGGAGGAATCAATATGAAGATTAAGTCAACTATTTTTTTAGCGGTATTTTTTCTAATAATATCTTCTCTTGCTGCGGATAATAACAAAACAATCAAATTTTCCAAAGCAACTCAAACCTGTTTGGAATGCCACAGAGATGAGACACCCGGCATAGTAATTCCATGGGAGGAAAGCCGTATGGGAAAAGCCGGAATCGGATGCTATGAATGTCACAAAGCGGAAAAAACCGATAAAGATGCAATGGAACATAACGATTTTATTATATCGGTAATTGTATCTCCTAAAGACTGTGGCAGATGTCATAAAAAGGAAGTTGATGAGATGACAAATTCCTATCATGCAAAAGCAAACAAATTTGCCGGTTCTTTGGATAATGTTTTGGGAAGAGTTGTTACCGGTGAAGCTAATTTTGATCTCGGCTGTGCACAATGCCATGGTTCCGATGTAGAAGTAGGTAAGAATGGAAAGTTAAAGGATGGTTCTTGGCCTAACACCGGAATCGGCAGGCTTAATCCTGACGGCTCCAACGGTTCATGTGTTGCTTGCCATCAAAGACATTTTTTTAGTGTTAAACAAGCAAGAGAACCGAAAACGTGCGGAAAATGCCACCAGGGTCCGGATCACCCTCAGATAGAGATTTACGAGTTATCTAAACACGGGATAGCTTTTGAATCTTTTAAAGATAAAATGAATATGGACAAATCGGATTGGGTTTTGGGTAAAGATTATGCTCATGCTCCAACCTGCTCCACTTGCCATATGGGGAAAACCAGGACTCTCAACGGTACACACGACGTAGGTGCAAGAATATCCTGGACTTTAAGACCTCAGGTATCCATCAAACTAAAAGACCATGAAAAAAAGAGAAACGAAATGAAAACAGTTTGCTTGGAGTGTCACCAAAACAACTGGGTTAACGGATTCTTCACTCAATTTGACCGATATGTAAAGCTTTATAATGACAAATTTGCTATTCCGGCACAAAAAATCATGAAATTCTTAAAAAAAGCAAATGTGATTGATTCAACTCCATTCAATGAACAGGTTGAGATTGACTTTTGGCATCTATGGCATCATGAAGGACGAAGAGGAAGACACGGAGCAGCTATGCATTCACCTGACTATTCTCATTGGCATGGCATTTATGAAGTTGCTTTAAGTTTCTATTTCCATTTAATACCAAGTGCCGATGAAGCTGTTAATCTGAAAAAAGATAAATTGCTTAAAGAGAAATGGGAATCATTCAAGGAAAAAATATTGAGTAGCAAAGAACATAAATGGAAAAAAGGACTTCCTAAAGAGGAATTAAGAAAAATTGTTGAATTTTATAAAAAAAGATATGGAAAAGAGAGTAGTCATTGATTTAATTATATTATTGCTATTAATTTAACAAGGAGTTGAAATGAGAATAAAAATGAAATATATCTATTTTGTAATTTCGATTATATTGATCACTCGGTTATTTCCTACACAGCAAGCATCTGAAAAAGATAATAAGTTAGAAGAATCTCTTATCCAAGTGCCTCCCCCCCCATTCACTGATGACATTTTTCCATGCTCTGAATGCCATTCGGAAATGGAACCGAATCCGAAAAGACGTAAGCTTGAAGATATGCACGATGAGATTCTTCTAAATCATGATGAAAAAAACAGGTGGTGCCTTGACTGCCATGATCTTAACAATCGAGATAAACTCCATTTGGCAAGCGGAAAACTTATAGATTTTACGGAATCGTATAAACTATGCGGACAGTGCCACGGTCCGAAGCTTCGGGACTGGAAAAATGGAATTCACGGGAAAAGAACAGGATTCTGGAATGGAAAGAAAAAATATCTTTTATGTGCACATTGTCATAATCCCCACTCTCCGAAATTTAAGAAAATAAAACCTGAACCTGCTCCGGATAAGTCTACAAATGGGAGAAAGAATTAATGAAAAAGGGATCAACCGATAAAAAAGAGACAAGACGGACCTTCCTTAAAAAGGCTGCTTTGGCTTCAACATTTACTACTCTTGCGGCATGTGGATCAAAAACAACATGGGATGAATTTTTTCAAAAAAACTTTAGAATACTTTCGGAAGAAGATAAAAATAATATTGTTAAACGCCTTGAAAAAAAATATACGGAAAAATACGGAAAAAAATTTTCAGTATCGGATAAAGGTCCTATTGATGATACTCTGTTTGGCTACGGGCTGGACATTTCAAGATGTATAGGATGTAGAAAATGTGTTTACGCTTGTACGGGAGAGAATAATCAGTCAAGAAACCCTCAGATACATTGGATAACCGTTCTGGAAATGTCAAAAGAAAAAGGTGTGGATTTGTTCCATTCCCGCTCTGATTACGAACATGATCTCGTTCCTGATGATGACCATTTCTATTTTCCCGTAGCATGCCAGCAATGTGAAAATCCTCCGTGTATCAAAGCTTGTCCGGTCAAAGCTACTTGGAAAGAAAAAGACGGAATAGTTGTAGTGGATTATAACTGGTGTATAGGATGTAGATTTTGTATGGCTGCGTGTCCTTATGGTGCAAGACACTTCAATTGGTCACAACCTGAAATACAAAAAGAAGAAATAAATCCTACGACTCATTATTACGGAAATCGACCGAGATACAAGGGAGTCGTTGAAAAATGCACATTCTGTATTCAAAGAGTAAGGGAAGGACTATATCCGTCATGTGTCGAGATTTGTCCTGTTGGTGCAAGAAAGTTCGGTAATCTTCTTGATCCTGACAGCGAGATCAGGTACATACTTAAAAACAAAAGAGTCCTTATCCTAAAAGAAGAATTAAATACTCAACCGAAGTTTTACTATTTTTATTAACCGAGGTGAAAATTGAAATTTATTAAATTCATAAAAGAATCCGTTAAAGTAATTTTAAAAGGGAACAAATGGTACTATTCTTGGATAAGCTTTCTATCCATCCTGCTCATTTGGGGTGGATTTGGTTATTACGAACAACTGAGAAACGGACTTTCGGTTACAAATATGCAGGATTCAATTTCGTGGGGATTTTATATTGGAAATTTTACGTTTTTTGTCGGTGTAGCTGCTGCTGCAATACTTTTAGTTGTTCCAGCATATGTTTACAATTGGAAGCCTATAAAAGAGATAACTATCTTCGGTGAATTACTCGCCGTTTGTGCAGTTATAATGGCGTTAGGTTTTGTAATTGTTGATGTGGGAGGACCGCTCCGTTTATGGCATATGATTCCTTTTGTGGGGCTTCTCAACTTTCCGGACTCTCTTCTTTCTTGGGATTCAATAGTCCTTTCATTATACTTCCTGTTAAATTTTGTTGTTGTCACTTATCTATTGTACAAACAATTCATGAAACAAGAATATAACAAAAAAATATTTAACAAACTCATACTTCTATCAATACCAATGGCAATATCAATCCACACTGTAACTGCATTCCTATTTAACGGACTTGCAGCAAAACCGTACTGGAACAGTGCACTCCTTGCACCCAAATTTATCGCTTCTGCATTTTGCTCCGGTCCTGCCGTTCTATTGATTCTTTTTCAAATCTTAAAAAAAACTACAAAGTTTGAAATTAAGAAAGAAGCAATTTGGAAAATAGCTGAATTAATGGCATATTCAATGTTCTTGTACTTGTTTTTATTTTTTAGTGAAATTTTTAAAGAATTATACTCGGATACACACCATGTTATTCACCTCAAATATCTTTTTGTCGGAGTAAAAGGTCATACTGATCTCGTTGTATATGCTTGGACATCAATAATTTTCAGTATAATTGCTTTTTTGTTGTTTCTTATACCAAGGACCAGAAAAAATGTGATAACTCTTAATATAGGAGCGGTAATGATTTATATCGGAGTCTATATTGAAAAAGGAATTGCTCTGGTTATTCCCGGATTTTCTCCGGACAGCCTCGGACAACTTTATACTTATCATCCGTCAATGATAGAATTCAGGACATCGGTAATGATATTTGCATTGGGATTTCTTTTATTTACATTTATGTCCAAAGTTGCAGTTGAAATTATATTTAAAGATCTAAACATAGATAAAATAAGAGTATAAACAAATGAAACTTAACGTAATAAATTACGTAATATTACTTATGATTAACAATGGTTATAAGACTAAAAAGGAGAAGTGAACATGAAAAAAACGATAATATTGACTTTGATCATCCTGTTGTCTTTACACACATTTGGTAAGGTTGTTGCCTCATTAGAGGATATATCAAAACCTCAAATGATTTCTATTAGCAAAGACTACATCCTGATTACGGAAGGACATTCAATCTTTGTTTACTCAAAAAAAGATTATACTCTCACAAAAAAATTCGGCAAAGCCGGAGAAGGACCAAAAGAATTTAAAGTTTCACCATTCGGTATGCCTATGATTGCATATTTTCATAAAGATAAAATATTTGTAAGCAGTGATTCAAAAATATCTTATTTCTCAAGTACAGGAGATTTTATTAAAGAGATGAGGATACCACCGTTCACTGTTTTTCGCCCTTTTATGGATCAATATGTAGCAACAGGTAAGGGAATAAACAAAGATAATAAAAGCGTTTTGACAATAAACCTACATGACTCAAATCTCAATAAAATTAAAGAACTTTATAAATCTGATATGAGTATGGGACCAGATGCTTTTTTCACTTATCCTATAAGTAACTTTTCATTTGAACCCTACAACGATAAACTTTTTATCGTCAGGGGCAAGGAGGGATTTGTTATCGAAGTTTTATCAAAGGAAGGAAAAACACTTTACACAATAAAAAAAGATTTTAATAAAATTAAAGTTCCGAAGGAGTATAAAGATAAAACTTTTAAGAGTTTTGAAACAAATTCAAGATTCAAACAATTTGCGGAATTTTTTAAAAAGAGGACAAAATTTAAAAAATATTACCCCGCAATTCAAGATATTAAAGTTACAGATGACAGGATCTATGTGATAACGTTTAAAAAACAAAAGGGGAAGACGGAATGTGTCATCCTTGATTTGAAAGGGAAAGAATTAAAAAAAGTTTGGGTTCCTTACCCCGAACTGCACGGGATGGATTATTTACCGGAATATGATATTTTCAATAAAAAATTCTATATTCTGATCGAAAATGAAGACAAGGAAGTATGGGAACTTCATGTCATTAACTTATAAATTTTTGTAAATATATTTTAAGGCAATCTCCAATGAAAGTTAGTTTTCTATATCCGTATCAATGTGATTTTAATAGAAATGAAACTTTTAGGTATGGCCAAAACAAGACGTCATGATCAAATTTCATTCCGTAGAAACCCCCTATATCAAATAATATCCATTTGGTTCTTATTCTACATCCTCCTAAAACCACACCCTTATCCAAATCCTTAAATTTGAATTTGCTATAATATTCTCCAATTAGAAATATATTCTTTGACAATTTTTGACGAATCCCGGCTGTAAGAAAGAAATTTCGGAGATTATCACTAAACGTGGAAAATACCGCTACACCCATATGAACATTTGTTTTCTCCGTTCCGTAACTCGCAACACCTCCTGCAAGAAATCCACTTGCATTACCTGATCCCCAAGCTGCTATTTTTAATTTTCTTGTATTAATTATTCTTTGTTTAACACAAAGATAAGCTCCCCCCCTTTCTCCGAACATAGGTAATATTCCTGATACTCCAATTTGAGTATTCTTAGAAATTCCGATAGTTACATTAAATAAAGACAATTCGTAATTTGACAACGTGATAGAACCTTTGGGCAAAGTATCAGCCGTAACCAATAACATCAATTCGTTATCACCGAAATTATAGTCATTCGCACTCAACGAAAATGTAAATCCCAACAAAAACAAATAAATAACAATGAGTAAACTTCGAAATTTCATTTTTCCCCCTAAATAAAGAATATATAATTAAAACAATATAGCATATATTTATAAATCCGGCAAATAAGGTATCTGTTTTATTTATTGACACACGGCACAATTTTGTCTAAAATTTAATATAAGGAGATTAAGTGACTATAAAAAAAACTTTGTTGCCAAAAAATGAGTTAAAACCTTTATTTAATGATCCGCTTCAACTTGGATTCGGTCAAGAATATACGGATCATATGTTTACTCTCGAATATGACAAAGGAAAAGGATGGCACTCTCCCGAGATAAAACCATATCAGTCTTTAAAACTTGATCCGGCTGCAAAAGTTTTTCATTACGGGCAGGAAATTTTTGAAGGTCAAAAAGCATATAAATCCTCTAAGGGTGAAATACTTACTTTCAGACCACGAGAAAACGGGAAAAGATTCCTAAATTCTCTTAGAAGGATGTGTATGGCCGAATTGGATGTTGATGAATTCCTCTATTATGAGAATGAATTATTAAAAATTGAAGAAAGATGGATCCCATCGGTAAAAGGTGCATCACTCTATATAAGACCCACTGCAATTGCAACAGAGGCAGGTCTTGGGGTAAAAGCGGCAAATAAATATATGTTCTTTATAATTCTATCTCCGGTCGGAGCATATTTTAAGGAAGGATTTAATCCTGTAGGTTTATGGGTAAGTGACGAATTTTCAAGAGCGGCAGAAGGTGGCACCGGTGAAGCAAAAGCAGGCGGTAACTATGCAGGTAGTCTATATGCTTCAAAAATTGCAAATGATAACGGATACAGTCAAGTCCTGTGGTTAGATGCAAAAGAGCATAAATATATTGAAGAAGTCGGTGCTATGAATATTTTCTTCATAATTGATAATAAACTGGTGACAGCTCCTCTAAATGGAACCATATTACCTGGTATCACAAGAAATTCAATTTTAACTCTTGCAAAAGATATCCATATTGAACCCGTTGAAAGACAGATATCAATTGAAGAAATAATCAATGGGATTGAATCCGGAAAAGTCACCGAAATCTTCGGAGCAGGTACTGCTGCAGTGATCAGTCCGGTCGGTAAATTAAATTACAAAGGTAAGGAATATATCGTGAACAACAATAAAACAGGTCAGTGGTCACAAAAGTTCTTTGATACTTTAACAGGAATACAGTACGGAGAATTGGAAGATAAATACAATTGGGTTTACAAAGTAAAATAATTCCTACAGACTCAACGTTGACCCACGCTAAATATAAAAGGATTGGCAAGTTTAATACTTTAGGATAACCCCTCTTGAGTTTTTTGCGTCAATTATTACAGAGAGAGGTTTGTCTGTTCTTATATGCTTTACAAATTCCGTTTCGGTAAGGATGCTTTGATTTTTTATCCAATCCCAGTTGATAAACTCATCTTCTAATCTATCGTTTATATGGAAATATCCCATCTGAAGAGATATCATATTATGAAAAAAATGACTCCCTAATGACGGATCTATCTTAAAATCATTTAGAAAAGATTCAACAACAACCTTAGCACCGCTTATCTGATGCCACTCAACCGGAATACCGAGCCATGGATCGGAAGTTCCCCATCTTCCAAATCCTATCAGGAGATATTTTCGCTTTTCCTCAACAAGTTTTTTATTAATTATTCCGATCTCGGATGCAATTATTCTACTTTTTGATATATCAAATTTTTCAGGGTCCACATATACAATATCACTGATATCGTTTATCTTGCCATTTCCCATCGGATGAGAAGTAGAGCAAATAATTCCATTTGAATTTTCAGTATTAACATTTATATCAATTGATTCTACTCCGGCAACCATAGGTCTTATTTGAAGAAGATAAAACTCCGGAATCTTGTCTTTTTTTTTGTAAAGATTAACCGCAAACTCAATTTCAATATGAGATCCGAATGATTTGCTTCCACTCTCAAGAATCTCACTAATAATGTCAGAAAGAGGCAAAAGATTAAATTTCAAAATATTTGCAAAAGTAACAACTCTCGGACCTTCTATGGAAATTGTATCCTTAATAGCATTATCCTGCCCTGAAAAGGTTGAAGCTACAAAAAAAAGTGTCCCGTCATTTTCAGCATCATTAAGTCCGTATTCCTTTAAATTAAATTTTTCATTGATCCCGATAACTTTGTAATCGCCCCTCATATCAAGAGCATAAAAGAAATTTTGTGATCTCTTCAAAAACTCATTTGCATTCGAATACGGAGGATTCATTTCGGGATACTTTGAAGAAAATCTGTAAACCTGACCCCCTTCAACGATTATAGGACCTAATCCCAGTGCAAGCTGAACTACTCCATCCTCCGGCTCCATGTGAGAAATAGGATAAAAATTGTATGACTGTGCCACTCCTGAAATTATCGGATAAAATTTACCACCATATTCTTCACCGACTATTTGCTGGATTATAACCGCCATTTTCTCTTCTTCTATTCTGAAGTTCGTATTCTTCACATACTCTTTCGGAGATTTATAAAATACGGAGGCATAAACCAATTTGATCGTATCTGTCAATTGCTTTAGATTTTTGTGATTTTCAGTATTATTAGGAAGCATATAAGTAGAATATAATCCTGCAAACGGGAGAAGTTGTGAATCTTCCAACAGACTTGACGATCTTACTGCAATTGGATAGTTAACACTTTTTAAAAGAATTTTCAGATCATTTTTGACTTTTGGCGGAAGTTTACCTTTTAAAAACTTTTTTGCAATCTTTGCATTATCACTCTCGTTTATTGCAAATTCCAACAAATTATTCTTATCAATAAATTCTTCATATACTTCACTACATATTACAAAAGTTCGGGGGGTTTTTATGTTGATTTTATCAAATTTTTTATTTAATCCGGTTTTGGAAAGAAGAACATTTAGAAATGCAATTCCACGTGCTTTCCCTCCGAGGGACCCGCTCCCGATCCTAATAAAAGAATTCTCAGATTCAAATGTTACTTTCCCAAAATCGGTAATAACCCCGAACTGATTTTTTGTCAGAAGATTTCGGATTTCTTGTCTTATAAAGTTTCTAAGTTCATCCATACCTTTAAAATCACTGATTTTCTTCGGCCTGAGTCTTTCTGCCGTTTCAAATTCGGTTCTTGCCCTAAGCCATATGGAAATATGATTTTTCCCCGCATGATACCTTAGACTTTCATTAGGAATAAGATCAATCATTTTCTGGAATTCGTGAAGATTTCCGGCTCTCCCAATCTCTAATCCAGATTCATTTCTAAAAATAAAATCTCCGAACCCAAAATTACTAAGGATGAATGTTTGAAGTTCCTGAAGCATATTATTTGAATATTTGTTAAGAAAATCTATATTCAGTGAATAGGCTTTCTCTCTGTTCTCCGGATTGGAAGATTGGAGAAGTATCGGCAGGTCGGGAATTTCTCCCTTTATTTTCTTTGCGAATCTAAATCCCGCTTTGTGATCGGCTTTACCTCCACGTGGAAATTTGATATCTGAAATTACACCGAGTAAGTTTTTCTTATATTTATTATAAAGCTCAATTCCCTGCTCAAAAGTTTCAGCCATAATTATTTTCGGTCGTGCTCTCATGCGTAAAAGCCTGTGCAGATCATTAACTCCCTCGGAAATAAGCAAGCGTGTCTGCGTCATTATTTCTGTGTAAATTATCGGGAGAAAAAGAGAATAAAACCGCGGTGAATCCTCTATAACAACAATTACTCTAACACCAAGTTTTATATCGTTATCAACATTCTTCTTATCTTCCACATATTTAATTATTGCGAGAAGAATTTTTGTATCTCCACCCCAATAAAATACTTTATCAATATATCCTGTTTCTCTAAATCTAATAAGTCTCTCAGGTGGCACCCAGTCATAAGTAAGAAGAATTACAGGCATATCGGGATGCATTGCTTTTACTTTTTCTCCGAATTCAAGAGAATCCATCCCTCTTAACCTTGTCATGGTAATTACAAGGTCAAACGAACTGTTTTTAAGAGCTTTTATCGCCTCTTTACCACTTGATACTCTGATGATTCGCGGAACAAACCTAAGATTAAGATCAATATATTCACTAAATATTCTCTCTGATAATCTACCGTCTTCTTCAAGAACAAATGCATCATAAAAACTCGATACAAGTAATATCTCTCTTACTCTGAATTTAATGAGGTCATGAAATATTCCGAATTGAGGCTCATAATCCAATGTCATCTTCTCATTTTTTACAATAACGGATTTATCCATATTAAAAGAGTATAAAAAATAATTACCGAAATCAACTTTTTATCAAGTTATTTTTTTAATGATATTGGAAATTTTTTCTCTATATTACAAAGAGAACGATTTTAAGTAAGTTGTGATCGGAGATCTTTTATCCTTTCCCTTGCTCTGTCCATATCAATATAAATTACAGCGAGATCATTATTCTCAGGACGCCTTTTGTCAAGAATTTTACCGAATTCTCCATATAATTTTGCTAATGCAGTATCGGTTTTTGACCTTTCGGCAGTATAATGACCCTTCTCCTTTACCATCTCTTTTACTTTATCATCATATTTATTCACAGATTCTTTGTACTCTTTTTCCAATTTCTCTATCTTATTTTTAAATATATCCAGCTTAGATTTAAATACTCCGATATCATTTTCACAAATAGATAACTCTTTCGGGATATCGGTTTCTCTTGTTTTTCTTTCCGATAATTCACCATTAAACTCTTTGAGATTCTTCTCTTCCCTATCTTTTCTGGATTTTCTCTCTTCAGGATCAAGTAATGCATCTTTTGTTAGTCGTTTAAGTTCCAATTCGGCTTTATCTATACTTTTAAGTATTTTACCGATCTTTTTCTCATTATCACTCAACTCCTTTTTAAGGTCGTCATATTTACCGCTAAATTCTTTATATCCCTTTTCGATAGGACTCTTTAACTTTTCCTCTTTCTCTATTTCAGATTTTTTAAGAGAAATAAAGATCTCATGATCAGATTTCAATTTTTCAATCTTTTTTTCAATATTTGCAACAGCTTTATCAAACTTTTCCCTTATTTCCATCTCTTTTTTTATGGAATTTATTACTTTATCCGAATCATTTAGGAAAATTTTATTCTCAAATCCCTTTTGTCCGAGTTTTGTCAGCAATTTGGATAATTCATCCGTTTCTTTTTCTATCTTCGAGTTAATTCTTGAATTTTTTATCTTTCTTCCGATTAACGTAAACAAACCTTTAACCTTAGCCCTTATTCTCTTATCACGTATAAGAATAATTGTAATCAATATCACAATTATCAAAATAAGGATTAGTGTAAAAGAGTGTCCCCCACTACCCTTTTCAGCTTCTGTAAATGCACCTGAATATAATAATTGCATCAGTAGATTCATAAATAACTCCTTTATATATAATTTATGATATTAAAGAATTAAAATCAATTTATATCGGAAAATTTTACAAACTATTCAGCAAATTTTTTAAAATTATGACGTAATATATTTAGAAATACTTAAACAAATTAATTATAAATTAGTGAAACACCGAAAATAAAGCAATTACTTCATAAAACCCACAGAAATAAAAAACCGTACTATTTAATATCTACAAGCTCTACCTGAAATACAAGAGTTGCGTTAGGCGGTATCACCCCACCTGCACCTTTCTCTCCGTATGCCAGATTAGACGGAATTATAAGGACCCTTTTCTCTCCTTCACGCATATCAAGAAGAGCTTCATCCCAACCTTTTATCACTTTTCCTACACCAACATTAAATTCGATAGGTTTCCCTCTATCGTAAGAACTGTCAAATTTTCTCCCGTCAAGAAGAGTCCCTGTATAATGTGCAGAGATCATCATTCCCTTTTTAGGTTTATCACCTTTACCTTCGTTTAGAACAACATACATTAATCCTGATTTTGTAGTAATCCGTCCGGGCCATTTTTCTCCTATCAACTTTTGCTCTGCTTCGTGTCTTTTCCTCAATTTATCTTCATACTCCGATTTTTTCTCTTCAGTCATCTTTTTAAAAACTGCCGGTGCATCAAATGCTTTTGCGGCATCTCCTACCCTGACTATTTTAATATTCTCTATTTTGTCATTTTGAACGATCTTGTTAACGACAGCCATCCCCCTGTAAACTTTACCAAATACCGAATGTTTATTGTCGAGATGAGGAGTGGCTTTATGTGTAATAAAAAATTGACTTCCATTCGTATTAGGACCGGAATTAGCCATTGAAATGATTCCACCGCTATCATGCTTGAGATCCGTGTGGAACTCGTCAGGGAAACTATATCCCGGATCTCCGGAACCATTCCCTTTCGGATCACCACCCTGAATCATAAAATCATTTATTACTCTATGAAAATTAAGACCATCAAAAAACGGTTCACCTTCGCTCCTGAAACTGTTAGGTATACCACCTTCTGCCAAACCTACAAAATTAGCAACAGTCATGGGGACCTTATCAAAATCAAGTTTAACTACTATAAGCCCCTTGCTTGTATTAATTTCCGCATATAAACCATCCTCTTCATATTTGTTCACTTTACACCCCACTGTAATTATTAAAGCCATTAGAAAAATTAAAACAATCTTTTTCATATAATCCTCCGGTTCCTATTTTTAAATAATTATACGAAAAAAAAAGAGATAGGTAAAGCTTATTGAGATTTGTTCCGAACAGTATCTTCTCTTTTATCAACTTTCCACTGGATCGGATATAAAATCAGAAGCATTATGTTGGCAAAACCCAAAATGTAGTAAAAAAATATAAGAGGTTCATAGAAGAAAGCGGACAATATCAAAAATACTCTGTGTGTCGAAACACCAATCATATTCCAAAATATAAGCAACATCTTTTCGGATTCGGTATTTTTCTTTTTTAATTTTTTTGTCTTATCACGAGTTCCGGTAACCTGAATTTTTGTATATCCCAAATAAGTAACTAAGAGGAGTTTTTCAAAGTATTGTCCATTATGATCCTTAATATCATTATATCTCAACTTAAATTTTTGAAAATCCTCATTAATACTATTACTTTTCCCTATAATGCCGGAGAGATATTGTTGCCTGTAATAATCGATAAATCCGCTATGAATAGCTAACAATACTGAAGCTATTATCATCAGAGGCCACGGTCCCAACGGAAGATCAAATTTACCTTTGGTAAGACCAATCGCGAAACCAAGGTAAACAGCTATTGCCGTGATATAATCCACCCACCCGTCAATTATCCTTCCTAAAGGAGTACCGTTATTTTTCATTCTGGCAATCATTCCGTCAAGAAGATCGAAAATATGGCAAAGCAGAAAAAAAAGACCTCCGTATATAAAGTTTTTCTTCCCCCCGAAAGAGAAGAATATTCCGCTGACTATTCCCGAAACAAGAGATAATAATGATATATGATTCGGAGTAATAGGGAGTTTTTTAATAGACATTGCTATTACAAAACTTACAGGTCTAAACAAAAAAAGGTCTACCGCTTCTTCTGCCGTCGTATCTTTCAGTGAACTTTTAAATTCTTTGATTATTCTTTTCATAACATTTGTCATGACCGTGAAAAAATCATTATAATTGCAATGATTGCGAATAATAGAATCATTGCCCATTTTATCCTGTACATCTTGTATCTCATAAGTTCATGCTCATTTAGAAAGAATGTTTCACCCCCGCCTCTTTCAATTATCCCTTTTTCATATAATTTATTAAAAACCGATCTGTTAACTTCGCCTATCTCACTAATTTCTTTTGCAAGTTCAACGGAAAGAACTCCACGCTCTCTGAATAGAGAAATAACCGATTTTTCTTTGCTATAATTTTTGGTAATTTTCTTAAAAAAACTCATTTGTCAGTTGCTTAATAGTTTACAACAAAACAGATCACAAGAAAAGGAGAAATCCAACTAAAAACAATTAGGTCCGATTTACGTAGTAAATAAAGTAATGAATCATAAAAACAAAAATTCGGGTGTATGGGAAACTGTTAAAAGGGATTTTAAAGAAAGTAAAATTACACGGGAAGTACAATACGATCTGTCCGAAACTCTTGATTTCTATCTAACTGAAGGTCAGAAAATAAAAATAAAAAATATGGGATGGTTCAAAAGACTTATATTTATCCCGATCTGGCTACTCAGGATAATGTTCTTCAAACTAACTAGAATAAGAAGACTTCTTCTCGCATTCGCAATATTTTTTTTATTTTTAAGAATATCAATTAAGAACTATGGCGATCCTAATTTCGTCTTCCTCAGCGTTATCATACTTCTTTTTATTCTGATCCTTGAACTAAAAGATAAGCTGATAGCGACCAATGAATTAAGTGCCGGACGTGCCGTACAAACTGCATTTATGCCACCGGAAAATCCTGAAATATCCGGTTGGTCATTATGGCTCTATTCGAGACCGGCAAACAGTGTCGGGGGCGATATGGTCGATCTTATCACTATTGATGAGATTAATTATGGTGTTGTACTCGGAGATATATCGGGAAAAGAACTTGCTGCAGCTTTATATATGGTAAAACTTCAATCTACTCTGAGAGCTTTAGCTTCAGATTTTACCTCTCTTTCAAATCTGGGATCAAAAATAAATAAAATTTTTCACAGAGACAGTGAGCCGAACAGATTTGCTACAATGATATACATTTCATTAAAAAAGAATCGGGGAGATTTGAAAATATTAAATGCAGGACATATACCTCCAATACTTTTAAGCAATGGAGAATTAATTGAAATGTCTAAAGGATCTCCTGCAATCGGGATCAAGAGTAATTCCGAATACAGAGAAGAAAGTTTGGAATTGAAAAAAGGTGATTACCTCATTATCTATTCAGACGGAGTTTCAGAATCAATTAACTCTGAAGGTGAATTTTACGGAACAGACAGATTGAAATATATTCTAAAAAAAAATGAAAATGAATCTCCAAAAGAAATGGGTGAAAATATCATAACTTCTATTAACAAATTTGTAGGGAACAATAAATTCTACGACGATCTTTCAATAGTAATCTTAAAGAAAGAATAACCTGCCGGAATAAAGCCGTAGTAAAAAAAATTTAGGCATCTGCTCGTCTTTTTGAGTTCAATATGTGATGATTGAGTGCTTTAAAACAGCACAAAAAGTGTCTGCCCCCAGCGTACTATCAGCCTCTTTTATATACGATTGCGACGACGGTTTTGTCATCACCGCCCATGTTAATTGTCATACCGTACGGACGTTCATATGAAACTTCAATTTGTGCTTCTCCTGCTTTTCCCGTAAGCTGTTCCCATATTGTCACGGCCTGGTGAACTCCGGTAGCTCCCGTGGGATGACCCCATCCTATCAATCCTCCGGTCGTATTAAATGGTATTCTCCCGTCTCTTGCAGTATTTCCTTCGTAAACGAAATCCGCACCTTTTCCGGGCTCGGCAAAACCAAGTGCTTCAACTGCAAGTATTCCTGCTATTGTAAAACAATCGTGAGTTTCAACCGTTCCCAAATCATCAATTGTAATACCTGCTGAAGACAATGCTTCCTCAGCTGCCATTTTTATCGTACTCAAGATTGTCGGATCTTTCGGAGGAGAAGTAATATCCGCTTCACACTGACCCCACCCTACAACCTCAACCGTGTCTCTTTTATCAATTCCGATCTTGGACAATCCTTCCTCTGAAACTACCGCTATTGCGGAAGCACCGTCCGAAACTTTTGAACAATCGAAAACATTGAGATGTTCAACAAAAGTTCTACCATTCGGTTCGGTTAATCCGAGAGCCTCCAAATCGTCAACCTTATTGTGAAACTCTTGAGCTGTAGGACACAGCCTGGCATTTTCAATGGCATTCCTGAACCATCTTGCAAATCCTCTCCTTGCTTTATCTCTACCATACTTTTTAAAATATGCTCCCGCCCTATCACTAAACTGCCCCGGGAAAAAATATGCATGACCTTTCTTTCTATCCTGATACCAACCGGCTCCTGCAAGAATATCAGCACCATATATTGCCTTGACCGTATTTTGCACTTCAACTCCAAGTGTCAATACCACATCGGAAGTTTCCGAAAGAACGGATCTTATGGCAGTCATAAGAGCAAGTCCACCTGACCCGCATGCCCCTTCCACACGCGTTGCCGGTTTTCCGGAAAGACCCTTATCAATCATCGGGATAAAACCGGGGAGATTGGCCTGTTTATTAAATCTTGATGCCATAAAATTTCCGATAACACTCTCATCAACATTTTTACTCCCGCCTATCTGTTTCAGAGTACCTTCTCCACTCTCTTTTATGTAATGTTCGATTCCCGGTCGAGGCTTCTTAGGATGAAATTCTTTCCTACCGGTTCCAAGAGAAACAGTATTAAATCCTGCCGTCATATATACTTTTTTTCTTAATTTTCTCATAATATTTTACCCCCGAGTTACAAAATCATTTATCGGTCCGTAAGCATGGAAGAAACCTGTCAGCATAACAGTATTAACATCACTTTCATTTGCAGCAACCTTATCTGCAACAAGTTTTTTCCCGATCTCTTTAGACCTCTTTACATAATTAACTGCCAATTCCGATCCTTTTGAAGAAATTTCTTTCAGATTATTAAAATGCTCTTTTAATATCTTTTCTTTATCTCTATCCCTTATTATATTTTTCCATGCAGGAATAAAGTCGGGAAGTTTTCCAAGAAATTTTTCCGATTTACCGTTTAAATCTTCTATCGGGACATAATTTCTTTTATCAGGATCGTAAACACCCGCCGGTCTTCCCTTCTTATACTGTAGGAATCCGTCTTTTTGTGACCCGTCTGAATTCTGTCCACCCCGTATATTATGCTCTATCATCATATCAAGAACTTCGCTATGCAAATCCTCATCTTCCAAATACGGATTCATAACTTCCATTATATAACGGCATACGTCTATCCCCACATAATCTATGAGTTGAAATATACCCATAGGTCTCACAAGAAGTTCCTGACTTATCTTGTTGACGGTGTAGACACCTCCTGTAAATCCAAGTTCACTTCCTATTTTTTTAGCTTCTTCGATACCATGAAGGGCATCTCTCATAAAGTGACCGTTCCCTATAAATCCGGCAAAATCGTTGGAAGGAACCGTGATTTTTTTTAGCTTCTTAGCATAATTAGCAGCAAAATCTTTCAGTTCCGGAAGTGTATTCTCGGTTACAATCACCTCAACAAGTTTTTGCACGGCAGGAGGATTGTAAAAATGGAAACCAAGTATCCTTCCACCCAATCCCGCCTTATCGTCAAGATTTCCTATCGGAACAGAAGAAGTGTTTGTAAAATACCATGGAGACAGATCACTATTATCCTCAATCTCTTTGAAAATTTTTACTTTAAGTTCGGGATTTTCATTTACCGCTTCAAAAATAAGATGTGACTTAAATGCGGGAGATAAACCGGTCGTAGGTCTTACAATGTCCATCACATCAAAAATATATTGATCGATTATTTCTCCGTTTTCAATCAGATCGGTTCTATCTTTATATACATTTCGTAAAAACATGGTTTTCTTCTCTGCAATCTTTCTGACTTGTACTCTAAGGTAACTCATTAATCCCGACAGACCCGCATCGGAAACATCCATCGCATTCAGGACAAAATTACGATTTCTGTTTTCCTCCATTAGACTTAAATCCGCCATTTCTACAGCAGTCAGAAGAAGTATTCCACTCCCCATTTTTCCGGCTGCACCGAGGACTGTCACATTTTCAAGTATCTCTTCATAGTTCATTTATTCCCCCTTCCATTCAGGAGTTCTTTTTTCAAGAAAAGCCTTCATACCTTCGGTACCCTCATTTCCAAAAAGAGTTCCAAACTCATTTGCTTCAATATTCGATCCGCTGTCAATATCGGTTTCTATACCTCTTCTGACAACGCTTTTCAACAATGAGACAGCTTTAGGTCCCTTTGACAATATTTTTTCCATAATCTCCAATGCTCTATTTAATACCTCTTCCTGTTCGACCACTTCCTGAACAAGACCGATTCTCTTTGCTTCTTGGGCACCGATCATATCCGCTGTCATCAAAAGATGAAGTGCATTACCCAATCCGACAATTCGGGGTAATCTTTGTGTCCCTGCAAATCCCGGAATAAGACCAAGCCCGACTTCAGGTTGACCGAATTTTGCCTTTACCCCTGCAATCCTTATATCGCAAGACATCGCAAGTTCACATCCTCCGCCGAGAGCAAATCCATTTACTGCCGCTATTACGGGTTTTTTCAACAATTCAAGTCTTCTGAATATTCTCTGTCCCGTTTTAGAGAACTCAACGGCAGTCTTATTATCCATTGAGACCATTTCTGATATATCGGCTCCGGCTACAAAAGCTTTTCCTTCTCCGGTTATCACCACACCTTTTACGGATTTATCGGTTTCAATTTTTTCTATCATAGAATCCATCTCTGTAAAAAACTCACTATTCAATGCATTCAACGCTTTCGGGCGACTAATAGTAATAATACCTATCCCGTCCTCAACGGCAAGTTTTAATATCTTGTGATCCATGGAATCCTCCTGTAGACTAATTTTAATGATTTTTGATAACACATGCAAGGATGTCGATACACTCAAAGGATCAGTTTTTTCTTTTTGCACTCCACGAGAGCTCAACCCCTTCTCCCGTATAGTTTCCCCTCATACTTTTAATGGAACCTGTAAAAATATAATCATGCCAATTACTATAAGTCATGGTGAAATCATTCTCTTTCACAGTCCATGTTCCTTTGTAACCGCGGGAATCGGTAAAATCGCCTTCAAATGGAGTTTTACCTGAAAACGTTATATCCATTTTAATATCATTTTCACTCTCGGTTTTATAAGTAAACTCCCAAATACCTCTTATATCTTTTATCCGCACAACTATATTTACATTGTTGTATATTTGAATTTCACCTTTCTTTTCATAATCATTATTATTAACCAAAACTTCAATTGCAACACCTTTCTTGGGAGGTTTATACTCATATTCTATTTTATCAAACTCTTTGTGTATGTAAGTCCCTGCATCGGGTGTTCCCGTACAACCGTCTTCAAGAACTACGGTCATAGTATAATCCGGACTACCGAACCCTTTACATCCGTTAAAAAAAACAATGATAGATAAAACAAACAGAGAAAATAAAACGATATTTTTAAAATTTTTCATTAAGTTCACCTTTTAATACCGAATTTTACATTATAACAACCAACTTATCAATAGAAACTCGATATAGTTATTAGTTATGACCTGTTAATTCACTAAAAAGTTTCATCCGTATGTAACCTATACACCGATTTGACTATATATGGGGGTTGTGTTAGAAATTCCAATTAATTTGTGAGGGAATTTTGAAATTTAAAACTATTTTAATATTACTGCTTGTACCCTTTGCTCTTGTTTCTTCTGAATTAGAAAAGAGTGCTAATATCAGAGGATTATTCTCTCTAACCTATAAAAGTAATATTAATTTCGACATTTCTTTTACCAAAAACGCCTATACTAATAACGGTAATTCGGTTAGGATTCGAAGAGATATCAAACCGTTTAAAAAAAAAAAATTGCTAAGAGCTTTACTAATAAACGGATCTCTTTGGCTTGCCGACTCAATCAGATATTGGGCTACCTATGCAGCTTGGATTGAGGACTGGCAATTTCAATTGAATTGGGAAGATCAGAGCGAAAGATTTTTCACTCTCAAAGCAAACAGATTCGATTCAAACCCATTCAAAACAAACTGGACACACGGACTTGGAGGAGCAATCCATTACAATACGGCAAGATATCACGGACTAACAGTAATTGAGTCGTTATTATTTGCAACGACATTCTCTCTGGCATGGGAATACCTTACGGAATGGAGAGAAGTAATATCAATTAATGACAATTTTTTCAGTGGAATCGGTGGTCTTCCGATAGGAGAACCACTTTATCAATTAGGAAAATACCTGTTAGGAAGGAAAGGTACAATAAGCCATATAGCAGGTTATATCTTGAATCCTGTTTTTGCACTAAATGATATATTGGGAGGAAAAAAGTGGAGATCACATTTCAGTGAAGATTATTTTTCTTATCCGACTTTTTATCTTAAGATCAGCAATGAGAATATTGACAATAATTATAGTGACGGAATAAGAACCAACAGATTTCACTTTTATGCCGAATCGGAATTTAAGAAGATTCCGGGGTTTGGGATTCCCTCTGTTGAGGAAACAAATTTAAGTCTGAACTCTACTTTCTATTCTTCCATAAAATTCGGAATATCTTTAGGGAGTATCGGAATTCAAGAGTACACATTTGATACAAAGGTAATTTATTTAGGATATTTTCATCAGAGGCTTAACAAAAATCCAGCAGGATTACTTAAAGGATACTCATTCTATATCGGAGCATCATCTGCATTCGGTCTTTTTAAAAAAAGAGCTTTGGAATATTATGACATAAGTGAATATCATTATGATTTTACAGGCGGTGAAGAACCCGTTCAACCGCTTAATTTTACAGATAAATTAGCGATCATTAATCTGATAGGACCATCAACTCATATTTCTCTATATTCTTCACCGTTTAAATTGGAGATCACTGCAGATGCATATTTTGATTTCGGACTCATCAACTCATTGGCACTTAATAAATATTCACAAAATAACAATATTTTCAAAACCAGAATGAAAACCACTCTGTCATACTATGGATATTATTATGCATTCGGATATACACTAAATCTAAACACAAAACTCAAACTTGGGAATATATTCTTCACCGGCGGAGCTAAATACCAAAAATACGGTTCTATTCAGGGACTTGATAGATTTGAAGACAAAGTACAAGACGATTCAAAAATAATTGATTCAAGATCAATTTTTTCAAGTTCCATCGGATACAAGATACCGAGGACCAATCTTGTTATTTCAATACTGTTTGAAAGGAGAAACAGGAGAGGTTCTCTGCATGATATTACAGTTAAAGCAAGTGAAACGAGAATTCTATCCTCTATTGGTTTTTTATTCGAATAGATTATTTCACGGACAGTATGGTCTTTAGTTCACTCATAATAAATTCAGATACTATTTCAAAGTTTTTTTCATCTTTATCGTACAATTTCACCAAATGTTGTACTATTCCACTTCCCCTTCGCAGAAGAACATCAACTTCTTTCTCTCCGTTTTCCTTCAAATTATTTACAAAATATATCGGAGACAGTCCTATCCCTTTGGTAATGTAAAAACTTATTTTTCCATATCCTAAATCATTGATGTAGGAATTTCCTGAAAAATATCCGCTCAGACGTTTCAGAAAAATTTTCTCCTCATTCCAAAGTAGATCGGCATCAAGTTTTTTCATAAAAAATTTTATCTTAACTTGGATTCTATACTTCAATTTCTGAATATTAAGCTTTATTTTATTTATAAATCTTCTTTGCTCTACCGGTACAATTTCTATAAACTTAACTGGTATTTTTAAGTGGTTAAGAATAAAATCCATCTGTCTCGGAGTAAGCTCAACGGTAAATTCCGAATTTTTCCTGATAAGGTTCAAATTTTTATATTCTGAATTCACAACATATAACTTTCCGGCACTTGAAAGTTTTATCAGTTCTTCAAGCCCGATGAAAGAATTGCTACCAAAAACTTTAAAAGGTTTAATCTGGTTAATAATTTTTCTGATTCCGGTACTCTTCGTATGAAGAAATAACAACTCCTCCACCCTATCCCTTTTTTCACTTTTTAATGCAGTAAAATTTTTTGCCAAATAATAATATAATTTATGAACTATGGGAATAAGCATTTTATTGAAATCCTCTCGGTCGGAAGAACCGGTCTCAAGTATTGCATGAAATATCAGCCCCTTTAATGGGGGGAAGCTTATCCTCTTCTTTATTATTCCATTATCCGTGAACCATATTTTACAGATTCTATCCGAAACGGGAATTCCACAAACCCCTTTTACTCCCGATTTTTTATCACTAATATTAACCGAAACAAATGTTTTCGGAACTCCCTTTTCCGATTTGGATTCAATTCCGTTAATTATAATCTTTTTATCCGATCGACGAGTGTACTCTCGCAACACTCTTACTTCATCTTCATGATTTTTATTATGTCTTAATAATTGAATCCTTGTCCCTTTTGCAATTGAACCTCCTTCCTCAAATATTATATCCTCATCACTGATAGAGAGGGAATAGAATCTGTTACCTGCCACAGTTTCAATTTTTATACTTTTTGGATTAGCAGCAAAAACAGCGAGCATTCCCGCACCGTTCTTGCTTTTTAATCTTGCAACCGAACTTTCCTTCTTCTCTATCGGAATGCCGTCTTCTTTAAGATCTCCAATCATTTTAAGATCATACGGATCCATCCCGTTTCCGTCATCCGATATCTCAATTTTATTTTTATCTATTTTTATCGTTATGTTATCCGCTCCTCTTTTTATTGCTTCTCGAACAAGTTCCGAACTAAAAAGGAGAATGGATCTCTGAGAAAAAACCGCTACTTTGTACAAATATGCATCAATATCCATTGAGAAAAGCTGATTATTATCAGTTGTCTTATCCATGCTTTAAGATTGTTCTAAGGATCTTTTTTTGAGATATTTCCCTGTCATTATAGAAAAAAGACGATTTGTCCATTATCAATTGAAAAAATCTTTTCAATGCCATATCACGATTAAACTCATATAAATTTATAATTTCAATTAACTCGGGTGAACCCATATTCAGCACAACGAATCTGCGGGGATATCCGGTTTTTTTAAAAAACTTTCTAAAATATATTCTGGAAAAATCTACATCAGATAAAAGTTTATCATTAAAATTCAAAGCTTCAAAGCATATTAAATTCTTCCACGAAACTTTTTTTAAGATCAGATTTATTTCTTTTAGCATTGTTGTTGATTTTTCCGAACCACTCTTAAATTCCAGATCTATTGCCATAGCATTTATTTTATTCAGATCAATTATTCCGTAAAACAATTTTACAATCGGATATTGAATAATATTTTCAGAATCGATAATAAACTCATCTGAATTCTTTAGAGCATCAACTATCGGATTTTCAGCTCTTCCGAAAAATAGCTTTCCCTCTTTCAATAATTTCAGTCCCCTTTTTATTGAAATATTTTTTCCTGAAACCGTTGTAATTATCTCCTGCTCAACAATATTAAAATTATAGTTCCACAATTTCGGATCCAACAGATAGCTTTTTCCGATTTCTATAATATCACGCCTTGCTTTAATTTTATTTTTAGGATTTAGTTTTCCCCTTTTTTCTTTCTCTTTTATGACTTTCTCTCTAAGAAACAAGACAGAAGGGAATACCGACAGTATTAAAAGGAGTAATAGCACTTTCAGAATCATCGGTATTATCTCAATTTTATTCTCCGATCTATCGGATTTATTTTCAAATACAAATGTAGTGGGAGTATTCAAAACCTTTTGCACATCCGAATCATTCAAATTTACTGTTGCATCAATATTTTTCCATTTTTTGTCAAAATACTCCACCCACGAATGAATTTGAGGCTTGACAAACCCGTTCTCTCCCACTAATCCGATAACCAGTCTTGATCTTACTCCCGATTTCCTAAGTATAAGACATAAAACTCCATTAATCACGTCACAATCACCGACACCGATATCCAAGACCTTTGAAAGCCATGTCTCATTATTTTTATAATTTCTGAAATACTCGGCTGTCGATTCTGAAGAATCATATCTTACCAAAATATTTGTTAACTTAACCGCTTTTTCTATTTTGTTATCAATGCTCAAATAGAACAGCTCATGAATTATCTTCTCAATCTCATTCGAGAATTGTACATGTTCCGGAAATTTAAGATATTTGCTATATAAAGAAGAATCCTCTACCATTTCATCCAACGTGCACGTATATTTCAAAATTTTATTTAATCCCCGAACATTTAAAACTATTTCTCCCGAATCGAATCTTTTTAAACGTATTGATTCTTCTCCACTTATCCTTACACTCTTTTCATTAACAATATAACCTATAGGGTAAGGTAAAAAAACATCACCTCCGTTTTTAATAAATATACTTACTTTATAATCACCTTCGCTTTTGAAATTACTTTTTTGGAGATTAATAAATTTCCCCTCTACGTTTCGGATAAACCCCTTTTTCTTATCATAATACGGTGCAGTAAACATCCGTAACAATATATTATCTTTCGGTGAATACCTTACATCCGCAATAACTCCTTTACCCAACATATCCACTGTAGCACTATATTGTTTATACAATGCCGTACTTACTACATCAGGGAAAGAGACTACACTTCCTCCAACAGGAAAAAGTTTTTTCAGAAGATAAAACTCCGCCGGTATGATAAAAATAAGAGTTATCAGAATAATTTTCCAGTACGATGTAGAAATGCTCCTATATAAATTTTTAATCACCGAAAACATTTTTTTTATCTTCGTTCTCGGATATGCATGATCAGAACACATTTGCACCAACTCTTTAAGAGCTTTTTCCGAACTTTTAATAATCTTTTTAAGGGAATTATCGGCAATCAACTCTTTCCTTGACATATTAACTTTTAAATTACGACTATTTATTAAGAAAACCGGAGCAATGCCGCTTTTAATATAATCATTTTTCTTTATATCGCTTTCGGTAAGAGACACCTCATCAAGGGTATATCCCTCCCATGCCAAGATACCACCAATATAAAAAGTTACTCTTGGAACTTCACTTAGACCGACAATACCTTCAAAATTACGTCCACCGTATTTAAGTGTAACACCTTCATTATACTTCAACTCTTCAGATATGATTTTCCCCCTGAATACCACCGGTAATGTTTTTCTTCCACCACTTTTTCTATCTATAAATCGACAAAATTTCATAACACCTTTTTCCAATTCACTACAGAATGTTTCATACTCGGAAAAATGTTTTTTTCTTATCAGTGTCACTCTTGTCCCAAACTTATCAAGGTTGCATTCGACCCTCTTATGATTTAACTCTTTATCCAACAAAACAGCCCACTTATCTTCCTCATCGGAGTAAGATTCGATAATAATAGTATCAGGCTCATATTTCATTACCGTCCAAAATCCGATACCATACATTCCTACCGATGCCTTCTCTTTCAGTTTGCTTGACGAATAAAGTCGAAACAGGTATTTACGAGCTTCCTTATATGTCATCCCCTTCCCATTATCGGAAAAAATTATAACCTCGGTTCCCGACCCGCTACCACCGGAATCAATCTTAATTTCAAATGCACCTGCATCACGACTGTTTTGAGCAAGCTCACGAAGAAAAACCCATGGATCATCTATATAATTTTTTTGAGAATCATTTATTCTATCAAGGAAGAAATTGTTCATTCAGTTCTTTATTTTTACCCCTCCGAAAATTGCGGTAGCACTTATTCTAACAGTTTTCTCTTCTTCCTGATCTTCACTTCTGTATATATTTTCAACTCCTCCGAAAATTGCGGTCGAATTTACCTCTACATTCCATTCTTCCGGTAAACGTAGTTCCACTCCTCCAAATACAGCTGTAATTTCCATATCCGCTCCGTTTGGATTTAATTTAGCTTCTCTTAAATCCATCTCCGAACTGCCGAATATTGCAAAAATATTTCCACCGCGGAATGATTTAGATGTTACTTTCCTGTTAAATCCTGAGAAAACAGCAAATCCTGAAATATAATTATCCTTCTCATTTTTATCTTCCGGTTTCGATTTCTTTTTACCGTTTCCAAATAGTAAAGATAGTCCTATGAAGATTAGTATTGCAGGCCACAATCTTAAAATATTTTCCCATTCAATAAAATTATTGGCAGTTAAAAGAAATATACTTCCAAATAACACAAGTAACCATCCGGGGAAAGAAAATATATTTTCTTGATTTAGAATATTTAATAATCCGACTGCTATTAAAATAAGTGGCCACCACTCTTTAAGACTCACATCCAAATATCCTATGTTCTTCAAAATCCAAACAATTCCGATAAATATAAAAATCGAACCCGTCAGAATTGTTCCGCTTGAAAAACTATTTTTCTTATCCATTTAACTCTCCGTCTATTTAAGAAGTTTTGAAGCTATAATAAGCCTCTGTATCTGATTTGTCCCTTCGTATATCTGAGTCACCTTTGCATCTCTCATCATCTTTTCCACAGGATACTCTTTCATATAACCGTAACCTCCGAACACCTGGACGGCATCAGTGGTAACCTTCATTACCATATCGGTTGCATAAAGTTTTGCCATAGCGGAACCGGCAGTTATATTTTCTTCACCTGAATCAACATTTTTTGAAGCTTGATATACGAGAGCTCTTGCAGCTTCAATGGAAGTACCCATATCGGCAAGAATAAATTGTATCCCCTGAAATTTATTTATACTTTTCCCAAACTGTTCCCTCGTTTTAGAATAATCAATTGATTCGTTCAATGCCGCTTGAGCTATTCCAAGAGCCTGTGCCCCTATCCCGATCCTGCTTCTATCAAGCAGTGCAAGAGCAATATAAAAACCCTGCCCCAAACTGCCAAGCATATTCTCCGCAGGTATTTCGCAATCATCAAATATCAATTCATTTGTAACGGAAGAACGAATTCCCATCTTATCTTCCTTTTTCCCGACAGTATATCCCCGTGTCCCCTTCTCGACAATAAAAGCAGTGTATCCCTTGTATCCTTTGCCGTGATCGGTGCCTGCAATGACCAAACATATATCGGCGATCTCTCCGCTCGTAATAAATTGTTTTGTACCGTTAATAACATATCCGGCACCTTTTTTCTCTGCTCTCGTCTTCAATCCAGCCGCATCGGATCCGGCTCCGGATTCGGTTAATGCAAATGCAGTAAACAACTTCCCATCAGCAATTGAGGGAAGGTATCTGTTTTTTTGCTTATCGGTTCCAAACAAAACAATACCTTTAGAGGTTATTGAGTGAGCTGCAAAAGTAACTCCTATTCCACCGTCCCCTCTGGACAGTTCCTCAATACCGATAGTAGAAACCATTATCGAATCAGTCATACCACCATATTCCTCAGGAATTATTATTCTAAAAAAATCTTGTTCTGCCATTTCTCTAAAAATCTCTTTAGGAAATTCGTCATTCTTATCCAATTCATTTCTTAGTGGAATAATCCTTCTATCAACATACTCCGAGAACAAATTTTTAACTGCCATTTCCATTTCGGTAAAATAATAATTCATCAAACCTCCTGCAATAGGTATGCAGATTCAGAACATTATTCTATCAGAGGGGTTATAAATTATCAATCGGTCTCTATATAGTAACCACAGTAATATCAAAGGATAAAACACTCCAGTATTATTCGAAAATATTTTTTATTCACCCGTTTCCATTAATAGTTTTGTAATATTCGGATATAACAACGTTGTTTATATTTTCCCAATTCCTATTTTTCGAATAATTCAAAGCATTATTTCTTAATGACTCCCATAAATTTTTGTCTGTTATAATTTTTTTGCAACAATTATAAAAATCGTCTGCATCTCCTGCTTTGGCAACCAATCCGGCTCCAGAATTAATCACTATCTCCTGACAACCGCCTATATCTGAAACTACAACCGGAACTCCTGATGATAAAGATTCCAGAATCACCATACCGAAAGTTTCGGTTGTTGACGGAAAACATAATATATCGGAACTTGCATAAATAACAGAGAGATCGTTTCCCGATAAATATCCCGGAAAAATTGCCTCAGGCATTTTTTTTTTCAACTCATCTTCTATTGGTCCGCTTCCAAGTAAAACAAAAATTACATTTTTCGGATATTTCTCATTGAATAAGTTATAAATCTCAATGAAGGATCGCAAAGATTTATACCATACGAACCTACCGCTATATAGAATGACCTTCTTACCATCAGCTCCCCATTCCGATCTGATTTTGTTTGATCTTTTACTCGGATTAAATTGATTAGTATTAACTCCTCTTGACCATATCTTGGTGTTCTTTATCCCCTTATCCGATAGCTCATTTTGAACTATTTGTGTGGGAACAAAAACTATATCCGCATGATTATAAAACCAATGAAAATACCACCATCCGAATTTTAATAAAAATTTAATTTTATAATATTTTAAGTAAGACGGAAAATTTGTATGATATGACATAAACAACGGAATATTATTTTTCCTCGCATACCTTGCTAAAAATATCCCCAATAAATCCGGAGCCGCAATATGAATAATATCCGGTTTATACTTGTCCAAATCTTTTTTTGAATTGGGAAGTGGAAAAGAAAATTTATAATCATGATAAAAAAAGAAGGGAACTCCTATTACCTTGGTTATGATCAATCCATCTCTTTTCTGAGGTGTGGCAGAAGAAGCTAATAATTTGACTTCAATGTTTCTATTAAGGAGGGAATCGGTTAATTTATATAAAGATTTCGTCGCTCCATCCTGATTTTTTTTATACATTCCTGCATAAAGAACTACTTTTAACCTGTTTTTCATTTTCCTTATTATCCCGTTATCACATTTAACCGATAGAATGCATTATCCCTGAAATTCCGACAAAATACAATAAAGTTCCGATCATACAACCGGACAGAATTAGAAAGAAAGCTTTCAATTTTTTATATTCCAAAGATACGGCTAAAATACTCCCTGATAAAGCACCTCCGGCAAATGGGAGTGCAGAAATCAACAGAACTCCCCAGTCTCCATATTTTTTAAATTTTTCAAGTCTATTTTTACCGGAATTTTCAACATTCTTCCAAAACTTCTTTTTTATTTTGGTTATAACATCCAATTTATTTACAAAAAATTCAAAAAAATTCAGAATGACAATAATTTGAATTATATCACTGATTACGACAAGCATTGAAATTTTCAGTAAACTAAAATTGATTAAGATTCCATAGGGGAAAGAACCCCTGCGTCCCAAAGTATACTGAATCCAGAAGAAGGCAAGTATTTTAATTATTTTATTGGTCACAAAATAATTAATTCTCCAACATTAATATCAAATCACAGCAATAATTTATATATTTCATCAAGGCAGAATATATATAATCGAGAGTTTAAAGTCAAAGAATCTGTATTGCCGGAACATTATTTCTTGACTTTCACTATATTAATAATTTATTATTACCAATTTACAAATACGAGTAAATAAGAAGATTATGAAAAAGATTGATCTAAAAAAGATACTTGAATCTGAAACCCCATATTTAAGTAAAAAAATTCCACGGTTTATATCCGATTTTGCTATAAAAAATCTTAATAAACTTATGAAAATAAAAATAATGAACGACTTTATTGAAAAAAACACCTCTGTAAGAGGCATTGATTTTATTCAGTCTATTTTTAATACACTGAATTTTTCATATGATCTTGATAATTCAAATTATATTCCGGCAAAAGGGAGATTAATTGTTGTTTGCAATCATCCTTTAGGTGGTATGGATGGATTAGCGGCTCTTCATGCAATTTCTTCAGTCAGAAAGGATGTAAAAGTAATTGTTTCGAGTGTTCTAATGAATATAGAAAATCTTGCAGATTTGTTCATACCTTATAATGTTTACAATATATCCGCCCAAAAGAGAAACATGAACAATATCTCAAAATCTTTTCATAATGAGGAAGCAATTATTTTTTTCCCGGCGGCATTAGTTTCAAGACTAACATGGAATGGCATCAAAGATAGGCAGTGGAGAAACGGTCCTGCATATTTTGCTAAAAAATACAATTCACCTGTTCTTCCTCTTTACATTCAGGGAAGAAATACTAAACTTTTTTATATTGCAACAGCCATACATAGAAGATTGGCTATGATCCTACTGCCGAGAGAAATAATAAATAAAAAAGATGTCAGGATTACTTTGAAAGTAGGAAAAATAATTCCTGCAGAAACATTTTCAGGCAACGAACAGGGATTTTTACTAAAACTAACTAATCTATTGCGGAAAAAAGTTTACAATTTAGATTAAGAGAATATTGAACAAATCGGATATCAAGTTTATTTTGGTTAAGTAGAATTTATTTTATCGGTTGACCTTCCTGTTTTTTGAAAAAAATTCAGTATTCCGGGAAGTAAAAAAAGCGAAGTCAACCATGTACATAACAATCCTATACATGCTATCATTCCAATAGAACGAAGTCCGGAATTATGTGCAAAGATCAATCCGCTATACCCCAAAATAGTTGTCAATGTAGTGATGGTCAAAGGTCCGAAAAGTTCTTCCTGAGTCAAAACAATATTTTTGTCATTTTCCATCCATCTACGAAAATAGTGTATCCCGTCATCTATACCTATCCCTACCAGAGATGGTAGTACTACAATATTAAAAAAATTCATTTTTAAACCGAATATAGCCATAATTCCAATGGTCAAAAAAATTCCGGACAGTAAAGGAAACAAAATAAAAATAGTCTGCTTAACCGACCGTTGATAAAGGAGTATTAACAAAGTTATCCCCGTAAAAGGAATCATAATCAACCATAGTGCTTCCGATTCTACCAACCATAGTATTTCCGAGATTACCGGACCTCCGCCGCTGGGACCAATAATGTTGTGGGAATTCTTTAGATTATAAATTTCTTTGGTAAAATTCATTGCATCTTTCCCATTGTTTATACTTGTATTCGGATATACCGCCAATATATATTTACTTACATCTCCTTTACAAATTAAGTTCCTTTTTAATGAAACGGGAAGTTCTTTGATATCCGGTTGTCGTTCAGGAGGTATTGATTTTATTAAAGAATTAATCCATTTCATTATTTCCGGATCTTTTATCCTACTGACCCATCTACCTTTTAACTGCTCTTTAATCTCTTTCAGTTTCATGAGCCTTTTACCTGTTTCCGAATCATCAGGACAAAAATCACGAATACTGCGGATCCATCCTATTTTTGTATCGGGATTGTTCTTTTTACTAAGTCTCAGAATCCTCGACATCTTATCCAAAGCAGAAAGGTTCTCCGCAATATATATCGCCTGTGGAACCAAAGTGGTGGGATATACCTGTTCTTGATATCTTTTTATCTCTTTTAATCCGGAGGTCTTCGGTTCCATATGGTCAAAGTCATAATCAAACTCCAGTTTTACTACCCCAAAGAACAAGAAAATGACCGTTAATAACAGAATAGAAGAAGAAATTATTGGTGTGGGAAACAGAGTTCGGGATTTTTTAATACAACTTTTTTTTATAATGCCAATTTTATATCCGAGAATCATCATAGAAGGCATAAAAGTAAGTATTACAATTAAAATTATGGATAGAGTTAATCCACCGACAATCCCAAATTCGGAAACACCTCTAAAACCGGAAATTCCCATAAAAAAAAGTGCAACCGAGGTAGTTAGGCCGGAAAGGAACACGGATTTTCCTGTTGATGAGAATGTCCTAACCAATGCATGATAGGGAGTTCTTTTTATTAATTCTTTACTGAACCGTTTAACAAGATGGATAGAGAAATCTATTCCCAATCCAAAAGAAATAAGGAGCAAAAACGCTGTTATAGTATTAATATCTCCGATTATTATCCTTACTAATCCGAAAGACCAAACCAAACCGATTAAAATAGGGAGAATTAATAAAGGTATTATCCTAATACTATTAAAACTGATAAGCAAAACGAGCAATATACCTATTGTCATTATAATACCGGATCGCTTTAAATCGCCCATAATGACATTTTGCCCCTCTATCCAGTTTCTAAGATAGCCTCCGATATTTGCTTTAACACCAAAACTCTTAGAAACTTCCACACGAATCTTCTGTAATTGGATAAAAATTTCTTTTACAATGTTAAGATTAATAAGATCTTGATCGGGATATATTATTATTCCGAATATCTTTCCGTTTTTACTACAGTGAAAATTTGATATATTTCCATACTTTGATATTAATTTATCAATGTCCCCACTCTTGTCTTTTCCAATATCCGATTTTATTAAATCTTCTTCCGCCAACATATCACTGGTCAGTGGATTTATTCTGGACTTTGTTCTAACTATCAGGTCGGAAATATCCTCAAGATAATTTAAAGGTATAAGAAGATGATTATATTTCCTTATGAAAGAGATAGGATATTTAAATTCAACAGATTCTACGTTGATAATTTTTTTTATTTTTGCCGATGCAACCGTGACGACTTCTTGCAACTTTTCTTTTTCAGCTCCTTGGATAAGTAATGTAAAAAATGACATTGATCCTAACAATGGTTTCATTTTAACTGCATTTATTGCAGCTCTGCTATTTTTTGGTAGAAGTCTGATCGGATCAACATCAAGGCGAATTTTTTTTGCCTGAAAATAAAAAGGGAGAGAAATAATCATAGCAAGGATAAACCATATAATCGGATTTTTATTCGATTTTTTGCAAACAAAATACATAACTCGACTAAAAAATCTTACATTTACCTTTTCTTTTTTTCTAAAAGATAACATTTTACTTACCATATTTATTCTCATATCTGGAGATTTTGTTTAACAATCTGGATATGATCTTATCAAAAGGATATCTTAAAAATAGTTTTTCAAACTGTTTTTGGTAATTTTCGATCATATCAATATCATCAACTATACTGTTAACAATGAGCCAATGACCTTCAAAATTTTCCAAACGATACTCTACATCTACAGTCTCGTTTTTATAAGTTACTGCAGCTTTGACTACCGCAATATTCCGATCTATCTTTTCCTGTAAATATTTAAAATGTACCGCATGATGTCTATGTAGCTTCCCTAATATTGAAACAATCAAAAAATCTTGAAACACCCTGTCAAAATATTCACATTGAGATTTTGAGATTTTATCACAAAATCTATTAATAATTCTACCGGAGATAACAGGAATATTAATCGAATTATTAACAATTCGTCTAATCAATAATTCATGTCTTTTATCAATATTCTTATTAAAAATAAAAACATTTAGAATCTCTTTATTAGCCTTCCTCACCGTATCCAATGGGGTCTGAGATGAGAACATAAAAGATGTATTTAAAAGTAGAAATGAAGACAATACCACTATTTGAACTTGCAGAGAAAATATCTTCATTGTGTGCATCCATATTTACCGAATTAATTTTAAGTATGTCTTTTACCATATCTTGTTACTGCAATCAACAAACGGATCAAAACAAAATAACGCATTAAATTACTCCGACAACACAATGGAGGAAATACTTTTTAGTAGACCGAACGGAGAGAGGAAACCCCTTTTGGACACCGTCACCCTCCTACGACCTCCTAAACAGGGTAGACGCAAGACCTACTGGTTTCTGAGAATTCTTGGCAAACAAAGCCGGACTTGATGAGGATTTTTTAAAATGGATAAAACAAAAGGATAAAATAGATGAATATATTGATATTGTAAGGAAAATGATCGATATTGATACCGTTATTATTTTCGGTTCTTTTTTCAATCCCGATTTTAATGCTG
>CAYRAO010000003.1:0-36854 GCA_964422395.1 uncultured Clostridia bacterium
TCCTTACGGAAGAATGGGGTAAATTGCCATTTACCCCTACTGCAAATAAAAGGGGGCAGGACACTTTTTTATTTAATTGCATCTACTTCTGTAACGATAGCAAAATATTCTTGTGGGTTTATATAGTATAGTGTGAGTATGGTGTTAATTTTGTTCCGATAAGGTTATGTCTCCGTAGCTGGTATTGATGTTGATCTCAAAATCTGTCCCTTTCTTTGAGAAAGTTGTTAAATGTTTGTTTTTTGTTGATACTATCTCAAGACCGGTTTCATTTTTTATTATCCCGTATTTTGTATTCATACTTAATGTAGGATCTTTTCCGGATGGAATTTTTAAATGAATATCCGAAAAAGAGTTAGTAATAAATATGTTATCAAACATTGAAACAAAAGAAGCATACAAATCACCATGTGATAGGAGAATATTCAACTTTTTACCTGAGACATCTACTAATTTTATTCTATTAAAAGAGTTTTTTATAGAAATCGAATCCGAGTTTAATTTGTAAGCCTTGATTTTGCAATGTCTTGAACTTACTATAAACTCTCTTGTATTTACTTTGGAGATTTCTATTTTATTGTGAGAATCTTTAATTTTTATCTGATCTGAATTAACATTTTTCAGTATTAATCTGGTATGAGCACCCTTTATATTAATGGAATCACTTCTACCTATATCGGAAAGATAAAGGGAGGAATGGGAGATTTTACAATCTAAAGAATTTATTTCTTCAATCTCAGCTTTTGAGAATTCCAAGTCCAATTCTGTTTTTCCACTTATCTTTTTTATTTCTGTGTTACCGAATTTATTGATTATGCTTATATCTGAGTTAACATTGTTGATCTTAATATCACCGAATTTTTCATTAATTCTAACGGAACCATTTATATTTTCTATGTTGATATTCCCTAACCTGTTTTTTATTTCAATTTTTGTGTTAGCGGTTACGTAAACAGTGAAAAAAGTTCTTACTCTTTTGTAAGGGAAATCATCTTTGGAAGATTTGCTTCTGAGAACAACTTTGTTATCTGATATTTTTGACTTAATCATCACCGATTCTTTATATTTTTTAACTTTTGATGAATCGGCATGGTAGACTATTTTTACCGATTGAACCGATGTTTTGTTGTCCGATGATGGAAATATTTTAATTCCTCCAGCCTGGTTATCTATTCTGATTGATTTCAGCGGATGTTCGTAAGTAAAATTCTTTGTGAATTCATGAGGGTGATTTTTGTCTGAAATAGATATGTTGCTCGAATTACAGTTTTCAAGAAATGTGATTTTACCGGAATCGAAATACTGAAAAATAAAACCAAATAGTATAAGACCAACAATAAGAAATAATTCTTTTTTTTTCATTTTTTTTGTTTAATGTACAGGACTATGTTTCTACCACCGATATATATTAATATCAGAGGCCAATATGTTGTGGCAATATCCCATATGTCTATATCAGTCAATCCCAAGTTTTTTGATAAAAATATAATCCCAAGGAAGATTATAAGCACACCCCAAAGTATTGTTTCACTTTTTTTCTTACTCATCGTTCTCCTCCTTTGTCATTAAATATTCTATAACCATTTTCAAACCCACTCCGATAATAAGCAGAGGCCATAGTTTGATTATACTGCTGTACTTAATAACATCTAAGTTTCTTAATAGAAATAATATACCTATGATTAATATAATAATTGATCCCGTTAAAGAGATATTATTTGTAAATTCGTCCTTATTGTTTTTAAATGTTCCCCCTTTTCTTTTAACTTCATTAAAACTGTCTATAATCTGGAAAACATAAAATCCTGCCAAAAGGAGAGAAAATACAACAATCTCACTTACCATTGAATGTCTATCTTCTATGGCTGAATTTACTATAAGTACAATTAACAGAGCAAATAGTAGAACGTATGAAAATCCTTTAGTATAATTTCCGGCATAGAACATGCCCGATCCCGGAAATAGTGCGGATATTATAGCTGCCAGTCCCGAACTTTTCTTCTCTTTATAGTTATTATTATCATTCATGGTTAAGCCTCCTTATTATCAATTTTTCTTTTGACTTTTGATATTGTTTCGCTTTTTTTGTAATTTAAAAAAAAATTTGATTCTTTAATCCTTCCGATGAATGCTTCGGTTTCAACGACAAAGTTTTCAATTCCGGCAACAGCCGTATGTAGTGTTTTGTTTGCGGCGGGAAATATATTTGTAAAATAAAATATATTTAAAAATAGAATGGCGGTTCCGATAGCTGCAGCAATCCATTTAATATATCCATAGTTTTTCTCTTGCGATTTTTCATCTGATGCTTCTCCGATCAGATAGAGTCTGTTCCTTATAAAAAAAGGGACTTCTCTGTCAAGTTCAGGTAAAATTGTTTTTATGTTACTGATTGTCTCTGATAATTCACTACATTGTTTACATAAGTTCAAATGGGTTTTAAACTCTTTTTTTTGGTCAGGATTTAGAAGGTTATCCTGAAATGCGGACAAAAATTCTTCAAATTCATTACATTTCATTTTGTTCACCCATCCTTATATAATTTTGCCAACTGAATTCTTCCTCTGTTGATTCTTGATTTTACAGTTCCCAAAGGTATGTCGAATGATTCCGCTATCTCCTGATATGAGTGGTTTTGAATGTCTCTCAAAATAAGCATTGCTCTTAACTCCGGTTTAAGCATTAATATTTTTTCCCTTAGTATATCTAAATCATCTGTTCTTATTACTTCATCTTCGGGAGAGTGGTTATCATGAACCACATTGTCATTAAAGTCAATCCTGAATTTATTATTCCTATTCTTTCTCCAATAATCTATACAATGATTCTTTGAAATCTTAATTATCCACGAAGTTAAATTAAAGTTTTCATCAAATTTATCTATATTTTTATATACTTTTATAAAAATTTCTTGAGTAAGATCGTTTGCATCATCACTGTTTCCACAGAAACCGAATGAAAGATTGTAAACTGTCCTCGAATGTTTGTCTATTAGCATATTCCAGCCTCTTTTGTCTCCATCCTTTATATATTTAATTAATAATCTATTTTCCATTCCGCAATTATTAGACGTAAAATATTCCCATAAGTTCCATTATTACTTTAACACAATCAAGTTTTAATGTTAACGAAGAGCCACAAAGAGAATAAAGAGAATAGAATTATGGGGGCGAAAGCAGAAATAAAGGGCGATAGTACACCTGATGACCCCATTGCACTTGATATTCCGAAAATTCCCCAGAACACCATCGATATTCCGACGGCAATTCCTATTCCGAAGAGTGCCCCCTTTTTTCCCATCTTGAATGAAAACGGGATGGCAATCAACACCATTATCAGACTGGAGAACGGAAAGGAGTACTTATAATAAAGTTTGGCTTCATATCTTTTAGGATCGGATCTGTTTTTTTTCAAGTAAGTAATGTATTTTTTTAATTGTTGAATATTCATATGTTGGGGGAAGGACAATTTTTTTTGAAACAGTCCTTTTCCTCCGATTACGTTTAATCTTCTTGTTGCGAATTCTCTATATTCTTTAGGAGTATTGTCATTGAAAGTCCTTAAAAATCCATTCCTGAGGATCAGAGTGTTATCTCCGTGCCATTGAGCTATCTTTGATGTGAATCTTTTTTCCAAGGCAAAATTCTCATCAAATTGAATGGCAGTAAAGTTAAGGTATTGCCCTTTCTTTTTGTCAATAAAATCAAAAAAATATATAAAATTATTTTTCCCGGAAACCCAAAATTTATCAAACTCAAAATCAGCCAAGGATCTCCTTTTATATATAATATCAAGTGTCTTCATAGCCTTTCTGTTTGCGTTGGGTGTGATTGTTTCCTGAAGTATAAAGTATCCTATCGAAAGAAATATACCGAGAATTATTGCCGGAGTTGCAATTCTATAAAGACTGATACCGCTAACCTGCATTGTTGTAATTTCATTATTTTTACTCATTAGTGAAAAAGTAAGGAGTACCGAAGTGAGAATTGATACAGGGAGAACAAAGCTGATTATCTCCGGTGTATTGTAGTAGATATATTTGAAAACGTAAAAGAAAGGGATATCGTTTTCAATTACACTATCTATTAGCTCAACAATTCTAACTATGTAAAAAACTAACATTAATGATATGAAGATCAATACAAACATTGACAGCATCCGTTTTAAGACATACCGATCTGTCCTCTTTAAAATTGAAAAGCCATAAGATTTATTTGAGTGGTAAGAGAATTTTTCATTGAAAATAGTTTTTATTTTTTTAAAAGGGGTGAATATCTTTTCCCAATTTAATGTTTTTTCTTTGGAACTGTAAATGTAGAAAAGGATCCCGGAAATAAGGAGAAATACATTTGGAATCCACATTCCGAGAAACGGTGTTGTTATTTTCTTTAAAATCAGGTTTTCCAACATTGTTATAGTTGTGTAATAAACAAAAATAATACCGAGAGATATTATAAATCCACTTACTTTCCCCCCTTTTTTTGTAGAGATACCGAGTGACAATGCGAGAAATCCGAGAGCGATGCATGCAAACGGGAGGGCAAATTTTCGGTGATATTCTCTAACGAGATAGATATTATCAGGATTTTCTTTTATTTTTTTTACAAGCTCTGGGAATACAAAATGTCGATAATTTCTTGATTGTTTTATATTTGCGAATTCAGGAATTGCTTCCGTTGTTTGGACATGAAAAGTTGTAAAATAATTTTTCCCGGGAGACTTCTTTTCAAAACTGTGGAGAGTTGTATTTTTTAGAGCAAAAAAGCTTTGGCTTTTATTCTTCCTCTGAATAATCTTTCCCCTTTTTGCCAAAATTATATTGTCCTTTGTATAGTTCTTTTTGGAGTAAATAAAGACATCTTTCCATTCATTTGTTTTGGTATCAATATCATTGAAATACAACACATATGTAGGAAATTCGTTATTGAATGTTCTAGGCTTGATGTTATTTACCGCTTTGGATAATATTATTTTTGTCTTTAACTTTTGAGATCTGAAATTACTTTCCGGAGCTACAAACATTATAAGAACGGAAGAAATGATCCATGTAACAACTGAAAACATTAGAACCGGTTTAAGGATCCTGAGGTTACTTATCCCCATTGTCCTCAACGCAACGATTTCCGAGTCTGTACTCATCCTGCTCATACCGGCAAGAACTCCCATCAAAGTTGCCATTGGAATTGTAAAAGATAGAAGGTCCGGAAGCCAATATATGAGTATTTTTATGATTGTAAATGTTGTAGCACCCTTGGAAATCAGGGTATTGGATAACAAAAAAATCATATTTATCAACAGGGTAAATGTGTATATGGCAAGTCCGACTCCAAACGGGGCTGTAATTTCTTTCAGAATATATTTATCAAAGGATTTCAATATGGATAAATGATATCATAGAGTAGATAACAATCCAATAAATCCCACTTGCTTTTACGGTAATAATCAATTATCTTTTGAATGCAAAAGGAGGAAACATGAAAAATATTAAGTTATTGAATATAATTGTGGTTTTATTAATTTTGACCCCTCTTTATAGTCGTGCCGATAAGGCTTCAGACAGAGTTCCCGTGCTAATAATGTGCAGACCGACGGTCGGTCAAATAAAAAATATTGAAGTTTTAAAAAGTGAAGGTTTGCTTGGAAATGGAAAGTTGAAACTTCTCTGTGTGTATCATAAAAATGAGTTGACTGATTATGCTCCTTCAAGAAACTATGTGAAAGTGAAAGGACTCGGTTGGGTTTCTTTTGTAAAGATTAAGGGAAGTATTAGGAAAGCGGAGATTTTTAAAAAGAATATCTGGACATCGCAGTTCAGAGAAATTTTTGATATCTCCGATGGAATAATTTTTACGGGAGGTATGGATATTCCGCCCGATATTTACCGGCAAAATAGTTCGCTATTATCTGTGGCAACCACTCCTTACAGAACTTTGTATGAATCTTCTTTTCTCTTTCATTTGATAGGAGGAAATCAGAATGAAAAATTCCATCCGTTTCTTGAAGATAAACCGGAGTATCCTATTCTTGGAATTTGTCTCGGATCGCAAACTATGAATATTGCAGCAGGAGGAACTCTTGTACAAGATATTCCTTCGGAAATATATAAGTTAAAATATGTTGAACAGGTTCTAAAACAAAGCAAAGAGAATATCCACAGTTCAAGATACATGAAGGCTTTGTTCCCTGAATCGTCCAAAGATATTGCTCCGGTATTCCACGGAATAAAAGTGAATCGTGCGTCAATTTTATTGAAAAAGATAATGGGGAATATTAATTCTATCCCTTCCGTATTATCGTCTCATCATCAATCTGCAAAAATAATAGGAAAAGATCTTTTTATTGCTGCGACTTCAATGGATGGAAGAATTGTGGAAGCTATAGAGCATAAAAAGTTCAAAAATGTTCTCGGGGTTCAGTTTCATCCGGAATACAGATATCTCTATCGTGGATTAAGGTTTGTTACGAATCATCCCATATCGGGGAATTTCTTTTCCATTAAAAATTTTCTTGCGAAGAATGTTGCCTCTCTAAAATTTCATAAAAATCTATGGAAATGGTTTGCCGTTCAAATCCGCCGTTAAGGGGTCAAATCTACGTTTGGCTCTTTCTGTTGTTTTTATTTGTGTATACATTTTTGTTGACAGGTTTTACTCAGGAAAAGGATATGCGGGAGGACATTGTTGTCTTAAATGTCGAGGTTCCTGTCAGGGTTATGTACAAAGGGAAATTGGTTGATAATCTGAAAAAGTCGGATTTTAGACTTTTTGAAAACGGGAAAGAACAGGAAATTAACGGATTCTATTTGGTTAGAAAAAAAAATGAAAAGTCAGAAGTATGAACTTTTATCAGACAGAACCGAGAAATATAAACCAAGATACTTTGTCCTTGCTTTTAGAGTATACAAAATAACAAAATCGATAAGAAATGCGATAGAGTATTTTTCGAAAAAATTTTCCGGTCTAATGATAAATTATTACTATTCATAAATGAGAAAACTCTCTATTTTGATAGTGTAAATGATAAAAGAGGAATTATTAATATTATTGATAAGTATATGAAACCGGAAAATCGTAATGCAAGGTTCAGATTTGAAGAAGCTTTTCAAAAAATAAATTTTGACCTTAAAAATGCCAGATTGCAATCAGGGCTTGACGGGGCAAATGTGATTAATGGTGAAGGTGTGAAAATAGGAGCTATGGAGGCAAAGCGGATTCTTCATATTTGATTAAAGATCGTATGATTTTAAAATAATAAAAAGGGTTTATAAAGCTGCCCGAGTTTGAGATTTTTTTCTTTATTTCATATATAATTATTCTAAGGAGAGTTCAATGAGAAATAAAAAGTTGATAATAATTTTAGTTCTTATGATTGCCGTTTTTTGTGTTAATCAGAGGGTTTCAGCTATCGGACCGTTAGATATATACCTTCAGGGCGGAGCCATTACTAATGATTCGTTCAGTTTTAGTCCGTTCCTTTGGACTGCGGGAGTTAACATTGATTTAAAGTTTGGGAAGATGATGATGCTCAGTCCCGAATTGAATGTTGTGATTAGTGAGTTAAAATTTGATAATATCTTACTGGAACCTGCAATTACATTAAACATCCGTTTGGCAAATTTTTTTGTAGGAGCAGGCTTGACTAAATTTTTTGAACTCGGTGATAATTTATGGACAAATAAATTCTCTCTCAAAGTTCACGGGGGGATTAAATTGATTGGAATGAAATTACGTGCTTACATGATTATTCCATTTGATGATTTATTTAAACCTGTATTATATGGAGGATCGGTAGGTTTTGGATTTTAATTTGACCAGTCCTGAGATCAGGACGGGGAAACTGGAGGAATTGTGTGCGGGTCAACACACAAACCCCGCCCCAATCTCAAGAACTATTTAATATCCAACTCTAAACTTTAAGAAGGTCAAAACTTAATTTCTAAGTTTCATTACTAAGATATACGAAAAAAATACATTAAAACGGAATAAAAACAGATTTAATTTAATTTTTTGTTGTATTGTATCCGGATTTTGTAAAGTATCAAAGTATGGAACTTGATATAATTTCTGCGAGTGTTTATCATATTTTTCTTAAACCAAAATATTGGAGATGAATCATGTCGGAAGCAAGTTTGGGAACATTTATTTCATTTGGTATCTATCTGATATTTATGATAGGTATAGGGTGGTATTTTTATAGCAGGACAAAGAATCTTTCGGATTATGTGCTTGGAGGACGGGGTCTTAATGCGTGGGTTACCTCATTAAGTGCTCAGGCTTCGGATATGAGCGGGTGGCTTTTGCTTGGTCTTCCCGGATATGCTTATCTTGTAGGGCTTGAGTCTGTGTGGCTGGCTTCGGGACTAATTGTGGGTACTTACATTAACTGGAAATTTATTGCAAAAAGGTTAAGAAAATATACCCAGATTGCAGGGAACTCAATTACACTACCCGTTTTTTTTGAAAATCGTTTTAGGGACAAAAGAGGAATACTAAGAGTCTTGTCTGCATTATTTATAATTATCTTTTTTCTCTTATATACTTCTTCAGGATTTGTTGCGGGAGCCAAACTATTTAACACCGTATTCGGGATTCCATATTTGTATGCACTTACAATCGGTGTATTTGTGATAATAGGGTACACTTTCCTCGGTGGATTTATGGCTGTTAGTTGGACGGATTTTTTTCAAGGGATGCTTATGTTTTTTGCAATAATTACAATACCTGTCCTTGGGATAATTGCACTCGGTGGATTTAATCCGGCTGTTACGAAAATAAGAGATATAAATCCTGAACTTCTCAATATGTTTACATCCGTAAAGGGTGAGGATTTGAAATTTATTCCGGTTCTGTCTTTAATTGCCTGGGGGTTGGGATACTACGGTCAGCCACATATACTTGCAAGGTTCATGGCTATAAGTTCTTCGGATAAAATTAAAAAGGCAAGAAGAATTGCAATGGGTTGGGTAATAATAAGTATTGCCGCTGCGGTAATGGTAGGTATTGTCGGAAGAGCTTTGTTGACGGGACACCCTTTAGTTGGAAAAGTTGCATCGGAGACGGTTTTTATGGTTCTTGTTAATCAATTGACAACACCTCTTGTCGGAGGAATACTGCTTGCTGCCATACTTGCTGCGGTAATGAGTACGGCGGATTCACAGCTTCTTGTGACTTCTTCGGCTATTACAGAGGACCTATACAGAGTGATAGTTAAAAAAGAGCCAAAAGATAAAACGCTTATTTGGATAAGTCGTTTTTCAGTTATAATTGTGGCACTTATTGCGTTTTTTATTGCATTGGATCCTAATAGTAGTGTGTTGGAGCTTGTTTCATATGCATGGGCTGGTTTTGGTGCAACATTCGGTCCGGTAGTGATTCTCTCTCTGTTCTGGTCAAGAATGACGGCAAACGGTGCTATTGCAGGAATTTTTACCGGAGGTGTTACCGTGCTTATATGGAATAGTATTTCCGGAGGGATTTTTGATCTTTATGAGATTGTACCCGGTTTTGTTATTTCTGCGGTTGCAATAGTTATTGTGAGTCTCATTGATAATAAACCGCCAACTGAAGTAATAGAAGAATTTGGCAGAGTAAAAGTGTCAAAAATTTAAAGATAGTCGGATAGTATGCTAAAATAAATTATCGCTGTATTTCTTTCACTCTCGGAGGGGCAATGGATGATTATATGCTTGAATTAAAAGATCTTGTAAAAGATTTTGACGGTAAAAGGGCTGTAGATAAAGTATCAATGACTTTGAAAAGCGGAGATATACTCGGGCTTCTCGGACCAAATGGAGCGGGGAAAACCACTACAATAAGGATGATAATGAATATAATTGCACCGGATAGCGGTGAAATTAAAATTCTCGGTGAAAAGTTTAATGAAAAACTTAAAGATAGAATAGGATATCTGCCTGAAGAGAGGGGTTTATACAGGAAAATGAAAGTGTCTGAGACGTTACTGTTTTTTGGCAGGTTAAAAGGTATGTCTGTTGTTGATATAAAAAGGAGGGGAGAAGAACTTCTTAAAAAGTTTAATCTTTTTAATTATTATGATAAGAAAATCGAAGAATTGTCAAAAGGAATGGCACAAAAACTTCAGATAATAACTACAATTATTCACTCTCCCGATCTGCTGATCCTTGACGAACCGTTTTCAGGGCTTGATCCGATCAATATTGAACTTGTTAAAGACCTTATCCTTGAAATGAAGAGGGATGGGACAACCATAATATTCTCTACTCATCTTATGGCTTATGCTGAAAAGATAGTTGATTCGATAGTTATGGTTAGTAACGGGAAGGTGGTTCTTGACGGGAAATTGAGTGATGTCAAAAAAAAGTACGGGAAAAAATTTGTAAAAATAAGTTATGACGGAGACGGTAAATTTATTTCTTCATTAAAATATATTAAGGGATTCAAAGATTATGGAAAAGAGATGGAGATAGAACTTGAGAATCTTGAAGACAAGGATAAATTGCTAAAAGATATGATATCAAAGGTTTCCATGAACAGTTTTACTTTAAGCGAACCGTCATTAAATAATATTTTTATCAGAAATGCATCGGTTAATTTGCATGAAAACGGGGAATGAAAAAATGAAGATAATGGCAATAATTTTTAGGGAATATAGACAAATAGTCAAGAAAAAATCATTTATAATTGCAACTATTTTAACACCGGTCTTAATGGCTGCTTTTATCTTTATACCAATGCTTCTTACCAAAATAGGAAGGCAAGAAAAGATTATAAAAATAGTCGATTATTCCGATATTATAAAAGATGATTTTTTAAAAATAAGTAGCAATGATGAATATTTGAGAAAAAAACTTAAATTAAAATTTGTTACAGACACCAAGTCGTTTTCGGAACAGGATTCTCTCCTTAGAAATTATGATAAAGGGAAGAGGAATGGTGGTTCCGATGAATTTAAGCTTACGGATAACTATAAAAATGAAATTTTAGATAAAAAGATTGATGGTCTGTTGTTGATTCCGAAAGATATTGTAGAGACGAGACGTATATATTTTTGTGCCCAGAATATTTCGGATTTTGAATTGAATAGATTTATAAACAGTTCGGTAAAAAAAATTCTCTCCTCGAAAATATTGAAAGAGAAGATAAGTGATCCTGAAATAGTTGGAATTGTGGAAAAAGCTACGGCAGATATCAAACCGGATCTTTTTGTTGTAAAAGAGAAGGGTACAACAAAATCGTCATCGGGTACTGCTTATATGATGTCTATATTTATGCTTACAATTTTATTTTCAATACTAATGGGATATGGGCAGTTGATAATGAGAGGAGTAATTGAAGAGAAGAACAACAGAATTGTTGAGGTACTGATTTCTTCTACAAATACTCAAAATTTGTTCTATGGGAAAATAATCGGGATTGGACTTGCCGCTCTTACTCAAGTTGGAATTTGGCTTCTAATGGGTTGGGTTCTAATGGGGAAATTTACATTTGGAATTGATAAATCAATTTTAAATTTTTTAACTCCTGAACTTGGAGTGTATTTTGTAGTTTTCTTTATAATAGGATATTTTATGTATTCAATTCTTTTTTCAATTGTAGGAGCATCGGTTAACACCGATCAGGAGGCTCAACAATATTCGGCACCGATCACTTATCTTTTAATAATTCCGTTTATGATAGGGATAATGGTGACACAAAATCCAAATACCCCTTTTGTTATCGTTGCTTCATTATTTCCTCTGTTTACACCGACACTTATGTTTATGAGAATAAGTGTTGCAACCCCTGCATTTTCTCAGATTTTTCTCTCAATAATAATTAGTATTGGTTTTACGGTATTACTTGCATGGATCGGAGCAAAAATATTCAGAGTAGGAATTCTTATGTACGGTAAAAAACCGTCAATCAAAGAAATCATTAAATGGACAAAGTATAAATAAAAAAGGGGTGACGGTGCTTTATTTCTTTGATTTTTTTTCAAGATAGGGTAAATTGCCATTTACCTCTACTGCGAGGAAAAGGGGACAGACACTTTAAAGATTATTTTAATGCGTTTTTGTAGAGATATTCATTAATAGTATCGGGATCGGGTTTGATCTCAGGAAATATATCCAGCCACATCTCTTCATCCTCCATACAGAGGTAAAGCGGAGTATCAAGTGAGATTTTTTTATATATTTCTTTTTTGATAAAGGCGAACAGTTCTTTACGCAAAGGTTTAAAGTATCTGTATTTCCCATCGTAGCCCTTTATCAATTCACCTGTAAACAGTTTTGAATTCTTGAATTTAAAAATATATTCCTTGAGAGATTCGGGAAATCTGAGAGCCCCGAGACTCCACCATGCTATTTTTTCAGGAATAACAATTTTTGAAATATCATCTACAAGGTTTTTGTAGAGGTTTTTCCAGTCTTCCGTAATTATAATAGGATCAAAATGGATTCCTATTTTATATCCTGCTTTTTGCACTTTCTCAAGTGCATCAAGTCTTTCCGATAATGAGGCTGTTTTATGCTCCTCAATATCAATAATTTCCTGCGGGTTCAACGACCATGATATGATAATATTTTTTAACGGCTTAATATTAAGTAGATTATCAACACATTTGGACTTTGTTTTGAATTCAAATATTATATCCGGAAAATCTTTCAAAATATCAATGACTTTACCTGAATATCGGTTCTCGTTTTCATAAGCAAGAGAATCGGAAAGTTCACCTGTACTGATTCTCAAATGTTCTTGTTCTCGCATGGCTTTTTTTAATTCGTCTCTGACTTTTTCAGTGTTTGTATAAAAAACAGGATCTTTATTTTCAAGATAGGTCTGAAGTATACAGTATGTACATGAGAAAGGGCATCCCTTGTGAAGATTCATATTAAAATATCCGCATGAAATGGCTTCGGGTGAGCAGGGGCAATTTTTTACAAAATCTCCTTTGAATTCCTCATATTTTATTTTACTCAATTATAATCCTGTTTTTGCTTCAGGATATGGAAGTTTTTGCATAAAGTCAAGAATTTGGGGAATTCGGTTTCTTCTCCGTTTATCTGTTATAATGTTATTTGATTATGTTTTTCATTGATATAATATACTTACTGGCTTTGATAATATATTTGCCGTTTAATCTTAAACTGGTATTGAATTTAAAATACAGGAAATTGATTAAACGGAGATTTTCTCCCGATATAGAGCCTGACAATAAGGGAAGTATCTGGATTCACGCGGTTTCGGTAGGAGAAGTAAGAAGTCTTGGGAGATTTGTTTCTTTGTTGCAAAAAACGGATGACAGAAGGATTGTATTGTCTGTTACTACCCCATCGGGATTTAATGAAGCAAAAAAAATTTTTAAAAATATAGTTGTTCTTAACGGACCGCTGGATCTCTCTTTTGTAGTAAAAAAATTTATTGCAAAAATTGATCCCGATATCATTATCCTTAATGAATTGGAAATTTGGCCGAATTGGATTTTTGCTGCAAATCGCAAAAAAATTCCTGTAACGGTTGTTAACGGGAGGATGTCTGATAAGGCATTTGAGAGATATAAGCTTTTTTCCGTTGTCACAAAAAGATTTTTCAGAGGAATAAGACTTTTTTTATTACAGGGTGAAAATTATCGGGAAAGGTTTATAAAGCTTGGAGCTAAAAACAGTTCAATCCGAATTTGTGGAAATATTAAAGCTGATGAGGCAATCTTTGCAATGAAAACCGTAAGAGAATCCGGAGAAATATTTAAAATGCTTGGTATGGGGATTAAGAACAAGAAAATTCTCCTTTTCGCCAGCACTCATAAAACCGATGAAGTTATATTTATTCCCCTTATTGAAGAACTATCAAATCACTACACTATAATAATTGCTCCGAGGCATGTGGATAGGATAGGTGAGATAAAAAAAGAACTGGGCAAATATAATGTTTCATGGGTTGTCGGAAAAAAAGATAGTGTTGGAAATAAAGTCCCTATTATTTTTGATAAAATGGGTTACCTTGCAGAACTGATGAGTATCTCTGACATTGTTTTTATGGGTGGAAGTTTTTCGTCGGATATCGGAGGTCACAACCTTTATGAGCCTGCAATACTTGGAAAAAAGATTGTAGGAGGTCCGTTCCATAATAATTTTCCATCCATAGGAGAAGAATTAATTAAAAATAATGCATATACTGTTGTATACGATAAGGGAGAATTATTTGATATTCTAATGAGTTTTATTAATAAGCGTACAAATTTATCTTGTGAATCGGCAAAAAGTTCAGTTATAAAAATGTCCGGAGCTATTGAGTGTTCTGTCAAGGAGGTATTGAAATTAATAAATTGATGTATCCTTTTCTAAATATTTTGTCGGTAATTTATAAATCAATCTCGTTGTTTGTCCGGTTGTTTAAATCAAAGAGAATCAGGGATTTTAAAAATATGAAAATCATTTCGGTTGATAGTCTTGCTTTTGGCGGAACGGGAAAAACGCCAATGGTACTTGAAATAGCTTCGATTCTTAAAAGTATCGGTGTTAAGTTTTCAATTGTTACAAGGGGATATGGATCAACGAGTGAAAAAAATGGTGTTTCGGTTAATGAGAATCACTCATGGCAGGAGGTAGGAGATGAAGTGAAAATGATCTCTCTTGAATTTCCCGATATTGATATTTTTACAGGATGTGACAGAGTTAATTCGTTAAAAAAAAGTGAAGAGAACGGGAACAAAGTTGTAATTCTTGACGATGGATTTCAATCTGCCGGAATAAAAAAAGATTTGAAAATAATGATGATAAATCCTGATAATAGGTATTATTATTTGAGAAATTTTAAATTTTTAATGTGTAAAGAAGATGTCATATTGTTTTATAAATATGGAAAGAGAAATAAAAGAATATGTAGGTTTACCAAGGAACCGGATATAGGAGAATATTCATTTCGATTTACCTCTTTTCAAACTCCTGACGGACTTCCTGCCGATCCGGAAAATTTACCGGTGTTTGGTTTTTCAGCCCTCGGAGATAATGAAAGATTTCGATCGGATCTTAGAGAAAAAAATCTTGTAGGTTTTAGGGGATTTGGGGATCATTATAAATATACAAAAAAGGATTTACAAAATCTTGAAAAAATGATGAAATCCTATGGAGCGGAATTTTTAATATGCACCTATAAAGATTTTATTAAGATTTCCGATATGATTGTCGATGGATTCCCTTTGATTTATGTAAAAAACAAGATAAAATTTAATTATGATCTTAAAGAAAAAGTTTTATCAATTTTAAAATGAAGCACAACGTAAGATACAGAGTCGAATATTTTGGTCTTAAATTGTTTATATTTTGTATAAAATATTCCCCTCTTTTTTTTAGACCTTTTTTTAGAAAAATTATGTTAGGGGTTTTCTCAATAGCGGGGAAACGGTACGGAAGACTTGTAGATTCAAATGTTGATATAGCATTTCCCGACCTATCCATAGCAGAAAAAATACTTTTAAAGAAAAATATTTACAACCATTTTTCTTCAATTTTCATAGATGATTTATATCTGTTCGGAGGAAAAAATCCGGATAAAATTATTGGAAATATTCAAATCGAAGGTATGGAACATATACGGGGTGTTTTAAAAAAAGGGAGAGGAGCAATACTATTTTCAGCCCATTTCGGTAATTGGGAATTAATACCGTTTATCCTTAGCAGAGAACTTGGTCATAAAATATTCAGTATCGGCAGGAAGATGGATAATCCTTTAACGGAAGAGATTGTCAAAAGATTCAGAGCTTATATGGGATCGGAGTTGATTTATAAAGAGGGGTCGCTGAGGAAGATAATACGTGTTACGGAAAATAACGGTCTTGTCTATCTACTCGTTGATCAGAATACAATTACCAGAGAAGGTGTTAAGGTAAAATTTTTTGGCAGAGAAGTGGTTGCCGTAACGACGGTTCCCCAATTGTATTTGAAAAAGGGGATTCCGATAATTCCTCTGTTTGTTACTTATGATAATAGCTTTGTTACCTTACGAATCGGAAAAGAGATAGATTATAAAAGTGGAGATGATTTTAATACCGATCTGATAATGCTTACGCAAAATTGTATGTCTCGGATCGAGGGTATGATAAGGAAGTATCCCGCCCATTGGTTTTGGTTTCATGATAGATGGAAACCGAGGAAACCTTCAAAAAAGGAGTGAATGAATGAGAGATAACGGCAGAAAGAAAGAAGAATTAAGGAATATTAATATTACGGATAATTATATATCGAATCAACCTGCTTCTTTATTGTATCAGCAAGGGAATACTCGAATTATCTGTACGGCATTTTTTACTGAGAAAGTTCCTCTTTTTGCCAAGAGTGAAAAAAAAGGTTGGATAAGTGCAGAATATTCAATGTTACCGGGATCCACGGGCAAGCAAAGGTTTGCAAGAGAGAGAGGTGGGAGGATAGATAATCGTAATATTGAAATTCAAAGATTTATAGGTCGTTCTCTTAGAAATATAATTGATCTTAAAAAGATAGATGGTTTTAACATCATTTTTGATATGGATGTTATTCAAGCGGACGGAGGGACCCGTTGTGCATCGGTCAATAGTGGAGTCATTGCTCTAATGAAGATGTTAAGGCATCTGGTTTTTGAAAATAAATTGTATGAAATACCGAAATTTGAACCGATTGCCGCTGTTTCAGTAGGGATAAAAGACGGCGAGGTGTTAACAGATATGGATTTTGCAGAAGATTCAAAAATTGATGCCGATATAAATATTGTATCAAACGGAAAAGGGGAAATAATAGAGGTGACAGGATTTGCCGAGGAGAGTTCAATCCGGAAAAATCTTTTTTTTGAAGCTGTTAATACAGGTATTGAAAAAAATAGCGAGATTATAACAATATTAGAAAAATATTTATAGATTTATCCATTATTGATATTGACAGCAATTGTAACAGACGTATAAACTGTGTATAATTATTTTTTCATTGAATGGAGAGGTGCCGGAGCGGTTGAACGGGGCGGTCTCGAAAATCGTTGGGCCCTCAAAGGTCCCCAGGGTTCGAATCCCTGCCTCTCCGATCCCATAGCTAATTACGCAGGGATGAGAACCCGTAGTACTTGGTTCGAACGGTTCGCTTAAAGGCGAACCTTCATGACTGAGCAAGGCGAAGGAACCGAAGGAGGATTTGCAATGAGTCGAATCCTTAATCCCTGCCTCTCCGATCTTTAAAAAACCTTTTAAGTAATTCCGAAGATTCTTCTGCAAATATTCCCGATTCAACTTCAATATCATGATTAAAGACATGTTTGATCTTTTTAAAAACTCCTGTAGAAAATATCCCGCTTTTAGGATCGGAAGCACCAAAAAAAATTTTATCTATACGAGCATGAACAGCGGCTGAATAACACATTATGCAGGGTTCTAAAGTGACATACAGGACAGCACCGTTTAGCCTGTAATTGCCTATTGTTTTTCCGGCACTCCTTAGAGCTAATATTTCAGCATGTGAGCATGGATCGGATGTGGAAATCGGGGAATTGAATCCTTTACCTATTATTAAATTGTTTTTACAGACAACAGCTCCAATAGGTACTTCATTTTCCTGTTCACATTCTATTGCGAGTTCATAAGCGATCTTCATAAAGTAAAACGGATCTTTATTCATCAATTGATAATAAATTAAAAGATTCCACCTTTCAATATTAGATTAAAAAATTAGATTATTTAATTTTACCCAAATCGGAAAAACCGATATTGTAAACGGAAAAAGTTCTTGCAAGAATTTTGTTTATTTTGGCGATAGTCATTTTGTAATCTACAATTGATTTAAGGTTCTTAGCTTGAGCATTCGCAAAATCTCTTTGATAGTTCAATACTTGGTAATTAGTGGAGAGACCGACCGATAATTTTTTTTCTTCTGCTTTTAATTTCTGTTCTTCAAGTTTTAAAGCGATCTTATTTGATTTAACTAAATTTAAATTAGCTTCGAGTTCTTTGACAACTTCTTTGACTTCGGCGTATATGGTGTTTTCAACTTTTTTCAAATTTAAGAATGATGATTTAAGATTAAGCTGTGCCTGAGCCAACATTGCTCTCTCTTTTTTCATACTAAGCGGAATAGAAAGACTTAATCCTACCGAGAAATTTTTATAAATATTCGATATGGCGTCTTTCATGGTGCTCCAAACATCTTTTTTTATTACTCCGATAATCGGTCTTGCTTCAAATATTGATCCGGGACCATATATAAGTTGGTCTCCACCTTGTCCTGTAGTGTAGTAAGATGCAGTAAGTTGAAGATTAGGCAGAAGTTGATTTTTTGAATATTTTACTTTTATATGGTTATTCTTCATATCTAATCTTGCTCGTTTGATGTCAGGTCGGTTATTAAGAGCTTCGAGAAGAAATTTGTTGAAATCTACGAGAATTTTTGTAGTTTCCGGTTTATCGATCGGATTGATAACGAATTGCTCGGTAGTAAGGTTAAGAATTTTTTTTAAATTGTTTTCCGCTGTCTGAACATTTTTTTCAGCTTGAATCATCTGGCTCTCATATGATGCCACTTCAGCTTTTGCCTCAAGTATGTCAATCGGAGCTGCTATTCCAACCTTAACTTTCAGTTCGTTTTGTTTCAGAAGTTTTTTAGCTTTTTCAAGTGATTTTTTCGTGGCACTCATGCTCTCAATAGTATAAACAAGATTCCAGTAATAGTTTTCAACATCAAATACAAGATCGATTATTCTACTTTTTAATTGATGTTTTGAACGGATGTGCTCATTCATTGAGATTAGGATATCTTTTTTTGTTGCAAAAGTTCCGAATCCTTTTAGAAGCGGCTGGGATATTGAAAAATTCAGCTCGGAATTTAGGAGGGGATTTATCGTTGAAAAGAAACTGTTGGATTTAGATCGGGTATTTTTTAGCTCAACAGAGAGGGTTCCGCCGAGAGCATATTTTTGTTCAAGTTTTAAATTTAAATACATATTTTTTCTTTTGATTATATCGGCACCACTAAGGACCCCACTTGCAGGGCTATTGTTTTCGGAAGTACCGGCATTAATTGTCAAACTCGGAATAAATATTGTATCTCCTATCTCTTTTGTCAATCCGGCATTTTCTGTTCCGGTCATCTCTATCTTAATGTCAATATTATTTTTCAAAGCGTGGAAAATTGCCTTTGTAAGAGTAAAATCTTTAATCTCATTTTCAGAGAACAAGGATATGTTTAAAACTACAAACAAACTGATAGTAATTATAAAAAATTTTCTCATAAAACTCCTCCAACAATGATTTTGATACGGATTTTAAAATAAAAAGTTCCGATTACCATTATTTGATTCATTATTCTAAAAAATATATACTTTATTTATGAAAATATTAAAGAGAATAGTGATAGGATTGTTGTTCATTTTGGTCATTGTAGTGATCGGAATTTTTGTGTTTCTCAATGGGACAAAACCGAAAATATCGGGGAATTTCACAGTTCAATCAGGGGATATATTGGGAAGATTGAAAATCGAACGGGATAAATGGGGTGTCCCGATTATAGAAGCAAAGAACAAAAAAGATTTATTCTGGGGAATGGGTTTTGTTCATGCTTCCGATCGACTTTTCCAGATGGATCTTATTCGGAGATTATCTACTGGTAGACTTTCGGAAGTGTTCGGTAAAAGGGCACTTGAGTCGGATAAAGAACAAAAGGATCTGTTGATAGAAGAAGGTATTTTAAGATCACTTAACAACATTAATCCCGATTTGGAAATCCTTCTTAATAGTTATTGTAAGGGAGTGAATTACTACATGACAAAATTTCCTCTGCCTCCTGAATTTAAACTCCTCGGATATTCACCTGAACCGTGGAAAATAAAGGATATAATGGCTATATTTAAAAGGATGGAGGTTATCCTTGCCGGATCCGGTTCCGAACTTTATAATATGAATGTTTATGCAGCACTTGGGAAGGAGAGAGCGGAAGAACTTTTATCGGGGACCAACGGGTCATCAATAATTAATACCGAAGAATATATAAATTTCCGAAAACACAGTACGCTTGCCGCATGTTATGAAAGGGAAATTGAAAATCTTGAACAGTACATAGGAAGTAATAATTGGGTTATATCCGGGAAAAAAACGAAAAGCGGGAAACCTATACTTTGTAATGATCCCCATTTGTCAAACGTTTTCCCGTCGTATTTTTATCAGGTAGGATTAAAATCCGGTGAATATGAATTGTCGGGTAATTCGATTGCCGGTGCTCCGTTTATAGTAATCGGAAGGAATGCGAAAATAAGTTGGGGATTCACCAATACGGGAACGGATGTGATAGATTATTTTATATTGAAAACACTTCCCGGAAATGACAATAAATATTATCTTGATGGTGAATTTAAGGAATTTGAAGTAATAGAGAAGAGGATCAAGGTAAAGGGTGAGGATGATTATATTCACAAAATTAAGATTTCAAAATTCGGAGCCGTATTGAAGGTCGGAGATAAATTGTTAGCGAGGCATTCCGTAAACGATTATCCCTCAACAATCCTTGATGCCATATACGGTATGAACTTTTCTGAAAATATTGATGAGTTCATCGGTGCTTTAAGGAAGTTTTCTTCTCCGGCACAAAATGTAGTATTTGCCGATTCGTTGGGATCAATCGGATATTACCCTACAGGGCTGGTTCCCAAGAGATCCAGAGGTGATGGATCCTTGCCGCTTTTAGGTGAGAGTGTTGAAGACCTTTGGAAAGGATTTTATGAGGAATGGGAAAAACCTTATATTATTAATCCGAAAAAAGGATTTATGGCAACTGCAAATAACAGAGTAATTCCGGAAAACGGTGTCCCACTGTTTGCTAAAAACAGATTCCCTTCTTTTAGGGGAGACAGGATCAAAGAGTTGTTGGAAAACGGAAATGATTTAACGGTTGAAGACAATATTGTGTTTCAAACGGACACATATTTAAAAAGTGGAGAGTTTCTGACAAATATTGTCGGGCAGTACAAACCGATCTCTCCCGATGCTGTTTATGTACTAAATGAATTAAAAAAATGGGATAAAAGGACAGATTCCGGAGTCGGACCAATACTTTTTTACAGATTTGAAAAGATCCTTACCGGTGAAATTTTTAGTGATGAGATTAAAGACAAGAAATTAAAGCATCTTGTTTCAAAAGCTTGGACATATCGACTTCTTGATTATCCGAATGGCAAATATGATCCTGTTAGACTCAATAAATGGTCGGACGATAAGAATACGGAAAAGAAAGAAGGATTTTTTGACATTGTTGAAAGGAGTCTTATCCTTACTCGAAAAAATTGTTATGCAAAAAAAAATATCAAAGAAGATGTTTGGGAGAATGTACATACACTAACTTACAGGCATCCTCTCGGTTCGGTATTTCCATTAAAATATTTTTTAAATCGCGGTCCTTACGAGATGAAGGGTGGAAAGGATTGTATTATGGTTTCATCGTTTAGAAGCAGAAAAGACTTTGATATAGTTCATTTGTCCACGTTTAGAATGATTATTGATATGGGTAATTATTCAAATTCAAGAATGATAAATTCATCCGGTCAGAGTGCCCATTTTATGAGCCGATTCTATGATGATCAAATTAAGTCTTATGTCTCAGGTAAATATCGATTTATGGAAAACCCCCCGATTAAAAAAATGAAAATGGAATTTAATCCGAAAGAAAACTAAATATTATTAAATTTTTTTTCTATAATAAAAGTGACCGGACCGCTGTTAACGGAAGAGATATTCATCATTGCTCCGAAAATGCCTTCTTTTACCTCTTTGCTTTCCGAAAGTTTTTTATTTAAGAGGATGTATAGTTGTTTTGCTTTTTCCGGTTCGAGAGCATTTGAAAAGTCCGGTCTCCGCCCCTTTTTAATAAATGATGTTAAGGTGAATTGAGAGATTGACAAAATCATCCCTTCCGGAATGTCCAAAATGGATTTTGTCATTTTTTCGCTCTCATCAGGAAATATCCTAAAATTTAATAATTTTTCAGCCATAAAATTGATCTCTTTTTCACTATCCCCTTTCTCAAATCCGGAATATATTAGCAGACCCGTCCCTATCTCTCCAACGATTTTTGAATTAACTTCAACTTTTGCGGAATTTACTCTCTGAACCACTACCCTCAATTAGATCTCTCCTTATTGGGATTAACGGAAGTTTTTAATCGCAGTTTGCTGTTATATATAGGACTATTTAATAAAGGAGAATCATAGTCTATTAATGTTGGGCTTATTGTCTCAAGTGGTTTCCCTTTTGTTGTGAACTCCTTGTTCAGAAACAAAAATTCTGTTTTGATGGAAAAGATAAATAGAGTTCCGGATCTTTTAATATCAAGATTTTTAATAAGCAAATATTTTTTAATATGTGGAATTTTTTTAATAAATTTTGCACCTGAATTAAGTTTTGATAAGAAATTTATTTTAAAATTCAATTTCTTTATTATTGAAGATTTGTTGCTATTTTCTCCTCCGTTATCTGTCTGACAAATTTTGGAAAAAGCTATCTTGAAGTTTTTTATATTTGATCTTTTTGTTAAAGATATTAATTGATTGATGATATCGATCTTTGCATCATTTTCATTAAGTAATCCATTGGAATTTACAAGTTTTTTTTCCAATTCGATATCAATTTTTTTAAAGAAATCTTGCTCTTTTCGATTGCTTCCGATAAAAATCATTTTTTCTTTATCACTATTTTTTATTTGGATAATTACTTCTTTTATACCTCTTTTTAACCTATTTGTTTTTTTGAGTGAAGGAGATACGTAGATATAAAGATAAATTATTATCAACGAGATGATGAACACAGTGGCAGAGAGAGTTCTTAGAAGATTTTTTTTTTTCATTCTGTTGAAATTTCTCCCTCTATAGTGAAAGATTCATTGTTTTTACCTGAAATTTTTTTGAACATAACAAAAGAATCTTCAAAACTTTCAAGTATGGAAACAAATTTATTGAAAGATTTAATTCTATTATAGGGTAGTGAAGAAATTAATTTTCCACCGATAGTAAAGTTAAATATTCCGCTACCGATGCGGATTGATATCTCTGAGATCAGGGGAGATTTACCTATGTTTGCAGGTATTATATCTAAAAATTTTGATACCGAATCGGAGATACAAAACGGCATATTCAGGAAAAATATCTTTTTAAAATACTCACCCCTTTTCGACTTAAGATTTTCAATATATGATTGTCTCTCCTTTTGCAAAATGTATTCCGATTGGAGATTAGCTAATTCCGCTCCCAAATCCCTATTGTTTTTTTCAATATATAAAAAACTGATCCCGATTAGTATTATGAATATTAGAATAATTATTGTTGAACTCTTCATTTTTCTGTCTTACATCCTCTCGGGAATAGGAATTCCCATTACTTCAAAAAGTATTGACATGTTTTTCTTAAAAATTAAAAGGAGTATTATCCGTATATTTTTTAAATCGTTATCTTTTTCGGATATGATCGGATACTGATGGTAATAATGATTAAATTTCTGACACAGTTGATATGAGTGGCTGGCAACGGATGAAATTTCCCTTTTTTCTACAGCATGTTCCAATTGTATCTCAAGTAATGATATATTAAGTAGTATATCAAAGTATAAATCGGTTTCGGTATTATCTGGAAATATCAGGTTCGGGATAGTTTTAGGCATCGGATCGTTTTTTATTTTCCTAAGGATGCTATTTATTCTTGCTATTGTGTATTGCATGTAAGGTCCGGTGTCACCCTCAAATGACAATGCATCATCAAAGTCAAAAGAGATAACTGAATTTGAGTTGAATTTTATCATATAATATCTCAACGCTCCTATTGCTATGTCTCTTGATATGTTGTCTATTGAAGATTCGTTTAGGTCGGGATTCCTTTTCTTTGTTTCCACTATTGATTTTTCTATAAGTTTATCTATGAGTTCGTTACCGCTAACTGCGATCCCCTTTCTTCCGGATACTTCAATGTACGATTTTTTCTTCTCCTCTTCAGAGATTTTAAATCCGAGGGTTTCAACACATTTGGGAGTGAGAGCTACCATTTCATAAGAGAAATGAATGTACTCTTTATCCACTCCATTTTTTTTAAGAGGGTTTATAACTTCTTGGGAGATGATCTTTTGAAGATAAGACTGCCTTACATCTATTACCGTAAAAACCTTATCACCATTGCCGTAGTTAGTCTCAATGCCTGTTTCAACGAAATTGGAAATATGAATTATTTTACCATCATCATATTCGTGAAATTCTTTAAACCGGAAGTTTTTTTCAAGAAAACCCATCTTCCAAAGTGCATAAGCGATGTCTTTTCCGACATAAGTTGATGTCCCATTTGATCTGATTACGATTTTTTCTATATTCTCGTTTTGGTATTTAATGACCCAGCATCCCTCTTTTTCCGGATCTTTTGAAGGGTACATTATTCTTTTTGATTTTAACAGTTCCGCCGCTTCATCGAATAGTTTTAATGAGATGATATCGCTTTCTCTAATCAGGTTATCATACTTTATGTTGAGTCTCCCCATTAGCTTTATGTGATCTTTCACTACAATTTCTGAAATATAGGAACCGGCTGAATAGTATGGTTCAATTTTGTCTTCAATTTTCTTATGAACCAGATTCCGTTCTTTTTTATCTTTTTCGTTTTCAGAGAGCAGGGAACTATAATACGGATATTTTTCCCACAGAAAAACCGGAAGATTATCGATTTTTTTTATATCTTCAACACTATTCCCGTCGTGTTCCATCAATCCCCAGACTACATCTGCCAATTGAATACCCGTATCGTCAAGGTAATTTTGGATTTCAACATTAAATCCCAAAAAGTCAAGAATTTTTGCCAGTGTATCTCCGAGGCAGGAGTTTCTAATATGTCCTATATGAGCCGATTTATTCGGATTGATACTTGTGTGTTCAACAATCGCTTTTATGTTGTTCTTAGGAGGCTTTTCATTGATTTTTTTTAGCAGATGTTCAAGAAAATATTTTCTTTCAAGTGTAAAATTTAAAAATCCTCCTCCTTCAATTTTTATATCCGATACGAAAGGGATTTTACCTGATAGTTCTTTAACGAGCTTTTTTCCGAGAAAGAATGGTTTATCTCCGGTTGTTTTTGAGAGTAGAAATGGTAGTGTCGTTGAGATATCTCCGAATTTTCTTTGGGGAGGTATTGAGAACTGTATATCTCTTAATTCAATCTTATAATCTTTTCCGAGTTTTTCAAATATGATCTTTTTGAGTTTATTTTGAATTGTTATCATTTTTCCTTCTTGACCCGATGGATTATATCATCTATCATCGGCGAACTCAAAGTTTCTCCGAATCTGCTGTTTCTTCTTTACTTTTCGGTAAGGTTTTTATAGAATTCATTTTTATCGTATGTAAGGAGTCCAAAATGACAGAAGAAGTAAAAAATCTTTGGCCGGAGTTGGAGTGGATTGGTAATGAAGATTTAAGAGATAAGACGGCAAAAACTTGGGAAATTGCTTTAGAGAGATCTGTGTTGAATGCGGATGACCTGACTAAAATACCTTTTACTTTATTGGTCCCAGATCTAAAAGTTACATTTATGACCCACAAGAGGGCTGTTGTCCATATTGCTTTTGAAAGTGGAAAAAAGATAAACTCTTTTTTTAAGGATGACCTTCCGGTAAATATGGATGTCCTTATCTCAGGTGCAATACTCGCAGATGTAGGGAAATTGTTAGAGTATGAGATAAAAGATGGTGTTGCCGTGCAGGGTAATTACGGTAAATATCTTCGTCACCCTTTCTCGGGAGTTTCTCTTGCGGAGGAAGCCGGACTGCCGGCGGAAGTTTGCCATATAATTGCCGCTCATGCCGGAGAGGGAAATATGATAAAAAGGTCAACCGAAGCTTATGTCGTTCACCATGCCGACTTTATGACGTTTCTCCCGTTCAAAGACGGATTGAAGACCTAACAAATAGAAAAAAATCAAAAAACAGTTTTTATACTGCATATAAACTTTCCGAAAGAATTTAATTTGGTTATGAATTTCTTCTTTGAGTATAGTTTTTCGGCAAAGTTAATCACCGTATTGTCGGAATAGACCCGTTCTATCTTTTTCTTTATCATCAAAGCGAGGTATCCTCGTATGGAAACAAATGAAGGTGAGTTCATGATAATGATAAATCTTGATGTACACTCTGAATAAATCAATGATTTTGCAGAATAGTTCTCTCCGGGAGTTTCATCTGTGATTTTGAGATCGGATAGTTCTATTAATCCGTTATCGGCATTTATAAGATCTTTAATCCATGAAGAATCTCCAACATTTTCCGAATCCGGAAATACAATGAAATGAAGCTTCAAAAATTTTTTTCTTCTAACTGTGACATTTTTATAAGTTCCTTTGTCATCGGGATTAAATATATCGTGTTCTATCCAATTAAATGAAAATTTTCTCAATTCGGATCTTAACTTGAAAATATCTTTTATTGAATTTAAATGCTGCATAGGAGAAATATCACCTATAAGTGAAATTGTATTTGAGAAAGATTCAATCTCTTTGCCGGGAGAAAAAATATCAATTTTATTTATTAATATATCAGCATATATAATAATTGGAATGGCGTGATAATTTTGGGATATCTCATTTTTAATAAATGAGTATCCTTCGATATTTACAAATGAAATTATTTCTCCTAAAGTAAGGTTAATTGATCTGCTTATGATATCTTCTTTGTAAGTTTTAATTAAAAAAAATGCTATAAATAGATCAAATTTTTCGTTATCGGATATGTCGGATTCTCTTAATGTTTCGATTGCTCTGTGAATATCTTGGAATCTGTATCTTAGAAATTTTTCAATCTTTTTCTTTAGCTTTTTATGAGATACGGATCTTAAAGTATTCTCCAAGTCTTCCGCAGGAATATCCTCTATATCTCTATCTCCCGTATTAATCTCATTGAAATAAGTTTTAATAATTGCCCTTGTTTCGGTGAATACTTCCTTATCGGTTATGTCCGGTATTTTAGTTATTAATATAGGAGGGGATTCTTTAGGATTTTTTAAAAGAATTTTGTTTTGTTCGCCACTATTAGATTCCGAAGGGAAAAAAATGTAGAGCATAAAAACGGTAATTACAAGAGCCATAATTATTAAAAGGAGAGAATCCCTGTTTTTTTTACTTCTAAACATATAAAAAGTGTATACAATAATGTTATGTAAAATTCAATCTTTGGAATTGTCAAAAGAAAATTTTGTTGATTAATGTTCGTAATAATATGCTTCTGTTATAATATCAACAGGAAACAGGAGGTGTCCAAATGTCTAATAAATTATCCGTCATAATTCCATGCAAGGATGAAGAAAAGAATATCTCCTTTTGTATTGAAAGTATTCTTTCCGTTGCAGATGAAGTGTTGGTCGCTGATTCAGGATCTTCGGATAAAACCAAGGAGATTGCAAGACAATATGGTTGCAGAATAATAGAGAGAGAGTATATTAATTCCGCAAATTTTAAAAATTGGGCTATTCCTCATGCAAAATATAAATGGGTCCTTATCGTAGATTCCGATGAGAGAGTCTCTCCAGAACTTGCCGAAGAGATCTCTGAAATAATGGATAAAGATGTTCCGGAATATGATGGTTATTATATATTTCGGAGAAATTATTTGTTCGGAAGATTAGTAAAGAGGAGTGGCTGGGGGAATGATAGTGTTCTTCGGCTATTTAAAAGAGATATTGCAAGGTATAAGGATATGAGAGTTCACTCCGAGATCGTCATAAGTTCGGGTAAAGTAGGAAAACTGAATGGAAAATTTGATCATTATACTTACTGGGATTATTCTCAAATAATGAAAACATACGATATGTATACTACTTGGGCTGCTGAAGATATGAGAGATAAAGGAGTTAGATCGGGATTTATAAATCTAATGTTGACTCCGGCTTGGAGATTTTTCAAACACTATATTTTGCAAAGGGGGTTTCTTGATGGTAAGGCGGGATTAATTGTCTCGGGTTTGTCAATGTATTATGTATTTTTAAAGTATGCAAAATTGTGGAAGATGACAATATCTGAGAAAAGACCTCTCCCTCCTGATATTAAGGATATGGGAAATAGGGTTTCACATATAAAAAAGAGTAAGATTTAAAGTGAAACAAGATTACTTTTCGATGAGTTTATCTGCTAACTTTATTGCTTCCGATATACTTCCCGGGTTTGCAATATTTTTACCTGCAATATCATAAGCTGTTCCATGATCGGGCGATGTGCGGATAAACGGAAGTCCCAATGTAAGATTTACTCCGGAGTTGATATTAAGAAGTTTGAAAGGTATCAACCCCTGATCATGGTAAAGGGAGATTATTACGGAATTTTCCCTGTCTTTAGCCTTTATGAAAACCGTGTCGGGAGGAAATGGTCCTTCGATATTAATCTCTTTTTTTAGTTCATATACTGCAGGAGCTATCTCTTCTGATTCTTCTGTGCCTATTGTGCCTGATTCGCCTGAATGGGGATTCAAACCACTCATTAAAAAAGAAAACTTCTTTCCTGTCAGTTTAGTAAGTCGAGAATCAACAAACCTACAAAAATCTTTAATCTTTTCTTTTTTGATTTCACCAAAGAGATTTTTTAACGGTATGTGTGTTGTGAATAGAGCGGTTTTAATGAATTCCGACCAGAAAAACATTGCCCATTTCGTTGTGTTTGTGGTTTGAACAAGATAATCGGTGTGACCCATGAATTTATTACCTGTGTTTATCCATTTTTCCTTAGAAATTGGTGCGGTAACTACAGCATCGGCTTTTCCCTCTTTAAGAAGAGAGACTGCATTTTTTACATAAGCGAAAGAGGGGTCGTTATTTCCTGAATCAATTTCGAGCAAAGAAATATCATTGTCGGAAGAGTAGCGGATATTGTCAATTATTTTAATTTTCTTATCATTATAGAATCTGATATTTCCCAATATAATAACCTTGCTGTCAATTTTTGTTGTTTTTAAGGCTTTTTCAATAATCTCCGGTCCTATTCCGTTGGGGTCACCAAGAGTAATAAGGAGAGTTTTTCTATAGGAGGGTTTTATCACTTTGATTATTGAGTCGGTGCTTTACGAATCAATTTTATAAAATGTTTGAAAAGGATAATACTTGAATTATCAATTTTTGCTATTTTAAGACATTTTTCATCATACCACTCAATGGTACCGCTGATAGAAGTTCCATCGACTAATTCGATTATAAGCAATGTTTTATTGCTCATTTGCTTGACGTAATAATAGTTTTCAGCATGAGTCCGATAGGGCGGAGGTGTTTTTTTTCGGAGATTCTTTTTGTGGACTCCTTTTGCTTTATCTAAATCCGGTTTAATAAGTTTCCGTGTCATATTCAATTCCAAAATGTCAATGAATCATAAATTAAAAAACTTTAAAAGTCAATCTGATTTTTGTTTTCTTTTTCTCTTAGTCCAACCCTTTATTATTCTTTGTCTCTCTCTTGCAATTGCAAGAGAATCGGATGGGACATCGGCATTAATTGTAGAACCTGCGGCGACATAACTGTTCTCTTCTATTGTTACCGGAGCTATTAATTCTGTTCCTGATCCTATGAATACACCATTTTTAATGGTTGTGGGATTTTTATTAATGCCATCGTAATTGCAGGTAATTGTACCGGCTCCGATATTCACATTACTACCTATGTCCGAATCTCCCAAGTACGACAGGTGCATCGCTTTTGAGTCTCTCCCAAAAATTGTTTTTTTCATCTCTACAAAATTTCCGACTTTTGCTCCCTGTTCAATAACAGCTCCGTTTCTCAAATGTGAGTAAGGACCGATCATTGTTCTACTTTTGATATGTGAATCCCTTATTACGGAAGAGGGGAGAATCACGGACGAATCCTCAATAATTGAATTTTCTATGTAACAATTCGGAAAAATTTTTATATCTTTTCCCAAAACTGATTTTTTGTTGATAAATACACCGGTTGAAATTGATGTACCTTCGCCAATTTCGGGAAGTCCTTCAATATAAAAATTTGAATAATCATTAAATATTACATGTACTGAAAGGTAATGGTTGATCTGATAATCAACTACAATATTTTCAATTTCTCTTGGTGAAAACCGATTAATGTTGCCGTTTATTTTTAGGTTCTCTAACCAAAAAGAAATATTTTCACCCCTTATCAGTAGTTTTGAATTATTGTTTTTTTGTGTTTTTTTGATCATTCAATGATTGCTAAAAATTTTTCATTTTCTTGTAAATCTTGAAGATCGGGTTCATTGTGTGCAATTATTTTGTATTTTTCATCTTTTGAGATTGCCTTTTTTAATAGATCAAGAGCAGCTTCTTCTTCGTTATTTTTATAATTAAATATTGCTTGCAAATAAAGAAAATAGGGGGAGTTTGGTTTTTTCGTGTTAATTTTCTTTATCATATCTTCGACTTTGTCCGATTTATTTGTACTTATATAAAGAAGGAGCTCGTTTAAAATATCGTCCTCGGTTTCCTTGGATAACTCATTTTTTGAAATCTTTGAATCACATATGTTTTTGTAGGATTTAGCTTTGGTTTGAATTTCCAAAACACTATAGAATTCGGAATCTTTGTATCTCTTTATAATAGCATCAAAACTAACGGCAGCTTCCTTATAATCTCTTTTACCGAATTTTTTTATTGCTCCGGAAAATTCTTTTAAAATCTCATTTAGTTGACTATCTTCTTTAAGTTTCATTTGTGACTCCTTAATGGTGCTATTCTACACCTTATCTATAGATTTTTCAATGTTGAAATAACCGACTAATATGGAAAATATGGAGAGTTTTTTATTCGCCTGTCTGATATCTGTCCGTATAAACACCGACAACCTTGACTCCGGCACCTTTTGCTATATCAATTACACTTAAAACTTCCTTGTAGGAAACCGTTTCGTCCGCTTTAACAAAAAGAGGTTTCTTTGAATCCGTTTGGTAAAGATCTCTAAGTCTTGACTCCAAAGTCTCTTTTGAAATAGGTTCTCTATTTATGGTAATAGTGAGGTCACTTTCAATCACAAGGACAAGTGAAGTTGACTTCAATCCTTTAGGTTGTTGTTGTGTACTCGTTTCCGGTAATTTGATGTCAATACCTTTTTGTGCCACAGGGGTAATGACCATAAAGATTATAAGTAACACTAACAATATATCGCACAGAGGGACCACGTTAGGTTCCGACTTTGCTCCTGCACCCATTTCAGCACCCATGAAACCTCCTATCTTTTAAAGTATTCTCTCAAATATAATAAAGCTTGTCAAGCAATATAATAAGAAAAAAAAACGGTGTAATATTGGTTGCGATTTTGTCTGTTTTAAGAAAGATAACCAGACAAGTTGAATTTTGGAGAAAAACACTTATAATAATTACAGATGGAGAAAAGGAGAGAGGAAAGGAACAAGGTTAGGCGACTGATTAGTGTTGCTGATAAGATGGGTGTTTTGAATGATGTGTCTTCACAAGGTGTAAATATATCTCTTGCAGTTCTCCCCAAAAAAAGAAAAGTAACTCTTTCGCTGAAAATAGATGATAAGGAAGTCCGTTTATCGGCAGTTGTTATGTGGGTGAAGCAGAAACTAACTTATAATGATAAAAATACTTTGGGATTGGTAGTAATTGATCCCCCCAACGAATTTATTGATTTTTGCTCTGAAGCAAAGAAGTAATCTTTTATTAACGGAACTATTCAAGATTTAAACTTGATAATGCCAAGAATATATAATATTATCTCAAATACAAAAACTTGACTGTGAGGTAAATGATGGAAAGTTCCATAGATATGATAAAAAATTCAATTCTATCCGGACAGCCGATTATACAGATTATATCATATGAAGAGAGGAGGGTTGAAGGTTTTCTGATAAAACTTTCTCAACAAATATTTGGAAATAGTAGTATTTCTCTCTGGGACGTAAACAACGGATTAAGTATTGATGATGAAATTATTACAGGCACATCCGATCCGGTGATGGCTCTTGACCACATAATAAAGGATAAAACTTCAAGAATTTATGTATTCAGAGATATAATGCATCTCATTAAAGATTCGCACAATACGATAAGAAAGCTTAGAGAATCTTATCTGGAATTAAAGGGTACTAAGAGGGTGATAATATTGCTATCTCCCGAAGAATTCTTCTCAAACATTCTAAAAAAAGATGTGGATGTTTTTAGATTTGAACCACCGGACTATTCCGAATTGGAAAAGTTGTTTAAAAGGTTTCTAAAATCATTGGAAAAGTCAGGTAAAGTTATTGATCTTTCGGATGAAGAAAAGAGAAATTTTGTAATTGCCGTTCAAGGGATGACATTCGATGAGGCTTATAAAGCATTTATGAAAGCTTTTCAGGGTTCAAAGATCGTAGATGTATCCCTCCTGGGAAAAATCCATGAAGAGAAAAAACAGTTGATCTTAAAAGAGGGCGTTCTTGAATATTACTCGCAGAGATTTGATATCGGTGACATGGGGGGGCTTGATAACCTGAAAGATTGGTTGATGAAAAGAAAAAAAGCTTTTTCTAAAGAGGCTAAAGAATTCGGACTGGAAAGACCCAAAGGATTTCTTGCGATGGGAATATCGGGATGCGGTAAAAGTCTATCTGCAAAGATTACCGCTTCGCTTTGGAATTTGCCTCTTTTCAGGTTAGATATGAATCTCGTCTATTCGGGAATGGCGGGTTCTCCCGAACTTGTATTTGCAAGAGCTCTTAAAACAATGGATACGGTAGCCCCTGCAATTTTGTGGATAGATGAGATTGAGAGTGGAATCAGTGATAAGCAGGGAGATAGTGCCAGTTCAAGAATACTCGGTTATTTTTTAACATGGATGCAGGAACATACATCTGAAATTTTCATTGCCGCTACTGCAAATAGGATAGATTTACTTCCTCCGGAACTTTTAAGAAGGGGAAGGTTTGACCAGATATTCTTTCTGGATCTTCCCACACGAAAGGAGAGGGAGGAAATATTTTCGATACATCTTAAAAGCAGAGGGAACAGTACGAAATTATTTAACATTCCTCAGCTTGCACAGATAACCAAGGGATGGTCTGGAAGTGAGATAGAACAGGTGATAATATCGGGAATGTATGAAGCTTTTAATCAAAAGAGAGAATTGAACGAGGATGATCTTTTTGTCATTTTCGGGAGTAGCGTGCCGCTGTCATTGACAATGGAAGAACAGATAAAAAAAATAAGGAGTTGGGCACACAACAGAGCCGTAAGAGCTTCATCGGATAAAGAAGTGTACTAAAAGATAATAAAGTTTTCCGGAGGTAAAAATGCAAAATGGTGAAAATGTAAAGGACATTATTGGTACATACATTGAACATATAAAAATAAGGGCAAAGAATAATATTCCAGGACTTCCTCTAAATGTAAAGCAGGCAAGGGCTGTATGTGAAATGCTTAAGACAGGGAATGGTACGGACAAAAAGTGGCTTAAGGATCAACTCTTGCATAGAATCTCACCGGGAGTCGATCCTGCTGCAAAAATTAAATCCGAGTTTTTGGCAAGTATTATCGATGGATTGTTTGTTATTCCGAATATCACAAAAAAGGAAGCTGTGAATATTTTAGGAACTATGCTTGGAGGATATAGCATAAAGCCACTAATAAAAACACTAAAAGACGGATTGTTGGAAAATGAAATATTTAAAGTTCTTTCCGAAACAATACTTATTTATGATGATTTTAATGTGATAAAAGATCTATCCGCTACAAATCGTTTGGCAAAGAAAATAATCAACTCTTGGGCGGATGGAGAATGGTTTCTAAAAAAACCTGAACTTCCGGAAAAAATCAAAGTAAAGATATATAAGGTCAACGGTGAAATAAACACGGATGATTTATCTCCGGCTTCGGATGCGTGGAGCAGACCGGATATACCTTTACATGCATTGTCGATGGGTAACAGCAGGTTCCCCGACGGGATTGATAAGATAAGAGAGTGGAGGGAAATGGGATTTCAAATTGCTTTTGTCGGTGACGTGATAGGGACGGGATCATCGAGAAAATCCGCAACAAACAGTCTTTTGTGGCATATCGGTGAAGATATTCCGTATGTCCCCAACAAAAGGAGGGGTGGAGTAATTATAGGAGGAGTTATTGCACCGATTTTTTTTAATACTCTACAGGATTCCGGTGGATTTCCGATAATTACGGATGTATCAAAGCTTTATACGGGTGATGAGGTGGAAATAGATACGAGAAAAGGGATTATTAGAGATGAATCCGGTAATACTATTACTACTTTTCAAATATCGCCATCGACTATTCCTGATGAATTCAGAGCCGGTGGTAGAATTCCACTAATAATAGGTAAATCTCTTACGTCTAAAGCAAGAAAGGAGTTGGGATTTAAAAGGACAACGGTATTTAAACAAATTGAAAATCCGATACCCGAAAAAAATCAAAAATTTACCCTTGCACAAAAAATAATTGGAAAAGCTTGCGGGGTCAAAGGAATTCTCCCCGGAACATCCTGTGAACCGGTTATGACTACGGTAGGTTCTCAAGATACGACCGGTCCTATGACTGCAGATGAGTTAAAAGAACTTGCATGTTTACAATTCAAAACTCCATTCTTTTTACAATCATTCTGTCATACGGCTGCATATCCCCGTCCTACCGACATTATTACTCATAAGACTCTTCCCAAGTTCATTACAAGCAGAGGTGGGGTTTCTTTAAAACCCGGAGACGGAGTAATTCACACATGGCTAAACAGATTCCTGTTACCGGATACTGCTGGTACCGGAGGAGATTCGCATACAAGATTTCCTCTTGGAATTTCGTTTCCTGCCGGTTCGGGTCTTGTAGCTTTTGCAGGAACATTGGGATTTATGCCTCTTGACATGCCGGAATCGGTACTTGTCAGATTCAGTGGCAAAATGAATGAAGGGATTACTTTAAGAGATGTTGTTAATGCAATTCCATATTTTGCAATAAATAAAGGATTGCTGACAGTTCCGAAAAAAAACAAAAAAAATATTTTTAACGGAAGGATACTTGAAATAGAAGGATTGGATGATATAACGGTTGAACAAGCATTCGAATTGATGGATTCTACTGCGGAAAGGAGTGCGGCGGCGGGAACAATTAAACTTTCCGAGAGTAGAGTAACAGAATATCTGAAATCAAATATTGCTCTGATAAAGCAGATGATTAAAGACGGATATAAAGACGAAGAAACTCTTAAAATAAGAATCGAAGAGATTGAAAAATGGCTTTTAAATCCTAAACTTATATCTGCGGACAAGGGGTGTAAGTACAAAGCTGTTTTAGAGATAGACTTATCGGAAATTACCGAACCGATATTAAGCTGTCCGAACGATCCCGATGATGTAAAACCACTTTCGGAGTTGAGCGGAAAAAAGATAGATGATGTTTTTCTCGGATCATGTATGACAAACATCGGTCATTTTAGAGCCGCCGGAAAAATCTGGGAAGGGGAAGAAAGAAATCCGGATGTAAGAGTTTATACTGTTCCCCCTACTCGTATGGATCAGGATAAGTTAAGACAAGAAGGATATTTTTCCCTTTTTAATAAAACTTCTTCAAGGATAGAACTCCCGGGTTGTTCACTTTGTATGGGGAATCAACTGAGAGTTCCGAATAAAGCAACGGTTTATTCCACTTCCACAAGAAATTTTGACAATCGGATGGGAGACGGAGCAAATGTTTATTTGGGTTCCGTCGAACTTGGTGCATTGGTGGCTCTGAAAGGAGAATTACCCAAACCGGAAGAATATTTTAAAACTTACAAGGAAAAGATCGAACCTTTTAAAGATGAAATATATGATTATCTCCGTTTTGATAAAGAATATAAATAACAGTAGCGGATATTTTCTTGATAATCAGGGTGTTTTCTTATCGGATGTAAATATAAAAATTTGATTTTTTTTAACTTAAAAATAATATTGACATTCTTTTTTTGTTTATATAGGATTTAAAAGTAAGCTATAGAAAAGAGATTCGGAGGATAGCATTTTCAAGAGATGTTAAATTATGTTTGATTTTAATTAAAGGGGAAATATGATGAAGAATAATCGGTATGATGTTAGCAGAGTTGTTGATGAGATGATAGAACATCGTCAAGTACCAAACTGGCCTCCCAAAGAATCGGAATCGGAAGGGTTTAGTGATTTTGAAGTGAAGAAAGATCCTTCAACTGAAAGGACGAAGAAGTTGAAGGAGGAATTCTTAAATGCTCAGGTATTAATTGATACGGAATATGCGGTGCTTTATTCGGAAGGATGGAAAAAATTTGACGGGCAACCTTTTTTAATTAGAAAGGCCAGAGCTTTAAAATATGCTCTTTCGAATCTTACTCCGGAAATTAACGAGCATGAGTTGCTGGTGATGCAAAAGACAAGATTCATGAGGGGGGCTATCCCTTATACGTCTTATAGTCAGAAGTTTTTCAAACATTTGATGGATGGTTCGGATGAACAAGATGGAGATGAATCAACTATAGGGAAAGGTGGTGGGTTTGCTTCGAAAAGTGACAACGATATTAAACAGGTCGGTATTTTTGGGATTTATAAAAATGAAATACCAAAATTGCTTGATGATTGTAAATATTGGGAAGATCGGTGTATTGAAGATGTATCTAATAAGTTTTTGGAAGAAAATTATCCGGAAAATGAATTTCTTCAAAAATGTTTTGATTCATTTATTTTTCCCCCCTCTGTTGTCTCAATCATGGAAGGAAGATGGATACCCTCATACGATGTAGTTATAGAGAGAGGGCTGGAAAATATTATTGATGAATGTCGCAATAAAATTAAAAACACAAAACTTCAAGGATGGGAACAGAGTGAAAAAGTTATTTTCTGGAGATCGGTAATAATTGCTTTGGAAGGAGCGTTACTTTGGGTAAAGAATTACGAGAAAATGATAAGAGAAAG
>CAYRAO010000003.1:36954-60615 GCA_964422395.1 uncultured Clostridia bacterium
GAATTTGTTTCACCCAGAAGTTGGTCTGCTCTATCTTCGATGAATCTTTTTCAGCATTTGGTTGTTGGAGGATTGACTCCGGATGGAAAACCGGCAGACAATGAATTGGAAATTCTTATGTTGGAGGCGGGACAAACCTATAGAACCACTCAACCTACTATGGGAATTATGGTTGATCCGCAAACGAGTGAGGAACTTCTTCTTAAAGCTGCCGAATGTACTAAAACCGGTACCGGATATCCTGCATGGTTTAACAATCAATTGGCAATAAAACATTTGATGCTGACACATGAGGAAGAAGGCGTTACCGTTGAAGAGGCAAGGAATTGTGGATTAGGTGGTTGCGTAGAACTTCAGATGCATGGAAATTGCCATGGAATTTGTCATCCTGCTTTTATCAATCAATTAAAAATATTGGAGTGCGTATTGAATGGAGGTGTTGATCCGAGAACAAAAATTCAATTATTTGATGATCCGGGAGAATTTGATTCAATTGACGATCTATGGTCGGAATGGAGTAAAGCTCAAAAAAAAGTAGTACATTGTTATCAGGATTACTGGTCATACGTTATGGCGTGTCACAGACATGGACAAAGTTTGATTTTCGGTTCGGCTTTTTTAGATAATTGTATAGAAAAAGGGAGAGATCTTGATCATAACGGAGCAAGATATAACAAAACTACAACAATCCTTTGTTCCGGAAATGTAAATGTAGCGAATTCAATAACGGCTATTAAAAAACTGGTTTTCGAAGAAAAAAAGTTTTCATTAGATGAAATAAGGGAAGCGATAGATGCTAATTTCGGATACAGGCGGATGGATCACGAAGGGAAATTTTCATTTCTTCAGCAGGAAAAAATAACAGAAAAATGGGGTAAAGTTCATAGAGCATTGCTTAATGCACCTAAGTATGGAAATGATGATGATTATGCCGATGATGTTTTTCTTAAAATCTGGGATATTTACAATAATTCAGTAACATCCCAAAAAAGTTACCTCGGATATGACTGGGTATCCGCGGCACTTTCAATCAGTTCTCACGGTCCGTTTGGAAGAGTTGTCGGAGCTTCACCGGACGGAAGACTCGCCGGAGTTACTCTTGCGGATGCGATCCAATCACCTTTTCCCGGAACCGATGTTAAAGGTCCTCTTGCAATGCTTCGGAGTGCGGCAAAATTAGATCCGGTGAAGATGCGTTCCGTACAACTTAACATGAAAATCCATCCTTCGGCTATAAAAGGTATTGACGGTTCAAAAAAATTATCTTCACTGGTAAAAAGCTATTTTGATCTTGGCGGTTACCATATACAATTCAATATTGTAGATTCCAAATTGCTTCTTGATGCACAAAAAAATCCCCAACTTTACAGAGATCTAATAGTCAGAGTTGCCGGATTCAGTGCTTATTGGGTAGAGTTATCCAAAGCTATTCAAGACGAGATAATTGTCAGAACTCAATATCAGGAAACAACCGATCTTTAGTTATTTATGGATGATTCGGTAATCGGGAGAATTTTTGATGTACAAGCTTATTCTGTAAATGATGGTCCGGGGATAAGGACACTGATTTTCTTAAAGGGATGTACATTAAATTGCAAATGGTGTTCCAATCCGGAGAGCATCAATCCTTCTCCTCAATTAAGATACATTGAAGTTCATTGTAAAAAATTCTGTAGAGAATGTATAAATGCCTGTCCTGAACTGTCTATTAGCATTGAAAACATGAAATTTACTTGGGATAACAAAAAATGTCTGAACTGTACTCATTTCTCTTGTGTAAAAAGTTGTCCTACAGAGGCTCTTTCGGTTTGTGGAGAGATGATATCTTCCACAAAACTTGTGGAAATCATTAAAAAAGATATCCCTTTTTTCGGAAAGGATGGGGGAGTCACTTTGTCGGGAGGAGAACCGTTTGCTCAACCTGATTTTGCAAAGTCCTTATTGAAGAAGTGCAAAGATAAGGGGATTTCCACAGTTGTTGAAACGGCTTTGAATATACCTTGGAAAAATATTAAAATGTCTATTCCATTTATAGATTTCTTCATATTTGATCTAAAAATATTTAATACATATGATCATAAAAAGTTTTGTGGAGCGGAGAATAAACAAATTCTTCATAATATAAAAAGACTTGTTGAAACGGCAGAGATTCCGATACTTCCAAGAATTCCGATAATTCCCGGAATTAATGATGATTTGGATAATATTAATGCAATTGGGGATTTTTTAAAAAAGCTTGGACTAATTAATGTTCAATTAATGCCATATATGAATCTTGGAACAGATAAATATAAGCAGATCGGTGAGGAGTATTCCTTGACGAATATGCTCTCTCCATCTCAGGAAAATTTAAAAAAAATAGAAAAAATACTAATTTTTCATGGAATTACTTGTAGATAAATGTATTGCTTGTTATCATGGTTCTTTAAGTTATAGCTTAATATAATACAGGTTTTTCCAGAATAGGATAAAAATAATGAAAAACATTTTGATCGTTGACGAAAAAGTGAAACATATCGAGGAAATATCCAAAAATATTGAAACGGCTTTTCCAAATATTAATATAATAACGTCATCAGACTTAGATTCCGTAAAAAAAAAACTTAACGCGAATAGCATAGATTTAATTGTTATAAGTTTAAAAACATTTGAAGAAAAGGTTAGAGGTAAACTCCTGAAATTTTTTAACAAGAAACATTCTAATGTTCCAAAAATATTTTTTGAAAGCAATAGTGTGTTCCTGAGTGAAAATGTTAAGGGAAAGTTTGATTGTGTTGAAAAGCCTTTCGATGTTAATACTCTGAAAAAGAAAATCACAGATTTATTTGATTCCGATAAGAATGAATTTAAACAACAAATATTAACATTACAATCTTTTATGAAGTTAATCAGAGCTAATAAAAAAACTTGTACTCTCTCTGTTAAATCAAATAATAAAATAGGTTATCTTTATTTTTTAGAGGGTGAATTGACTCATACGGCTACTAACGATAAAGAACTCAATACTACTTTTGATGAAATTTCATGTTGGGATGACAAGGTGATAACTATTTCCGACGAATATGAAAAATTCGGAAAGAAAGTGTTTCACGAAGTAAATAAACCCTTGGCTGAGATCAAGAAAAAAAATAATAAAAACACAAATACGGAGAAAAAAATGAACAAAGAGTTATTTGAAGAAGCTTTAAAAATTGCAGAAAAAGAATTAGGAAATGCTTTACTTGCAGGTTCTTTCTATTTATCGGGAGACGGACAGCCGATAGTGTCTTTTCAGAAATCCGAAGGGATGAATCCTGCAGCTGCTAACGCTCTGTTTGACAGGGTAACATCTATGATGAAAAAATCTTTAAATGATGCTGAATTCCCTGCTCAATTAAATAGGTATTACATAATGGATTTGACAGACGATCTTGTTGCTCTGGTACTCTTAATAGGTGAATTCCAGTGTGGAATGTTGGTTAATATGAAAGAAGTAAGCATGGGATTGTTGCTGAATATAGCACTTCCTAAAACTATGGCGGTTTTTGAAAAGAAATAATAAAAAAACATTTCAATAAGATTGCATAATACGGCTTTACGTATGTCGTGCTAATAGAAATATCTAATTTCGTTGATTGGCTACTTAATACGTTTTTTAATTGCTTCTTTTATTTTATTTTCATCGGAAAGGTATGGGATAGTAATATGTCCGGATTTACTATTTTTTTTATTCCAATCTTTTGCTGTCTCTAAAGCGTTCTTATTCCTTGCCCATGCACGCCTTGAAACCCCATTCATAACATCCCACTCCATAGCGGATCTGATGATTTTGTCCTTTTGTTCGCTTCCGTCAAGAACGAGACCGAATCCACCGTTAAAAGCTTTTCCGACTCCAACACCACCGCCATTGGATAGTACGACCATTGACATTCCTCTAACTGCATCACCGACAAAATTTTGGACTGCCATATCGGCGGTAACATTGCTGCCGTCACGAATATTCGATGTTTCTCTGTATGGAGAATCCGTTCCTGAAACATCGTGATGGTCTCTACCGATCATTACCGGACCTATCTCTTTGTTTCTTACCATTTCATTAAACTTTAAAGCAATTGCCACTCTTCCACCGGCATCGGCATAAAGAATTCTTGCCTGAGTTCCCACAACAAGAGCATTCTTCTCCGCATCTTTTATCCATTGATAATTGTCTCTGTCCATACCGCGTCTATTTGGGTCAATCTCGGACATTGCGGCAATATCTGTCTTTTTTAAATCATCAGAGGAACCGGAGAGGCATACCCATCGGAAAGGACCGTATCCGTAATCAAAACACATCGGTCCCATTATATCTTCTACATAACTGGGATAAACAAATCCTGATGATGGATCTGAAGGATCATTTGCAACATCTTTTGCTCCTGCATCAAAAACCGCTTTTAAAAAAGAATTTCCGTAATCCCAAAAGTATGTCCCGTTTTTTGACAGTTCTTTTATTATATTGAAATGTTTTATTAGTGAATTGTTTACTTCCTTATTAAATTTTACAGGGTCTTCTTTTAGTAACTTCCTCCCCTCTTCAAAAGTATATCCTACGGGAGTATATCCTCCTCCGTAAGCATCATGACAAGATGTTTGATCGGATAACAGATCAATCTTTATATCATTTTTTGAAAAATATTCGAGTAAATCAACAATATTTCCATGAAAAGCTATAGATACGGATTTTCCCGATTTTTTATAATCGTCAATCCAAGAAGCGATCTCTTCCGGTTTCTTTGTTACCAGGGTTACCCATCCTTGTGTAAACCTTGTTTTTATTCGAGATTCATCAACTTCCGCAATAATTCCTATTCCACCGGCAATTTCTATAGCTTTAGGTTGAGCACCACTCATTCCTCCGAGTCCGGAACTAACGTACACAATTCCACTGAGATTTTTTTCATCGGGAATTCCAAGATATAGTCTTCCTGCGTTAAGAAGAGTGATGTATGTTCCGTGAACAATTCCTTGCGGACCGATATACATCCATCCACCGGCTGTCATTTGACCGTAATTTGAAACACCGAGAGCTGCTGCTTTTGTAAAACCTTCGAGATTATCATATTCTCCAACTAACATTCCATTGGTTGAAATCACTCTCGGTGCATTGGTGGAAGAGGGGAACAACCCCAAAGGATGTCCCGAATAGATAACAAGAGTCTGATCATCTCTCATCTCTTCCAGATATTTCTTTACAAGGCAATACTGCATCCAGTTTTGGAAAATTTGTCCATTTTCCCCATAAGTAACGAGTTCGTAAGGATATAATGCGACATCAAAATCAAGGTTATTGTCTATCATTACCTGAAAAGCTTTACTCTCAACAATTTTCCCTTTGTAAGAGTCTATAGGTTTACCTGATAGTTGTCCTTTTGGTCTGAATCTGTATCCGTATATTCTGCCTGTATGAAAAAGCTCATCAAGGAATTCGGGAATTAATTCATCGTGAAGATTCACCGGAACATACCGTAGAGCATTCTTCAACGATGTGACAATTTCATTTTGATTTAAAACTTGCCCGCGACTCGGAGCTCTTCGAATACCTTCTTTAAACTCCTTTTTCTGTGGTAAGATATCAGGTAAACCGTAGTGCTGAGCTTTATTCATATCCATTTTATTCTCCAAGCCCAACTATATTCAAAAGTGGAGTTTTTGTCAAGAAATAGTAATGATTCCTTTACCAAACTCAATGGATATCGTATAATAAAAATTAAGTTCTACCGGAGGAGAAAATGAAAGTATTAGTAATCGGTTCAGGGGGAAGGGAGCATGCTCTCATCTGGAAAATATCTCAGTCAAAGAGGGTAGATAAGATATTTGCAATTCCCGGTAATTGCAGTATAAGTGATCTTGCGGAGATTAAGGATATTGATTCTTCCAACATAGTTGAAATTGCAGATTTTGTACAACAGGAAAATATTAATTTAACTGTTGTCGGACCTGAACTACCTCTTTCTCTCGGAATAGTTGATGAGTTTAATAAACGTAACCTTCCAATATTCGGTCCCACTCAAAAGGCTGCTATGATAGAGAGTTCCAAAGTATTTTCTAAAGAATTTATGAAAAAAAACAATATACCCACTTCGGATTTCTCCGTATTTAACTCTGCAATGGATGCTGTGAATCATCTTAAATCAGTTGAATTTCCGGTTGTGATAAAAACGGACGGATTAGCAGGAGGAAAAGGTGTCTTTATTTGCAAAAATATCGGAGAGGCGGAAGATAGTGTCAGAACCATTCTTCTTGAGAGTAAATTTGGTAAAGCCGGAGAACAGATAGTTATAGAAAAATTTCTTGAAGGGGAGGAGATGTCTTTCCTTGTAATAGCGGATGGAAAAAGGGCATTGCCACTGGCTACCTCAATGGACTATAAAAAAGCTTTTGAGAATGATGAGGGACCTAATACGGGAGGAATGGGAGCAATCTCTCCGTCACCTATGATAACCAATGAATTGTTTCATGAGATAATGAAAACTATAATAGTTCCGACGATAGAGGGGTTAAGACGTGATGGGAAGGAGTTTAGAGGAGTACTTTATGCGGGTCTTATGATTACATCTTCCGGTCCCATGGTTCTTGAGTACAATGCACGATTCGGTGATCCGGAGACTCAGGCGTTGATGTTACGGCTTAAAAGCGATATTGTTGATCTTATTGAAGGATCTGTAGAAGGGAGTCTTTTTGATGTGGAGATGAAATGGGATGACAATGTTTCAGCATGTGTTGTCCTTTCGTCTGGAGGTTATCCGGGTCCGTATGAAAAGGATAAAAAAATTGATGGGTTAAAAAGGGCAAAAGCTTCGGGAGCAGAGATATTTCATGCTGGAACAAAACGTAAAGACGGGGAATATTTCACTGCAAGTGGTCGTGTGTTGAATGTCTGTTCAAAAGGCAAAACGTTGAAGGATACGATGCAAAATTTATACGATTCGATTCAATTCATAAAATTTGATAAAATGCATTACCGAAAAGATATCGGAGGAGTGAAAAAATGAATCCTAAAGTTGGAATAATCATGGGTAGTGATTCGGACTATCCTTATGTGGAAGGAGGGATTGAACTTCTTAAAAAATTTGAAATTCCATTTGAAGTTGAGGTAAGTTCTGCTCACAGAACGCCTGAAAGGACTGTTAAACTAATAAAACATTTTGAAGAATCGGGTATACAAATCATAATAGCTGCTGCCGGCGGAGCTGCACATCTTCCGGGTGTTATTGCCGCTCATACACTTCTTCCTGTTCTCGGGGTACCGATTACTTCCTCTATATCCGGACTTGACTCCCTCTACTCAATTGTTCAAATGCCGGGTGGAATTCCTGTTGCAGCTTTTAGTATCGGAAATTCCGGTGGAATAAATTCCGTCCTTTTTGCCATGGAGATCCTGGCTCTTCAGGATAGTTCGGTAAGAGAAAAACTTGTAAAGTTCAGAATTGAACAGAAGGAGAAAGTTATTGAGAAAAGTATCAGATTGAAAAGGAAGATCAAAGGTGAATGAACTTTTATGTAAGTTTCTTCGGGTGCAGGACAAATCAAGCAGAAATTCAAGAATGGATAATTGAACTTGAAAATCACGGTTATAGGTTAACTGATGATATTAGTGAAGCTGAGTTTGGAATTCTGAATACCTGTAGTGTAACGGAAAAGGCTGAGAATGATGTTTTTAGGTTTCTAAGGAAAAGCTATAAAAAATCCAATATTCCTTGGATTGTTGCAGGATGTACTGTTTCCGGTAGCAATGATTTGCTTGAAAAACGGTACAGCAATTATACATTTCTCAATAATATCCAAAAAAAAAAGATAGTTGATATCATAAGAGAAAAATTTCCTTTCAACAATAATGTGATTTTTCATTCTTCATTTCGTTCCAGATTCTTCTTGAAAGTTCAGGATGGATGCAATTTCAATTGTTCCTTTTGCATCGTACCTTCTTTAAGGGGAAAATCCGAAAGTATGCTTCTCGAAGAGTTACAAAAGAGAGCAAAATATTCTTCTTCGTTGGGATATCGAGAAGTGATTCTTACAGGTATTAATCTTTCTTCTTACGGATACGACCTGTTCCCGAGGCGAAATATTTTGGAGTTAGCAAGAGTATTATCGGAAATAAAGGACATTGAGATAATCCGGTTAAGTTCTCTTGATCCCAGATTTATTGACTATAAGTTCATTAAAGAGTTAAGTAAGATAAAAAAGATCGCTCACAGTTTTCATTTTTCATTTCAGAGTGGAAATGATTCCATATTAAAAAGTATGAAAAGGAATAGTAGGGTCAAAGATTATAAAAAAATATTGGGTGATTTTTATTCTTTCTTTCCCAAGGCAAATTATGGAGCGGATTTCATTATAGGTTTTCCCGGAGAAGGTGATAAAGAATATTTAGATACATTTGATTTTATAAAAAAAAGTAATTTGAGTTATATCCATGCATTCCCTTTTTCTCAGAGACCAAGAACAAAAGCAGTTGATATGGAGCCGGTTCTTAGTAAAATAGTAAGGAGGAGAGTTTTTGAATTTCGAGAACTTAATAAGGAGAAAAAATTACGATATAGAGAAAAATTCAGAGGTGAAATACTTGAAGGAATCCTGATTGAGGAGAACGAAAATTATTCACTTGTAACCACAAAAAACTATATTACCGTAAGGGTTCCTCCGGTTAAAGGTTTTAAAAAAAAACTTGTAAAAGTAGTAATCTTAAAGATCGTTAACGAAAATCTATGTGAGGGGAAAATTGCTGATAGTCTTTGAAAGATTACTCTTGTCTCCTGACAATGGATAAATTTATGAAAAATAGTCCCTATTGGAAATTATTCCGAAGTTGATGGCAAATCAAAAGTTAGGACAAAATTTTCTTATTGATAAAAATATTGCCATAAAGATTGTAAAGTCATTAAAACCAGATTGTCCCATAATAATTGAAATTGGACCGGGTAAAGGGATAATGACACGCCTTGTATCCGAATTTTATAATAGTATGGAAATAATTGCTGTTGAAAAGGATAGAAGATTATTTGAAAAGATATCAGAGTGCAAGATGAGTGGAGTCCAGTGTTTGAACATGGATATCCTAAAGCTTGATATTTCGGAGATCACCAAGAACAAGAATGTAACTATTCTCGGGAATATACCCTATTATATTTCAAAAGATATAATTGATTGGACAATAAAAAACAGTGGGTTCATAAAGAAAGGAACTCTAATGGTTCAAAAAGAGTTCTTTCTGAAAATTTCATCTTTTGCCGGTTCAAAATTATATAATGCTCAATCGGTAATATTTAATCATATCTTTTATGTAAAAAAGCTTTTCGAAGTTAATCCCGGATCGTTTTTTCCGTCCCCGAAAGTAATTTCAACGGTATTCTCTTTTGAAAAAAAAGAATCTTGTATTAATGAGATTCAAATCTTCCGATTTTATGAATTGCTTAAAACCGCATTTGCCCACAGAAGAAAAACACTCTTTAATAATTTAAAGAATAACTATAAAAAAGAGTTAATACTATTATTTCTAAAAGAAAAAGGGATACAGTCCGTGATAAGAGCAGAAGATATGAATAAAAATGATCTGTTAGGATTATTTCTTTCTTTACACAAAATTTAAGTTAAAATATAAATGTATACTTAGTCAGGAGAGTCCTGTAACATGGTGACCGGTTATGTCGATATCTATTTCTTCTGCAGACGGTACTCTCGGCAAGCCAGGCATCAGCATTACATCTCCCGATATCGGAATGAGATATCTTGCTCCTGCAGCAATATTTATCTCGTTTATATTCATTCTCCATCCCTTGGGCACATTGAGTTTCTTTTTGTTATCGGAGAAAGATAAAGGTGTTTTTGCAATGCATACTGGGAACTTCTCAAATCCGAGTTTTTTTATTAACTTCAATTTTCTCTTTGCACTCCATGAAAAAATCACACCATCGGCACCATAAACATTCTTAGCAATTTTTTCGATCTTGATCTCCGGAGAGTCATCGGTTGAATAAACCGTTTTAAAGGTTCCGTCGGAGAGATCGGCAGTAGCAGTTATTTTTTCGGCTAATTTTATGGTCCCTTTCCCACCCTCTAAAAAAGCATTGCTTCTTCCTACTTCGGTTTCTGTTTCCTTCACAAAATTTTCTATAATCGAAAGTTCCTCTTCTTTATCATCAGGAAATATATTTATTGCAACAATGGGATCAAATCCCATATCCTTTATATTTTGAATATGTTTGCCAAGATTCGGGAGTCCCTTTTTTAAAGAATTCAGATCCCCTCCCCCTCCTTGGTGTCTTAATGCTCTGACCGTTGCGACAAGGACAACCGCATGAATTTTATAGTTAGCAAATTGAGAAACCATATCAATATATTTTTCAAACCCGAGATCAGATCCGAATCCACATTCGGTTACAACGTAATCACTTAATTTTAAAGCCAATTTGGTTGAAAGAACACTGTTTGTTCCAAAAGATATATTTGCAAATGGTCCTCCGTGAATAAATGCAGGTGTATTCTCTATGGTCTGTACAAGATTCGGTTTAATTGCTTCTCTAAGGACTGTAGCCATTGCTCCGCAAACATTAAAATCTTTTGCGTAGACCGGTTCGTCATCTCTGGTGAAACCTACAAGAATTCCTCCAAGCCTATCTTTTAATTCATCAATATTATTTGACAGGGTAAGAATAGCCATGATTTCACTTGCTGCAGAAATTATAAATCCATTCTCCCTAGGATACCCCTGCCCTTTTCCTCCAAGGCCTACGACAATGTTCCTTAAACTTCTGTCATTCATGTCCATAGCACGTTGCCATAAGATTTTTCTTGTATCAAGTTTTTTGCTGTTTGAATAGTGAATATGATTATCAACTACCGCAGATAGTAAGTTGTGAGCTGTAGTTATTGCATGGATATCTCCGGTAAAGTGGAGATTAATATCTACCATTGGCAATACTTGGGAATATCCTCCTCCAGCTGCCCCGCCTTTAACTCCGAAGACAGGTCCTAAGGAAGGTTCCCGTAATGTTACAATTGATTTTTTCCCAATCTTGTTTATTCCCATTGAAAGACCTACGGAGGTTGTAGTTTTTCCTTCACCGAATTTTGTCGGAGTAATAGCAGTAACCACAATGAGTTTTCCGTCTTTTTTGTTTTTCAATCGATTTACAGCTCTTAAAGATACTTTTCCTTTAAATCTCCCAAAAGGCCAAAACTCATTCTCTTCTATTTTCAAATCATTTCTGATTTCTTCAATGTTTTTTAATGACGCACTTTCCGCAATATCTATATCACTTTTCATTATCCCTCCACTGCTGTACATTTTATCAATCAGGGAGACAATAGTAAAGAACTTAATCAAATTAGTATGACTTGACAAATATTGGAAAATCATTTTAAATATACTTTTTTATTCTCGTGTTTTTTATGAAGGAGAAAGGTATGTTAAAAAAAGCAGTTCTGGTATTTTTCATTATATTTATTGTTGGAGGATTCTTTTTAGTTCCACAGGAACATAATCAAAGTGAATCTTCGGAAATAGGGCATGATTCGGGAGGAGAACATTCCAATCATCAGGATATTGGCAAAGATCTTCCTATTTGGTCTGCAATTCCATTTGTAGGAATTCTTTTGTCGATAGCACTGCTACCACTTTTGGCTCCGAGATTTTGGCATCATAATTTCGGTAAAATTTCAACTTTTTGGGCATTAGCTTTTTCTTTACCGTTTTTGCTTTATTATAAATCCGTTGCATTTCATGAGATAGCTCATATATACATTATTGATTACATACCTTTCATTATCCTGCTTTGGGCTTTGTACACCGTTTCCGGTGGTATTCTTCTTAAAGGATCTATAAAAGGGAACCCTTTTACCAACTTGATAATGCTTCTTGTAGGGACACTACTTTCTTCATGGATCGGTACTACAGGATCGGCAATGCTCCTTATAAGACCGGTTATACGGGCAAATTCCGAAAGAAAAAACAAAGTACATATAGTTATATTTTTCATATTTCTTGTTGCTAACATAGGGGGGTCTCTTACACCTCTCGGTGATCCGCCTCTGTTTCTCGGTTTTTTGCACGGTGTTAATTTCTTTTGGACATTAAAACTTATACCTCATATGGCATTCGTTTCGATTATATTACTTATAACATTTTTCATTTTGGATACTTACTATTATAAGAAAGAGGAAAGTTCATTAAAAGAATTTGAAGAAAAAACAATAGAACATAAACCCATTAGACTACTTGGGACACATAATTTTATTTTTCTTTTCGGTATTATTGCAGGTGTTCTCTTTTCGGGGAGTGTTAATCTCGGAGAAACAACTGTATTCGGTGTTCATGTTGCCTATCAAAATTTGGTGAGAGATATATTTCTTATTTTTATGGGAATTCTATCTCTTAAGACAACAAAAAATTCACTGAGAAAAGATAATAATTTCACATGGTTCCCGATTCAGGAAGTTGCAATTCTGTTTGCAGGAATATTTATGACAATAATTCCTGCACTAGCTATGCTTAAATCAGGATCATCCGGGTCCCTTGGTTTCATTGTTAGTGCAGTTAAAGAACCTTGGCACTATTTTTGGGTTACAGGCGGATTGTCGAGTTTCCTTGACAATGCTCCTACCTATTTGACATTTTTCAATACGGCACTTGGTCAATTTTTCCCCACTGATGCCGAATCTGTTGGGGTTATGAGATTAATGGCCGAGAAAGCAATATATTTAAAGGCAATCTCAGCAGGAGCGGTTTTTATGGGAGCAATGACATATATCGGGAATGCTCCGAACTTTATGGTAAAATCAATTGCTGAAGAAAACGATATTCAGATGCCGAGTTTCTTTGGATATATCATGAAGTATTCATTGATATTTCTTATCCCATCATTTGTATTAGTTTCACTGATATTCTTCGGTTGAAAATTTATATCTGAAACTGATTCTTTTCAATATTTTGCAATAATTTTAGTGTGCTAAGTTTAGATAGTATATGATTTTTTTATTTATTTATCTAAAAAAAGGGACAGACATTTCTTTTTTTTAATCACAAAAGGAAAATGTCTATGGGAAAACGAGTCTTTGTTTTAAAATAAATTTTATTGCATTATTATTTTTACGGTGTTATAAAGGATGAAAATACGGAGGAAAAAATGGATTTTAATTTTATTATTAAACGGGTAATGGGGATAATTACAAATCCTTTCAATGAATGGAAAAAAATTAAAGATGAAAAATCTACGGTTGCGGGGCTTTTTACAAATTATGCAATTGTCCTTGCGGCTATTCCTGCAGTTGCCGGATTAATAGGATGGATGCTTATCGGAAGATCATTTATGGGGATAACGGTTAGAATACCGATTACGAGATCATTTGTTTGGGCAATTCTAATGTATGTCTTTTCATTAGTAGGAGTATATTTATTAGCACTGGTCATAGATTTTATCGCACCGAATTTCGGAGTAAAAAAAGAGATAGAAAATTCTACAAAAATTGCAGTATACTCAAGTACACCGGCTTGGGTAGCCGGAATATTCTATATAATTCCTGCACTTGGAATGATTGCAATGATAGCAGGTTTCTATTCGCTTTATCTTCTTTACATAGGGATAAAAGAGCTAAAGGCACCAAGGGGAGATAAAGCTACACCCTATTTTGCTATTGTTATAATTGTTTTTGTAGTAATATCGGTTCTCATATCATTTATTGTCGGAAATATAGTTTTTGGATCAGGCAGAGCTTTTTTTTAAAGAATATTTAAATTTATAAAATTCCTCTTTTCCGTAATTTATGGAGATGTTGTTTTTGTTTAGGTTACTTTACAAATTTAATATTTGAATCAGATCTTGTTATTCTATATAATTCAAATTGGATGAAACCAAGAAGGTGAGTTTTGCGTCTAAATTTTTTTAGGAGGAACAAAATGAAAAAAATTGGATTTGTAGCGGGAATCAGTTTTTTGACAGGAGCGATATTCTTTGCATTAACATTCGGATTCCTACAAAATACAACTACTGAATCCCCGAAAATAAAAACGGAAGAGGTTCATGCAGAACCGATAAAAATAAGTGGTCTTAATTTTGCTCCGCTTGTAAAAAAAGTGAAACCTGCAGTTGTAAAGGTGATGTCCGAATCAATCAGAGAAAGGAGGCGTTCTGTTTTTGGAGATGATTTTTTTGATAGATTCTTCAACTCACCGAGAAGAAGTGAAAAGGTTTCGGGTGTAGGGTCGGGGTTCATAATATCACGGGACGGATACATAGTGACGAACAATCATATGGTTAGGGGAGCTATTAAGGTCACCATAACAACCTATGATGAGAAAGAATATCCTGCGAAGATTATTGGAGTTGATTCCAAAACCGATCTTGCTCTACTAAAGATAAAGGGTAAGAATCACCCGTTTATAGAATTTGGGAATTCTGACAAAACGGAAGTCGGAGAGTGGGTGCTTGCCATCGGGAACCCTTTTTCCCAGACTCTGACTGTTACGGCGGGAATAATATCTGCAAAAGATAGGAGAATAGGGGTGACCGACTATGAAGATTATCTTCAAACTGATGCTGCCATAAATAAAGGAAATTCCGGTGGACCTCTAATAAATATGAGTGGAAAAGTTATCGGAATAAATTCGGTTATAATTGCTCCTTCCGGAGGAAGTGTAGGTATAGGTTTTGCAATCTCTTCCAATATGGCTAAAAAGATTATCGGTGATATAAAGTCAAAAGGGAGAGTTGTCAGAGGATGGCTCGGTATAAATATTCATACACTGAAAGAAGATGAAGCTAAAGAATTCGGATATCCTATGGAAGGTCTTTTAATTGGAAAAGTAGAGAAAAATTCACCGGCACAGGAAGCAGGATTAAAACGAAATGATTTTATAATAAAAATAAATGGAGATAGGATAAAAAATATTGGTGATCTTAGACTTAAAATTGCAAATTCAAATCCCGGAGATATAGTAAAGTTGACTATTTACAGAGGAGAAAAAGAGATTGTTGTTAAGGTAAAAATCGGAGAGGCTCCGGATACAATAAAATTCAGATCTTCAGGAGATGACGGAAGAACAATAGATCTCGGAATGATCCTTGAAAAAAACAGCAGATCAATTGCCAGAGAACTTGAGCTGCGAACATCACATGGTTTGGTTGTTAAAAAATCATCGGGAATTGCTTTAAAGAACGGTATAAAGCCATTTGATGTTATTCTCGGAGTTAACAGAACCGAAATAACTTCTGTTGAACAATTCAGAAAAATTATTTCAAGAAAAGAACCGGGATCATTTTTCTATCTTTACATTAACAGATTTGGGCAGGAATCATATTTGAAGTTTATACTTCCGGAATGATATTTTATAAAACTTCAACATACGGCAACGATTTTATAATAGTTGATCAAGCAGGATTTAGCGGTATTGATTCAGAGAGAGGAAGTTTTTCCAAACAGATTTGTGATAGAGATAATGGAATAGGATCAGATGGCGTTGTATTTTATAAGACTTTAGATAAAGGATTCGGTTTTATAATTTATAATAGTGATGGAAGCAGAGCGGAAATTTCCGGTAACGGAATGGCTGGACTTTCTGCTGTTCTTTTTAAAATTAGAGGGACAGGAGATGAATTGGAACTTAGCACTGATATCGGATTCAGAAATATTATTCTAAAAGAAAAAGATAAACAGGGTTACATACAATTAGTGGATATGGGTATTCCGGATTTTAATAAAAAAGAATTTTTCCCGTTTCTTATTTCCGGAAAAAGAGAATATTTATTTAAGGGGATAAGCTTTGTCCCCGTCTCAACAGGAAACCCCCATGCTGTAATTTTTCTTCATAAAAGAGAAGACAGGAAAGTGCTTGAAGATTTAGGGAAAATTGTTGAATCGGGAAATATATTCCCTGAAAAAACGAATGTTGAATTTGTTTTCCCTATCGGACAAAGAAATTCACACAATATTCCTCTTGTAGAAGTATTATTTTATGAGCGGGGTGCGGGTATTACTCCGTTTTCTTCAACAGGGAGTGCTGCCGTTCTTGCGGTTTTATACAAACTTGGAATCTCAGGCAGCTCAATTTTTATTAAGACGGAGAAAGAATCTGTGGCAATTACTTATAAAAAAAAAATTTTTATTGAAAGTTACACAAAAATAGTTTATAAAGGAGAATACTACGAGTAAAAAATAATAATATGAAATTTAAAATTTTAATGTCTGTTTGTATATACCTATTTACTGCTTTTGTTTTAGTTTCAGATACTCTTTACACAACAGATAATCAAGTTTATGAAGGAAAATTTGTATCGTACAGATACGAAACGATTTATTTTAATGTATATAAATTTGGAAAAGTATCGGATACAAAAAGGTTCCCAATTTCAAAAGTGCATAAGATAGTTTTTAATCCGAAACAAGAAGGGGCAAGTACATCTTTTGAGTTGAAACAGGAATACAAAAGATTGCGAAGAGGAAAAAGAGTCTTGAAAATCAAACTTTTCGCAAATAAAGATTGGGTAGATACCGGAATAAACCTAAAATCGGGTCAGAAGATTTTATTTCTTATTACCGGATCAATTAGTATAAAAAAAGATCATAAGGTTTTTCATTATGGTGAGCTTAACGTGAAATGGGACAAAAACAAGCAACTACCGACTCAACCGACAGGTGCGGTAATAGCAAAGATCAGTGAAGAAGGGGCACCGTTTTATGTAGGAAATAACAAGGCTCCATTTAGAATTAAGAAGAAGGGTAGGTTATATATCGGAATTAACGACTCAAATTTTACAGATAACAAAGGTAATTTTATCGTTTTTATCTATTATTAAAGACAATAAAGGGTTTAAATCTATTCATACCAGAGTCTTTTTTTGCAATAGCAAGAAGATTTCCGTCATAGTCAAAAATTCTGTAATTTGATGAATTGTCTGCAGAAGAAACTTCCTGAATGTCTCTTAACGACAGCATAGCTCCGTTTTTTACAATTTCACTTCCATTTTGGGAAACAACTATTTTTGGAAATTCAGGAAGAAGCATCTCTATAGGGATCAATCCTTTTTGCAATTCACTTCCATCTCCTTTTTGCTTCTCTAAATCCCCAAGTGTTACGGAATCTTTTATATTAAATTCTCCAATAATTTCACGGTTTAACTCCTGCAAAAATGCTCCGGTACCTGCAGCTTTCCCAATATCATTTGCAAGGGATCTTAAATATGTTCCTGAAGAAGTATCCGCACAAAACCTCAACTTATTTTTATCAAGTATATTTACTTTTAATGAGAATATTTCTACTTCCACAGGATTAATTTTTACTTCAATATCTTTTCTTGCATATTTATATAGTGGAATCCCTTTATGTTTTTTTGCAGAATATTTGGGAGGTATTTGAAGAATCTTTCCTCTAAAACCTGATATAAGTTTTTCAATATCAATATTAAATAGATCAATATTTTTCTTTTCCCCAACCTGCTCACCCTCGCCGTCGAATGTAGTTGTTGAATATCCGAATTCAATAATACCTGTATAGGTCTTGTTTTTCCCAACAAAAAAATCAAAAAATTTAGTGGCATCTCCAAGACCAATGAGTAAAAGTCCTTTGGCAAGAGGATCAAGAGTACCGAAATGACCCGCTTTTTTTGCATTTAGAATATATTTAGTCCTTTTAACTACTTCGTGGGATGTTAATCCCTTTTCCTTATTGATAAGAGCCATCCCGTTTATCATTTTTTATCGGATTGATCCTTTTTCAATGTTTTAATAATAATATCGGTAATTTCTCTATTTGCTTTTTCAAAAGCACCGTTGAAGAAAAAACCCGCCGCATGTCCATGACCACCACCGTTATAAAGCCTTGCAATTTCCGATGCATTGAAATCACCTTTGGATCTGATTGAGATTCGGAAAGAGTTTTTTTCTATTTCTTTAAGAAAAAGTACAACTTTAACGCCTATAATTGACCTGACAATGGAAATAATATCTTCCGTATCATAGTCATCAATTTTTCCGGAATCAAGAAAATTGATTCGGCAACCTATAGATGCTATTTCACCTTTATGAGCGAATTTAAGAGTTGAAAGTATTTTTTGTGTTAACGTAATTTTTTCAATCGGATTGGAATTAAATATCAGATCGCTAACGGAGTGGGGTTCAATACCTGATCTTCTTACTATCTCGGATGCTATTTTTAAAGCTCTGTATGATGTGTTTGAGTATTTAAAAGAACCTGTGTCCGATGCTATTGCAGCGTAAAGATTAAATCCGATTTCTTTGGTGAAATTAATTTTCAGTTCATTTCCAAGATCAAATATCAATTCTCCAACAGCCGATGCATCGGGATCTATCCAGTTCAGATCAGAAATTGTAGAACTTGTTGCATGGTGATCAATATTTATCGTGAAATAATTATTCAGATCTTTTTGTCCGTGACGATCTTCACTCCCTCCTTCAAGGAGAATAACAGCATCAAATTTATCAGGTGATATCTGTTTATACCGGATTTTATCGAATCCTGGGAATTCGGTTAACGGGAAAGATGCAGAATCTATGTTTCTAAAACAAACATTTTTCTCAAGTTGCTCAAGCATAAGACACAAAGCTATTCCACTCCCGATACAATCTGCATCAGGACGCATATGAGAACTTATTGCAATATCCGTTGATTCCAAAATTTTTTCAACTATTTTCTTCTTCATTCAAGTTTTCTTTAGGAGTTATTCAACCTTCTTCTGATCGAATTCAAATGCCGAATCATAGAAAAACTGAAGATCCGGTAGGTATTTTAGATATAATGATTTTGATAATTCTTTTCGGATAAAACCCTTTGCTTTTTTTAATTTTTCTAAAATTTCATCTGGTTCTCCTCTAAATGAGGAAACATATATTTTTGCAATTTTCAAATCTTTTCCAATAATAAGATTGGAAATTGATACTGTCCTTAAATCCGGATCAGTAATTTTATTAATAAATATTTCACCGATAGCATTTCTTATTGTACTTGAGACTTTTTCAACTCGAAAGGGCATTATAGATACTCTAACCCGAAAGAAAGTATTTCAATATGAAGTTTTGTTTTCATGATAATTTTCTATTTTTGTTGTTTTAATTCATACACTTCGATAAAATCTCCAACTTCAATACCGTTAAAGTTTTTTAACTTTATTCCACACTCTGTCCCTGCATTTACTTCTTTGACCTCATCTTTTATTCTCTTAAGTGTCTCTATTTCACCTTCAAAAACAAGATCATTTCCTCTAATAACCTTAAGTAGTGATTTGTTTGTTACCTTTCCCTCACGTACAATACATCCGGCGATATTTCCAAGTTTCGATATTTTGAATTTTTCAAGAACTTCAATTTTACCAATCTGTGTTTCAACAAATACCGGTTCGATTTCCCCTTTTATTGCTTTTTCAAGTTCTTCGATAAGGTGGTAGATCACACTGTACAATTTGATCTGCACTCCTTCACGCTTAGCTGAAACAAGTACTTTTTGCGGAGCTTTGACATTAAATCCGAGAATAACCGCTCCGGAGGTTGCAGCAAGGAGAACATCACTATCTGTAATACTTCCAATACTTTTATGGACTATATTGACTTTTAACTCAGGAACGCTCAACTTCATAAGGATATCAACCAATATTTCTCCAGATCCGAAGTTGTCGGTTTTTAAAACTATTGGGAATTCCTTAATCTGTTTTTCACCAATTTTTTGAAATAAGTTTTGGAGACTTAACATCTTATCCGCTTCAATCTCCTCTCTTTTCATTTCCTTATGAAATTGTTTCCTTAGTTCAATAACTTTTTTTGCCTTTGCAATATCATCAACAATTTGAAATCTTTCACCTGCTTCGGGAACTACCTCAAAACCCATAACTTCCACCGGTGAAGGACTCACAGCACTATTTTGAGCTTTTCCCATATCATCAAAAAGTGATTTGATCTTTCCGGTAGAGTTTCCACAGATAAAGAAATCTCCTCTTTTTATTTCTCCTTCCCGAACAAGGATTGTTCCTACGGGACCCAGTTTAGGATCAAGGCGGGCTTCAATGACAGTACCCCAACCAGGGACCATTTTGTATGATTTTAATTCCAGCATGTCGGCTACAAGTGATACCATTTCTAAGAATGCTTCCATATTTTCATTGTTTTTTGCCGAAATTTCTACGGAGACAACATCTCCGCCCCAATCCTCCACTACAAGGTTGTGTGTTGTCAACTCCTGCTTTACTTTGTTTGCATCGGCACTTGCGATATCAATCTTATTTATTGCAACTATGATAGGTACGTCAGCTGCTCTTGCATGATCAATCGCTTCAATTGTCTGTGGCTTAACACCATCGTTGGCAGCAACTACAAGGACAACGATATCAGTTACTTTTGCCCCTCTTGCACGAAGATTTGTAAATGCTTCGTGACCGGGAGTGTCAATGAAAACAATCTCTCCGTCATCGGTTATTAATTTATATGCACCTATCTTTTGTGTGATCCCTCCTGCTTCACGCTCAACAACTCTTGTTTTTCTCAAAGTGTCAAGAAGAGTCGTTTTCCCATGATCAACATGTCCCATTATAGTTACAACAGGTGGTCTCTTTGTTAATTCAGGATTATTTTTCGATAAAAAATCATTGAATACAGACTCCTCGTAACCAACTATATCCACTTCTACACTAAATTCGGAACAAATCTTTTTTATCTCTTCTTCACTAAGGAACTGATTCAAGTGAAATTCCATACCGGATTCTCTCATCTTATCCTCAATAAATTTAAGTTTTATATTCAGCTTGTCTCCAAGTTCTTTTAGGGTAATAAAATCAGATGTCTGAATCATTTCAGGGACAGCGGAAAGATCAGCTTCTTTTCTTGGGACAGTATTTACTTCAGGGACTCTTTTTTCAAAGTTCCCCCTCATTTTTTGATTCCCATGTCTTGGATTATGCCGGTTTCTCATGCCACCAAATGTTCTTCTAACAGCTGCAGGTTTGGAAGATCTTAACGAAGAAGCAGGATTAGGTTTCGGATCTAAAATTGTTTTCTTGGATACTGTTTTCGTGGTTGTAACAATTTTTTTTTCAACTTTTTTTACAGGTTTTTCCTGAATCGGTTCTTGATCTTTTCTTATTTTTTTTTCTACTTTCTTCTCTTTAATCTTTTCTTTCTCAACAGGAATGGAATCGATTTCTTTTTTCTCTTCCTTCTTTTCCTGATTATTATCTTTTTGGATAAGATCCTCTGCTTTACTGGTCTCCACTTTTTCAACAGACTTACTTTTCTTTACTTTCGGCTTGTTTTTAAATTCTTTTACAACATCTGAAAATTTATCAAGATTTTGAGAAAAATTCCTTAATAGTTCTAACTGTTCCATTGATATTGCAGATGAATGTGATTTTACCGGAATATTATTCTTTTCTAAAAAAAACATTGCAAGTTTATTTGATATGTTAAATTGTTTAGTTGCCTCATGTAATTTGATGTTCTGCATCCAACCCTCCTACAATTTTTTCTGGTCTACCGTTGAATGGAGTTCCATTCTGTTTGTTAATTGAATGTTCCATCCGGTAAGTTTTGAAGCCAGCTTAATATTTGTACCCTTTTTCCCAATTGCGGCCGATAGAGAATTATCGGTTACGGTCGCTTCAGCCATTTTTGCCGGCTCATTAACAATTGTTACCTTTGTTACCTCTGCCGGTGTAAGTGCGGATGAAATGAATCGTTCGGGGGATTCATTCCAAGCTATCACATCAATTCTCTCTCCCTGAAGTTCTTTTGTTACCGAGAGCACTCTGTTTCCGTTCATACCAACGACAGCCCCAACAGGATCAATGCTTTTGTCCATTGAATAGACTGCAATTTTTGTTTTTGTCCCTGGTTCCCGAGAAACTGAAAAAATCTTAACGATACCTTCGGAAACCTCCGGAACTTCTTTTTCAACCAATCTTTCGATAAAGTTGTTGAGGTATCTGGAACCCAGAACCAACGGTCCTCTCCCTTCGGGAAAAACCCTTTTTACGTAAAACTTAATGATATTTCCTTTACTAAATTCATCTTTTGGAGATAATTCTTTATTTGGAATGATTGCTTCTCCTATCTCAAGAGCAACGATTAAACCGTTATTCTCAATTCTTCGAACTTCTCCTGAAAGAAGGGTATCCGTTAATTGAATATACTTTGAATAGATGGTTTTCTGCTCGGCTTTCTGTACCTTATCCATAATAATATTCCGAGCTGTTTGAGCTGCAACTCGACCCAATGTTTCACCGGGGAGGAATATTTTTATTTCATCCCCGACTTTTGCTTTTAAATCGTGTTTAATAGCTTCTTTCCATGTAATTTCGGAAGTATCCTGAGGTTCGTCATTTACAACTAGTTTTTTGGTATAAACGTTTATTGTACCTTTTTCTCGGTCTATTTCAGCCTTGACATCGGCTTTGTGATCAAAATACTTATCTGCAACGGTTAGAAGAGCTTCTTCGATGGCAGTGTAGAAAACTTCGGGAGATATTCCCCTCTCCCTGCTTAACTGTTCTATACTCTTTAATAACTCTTCTGCCATTTGTATTCCTCTTCATTTTATGTCACAAGGCATTATAATTAATTTTTTGTAAGAAATCAAACTTTTGGATGTGTTCTTTAACTACACAACTATTTAGTCGGCACTAATAAGTTCCGATATCGGTTTCAATGCTTCGATATGACCAAAGATTATTTTTATTGCCGAAGTGAGCGGGACGGCAAGAATCATCCCTATTATACCCCATATATATCCCCAAAATATCAAAGATAGTAAAATAATCATTGGTGATAAATTCAGGCTTTTTCCGGCTATTTTGGGTTCAATGATATTCCCCATTACCATTTGAATAAACATGAGACCTACCAGAACAAGTAGAATCCTCAAAGAGAAACCGAATTTTATCAATCCGGTTATTATTGGGAAAGCAGTTGCAATCACAGATCCTATATTGGGAATAAAGTTTAGAGCGAATATAAGTAAAGAAGAAAAAAGGAGGAAATCGAATCCTCCGAAATAGAGGATGATTCCGCTCAGGAAAGCTGTAATTAAGCTAATGAAGGTTTTTAGAACAAGATAGTGCTGAACTTGATTCTCAATCGATCTGAGAATTGTTAAAAGTTCGTCCGATCTCCGCTCGTTAAATGCTTTGTTCATTCTGACTACAAGTCCGTCTCTTCCACCAAGCATAAATAATAAGAATATTAGTACAAATATTAGATTCCCCATAAAACTGGCAAAAGATCCGAATGTTGTGGATATAATTGATGTTCCCTTGTGGATTATCTTTGCCCAATCCATAGAATTAATTTGAGTTTGAACTTCTTCAAGCGGGATATTTAGTCTTGATGTTATATCTTTAAATACTTCGGAAATCTTAGAACTATATGCGGGAAATTTATCTATGAATGAAGAGGCACCGGAGAACATAAGCATTCCAAAAGAATAAAGGATAATGAATATAAAAACCAATAGGAGTAATAGCACAACAGCTTTTGGAATTTTAAAATAGATCAAACGGCTTACAACTCCGTTAAAAAGGAAGTAAAGGAGAAGTGCCAAAAAAAAAGGGACGAATATACCTTTTAGCTCCTTCATTATTACTACAAAAAAAACCGTAGCAATGAATCCCATGAAAATATTTAAAAAATGTTGATCCGAAGAAATCCGGC
>CAYRAO010000003.1:60715-164736 GCA_964422395.1 uncultured Clostridia bacterium
TCTTTAACTCGTTTTGCAATTTCTTTTTCGGTGATGGCTGTTGTTATTAGTTGGACTGCTATATAGGCTCCATAAAATATCAGGGCAATAACAATTATTCCCGTAAAGGTAAGCTTCCCTTTGTTGTTCATTAAAACCTCCATTGTCTTGCTAACGTTTATTATAGCATTTTGTAAAGAGAAAAGTTAATCGGTATGTCTTGATCACAAAATCTCCTTAACGGTTTTTCCTATATCTGCAGGATTTTCAACGATATGAATTCCGTTTTGCTGAAGTATTTTCATCTTCTCTTTTGCTGTCCCTTTACCACCGGATATGATAGCACCTGCATGACCCATCCTCCTCCCCGGAGGTGCCGTTTGTCCGGAAATAAAAGAAACTACAGGCTTTTTAAAATTCTTACTAATGTATTCTGCAGCCTCTTCCTCCATAGTTCCTCCGATCTCTCCTATCATGACAACGGCATCGGTATTCTTGTCTTTGTTAAAAAGATTAAGGATATCAATAAAATTGGAACCTATTATGGGATCTCCGCCAATACCAACCGCAGTAGATTGACCAAGTCCGATCCTTGTTATCTGATTTACCGCTTCGTAAGTGAGTGTTCCCGATCTGGATACAATTCCTATATTCCCTCTCTTATGAATTTTAGCCGGCATAATTCCTACCTTGCATTCTCCGGGGGATATGACTCCGGGACAATTCGGACCGACAAGTCTTGAATGTGTTGTTTTGATATAATTTTTTACCTTTATCATATCAATTGCAGGAATTCCTTCGGTTATGCAAATTATCAATTCTACTCCGGAATATGCCGCTTCAAGAATTGCATCGGCTGCAAACGGAGGAGGAACGAAAATAGCTGAAACATTTGCCCCTGTGGAATTAACCGCCTCGGATACCGTATTGAAAACAGGTCTTTCCATATGCGTGGTACCACCTTTTCCGGGGGTAACACCTGCAACTATTTGGGTCCCGTATTCCATCATTTGTTGTGAATGGAAACTCCCTTCCTTTCCCGTAAATCCCTGAACAACTATTTTTGAATGTTTGTTGAGTAGTATTGCCATTTCAATTACTCCTTAAAATTTCAACTGCTTTCTTTGCAGCTTTCGAAAGACTTGTTTCGGCAATAAAATTGAGACCTGATTTTTCAATGATTTTTCTTCCTTCCTCTTCGTTGGTTCCGACAAGCCTTATCACGATCGGTACTTTCAGTTCAGCATCTCTAAGAGCATTTACTATTCCGTTTGCAACAAGATCTGTCCTGACAATTCCTCCGAATATATTTACAAAAACCGATTTAACATTTTTATCTGAAAGAAGTATGTTGAATGCTTCTTTAACTCTTTCTTCGGATGTTCCGCCGCCCACATCAAGAAAATTTGCCGGTTCTCCTCCGTAAAATTTGATTATATCCATCGTTGCCATGGCAAGTCCTGCACCGTTTACCATACACCCGATGTTCCCGTCAAGTTTAATATAGTTAAGATTAAATTTCGAAGCTTCAACTTCCAACGGATTTTCCTCATGAATATCTCTCATCTCCGCAATTTCCGTATTTCTATAAAGTCCGTTGTCATCAAAATTTATTTTTCCGTCAAGTGCAATTATTTCATCATTACCGGTTATTACTAACGGATTTATCTCAACCAAAGATCCGTCTTTCTCAACAAATAGTTTGAAAAGATTGAATAAAAGTTTTGAAAAATGCTTTTGTTGAGTCTTGTTAAATCCAAGCTTAAATGATAAATCTCTAACGTGAAATTGAGATAATCCTGAAGAGGGATGAATGTATACTTTGTGTATGAGGTCTGGGTTTTTTTCCGCAACTTCTTCAATCTCCATTCCTCCTTCGGTTGAAGCAATTATTACAGGCATCTCTTTTTCCCTATCAATAATTATTGCCAGATATAGTTCATTTACGATGTCGAGTCCCTGTTCAATTAGTATTTTTCTGACCGGCTGACCTTCGGGTCCGGTTTGTTTGCTTACAAGTGTCATTCCGAGAATAGATTCAATATACATGTTTGCTTCATTGATATTCCGTGCAAGCTTGACTCCACCTGCTTTTCCTCTCCCTCCTGCATGAACTTGTGCTTTTATTACACACGGAAAGTTCATCTGTTTTATTATCCCTTTTGCCGTATCAAGATCTTTGGCCATGAATCCTTCAGGGACCGGTATTGAATATTTTTTAAACAAATATTTTGCCTGATATTCGTGAATTTTCATTATAACTCCCTTACAATTTTCTTTGAAAAACTTTGGAATTTTTATATTCGTCTATAGCTTTTATTAAAATAAATCTTCTTCCTTTAGTAAACTTTTTCGATAGTTTGAAAGTTTCATTGCCGGAATCATTTATCTTGTCGATCGGATTGAGCAGGAACCATTTTTTACCGTTAAAAGAGTAAAGAACCGTTGAAATAATGGAATTATGATCATTTATGTTAAAAGTTAGAAAACCGTCTCCGGATTTATATCCGTTAAGAGTAGGTGCAGTTGAGTCAATCGTGAAGCTCTTTGATTCCATTGTATCGGATTGTGAATTTTCAGGAGAATTGGAAGAGGAATCGTCTGCAATAATTTTTAATATATAATCTCCATCTTCGTAAAGTTCCGTTTCTAATAAAATTTCTGAGACTTTAGTATTTTTTTTAACGGTGATCCACTCCTTTTCAGAGATTTTTCTTATAAAAACGGAATAGTTCATCTCGTCTTTATTCGGATCAATTGCACGCCACGAGATGTTTAACCTGTTGTTCTTTGGGGATGAAGATTCTTTTGATTTTGATCCCTTTTTAGGTGGTACGAATTGTTTGATTTTTATACTTTTAAGTTGTGGTTTTATATTTTTCTGCAAATAGTAAAAATAAAATCCTGCTAAATTCGGATTTTTTATGCTTGAAGTTGAATTAAGATTAACTTTTACTTGAATGTATTTATTTCCCGAGCGGTTAATATTTGAATTTTTGCTGTCGGTAAACGGGGGTGACCATTCCGTCCATGTTTGATCAGGCATAGCCGTATTACCGGATCGCACAAAAACAGTAACTGCCGAAGGATTGCCATTAAGTGATTCCCAGTAGATTCTTCCGACCGTGCTTTGCATTCCAAGGTTAAAGATATTTGAAATGTAGGACCCTTTTGAGTCGGGGAAGTTACTGAGTTTTACTATTGATGAAGTATTGTTGTAAATAATCGTGTAGTCTTCTGCTTTTGATAGTATCTTGTATGCTTGTGCCGAATCGTCTTCATAAATAAGCGAGAAACTTCCGTTTTTTCCTACTTTGTATATCCTCCCTTTATCTCCTGTTCCGATAAGAACTCCGCTGCCGTTTTTATCGGCTGCAATTGAGTAAATATATTCATCATTGGATGTCCAGATTTTTTCTACCTCCCCACCGGGATGTCTGAGGTAAAGAGCACTCTTTTCCATTGTAGTTTCGACTGTTTTATTCAGGGAAAGCCGAATTGTTCCGGTTACCGGAGTTATCCTGCTCTTTTTAATTTCTTTAGAAGCGGCAAACCAAATATAACCGTTTCTATCCTCATGAATACTATTGATCTCTTCAAAAGGGGTATCGTAGAGGACTCTGTTTTTTTTCGAGCTTATTTTATAAAGAATCCCACTACCTCCGCTTCCAGCAATTACCGAATTATCCATTGAAATAAATAGTGATATAATGTGTGTATCAACCGATGTAAGGATTTTCTTTTGATTCCCTTTTTTATCAATCCTATAAACGCCTCCGCTACCGCCGACCGCACAAATTATATTGCCGGTTCTATCCTCTTTTAAGTCCCAAATGTATTTTTCATCGGGATTAAAAAAAGTCTTTACTTTCATGGAAGCGGATATTTTGTAAAGCTTTCCTCTTGGCGAGGAGCCTACATAAACCTGTTTGTCAGACCCGTAAAGTACTGCGTAAATATCCGGTTCTTGAGCCGTAAACATCTTTGTGATTTTATAATCTTTACCGATCTTGAAAAGGGATGCATTATGCCCTGTACCTATGTAAATATCTCCCTTTTCGGAGACATCGACTCCGAGGTAATATTCTTGTTCGGGACCATTTATTTTTTTGCTTTTTAACGAAATAAACAACTCTCCTCTATCGGTTAGTCCCGTACCGGAGAAAGTACCTTTTGTGAAGCTTTTAAAATCTCGTACATCCTTTTTTTTTACTTGTACCGGATGGAGGAGAGAAAAAACCGTTATAACCGAAATTATGATCAAGTTCCTTTTATTCATATTACCTCTCTCTTATCTTCAATTTGAACATTTTTTTCCCGGTAATGATAACCGGAACTTCCATTTGATAATCCTCAATAGATGAAAATTTAATTTCAAATTTTTTACCTGATGTTGAATTATAGTTAAAAACATTTCGCATTCCGGAAGGGAGATTGGAAAATTCATAACCTTTGAGAAACATCCCTTTTTTCGGAACAATTATTTTAATATAAATCCTGTTATTCTTTCTTATATTATTTATTGCCCGGATAAGAGAACTTAGTTTTGCAGGGAAAAATGATGATTTGATATTTTTTGATTCAAATCTTCCTATCTCATTTTTGTCTGCAACAAGAATTTGGAACTTAGAGCCACTTTTGAGTGCGGGAGCTTTAAGTCTTATGCTCTCCTTGTTTATTGCCCCCCTCTCGTTTTTTATAATAATTTTAATTTCCATAAGTTCACCGGGTTTGAACTCGTTTTTATTAATAAGAACACTGGAAATTTGTCCCCTCTTTACCGATTCGGAAACTTCAACGTTAAAATCCATTTTTTGAATTTTTATAGGTTTTTCCTTATTGTTCATAAGGAAAAAATTTATGGCAAGGAGCATATCCGCAAACTCATTGTAAGAGTTGGCACCGCTGAATAAATCGTTGATTACAATGTTGTTTTCATTTTCTATGAATATTTTCCCGTTGACTCTCAGCGAGTTAAATCCATATTGTTGAATTTCCGTCAAAAAGATGTTTGCTACCGATAACTGTGTCATTGCAGGAGTAAGTAAAGGATGATTTATCATCTCAACGTCAAACTTTCTGTTTCTGTTTTTAAAAAAAACATGGAGCGGTATCATATACGGGATTTTACCGAGTTCTCCCATAACAGACGAAAATCTGTCTTGTGTAACCGTTCCGATCATCTCTTTTGTTGAGGATAGTTTAAAAGACTCCTGATAAGACGGGACAACGGAAACAACCTCTGCTTTATGCAATGGAAACTCAACTTTACCCAAATTGAAGAACGGGTGACCGAAAATATATATTTTCTTTCCGTTTGTATAGGTTACCGTTCCGGAAGATGAATATTCAAAATCTCCCCTTACAAGGGGAATTGATACTGCATCAGCCCCGTTGACGGATGTCTTAGGAGCAATTTTTTTTTGTGAATTTGTCCTAAGCCTAAGGTTGTCGGATGGAGTGAAGAGAGGTTTTAACAGACGATTTGCTTGACTTGATATACCCTTACTTGTGGATAAGAGTCCAATCGGAAGCATGCCCTCATCGGATGCGGGATTAATCCTTTTGACTATTTCCCTCCTTAAAATATTTTTTAGGTTTCTGATGTTCTTTTCATCGAAATTAATTTTTATATCTGAAATATTGATGGTATATTCGGGGGCATCATAATCTTTTACCTTCAATATATCTTCTATGGGGGTAATTCCGGCAATCGGTTTTTTAGAAAAAGTAAAACCGTACGAAACGGAACCGATTATCTTTCCATCAATGAAAACCGGACTACCGGACATCCCGGCTATGACACCTATCCCGTTAAGTTCAGGTGAAAATAATTCTGCAATTATCAAATTTTTTCCGGGAGAAAAATTTTCCAAAAATCCGAGTATTTTGAACTTAAAAGTTTCAATGTTAGTTCCTTTAAAAATTGTTTTTCCTTCCCCTTCCATCCCTTTTTTTAATTTGTTATATTTGAATATCTCGACGGATCCCAGTGAAATGGTAAGTGTAAACAGCAGGATAAAAATAATTTTTTTCATTTTTTCTCCAGAAATTTCTTAATTGCGGATAGGAATTGTGTGATTTGGAACGGTTTGTAAATTACACCGACAGCACCTGCTTTAAAAGTGAATTCTTGATCAATTCTGTGATCTCCGGTTATAAGTACTACATGGGTTTCAATATCTTTACCCCTTAGTGAGAATATAAAGTTTTCTATACTCTCGTTTTCAATATTTACGTCAGCAATTATAAGATCAAATTTTTCCGAAGAAGCTTTTTCAATAGCTTTGCTAAAGTTTTCGGCTTTTACTCCCACTATATTCTCAAGTGCAAGGAAATCTATAACAAGGTCAAGAATGTACCACTCATCATCAACAACAAGAATCTTTGTCCTTTCCATAATGAAACAATAGTAATAAAAATTACCTAAAAAATCAAGAAGTTGTATAAGTTACATACATATGAGTCTCGAATGTTTTATTAATCTATTTGGTTAAATGGTTGTTGACAGGGATTTTTAAAATCACTATTATATGCACATGGGCGATCATTCATCTATTACCGGTTTTTATGCAATCATGATTCTTTTTATAGCGTTGATTATAGGGATATTCATCCTTTACGAGAGGAAAAAGAAAAAGAAAGATACTCTGAGATTTAAGGAGTTTAGTAGTAGTTATAAGATAACCGAGAAAGATCTGAGATCTGTTCCGAGAGTATTAATTCCGGATAACATTAATGTTAGTGTTAAATTAAGTGAGAAGGAGTATTCGGGAGTAAAGGGGAGGGTTGTTGATCTTTCTCTTTCCGGTTTAAGGGTAAGTTTCAAATCTCCTTTTAAAGCAATACCGGAGGATCAGATTTTTAATAATATTACAATTACATCTCCTATCAGCAAAATAAGTGTTAAATCTTTAAAAATAGTTAGAATAGAAAACTCTGTAAAAAAAGTTGTTTTTGCACTTTATATTAGAGAAATTGATGAAGATGGCTACAAAGAGTTAAAGAATACTATGATATATTTTGAGAAATTCTCTGAACATGAAAATTAGAGGGAAGGATTTCCCCCACAAGGATTTTTTTACCGAGATTTTCGGAAACGATATATATCTTGTCGGTGGAGTTGTCAGGGATCTTATCGTAAACGGATCTGTTGATAATAAAAAAGATATAGACCTGATGGTTCTCGGTATTGAATATTCCGAACTTGAAAGGAAGCTTTGTGATCATGGGAAGATAAATACCGTAGGAAAAAGTTTTGCAGTTATTAAATTTACAAAGGATAATATTACTTTTGACATTTCTGTTCCCAGGAGGGATAAAAAAAAAGATTCCGATTTCAGTTCACACAAAAATTTTATTATCGAAAGTGGAAAAGGCATTTCACTCGCAGAAGATTTGGGGCGAAGAGATTTTACTTGTAATTCAATTGCATTAAGATTAATTGACGGAAAGATATTTGATCCTTTTGGCGGGAGGGAGGCAATAAAAAATAGAGTTATTGCAATGACCGGACCTGAAACTTTTTCCGACGATCCTCTGAGACTCCTAAGAGCAGCAAGGTTCTCGTCTGTTCTCGGGTTTGATATTGATGATAAAATATACGACATTGCAAAGGATGTGGACCTTACGGAACTTAGCCACGAACGGATTGCAGAAGAACTTATAAGGACACTTCTTGAGTCCGAATTTCCATCCAAAGGTATGTCCGAATATTTTAAACTTACAATTTTTGAAAAATTGTATCCCGATCTTTATAAGATGTCTCTGACAATTCAGGATTCGAAATTTCATCCGGAGAAAGATGAGTTTGGACATCATACGGTTCTTATTCATGTATTGATAGCACTCGATATTGCAAAAAAAATATCTACGAACGTGGGGCTAAGCGAAGAGGAAGAATTGGCTTTGTTATTTGCGGTCCTTCTTCATGATATCGGGAAGCCGATTACAACAAAATGGACGTATAAACGGGGAAGAATGACTGTAACTTCTTTGAAGCATGATAGCGTGGGAGTCGGGATTGCCGAGTCCCTGTTCGAGAAATATAAAATTGAGACGAGGAATAAGTTTCCTCTTAAAAATGTTGTTCTTAGGCTTATTAAAAATCATCATCGGATATATGATCTTTATAGGAACGGAGATGAGATAGGATTTAGGGCATTTTCAAGGCTTTTAAGAGATATGGACGGAAATGACAAACTCCTTGTCTACCTTGATTTTGCTGACAGACAGTCTCGATCTCCAAAACCTTTTGATTTTATAGGAATAGACAATATATCGGAATGGTACTTTAGAAGAAAAGGAGAACTTGAGATAACATCAGAAACAATAAAACCGATAATTCAGGGGCGTGATCTTATAAAACTGGGAGTAAAACCAGGGGAAAAAATGGGAGAATATCTTAAAATCTTGTATGACCTTCAGTTGGATGGAGATTTTTCCACGCTTGGCAAAGGTATTGAACTTTTTAAGAAAATAGTCAAAAAAAAATAATAATAAGCAGGAATCCGGAATAATAATTGTCAAACTAATAACGCATACCGTCGTGTGGATGCGAACAGGAGAAATTTATGAATAAAAAAATTAAGCTTTTAATGGTTGTTGTTTTTTCAGTGCTACTTGTTTCGGGTAGTTTCAGTCTGTATTCCGGAGAAAAAGATATAATAAAGTGTTCCGGATGTGGTCAAAAGATAGAAAACGGAAAGGGTGTCAAGGTAGATCATCATGGAAAAACTCTTCATTTTTGTAATGAAAAATGCAAAGAAAATGCAAAAAAAAAATCAAAGAAATGTAATTGCGGAACTACTTATGTTTGTCCTATGAAGTCCTGCAATTACAGTTCGGATAAAGATGGTAAATGTCCTAAATGTGGTATGGCTTTAAAAAAAGTCGAAAAAAAAAGTGAATATAAATGTACGACAAAGGGGTGTACTTATAAATCCGATAAAAGCGGCAAATGTCCGAAATGTAAAACCGAATTGAAAAAGTCGGGTTGTTCACACCATAAAGATCACAATAAAAAAGAATCTGAAAAAAAGTAAATAATTATCAAAATCGGGCGGGATGTTTATCCCGCCTTTTTTTATGTTAATTTTTTCTTAAATTGGATACCATAACTTAATGAAGGCTGAAGAAGTTGTAAATACTTACTATAAAAAAATATACAAATTAGCACTTTATCAGCTTCAGGATGAAAATGAAGCGGAAGATTTGACCCATGATATTTTTTTTAAAGTAATAAAATCTCTCGACTCTTTTGAAAATCGATCCGAAGTGTACACTTGGGTATATAGAATTGCATTAAATACGATAAAGAATTATTTAAGGAGAAAGAGTATTGTAAGGTTTCTTTCAATTGAGAATGATTTACGTGGATTTGAAAAATTTTTTTCCGTACAAACCGATGACCCTGCAATAAAAAATGAAGAGAAGCAGGAAAAAGTGTTAAAGTTAAAAAAGTTGGGAGAGGCACTTCAAAAACTCTCGTCTCGGGAAAGGACAGCATTCTTTTTTTTTCACTATGAGAAAGTTAAGCAGAAGGAAATTGCCGAGATAATGAGAACCACTGTTTCTGCCGTAGAATCGCTGATATTTAAATCAATGAGAAAAATAAAGAGGTATATAGCATGATTTTTTTAACAAATTTGTCTAAAAAAACGAGGTGGTATTGTGAATATGTATGACGAAGATGTGAAAACGTTAATAGATAAGCATAATGAAATGCTTGAAAAAAGAGTCCCGTATACAATTCCACCAATAAGTGCTTTGGCTTTAAAAAAGGAGAGCTCTAACCCCTATTCTCGAAAAGGGAAACAAATATTATTTGCCTACACTTTTCTTATGGTGTTATTCACATTTTTAAGTTTTTTCTTAATCAAGATGGTTGATGAGGATAGGGACTTGGTTCGGAAGTTTGAGTTAAATTCCAAAATTTTCTTGTCGGATAATCCGGGGAGTTTTGTGTCGGCTTTTAGGGAGACTATAAAATGAGATTGAAGATTTTTATAATAATTTTCCTTTTTTCGGTTATTTTTAATGTGGTTTTCGTAATTCATCTCCAATCCGACAGACAGAAAAGCAAGCATAGCCACGATAAATGTTTTGTACTTGACAAAGAGCAGGAGAAAAGGATAAAAGAAGAATCTGAAGAAATTCTTAATCAGAATAGTAAACTTGAGAAAAAACTTAATAAATGTAAGCAGGATCTGTACGATCTCCTAAATTCTGATGAAAACGATATGAAAGAAATTGAGAAATGTATTACAACATTAAATGAGATTCAAAAGAACATACAGATTAATACCGTTAAACATTTACTGATTTACAAAAAAAATATGACTAAGGAACAGTGTAAATGTTTTTTACAAAGATTCGGGGAGAATATGGATCTTAATCAACGATGTAATGGGGATTGTGTTCATAATAAATAACAACTTTGTTTGTAATAATTGATAGTATAACTTGCAAAGATTGTAACATTTTAATAAAATTACTTAAAATTCCCTACAAATAGGGAGTTTAGAAGGGAGTAATTTTATAAATGGATTTTATAAAAGAAATTTTCAATGATTTTAAATCGTATATCGGTAAAGATGTAGTTATCTCAGGATGGGTAAGGAGTCTCAGAGTTTCTAAAAAATTCGGATTCATTGTACTCTATGACGGAACCTTTTTTAAAACGATTCAGATAGTTTTTGAAGATAATCTTGAAAATTTTAATGATTTATCCAAAGTAACTATAGGATCTTCAATAAAAGTCTTCGGAAAAGTTGTCGAATCTCCGGGAGCTAATCAGGATTTTGAGATAAAAGCATCCGTAGTGGAAGTGATTGATAATGCGGATCAGGATTTTCCCATTCAAAAAAAGAGGCATTCTCTTGAATTTTTGAGGACAATTGCACACCTGCGTCCGAGGACAAATACTTTTACTGCTGTTTTCAGAGTTAGAAGTCTCCTTGCGTTTGCGATCCATAAATTTTTTGTAGATAAAGGATTTGTTTACATACATACACCGATCATTACCGGAAGTGATGCTGAAGGTGCGGGAGAGATGTTCAAGGTCACAACTTTGGACCTTTTGAATATTCCTATTAACGAAGAAAAAGGAGTTGATCATTCCGGAGATTTTTTTGGAAAGGAGACAAATCTTACTGTGTCCGGTCAACTTGCAGTTGAAAACTTTTGCTGGGCATACAGAAATGTATACACTTTCGGACCTGCATTCAGAGCTGAAAATTCAAACACCCAGAGGCATGCATCGGAATTTTGGATGATAGAGCCGGAGATGGCATTTGCTGACATAAATGACAACATGAGTGTTGCCGAGGAGATGATTAAATATACTTTTGGATATATTCTTGAGAATGCTAAAGAGGAAATGGAGTTTTTCGATAAGTTTATTGAGCAGGGAATTATAGATAAAATAAGAGAAATTGTTGAGTCCGAGTTCAAGCGGATTACCTATTCGGAAGCCGTTGAAATATTGGAAAAATCGGATGAAAAATTTGATTTTCCGGTTAAGTGGGGAATTGATCTCCAAACGGAACATGAAAGATATCTGACTGAAAAACATTTTAATTCTCCGGTTTTTGTGATTGATTATCCGAAAGAGATAAAAGCATTTTATATGAAATTAAACGATGATGATAAAACCGTTGCGGCGATGGATCTACTCGTCCCGGGAGTCGGAGAGATAATCGGTGGAAGTCAGAGAGAAGAAGATTACGAAAAGTTAAAAACCAGAATTAAAGAGCTTGGATTAAGCGAGGAAGATTACTGGTGGTATCTTGATCTGCGGAGATTCGGTTCTGTTGTCCATTCGGGTTTCGGTTTGGGATTTGAGAGACTGATAATGTATCTTACGGGGATGAAAAACATCCGTGATGTGATCCCATTCCCGAGAACTCCTAAAAATGCCGAGTTTTAATAATTAAAACGTTATTATTTATTTTTCATGTTGACGATACCTTTGCTACGCTTAAAAGTTGCAGACCTAACCCCTTTTGCATTTCCTGAATCCAAATAATTTCCTTCGATATCGGTCATAATATAACTAACAACAATTCCTCCCAAGTAAGAAACACGACCTTGAGAAAATGCGGATTGGGAAGTTTCTATCTCTCCTCCTTTTGTGGCAATAGATAAATAGAGAAGATAGGGATTTGTTTGAATCATGATTTTTTCTATAGTTGCAACGCTCTTTAAGAGAGAAAATTCGCCATCCGTTTTTTTTGTAAATGCTTCAATGATTGTTTCTGTAGCAGTTATGGTTTTTTTAAGGTAATCTGAATTAATCTTTAATTTATTTTTGTTTAAATTTTTTTCAAGTGTCAACAATCTATTTTTATTTTTTATTAGGTTTGTGAATTCCGTTTGAAGTTTCCCATTGAATTTTAAGTTTTTGTTTGGGAGTAAAATCTTAATGTTATTATTAAGAGTATTAATTTTTTTTGAGATTGCCGCTATCAATGATTGAGTTTTAACCTCAACTTCTTTTTTTATAATGGTTCTGTCAGTTCTAAAAAAAGATGTAATATTTGATATTGCACCAAGTATGATCGGTGCGGCTCCGAGGGCAGTTGTAGCAATTTTTGGAAAGTTTATTGATCTTGTTTTAAGTGACTCGGAATTTTTAGCTGAATAATTATTAATGAATGTCTTTAATTCGTCATTCAATAATTTCAGTTCGGTGAAAACAGAGTGCCACAATAAAGCTTTTTCCGACAGATCAGAATTTTCCAAAATTATCAATGTTTTTTGATTATTTATTTTATTGACAATGCTTTTTGCTATCTCCTCTGCACAATCATCAAGAGCGTAATAAGCAAGTATTTCGGCATAATATCCTGCACCATCTTTAATTTCTACCTTCCCTTTTAAACCTTTATTTTCAGATGGAGCTATATTTGCTTTTAAAATATCTCCTTGCAGTTTTGCTAACTCTAAAATATTCTTTAAAACTTTAATTTCTTCCTCACGATTTTTTTCTTTTGTTGTTTCTTGTGGCATGTTTAAACCTCCTATTAGTAGAAAAATAATAAAAAAAAGGATATTTTGTTTCATGATTCCTCCGATATTCCGTTATGTTTTTTACCTTTAACGGGAAATTCTAATTTTGGGATTTCCTTTCCAATCTCCAAAATCTGAGATTATTGTAAAAAAATAAAAAAAAAATGTCAAAAATACAATTAAAAGAAATTGATTTTTAGTAATGAAATTTCAAAATAATTTTATTGTTTCCTTATTCATAATTCGGAGATACTTTTTTATGATTTTTGCATTTCCAAATATTACTATAATTCCCTCTTGCCTGTTTTTGTTTGCGTTAAAGATTCCGAATGATCCCGATATGTTTTTTAAGAAGTCTTCATAGTTTAAGTTTTTTAATAGGTTCGATTTAAATATCTTCACTTTGTTTTTTAAATTACCTATAAAAGATTCGGCAATTTTTCTCATTGCTTTTATCTCAAAATTATCAGAGTCAATTTTCGTTTTCTGAAATATAAAATTATAGCTATCAAGATATTCTTTCCGATTGAGTCTTCCTCTTCCGAATTTATTTATTGTGCTATCGGCAATAAAAATAAATTTTTCCATATCTTTGTAATTTATTCTTATTTTGTTGCAAAGAATAGAAATATTTCTATGGTAATGTATTAAATTGGTAATGTTAAAATTTCTTATTCCCGTCGCCGCCACATTTCTCGAAATCCTCCCGAAAGGGTATCCGAAAAGAATATTATTTGCAATAATGTTATGATAATGAACCATCTTATCCGGAGAAGATGCGGGATAAATCCAGTATATACAAGGTGATATATTCTCATTGATGTCAACAATTATAATTTTTCTGTTATTTTTAAATCTCTTATACTTGAATTTTCCATAGTTTGGCTTTCTATTCTTAAAATTATTGAAAACTTTTTCGATTAATCCGAAAACAAAATATGGTCTGATATCTCCACGAAGTGTTAGAAATGAATTTGCAAGGATATAGTTGTTTTTAAAAAAAGACCTGATATGTGATAAATTGAGATTCTTTAATTTTGATCGTGATATGAGGAATTTTCCTGAATGATCTTGTTTAAACAGTTTGCCAAAAGCTACTTGAGCTGCGATAACTTGTTTCCATTCACCTCTCTTTCTAAATAGATCCCAAAAGTTTCTTATACTGTAATTGAATTTCTTTAGTGAAAAATCTTTATAAGAGTATAAGCTTTTTAAGAAATATACAAAATGTTTAATGTCTGAGCGAAGAAAATTTATTTTGATAATGAAGTGGTCTAATTTGTAATCTATTTTATAGTCGTTCCCCATTTTAAAGAGAATATTTCTGAGACCCGTTTGAGGATTGTTAGTCTGATCGTCAAATATACTCATAAGAGTGAGATAGGGTATGGAAGGGTTCGATATATCCGAATAATATACAGCAAGTTCCGCATGAATGAATAGAAGTGAAGGATCTTTAACAAGGCTTACCCTCAAACCTTTTGAACTGGTTTGCTCAACGGTTTGCTCCAGAATTCCCGCACCAAGATCGGATATAAGAACCATGATAAACATGATTAAAAAGAGATATTTGATTTTATTTTGAAAATACATTTAGAATTACCATGTTTTCCTTTCGAAGGTATTTTTTACATATCCTTACCATATCAAACGAACTTATTTTTCGGATTCTTTTAAGAAATATATTTCCAGAATCAATATTTCCTGACATATGGAAATTTTCAGCGAGTATAAGACTTCTTGTTTCAAGGTTAGTAACTTTTTTCAAAAAATCTATCTCAATCAACGATTTTATTGAATTTAATTCACTTAATGGCAATTTGTCCTTCATAAGCATATCAAATAATTTACGGATATAAAATCTAACTTTCTCAAGTTCGGATCTTTTTTTTGATGAGGTTTTTATTAAAAGGACGTTTGCTCCTATATTATCGGAAAAGTTAAAAGAGATCCGTATTTTCATTTTTAAGTTACTTTTAAATATTCTCTTTAGCTTTGAGACCCTTTTATCAACAAGATAGTAAACAAGGAGTTTAAAATAAGCATAATCAAGACTTAGTTTACTTGGTGCTCTGATTCCGAAGATAATAAAACTCTCCGGTATTACTTCTCTCATCCAGTTTTTGTATTTATATCCGTAATTTAAAGGGATGGTGACAGGGTTTCTAATCTTAATTGATTTTGATTCGAGGTTGCTGAAATATTTTTTGATTTTTCCGCGAATTTCATTTTCGTCAAAATTACCGGATATTGTTAGTATAATATTTTTGGGGTCAGAGAAGTGCCGGTAAATTCTCCTTATTTCTATTGAGTTAAATACATTTAGTTTATCAATATCTCCGTAAAGAGGAGTTTTGTAAACGGAATTCCCATACAATTCTTTTCTGATCCACTCTTCCGCTCTGAAATGGATACTCCCGTTTATGAATTTATATATTCTTTTGTATACTTTTGCTCTTTGGTTGATTATTTCTCTATCGGATAGATTAAGTTTAAGAATTCTTTCATTTTCAAGCCATAGAGCATAATTAAGATCCGATGCAGGGACAACTTGATAGAATACGGAATTATCATAATTGACTTTACCGCTACTTCTACCGCCGTTTTTCATGACAAATCTGATTCTTTCGTATGGAGAAAGATGTTCTGTTTTAAGAAACATTAATCCTTGATAAAGGTATGATGCTCCTCTTATGTTTGGTGGATCACTTGTTACCCCGTTCTTGTGGTAGGTAAGAACACACACGGAATTTATTTTATGATCAGGGGATAGAAGGACAGTGAGTCCGTTGGAGAGAGTAAAGTAATCAACTTTTACGGAAGATTGCATAGGGATGAACACAAAAAGGAATAGAAAGATGTAAAAGAGTTTTCTCACCAGATTATTTTAACTTTTGCAATTTTAATAGTCAACAAAGATTTCTCTTGTATTATCTCTTTGTCGGCAAAAAATAAAATTGTATTTTTGTTTTCTCTTGTTTTTTAAATTATGCAAAATTATTGTTAAAATTGACTATAGTAGGGAAATTTCATAAAATTTGTGTGAGGGAGCATCTTATTTTACAAGAGAAAAAAGAGATAAAGCCTGAACTTGTTTGTCCTGCCGGAGACTGGAGTGGAATGGTTACCGCTGTAAATAGTGGTGCGGATAGTGTGTATTTTGGTGTCAAGGGTCTAAATATGAGAGCAAATGCTTCTAATTTTGATGTTCTTGAGATCAAAAAAATAATGAATTTTCTTCATGGGAAAGGGAAAAAAGGTTATCTTACTCTGAATGTTATCGTGATGGATAGTGAATTACCGAAGATGAAGAGTGTGTTGAAGCAAGCATCCGAAGCAAACGTTGATTCGGTGATTTTATGGGATATGGCTGTTTTTTCAAGTGCAAAAGACCTCGGATTAAACATTCATATGTCGACACAAGCAAGTATATCTAACCAAGAATCACTTAAATTTTATTCGGAACTTGGAGTAAAGCGTGCGGTTCTTGCAAGGGAACTATCGTTAATGGAGATTGAATCTATTGTAAAAAGTTCAAATAATTTCAGGTCAAGTGTCGAGATTGAAACTTTTATTCATGGAGCAATGTGTGTCAGTATATCGGGTAGATGTTTCCTGTCGTCGTATTCATGGGGAAAATCGGCAAATAGAGGAGAATGCAGACAATCCTGCAGAAGAGAGTTTGAGATAAAGGATTCTTCCGGTGAAGCGGAATATATTGTCGGGAAAGACTATCTTTTAAGTCCGAAAGATTTGAATTCAATCATGTTTATAGATAAATTGATTGAAGCGGGGATTCACTCGTTTAAAATTGAGGGGAGAATGAGATCTTTGGAGTATATTAATGTTGTTGTATCATCATACAGAAAAGCTATTGATCTCTATTTTGAGGGGGGACTTTCAGAAAAAAAAAAAGAAGAATTGTATAGTGATCTTCTCAAAGTCTATAACAGAGGATTTTCCGACGGTTTCTATTTTGGAAAACCCGATAACCGGATAAGCAGAAAACTTGATCACAAAAATGAAAAACTCTATCTTGGAGAAATTACAAAATTTTATAAAAAGATTAGTGTTGCGGAGATAATAATCAGAAGTAATTCCGTTAAGAAAGGTGACAGATTGTTTATTACCGGTAAAAAAACTCCCGCCCAATTTCTAAGTGTGGAAGAACTTCAACAAGAACACAAGTTTGTTGAGTCGGCATTAAAAGGTGAGATGGTAGGATTGAAGCTCCCGTTTATAGCAAGAAGAGGTGATCAGGTATATATTTGGCAGGAAAAGAGTTTTGTTAAGATGAATAAATAGTATATAGTATGGAAGATAAAGTGTTTTAATTTTTGCTGACCATTACGATGTTAATATCCCCCGCACCTTCTCGAATTAATTCGGGGGGATCGGTTGTAAAATCAATTACTGTTGAGGGGAGATTAGGGATAATTCCGGCATTCAAAATGATATCAATATCGTTTTTGAATTTTTCCGCTATCTCATCAGGATCTGTGAAATAATCGTCGTTTCCTTTTGGGACACTGGTACTTAGTAGTGGTCGTCCCAATTCTTCAACAAGACTTTTTGCAACCTCGCAATCAGGAACCCTGATTCCAATTGTTCTTCTTTTTCCCATTATTGATTTAGGGACGTCACCGGAAGCAGGAAGTATAAAAGTAAATTTTCCGGGGAGAGTTCTTTTCATTATTCTGAAAGCATGATTGGGTATATGAGCCCATTGCGATACATCTGCAAGATCGGAAAATATAAAGCTGAGAAGTTTATGATGTGAAACTTTTTTTATCTTAAAAATTTTTGATACCGCTTCTTTGTTCAAAACATCACAAGCGAGACCGTAAATCGTATCTGTCGGATATACAATCACACCACCGGATTTCAGGATGTTTGCAGCATGGATAAATTGTTTCCTGTGGGGATTATCCAAATCTATATGTTGTATTTCAACTGCCATTTGATAATTATACATCAAACGGTTTGTTAAAGTAATCTTATAGGGTTATCGGAGAGTATTAAATGGCTATTCTGATTTTGCGGAATGGAAAAAATATATTTCCATCAGATAGTGAATTAACACTCCCGATAACCTTAAAATTTCAAGAATTAAGGAAATTGGGATAAAATTTTATTTCTCTTCCGTAATATTTATGAGTTTCCCCTCAACTTTGCATCCGGGTGCAAGTATTAGTATTACATCCCTGTTCTCATTTTTATTAACAATATCTCCTTTTATCAAAGAGTTTCCGGAAAGTTTTATCCTTAATTCTTTTTTTTTCTTTTTAAATAGTTTTTCAAAGAAACCAAGCTTGCTTTTTTTTATAATTATATCTCCGTTCACAATGGAGTTTCCTTTAATCTCTATGTGTCCGTTGTAGGTGATTATTCCTTCCCCTATTTCAGTACCGTAAAGAGTTACAGATCCGTTTACAGTACTTATTCCCCCTCTTATACGTGTTCCTGTTTTACATTTAATAGATCCGTTAACGGATTTGATTATAGTTTTTATTCTGCAATTATCTCCAAGCCGGACACTTCCGTTAACAGTTGATATTTTTAATGCGTAAGAGTTGTTCCCCAGACTGATTGAACCGTTAACATTTTTGAGAATATCTTTAATTTCACATTTTTCCCCTGTTCTTATACTTCCGTTAATATTCCTGAGTGATCCCCTTACAACAACGTTGTTTCCGATGGAAATACTACCGTTTACGGAACTGAGTGAACCTTTGGTCTCCGTTCCTTCATCAACAGAAATTGACTTATTAACGGTTGAAAAGATAAATGTGGCAGATATGATCGGTACTGCGATAAAAAGTAAAAATTTTTTTAGTTTCATTTTTTCCCCTAAATTTAATTCTATAATAACAACGTATTAAATCTTTAAATGTTCAAAAATAATTTTTAAGAATAGGAAAGAAGTTTTTTTTACAAACCGGATATTTTTTTTTTTTTGGAAAACTTATTGTGTGTAGTTTACGTTTTAACTATTATCTTTATTAATAAATGTCAGGGAGGGTTTATGAAATTTAAAACGGTTTTTATTTTAACGATGATTTTTGTCCTTTTTGTTCTATCTTTTAGTCAGGAAAAACGAATTCGTGAAAATGTGATAGTAACAAATGTTGAAATTCCGGTAAGAGTTTTTTGTAAAGGAAAGATAGTGGAGGATATAAAGAGGGAGGATTTTTCCCTGTTTGTTAATGGAGAGCGGAGGAATATAACGGGATTTTCTCTTGTAAAGAAACAGCTTGCGGATAAAGGAACGGAGTTGAGTCCGAAAAATGGTGAAAGCCGGTTACGCCACTTTATCATTGATTTGAATATCACAAAATTTTCACCGGAAATAAAGAAAGGTGTTGATTATATTTTAAATAATGTTTTAAGAGAAAACGATTCGGTTTTATTTTTTATTAACGGTACCACAAAGCTATTTAAAAACTTTAAGGATAAAGACGGTATTACCGATCAAATATACAAACATATTGAAACGGAGAGTAAAAAAGCCCATGTGAGAATGATGGTATATTTTAAAGATATAGAAAGGACTTCCAGGTTTAGAAAGTTTAAATTAGCTGTCAGAGGAAGAAGTGGCGGTCTTGATCAGGGAGAGAGGGATATATATTTTATGAATGAGTTCCTTAAGAATTATCTTATAATATGGAAAGACTACAAGAGGAGATATCTTCGCCCGAATGTGAATACATATAATAATTTTGCAAAATATTTACAGAATGTAAAGAGAGAAAAGTGGGTAATAAGTTTTTTTCAAGTAGAGATGTTTCCGAAAATAGTATTGAATGGAACCATGTTGCGGGTTATTAGTTCAAAGATATCCAATTGGCAGGTTAGTGAAAATCTTCAGGATATTACATTCTCAAGAATTATATCAAGACAGTTTAATTCAATTCAGAAGGCTTTAAGTGTCGGCCAAGGGTTTCCTACAAAACAGATCACAAAGATTCTTACTAAAGTCGGGGTCACATTTCATTCTGTTTTTATTCCATCCGCTTTTCCGGACTTTATCAGGAACATGGAATACACGCAGATATCATCTGACCTGAGGAATAATCTCAAGAGTCTGACAAAAAAAAACGGAGGAGAATTGGTCTCAACCAAAGATTTGGAGAAGGAGATGGATCGGATTGTCAGGAAACAGGATATATATTATGTCCTTAACTATGTCCCAAAGGAGGGTGAAAAGATTAAATCCGTCAATATCAAGTTAAGTAATAAAAAATATAAACTTGAATATAATGATGGTCGAAAATTAGATATTTCTGAATTTGGTAAAAAATATTCTTCAACGATTAAAGTACCGAGCGTTAACATATCCGATCTGAAATTCAAAAAAAAGAAGCTGTCATTTTCGATATCAAATTATTTGATGAGAAAAAATCAAAAAGGTGGAGTACTTAACGTTAGAATTAGAATTAATGATAACTTTGGAAAATCGGTATTCGATAAAAGCAAAACACTTAAAACAACAAAGGATAAGGTAGATCTTTCATTAGGATTCGGTTGGCTTAAATCCGGTAATTATGAGATTATTGTAGATGTAAAAGACCTCAATACGGACAAAACCGACACGGATGTGATAAAAATAAATTAGAAAGTAAAAAAGTGTTTATTCCGTAAGTATAAAAAATTATCAGTATCAAACGTAAACGGTTTTATTATTCTTGTTTGACAAGATACAGAGCCAATGTATACTCGTGTAGTGAGGTGGTCGGAGGTGAAATGAAAAAAACAATTAATATTATTCTGATTATCATAGTTTTCACAGCTTCAATTATTCAGGGAAAATTATCTGATGGGAATGAATTTTTTCCTAAAATGGAGGGTTTTCTTTTCGATGGGAAGAAAGAAATTTACTTACCGGAAACGCTCTTTGAGTACATAAACGGTGGGGCAGATCTGTTCCTAAACTTTGATTTTGTCACATTATACTCTCGCAAATATAAAAATATCAGTGGTGGGGAAATAACAGCTGATATCTATATTCACTCTGATCTCCCCAACGGATTAGGGATATATTCTCAGGAGAAACCCGATAAGGGAAATTTCATCAATATTGGGACAGAGGGATACTATGAGGATGGTATTCTCAATTTTTTTAAAGGTCCTATATACGTTAAACTAAGCGGTTTTGATCTTGGGGACAAAAGAGAATCAATTCTTAAGGATCTTGCTTTTAATATTTCGAAAAGGATTAAATATAAAAAAGGGTATCCGAAAATATTCTCAAAATTTCCTTCGGAGAACAAGATTTACAGAACGGACAAATATGTAAACATAGGGTTTCTCGGTCACTCGTTTCTTAATAAAGTCTACTCAAGAAAATACTCTATTCATGGGAAAATTTTGGAACTTTTTGTTATTGTATCCGATATTCACTCGGAAGTTGAAGCAGTTCAATTCAAATACTCAAACTACATAAGAAGTAAAGGTATATCTGTTGAAAAAAATGGCAACATAGTCCGATTTACCGATCCTTACTATAAGAATCGTGGAACCATGAATCTCTTTCTCTCCAAGAATGTTCTTATTGGTATGTTCTGTGATGATATTAAACTTTTCCAAAGAATGGTCGGTTTTACGCCATGGGTGACGGCGGGATTTTAACGGAGAAATGGGGTACTTTAAGGTAGTGTAAAAATAGAAATATCAAAATTTTTTTTTGTAGATATGGCAGTAAGGAGTTCCCCCTTTTCTTCTGTAATAGTTTTGATGGTATTTATCGGCTTCCCAAAATTCTACTGCTTTACTTAACTTTGTTTTTATGTCTAATCCTTTCTCCATCAATATCTTTATGAGTTTTTCCGCAATCATTTTTTGATTTGAATTTGAATAAAATATTTCCGAACGGTATTGAGTTCCGATATCGGGACCTTGTCTGTTAAGCTGAGTAGGATCGTGTGTTTCAAAGTAAGTTTTAGCAAGTTCTTCAAAAGAAATAATAGCCGGATCAAAAGTGATTTTGACAGCTTCGGCGTGTCCTGTAGTTCCCGAACATACTTCTTCATATGTTGCATTGGTCCTTTGACCACCGGTAAATCCCACTCTTGTTGAAATAACACCATCTTTTTTTTCAAAATGGTATTGTGTTCCCCAAAAACATCCAGAGGCAAATATAGCAACCTCTGTTCTTTTTATCTCCAGTTTTTTCAATTTTCCCATTGATTCACATAATACATGTTTTTACCTTAAAATTCATTACATAAGTTGCATTAAACGGGAATATCCGCTCTTGCTTACCGGAAGTGATTTCCCGTTTTTAAGTTTTACTATTCTGCTCTCTTTTGAATATGGTTCAATCTTTGTCATATAGTTAATGTTGATTATAAATGATCTATGTATTCTGCAAAAAATTCTTTGATCCAAATTATTTTCGAAATCGTTCATTCTTCCGTTTTTTAACCAATATTTTTCACCGGTATGTATTTTTACATAATCATCGTTTGCTTCAATGTACAAAACATCCGAAGGATCAAGTATTGTAACGTTGATACCATCCCTGATAAGAATCCTATTTAGAGGTTTGTAGTTTTTTTTATTTTCATCAATAAGATTCTTTATTTTGGTTTCGGATTTATTTGAAAGCTGTTTTATCGCTTTATTTATTGATTTATCGAATCTGTCGGCTTTTACGGGTTTTAAGAGATAATCCATTGCTTGAGCTTCAAATGCTTTAAGTGCATATTCGTCAAATGCAGTAATGAAGATAATTGACGGAAGGTTTTTCCCAAGCAATTCAATAACATCAAATCCGTCTAATTTTGGCATTTGAATATCCAGAAAAACAATATCGGGTCCGTATTCATGTACCATTTTTACCGCTTCGAAGCCATTTTCACATTCACCTATAACCTCAATATTGAGATGTCTCTTAAGATGTTCTTTGACCGAGTCCCTTGCAAGTTTTTCATCATCGACAATCAATACTTTTATTTTATTGTTCAAAGTTAATGCTCCTTGAATAAGGGATAAATATACGGACATTAAACATTCCGTTTTTATTTTCGGTGAGGATGCCGCCGTCACCTTTATAGTATATTTTAAGCCTTTTTCTCAGATTATTGAGACCATGTCCCCTCCCTTTAAGTTTTTTTCCGTTTTCTTCGAAAGGATTACTTATACTTATCATTAAGTGTTCCTCTTTTTTCAATACTCTAACGGTTATTGTTCCCCCTTTTAATAATTGAGAAATTCCGTGTTTAATACTGTTCTCAACTACTGGAAGAAGCAGCAGAGGTGGAACAGGGATATTATCCGTCCCTTTTTCTATGTGGTATTTTGTCTTCAATCTATTCTCAAGTCTGAATTTTTCTACGGAAAGATAGTTCTTTATATGTTCAATCTCTCCTTTAAGGGTGGAATTTTTTTTAATGTTGCGTTCAAAACTGTAGATCAAGAATTCCGACAAATAAGATATTAATTCGGATGCACGCTTCGGGTGATTGTTAATAAGAGGGCTTATCAGGTTCAAACTGTTGAATAAAAAATGGGGATGTATTGTTGTCTTCAACGCCTCAAGTTCCGATATGCTGGCTTCAAGTTGTTGTTGGATGATCTCTTTTTCTGCAGAACGGATCTTTTCATTTGCCATTGAGAGGTAGTATATTAAAAGCGAAAGAAAATATGTTAGAACCCCTGTTCCCGCGAGGATAGGTATGGAAGAATTGAAGAGTGTTTTCCATTCTCCATCAGGGGAATATTCATTTAATAATCCTGCATAACCGGATGAGATTCCAATCCATACGGCAAGGATAAGGATCATTGATAATGAGTGGCGTACTAAAAAATATAAGATATTCTCCTTGTCAAAGGGGAGTCCTTTGCTTAGATACCAAATGGAAATGCAAATACCGAAAAGGAATATCATTGGCGGTATGATTAGGATAGATGATTTGGTAAAATTTGCTTTGGTAAAAGTTTTGTGAAGTATTATTGTCCAAAAAGCAACAGGACTCCAAAGGAGTCCTGCGACAATCATATCTTTTCCAGATTTAAAAGCCGGATGCATATTAGTTTTTTATCTCAACTCCACCCATTATTGCTTCTCCGGTAATTATGAGTCTCTTTTCAGATCCGTTAAGAGATCTTGTCTTGTCTGACATACTACCGAGGATCGGAGTTCCTTCAAATACAACATCCCAATCTTGAGGGATTCTCATTTCGATTCCACCCATAATGGTAAAGACGTTGATAATCATCTCTTTACCTTCAAAATTACTCTCTCTAAGGTCAACTTCACACCCGCCCATAATAGCAGATATTTTTCCACCTTTCAATTTTTTATTCGAATAGTTGTATTCTCCGCCTCCCAGAATTGCCGAAATATTAATTTTATCACCTTTAACATCTATATCTTTCTCATACCTGTGGTTTCTGTTATTCCTTGAATGATGTCCATGTTTTCCACTTGAAATGATAATTTTTATCCCTATGTATATAAGAATTAACGGCCAGATATCGTGAAAACCGACATCTATATAATCCAATTTGTTTAATTGAAATAAAATACCGATAGCAAAAACAAAAAATCCCCACAAAATATCATTTGATTCATCATGGGAAGCCATGATTTTTATCCCTATTGCAACGAGAATAAGTGGCCAAAAATCCCAAATATTGATATCAAGATCGTATCCGAGTGTACCTAACAGGAGTATTACTCCGACAGCAATTATCAATATTCCCGAAATTACTTTACCGCTAAAAAATGAAACTTTTTTTTCTTCCATATTACCTCCTTTATTCCTCACAAACAGTATACTTGCAGTTTTTTTATTTCGCTCTGTTTTTTCGGTGAACACCCTGTTTTATTCGGTAAACGGAGGAAATTAATCAAAAGTCCATTGAAGCTATTTTGACATTGATCTATAATAAAAAGATTGCGGGGAGGGATAATTAAAAACAGTGTTGTAAATAGTATAACCGTTTTGTGGGCTTTAAGTGAAGCTATGCTCGGTGGTATACTCCATGCACTCAGATTACCTTTTGCAGGACTTTTCATCGGTTCTTGTTCGGTTATCTTTATTTCTCTTATCTGGTTTTATTCCGGATCAAAAAAAGATATTTTAAAATCGATGATGATCGTTCTCCTTGTTAAGGCAGCTGTTAGCCCTCATACACCCCCCCTTGCCTATTTGGCGGTATTCATTCAGGTAGTTATTGGAATGGGTCTTTTTGTTTCGAAAAAGTTATATCGTTTTTCGGCAATTCTTCTTGGAATACTTACTCTGACTCTTTCATCAATTCAGAAGATAGTTTTTTATACTGTTGTCTATGGGAATAATCTCTGGTATTCGATTGATGAACTCGGAAGATTCATAACAACTCGATTTCCATTTGTCGATAGGATAACAAGTATGAGTTTATGGATAATCGGGATCTATTCTGCGGTTCATATGTTTGCGGGAATTGTTGCGGGTGTTGTTGCAGCCGGACTTCCCGATAGGATAAGAAACGCTGAAGTTAGTATTGATAATATTAAATTAGATGTTATCGAAAAAGTCCCCTCAGACATAAAGGGCAGAAAAAAGAGAACAATGTGGATAACTTCTCCTTCGGTAATTATGATTTTTTCTCTCGTGGTAGTGATAATTGTTTTCACATATATTTTTCCCCGTTTTTCTAAAAACTTGGCAGTAAATGCAATAATAATGATTTTAAGATCCATATTGATCATGAGTTTATTGATATTTGTTGTCTCTCCATATGTAACCGGCAAATTGGAAAAAATTCTTAATAATAAAAAAGGTAAATATTCATCGGAAATAAAATCCGTTCTCAATCGGATTCCTCTTTATAAATCGATAGTTGCTTATTGTTGGAGAGAGTCACAAGGAAGATTCTTACCGATAAGAATAAGTGAATTTATAATTACAACATTTGCGTATATTTTCAGTTTGGAGAGTGTGGAATAATGGTAACAATTTTTTCAGGTAAAATAGGTTCGGGAAAAACAACAAGACTATGGGAATGGTCAAAAAAAGGAAAGTCTGTCGGAGGGATACTGATGCCTTTGGTATCGGGGAAGAGATATTTTTATTCGGTGTCATCAGGGGAAACATACCAAGCTGAAATAGATAAAGATGAATACAATGGGGAAATTGTTAATATTGGAAGATATTCATTCTCGGATAGAGGATTTATAAGAGCAAACGGTGAGATAATCGAATCTTTCCAGAAGTATAAAAATATTATTATAGATGAAATCGGTCCTCTTGAACTTTTTGGAAAAGGTTTTTATTATTCCTTAAAAAATATTCTTGAAAACAAAAAGAGTTTAAATAATAAAAATCTTATCATTGTAATCAGAGAAGGGATGATAGAAAAAATAGTAGACTATTTTAACCTTGAAAACTACTCGGTCGTTCGCAAAGTATCTGAAATATTTAGTACTTCTTAACTAAAGAAGCTCTTTTATTGCATGTTCAAGTTTATGTTCGTCTCGAAGATGTGTGCCAAAATCTCTCAGAATCCCATTTTTATCAATAACCCAATAAGAAGGGATCAAATTAACTCTGTATAGTTTGGCAATATCATCAAACCAGGCTTTTCCGGAGTAAACGATTTTCCATTTTACTTGTTCTTCGGAAACGTATTTTTCAACCAATTCTCTCTTTTTATCAAGACTAATTCCAATAATTTCAAATCCTTTTTCTTTGTATTTTTTGTAAAACTTTTTGAGATGGGGGATCCCCTTAACACACGGGGGACACCATGTAGCCCAAAAATCAATAAGGACCACTTTCCCTTTTAGTTTTGCAAGTGATATTTTTTCACCTGAAATCAGTTCGGCGGAGAAATCCTTTGCCATTTTTCCTATACCGATAGAGGTTTTTATTTTATTTATAATAATTTTAAATCTTTCATCTTTTCTCAACGGGTCGTATTCCTTATCGTCAAGTACTCCGTATGATATAAGTCCCCGTTCAACTGCAACACCAAGCCATTTGAATGCCAATTCGTTATCTTTTAGTTTTAAATATATTGAAAGGATATCCATGCATTGCCAAGGAGATTTACGATTGGATAGGTTGTACGATTTTATACTTGCCTGAAGAGCCTCTTTATAACGATTTAATTTTATTAAAATTGTGGATTTAGTTCTGAACAATTTATATGATTTGTTATTTTTTTGAATCTCTTTGTTGATACCGTCCAGGGCTTTTAAATATTCTTTTTGCTTGTTAAGTTTCTCAATTGTCGATAAATTGTTATCTTCTGTCGCTGCAATAGTTGAAATAAACAGAATAAGTAGAATTATGGCTAATGATATAAGTGTTGTTTTTTTCATCATGATCTCCTTAGATTTTTTTGTATCATTATCTTTTATTTCGGTTCCGGCTTAATAATCTTTATTTATAACTCAAGTATTCTTCCCGATGTCCATGGAGCATTTATTTTTTCCAATTTGTTTTTAATATCGTTTATCCTATTCTTAATATCCTTCAGTTTTCTAATTATAGGTTTCATCTCTTCGGTGATAATATTAATTGAGCGATATTGGCTTTTTGAGGGGGCGGATGTGGTTGAAATTTGTGCACGAAGGATTGATGTGAGTCTTGAGATTAGTGGCGGATGGGTAGGAGGTATCTCTTCTCTGCTTGCCTTTGGTGAATGTCCATTGAATTGAAAAATAATATCGCTGATCTCTTTTTTTATCTTAGCTGCTTTTTTTATTATAAGTTCATGGGCGGAAGGTATGGCATGAAGAGTCTGCCTAATCTGTTCTATCTGCTCTCTCATTTCGTATGCTGCATTTAAGTCACCTTTAACTATTCTGGATAATCCTGTTACTTTCTTGAGGAAATGGTCCAGAGCTACTCTGTCCGTCGCGGGAAGGGTTGCATTATTCAGGGTTTTTACCGTAAATTCCACCGGTCCTGCTATATTTTTTTCAACACCGTCAATTACTTTTGAAAGAGTCAACTTATAATTTCCGGGCATTACAGGAAATCGATCGTTTTGTTCAGCCAGAGGATCGAATTTTGTTTTGAATTTTATAGGGTCATTCCAGTTCATTGACAGATCCCAGTAAGTGCGGTTGATACCTTTTTTCCCTTTTGAATAGAGCTTTTTTACGATATTTCCATTTAAATCGGTTATTGTGAAAGTTAGGTAAGGTGTAAGTTCCATTTCCTCTTCTCTAAGTTCATCCCATGTGAGTACTTTGATTTTTTCACCTTTCTTGAAAAGTGTTGCTTCTTTTTCTTTTCGTATGACCTTTTTGGACTTGAGGGAATTCTTAATGTAGTAAGTAAACATTGCCCCGTATTTTGGATTTTCTCCAAAATATTCGGCTGAACCCTGTCCGTATTTTTGTCCCGTCTGAATGAACTGCAGCGAATCTCTTATAGTAAATAGGTGTGCTTCTTTTCTCAAAAGTTCGGGTGTAAGTTCCCGAAGAGATGAATAATCATCAAGGATATAAAATCCCCTTCCGAAAGTTGCTAAAGCAAGATCGTTTTGATCGCGTTGAATAGCAATATCTTTGACGGAGATTGTCGGAATTCCGGATTTAAGTTGAGTCCAGTTTTTTCCGGAGTTGATCGAGAAGAAAACTCCGAATTCAGTTCCGACGAATAAGAGATTTTTTTTCATGTGGTCCTGTGCGATCGTGTGTACCGTACCGTTTTTAGGGAGGTTTCCCGAGATTGATTTCCATGTTTTCCCGAGATTGTTGCTGACAAAGACATAAGGTTTGAAATCGTCTCTTTTTCTATTGTCGAATGTCACGAAAACGGTATTTTTATCATATCTGTCTGCCATTATATCGCTAACATAAGTATATTTCGGGACTTCTGGGAATGCAGAGTATCTGTTCCATCCTTTTCCTCCGTCGGTTGTCACCTGAACAATACCGTCATCCGTCCCTATGATAAGTAAGTTTTCATCCAAAATTGATTCGTCAAGAGATACTATAGTTCCGAATAGAGAGGTGGAAACATCTTTTCCAACAGCATCTGAACTCCAAAATTTTCCCATCACTTTCCAAGTATTTCTATCTTTTTTTGCAGTTAAGTCGTCACTAATAACTTTCCAACTGTCCCCTCTGTCATCACTTCTGAAAACTTTGTTTGCGGCACAATAAATTCGGGTGTGAGAATGGTTGCTGATTATCAACGGAGTGTTCCAGTTCCACTTGTAAGTTTTCTCCCCTTTTCGCGGTTCAGGTCTTATATACCGTTTTTCTCCACTTTTTCTATCATATCTAACCATGACACCATATTGTGCTTCCGCATAAACTATGTTTGTGTCGGTAGGATCGACAGCCGACCAGAATCCGTCGCCAAAATTCGTAATAAACCATTCTCCCTTGCTGATCCCGCCACGATTAATATTCCTTGACGGTCCGCCCATACTGGCATTGTCTTGAGTTCCACCGTAAACAAAGTAAAAAGGTTTTGAATTATCGACAAAGACCCTATAAAATTGTATTATCGGCAAATTCGGGACGTGATACCAATTTTTACCCGAGTCATAAGTAATATTAATTCCGCCGTCTCCTCCGATTATAAGATGTCTGGTATCTTTCGGGTCTATCCATAATGCATGGTCATCTACATGTTTATTTTTTATTCCGAGTTTTTTAAATGTTTTTCCCCCGTCTTCGGTATAGTGAGTTACGGTCTCAACAGAGTAAACTTTGTCAACATTAACAGGATCACAAAAAATCTCACTATAATATTGACTGCTACTGAAGTGAGAACTCATTTTTACCCACGATTCTCCTTGATCTTCCGATCTGTAGAATCCTCCTTTTCCGTCGGCAGCTTGAAAAATTGCATAGACCACCATAGAATTTACCGGAGAAATGGCAAGTCCTATCCCTCCTTTGTCAACTTTTGGGATACCGGATGTAATTTTTCTCCAATTTTTCCCTCCGTCTGTTGTTTTGTAAATCGCAGATTCGGGTCCGCCGTTGATCTTTGTGAAAACGTGGCGTCTTCTTTGTTCAGAAGAAGCTAACATAATTTCAGGGTTTGAAGGGTCCATAACAAGTTCGTTAATTCCTGTATCTTCACTGACTTTTAATATGTTTTTCCAATTTTTCCCTCCGTCCAATGTCATGAATAGACCTCTGTCTCCCCCCGGACCCCATGCAGAACCTTCAGCAGCTACATAAACAATATTAGTGTCATTCGGATTAATTAATATTTTTCCAATTTGTCTTGAATTTTTAAGTCCCATATTTTTCCAATTTTTCCCTCCGTCAACGGTTTTGTATATCCCGTCACCGTATCCGAGAGCTCTTTGGTGATTATTCTCTCCCGTGCCTGCCCAAATCTCTTTTGGATTTTTAGGATTGATCGCCAAACATCCGATTGAATATGCACCGTATTTTTCAAAAACGGGTTCAAATGTTATTCCGTTATTAGATGTTTTCCATATATTTCCCGATGCGACCGCAATATAATATTCGCTATGATCTTTGGGGTTTACTGCAATATCCACAACTCTTCCCGAAGAAAAAGCCGGACCTATGGATCTAAATTTTAGTCCGCTTACAATGGATTGAAAAGGGTTTTCACTTTTTTTTAGAATTTTTCTTTTGGGAAAGATTGTTAAAGATAAAAATAAAACAAAAATAATAATTAAGAATTTTTTGGTGTGCATATTTTCTCCTGAATTTATTATAATAAAGTTGTTACGAAAATTAAATGCTTATGTTTATTTATGAGACCATCAATAAAATGTTCTTGGAATATTTTAGTAAATGTGGTAGCTTGAGTGGTTGATAAAAGGACAAGTAAAAATAGAATAAGTAAAATTTGAAATGTTTTACCGGAAGGATAAAAAATGATCAAATATTTGTCATATAATGTTAACGGATTGGAAAAAAGATATCCTTTAACCGAACTGTTTGTTTCTGTCGGACGGGGTAAAAAAAACGATTTGATAATAGACGAACCGTATATCTCAAGATCCCATCTTAATATTAGAGTTGGTAGGAGTTCGATAGTTATTGAAGACAGCGGATCGGAGAATCAAACGTTTGTAAACGGTAAAGAGGTAAAGAAGGCGGAAATAAAAATAGATCAAAAATTTGTTTTAGGTCGGATGAGCTTTACTTTAAAAGAGGGGAATGATGATGAATTATTAAAATCACATCAATTTACTCCGTCAAATATATCCGGAAATATATATTCGAATATCGGAAATATGAATAAAACCGATAATATCCGAAGCCTGTTTAAAATTATTTTGGAAGAGTTGTTGATTGTTGGAGTAAAGAGTAAAAATTTTTCAAAATTCCTTAACCTATTGTCAAGGAAGCTTCAGTCACTTCCTGAAATGGGGTCTATATTTTTATTGTCACATGGGAAGGATAATCACAATATAATTTTCTCCGGTGGGAATCTTTCTGACGTTACCAACATTATAGAGAGGTTTCGAGAAGAAAAAGGGTTGTTTGATATAGAAGTTGATTATAAATCTCTGAGTGGAAGTAAGTTTTTTTTCAGATCCATACCGGTGAAACTTAAACGATACAAGGGTGTTCTTGTTTACGTTGATGACAAGCCGTTAGGGAAATTGAACCCCGATATTTTGGACTTTGCTTGTTCTCTTGCAAAAGAGATCGAACTTGTTTATAAACTTTTTTCTCAATCTCCACAGACAAATATTTTATCTCCCGATCCCGAATGTACGGAAACAAAAATTATTACCGGAAATTCCACAATGAAAAATTTGATAAAGCATACATTGAAAATTGCTTCAAGCGATATCTTTCTACTTATTCAAGGGGAGAGTGGGACAGGTAAAGAATTGTTTGCTAACATGATTCATTATAATTCCAAAAGGAATAAAGAATCTTTGATTGCCATTAATTGTGCGACCATACCGGAAAATTTATTGGAATCGGAACTATTCGGACATGAAAAAGGGGCGTTTACAAACGCAATAGAATTAAAAAAGGGGAAACTTGAACTTGCGTCGGGAGGTACACTTATTCTTGATGAAATAGGCGACATGCCTTTTAATCTTCAAGCAAAACTGTTGAGATCTTTGCAAGAGTTTGAATTTTATCGCATTGGGGGTTCGGTACCAATAAAAGTGGATTTGAGAATCATATCAATGACAAACAAAAATTTGAAAGATATGATCCTTAAAAATCAATTCCGAGAAGATCTTTACTTTAGATTGGTTCACAGGACTCTGATTATTCCTCCCTTAAGAGCAAGGCGTGAAGACATCTCTCTTTTGATCAACCATTTTACAAATCTGTTTTCTTATGAAATGGGTAAAAATATAGGCGGATACACCGTGAAAGCTTATGAAACATTGGTAAATTATAATTGGCCCGGAAATGTCAGGCAATTAAAAAACGAGATAAACAGTATTGTTAATTTAGCAGATGAGGGAGAAGTAGTGGATTCCAATCTGATCTCTCAGGAAATTACATCCCAATCTTTTTCTATTTTCGATACGGAAGAGAAAGGGGAAAAAGTGTTCTACAGAAAACCCGACAAAAACAGTATTCTTGCGGTTTTGGAAAAAAATGATTGGAACAAAACAAAATCAGCAAAAGAGTTAAATATGACTTACAGGGGATTACATAAAAAAATGCAGAAACTCAATATTAATAGAAGTAAGTAATCCTCATACAGATTTTTTTATACCGGAACCATTTTGCTTATTTCCCACATATTTTGGGCGTGGCATGACGGGCAGGGATTCTTTTGAATTTGGTCAAGATTTGTACAATATTCGCATACTGCATAAATAGCATTTGTCGGGCATACTCGGCATTTTGCAATATGTATTTCCCCCTCCGCCACTAATGATAAACTGACATCAAAACTTTTCCCACACTTGTTGCATGTCACCATGTTATTCTCCTTTCTTTTTATTATTTAATGTATAGCGAATACCGCAGGAAATTTTTAATCTGGAAGTATTAATTCGCGACCATCCGAATATGTCGGCAATATAGACAAGATCACAATCAAATGATATACGGTTGTTGATTTTGTATAGAATACCTGCAGATATAGCTACACCTTCAAGATTAAAAAAATTGCTTCTCCCGATATACATAGCAACCGTTCCTTCGTAAATTCCAATACGAGGCAGATACTTTCCTGATTTCCCCAACGGGTATATTCTGGCTCCAAAAGAATATGTGTTGCCTGCATTTGTGACTCCCGAACCGATACTTATACTGAAATAATTATGAAGAGTTTTCCCCAATGAACCCGGAAGTAACGGATTCATCTCAATGTTAACTCCAATTGCTCCGTATGGGATACCTATTCCGATACCGGTGCTTAAAAATGAGGTTTTACCGACTTGTTCGGAATATGGTGTTTTAAAATCAAATTGACCTCCAACCGCAAACTTGAATCTTGAGTGATTTGAATATAGATCGTTATATACATGGGCTAAGTAAAATGCGTCTCCCGTTAAGGATAGTTGTTCCGATAATTGTAAAACAATGCCTCCGCCAAGACATATAGCATCAATAGTATCGTAATCCTTTTCATAAGTGTTATAAATATCAAGAATCCGATCTATTTTTGCATAATAAAATGATAGTCTCGGTTGAATAAATCCTTTTCGTCCAAGCGGATAACCGTTTACACCGAGAGCAAAAAGAAGTCTTTTCTCTTTGTATCCCACTCCAAGAGAAAAACTGAAATAGTTATTCAAATAGTGTAGATTTTTCGGCAATAGCGGGTTTACTTCAAAATTTATTCCCATGTAGCCGTAAGGGACTCCGTATCCTGCGGAAACTCTGAATAGATTATCTTTACTCTTTCCCGTAACGAAATTATTGTTTCCAATAAATATAACCAAAACAAATAGTGTAATAACCATTTTAATAGGATTTACTTTCTTCACTTTATTTCTCCTTAATAACAGCAATTCTACGATTACTCAAAGCAATAATCATACCAATTTTAAAGAATTGACTTTGCATTGTTATATCCACTCCAACAAAGTAATTCTCAGGAAACAAGGTTCAATCTCATTTGAGTCAACAATGAACTTGTTCACAGTAAGATGAACAAAGCGATACTTAATTCAAAAAAAAGAGATAAAATCAAATATCCGGCTAAACAGCAAAGTGATTGAATTTTTCCATAAGAGTAATTATGTCCGGTCTTTTTTGAGGTTCTTTATTCATCATTCGGAAGATAATTTTATTTATCTCTTCGGAAATATCATGATTTTTTGCTGTTATGGGATCAGGATCTTTGTTTAAAATCTCAAACATAATTTCTCCGGTGGTATCTCCCTTGTAAGGTCTTTCTCCCGTAAGCATTTCATAAAAGATAATTCCGAGTGAATAAATATCTCCGGCGAATGAGAATACGGAATGAAATAATTGCTCGGGCGGCATATAGAATATTGTACCGAGAATCATTCCGGTTTTTGTTAAACTGTTTAATGATTGTGTTTTTGCAAGACCGAAATCAAGAAGTTTCACTGAAAGTACACCGTTTTTTTCAGACAGCATAATATTTTCAGGTTTTAAATCCCGATGGATTATTTCCCGTTTGTGAAGTTCAAAGAGAGCATTGATAAGTTGTTTCATTATGAAAATCCCGTGTTTTCCCAATAGATTTTTGTCCTTGTTTATTTCAAAAGCAAGTGTATTTCCTTTAATATATTCCATTGCAATGAAAAGCTGATTATCAAACTCACCGACTTCAAATATTTTGACTATATTTTCATGATTGATGTTTTTTAAAATATTCGCTTCGTTAAAAAATCTTTTTTTTTGGTCTGCATCGGCGTTGACATCTTCTTTGAGAATTTTTATTGCGACAGGTTCTGTTTTGTTCTTTGTATGAAATCCTTTAAAAACAACAGCCATTCCTCCGGAGCCTATTTTATCAACGAGCCTGTAAGAACTGATGTGGTTTTTTTTCTTCCAGAAAGCAAAAAGCTTTTTATATTTTAAAAACAGCAGTATTAAAGCTATTAAAACCAGAGCAAATCCGACAATAAGGATCTTCGTTTTAAAATCTTTCTGAGTTATTTCCAGCTTTTTAATTTGATTATCTTTTTTTAGTAATAAATTGTTCTTAGAGAGGATTGTTATCTCTTTATCTTTTTTCTCGGATTCATATTTTGTCTGCATTTCGGCAATTTTATCATTTGATTGTTTATTAAGGATCTTATCCTTGATTTCGGTATACTTTATGTAGTAGCGTATAGAATCTTTATAGTTTTTCCTTGCATCCGACAATTCGTATAAATTTTTATATACATTCCTTGTTAAAAACAATATTTTGTAATTTTTTGACATTTTTAACGCTTTTTTTAAGTATAATTCGGCTTTTTTGAACTTATTCTGCTCTATATAAAGGCATCCCATGTTTGCAAAAAAAATAATTTGAGATGTAATGTTATTAGTTTTCTTTGCCATTTCAAAAGATTTTTTATAGTTGAGAATCGCAAAGGGGATATTATTTAAGCTTTTATACGAAATTGCAATATTTCCGTAATATTTGCTTGAAGCGTCATAATCTTCAATTTCCAAACTTAAGTTCAAAGCTTTTTTAAAGTATGGTAATCCCTTATCAATTTTATTTTGCAAAACATACAACAATCCTTTGGTATTGTATTTCGATGAAAGCAGATTTTTATTACCATTTTTTTTGTCTAATAGGATCCCTTTTTCTATGTATGACATCGCTTTGACGTAGTTTTTTCTATTTTTATATACAATTGCTATGTTGTTATATGTTCTACTCAATCCGGTTATATTCTTTATCTCTTCATTAATCTTAATGCTATCGAAATAGCACTCAAGGGTTTTTGAGGTTTTGCCAGTATTGTTATACAAGATTCCCAGGTTATTTAATGCAAGAGAAACAGCCTTTTTATAGTTATATCTTTTTGCGGATTGCAAAGCACGTAGCAGAAATTTTTCACTTTTGGAATATTTATAGGAGTGGATGTAAACCACGCCGAGATTATTTAAGAAATCAACAAACCCCTTTTTATTATTTATCTCTTCACAGATTTTCCCGAACTCTCTGTAATTCTTCTCTGCTTCCTCATATTTACTGAGGAATAAGTATTCGTTCCCGAGTTTTTTATAAAACTCGCTCATTTTTTTTTTGTTCTCAGGTTTTTTGTAAAAAATCAATGCCTTTTTCAGATATTCCAATCTCTTTTTGTGCCGGTCGGTTTTTTTATAAAATTTTGCAATCTCCGAATAAACCACACCGGTTTCGGTCGGATTTTTTATCTTCGATATTTTTAAAGCCTCAAGCAGAAATTTTTCTCCTGTTTTTGCGGATGCAATATTAGAAAATGCTTTATCAATCAGAGATTTTACCGTATCGTCGAGTTGGGTATCGGAGGAATTGTTTGTTTTACCGTTAAGTGATGTAAAAAGCATTATCAAAATAATTGCAAGAAAAATTTTTAAGGTAGAAAAAATTGTATCCGATGTTTTAATTGAAATTTTATTAATCATGATGTTCCCATAGTTATATAAAGACAAAAGTATTAAATGTCAAACTTGTATATTGGCAAATCAAATGTAAATTTGATCCCTGCAAAGAAATGTGAAAGAATATAAACAATAAAAACCTACATGATCGGATTGTTTGAAGAAGGAAAAATGCCTTTTAATGATTTACAAAATAAGTTGATGATTCTTAAGGGAGAGTTGGACGGAGATATCTTTTTATCACTTGCTTCGCGGATCATGTATGCAACGGATGCTTCCGAATATCGGCTTATCCCGATAGCGGTTTCCCTTCCTAAAAATAAAAAAGATGTTAAAAAGCTAATTGGTTTTGCTAAAAGAAACGGAATATGTTTAATCCCTAGAGCAGCAGGGACATCTTTGGCGGGGCAAGTTGTCGGAAATGGAATTATTGTTGATGTAGGCAAGTATATGAATGGGATCATTGAGATAAACAGTGATGAAAAGTGGGTAAGGGTTGAACCCGGTGTTGTGCTTGATGAGCTAAATCTTAAACTTATGAATTTCGGACTTTTTTTTGCTCCCGAAACTTCTACTTCAAACAGATGCATGATAGGAGGTATGGCGGGAAACAATGCTTGCGGATTGCATTCGCTTGTTTATGGCAATACAGGAGATCATATAATATCTATGAAAACAATCCTTTCGGATGGAAGCGAAGCCGAGTTCGGAGCCGAAAGGGCGGAGTCTTTTTTCAAGAAGAGTAAAAGTGATTCGCTGGAATCCTTATTGTATAAAAATATTACCGATATTTTGTCAGTTAAAGAAAACAGGGATCGGATCAAACTTGAATACCCCCGTTTTGATATACAAAGAAGAAATACGGGATATGCGATTGACCGTTTTCTTGATGCCGAACCGTTTGGCGGAACGGATAGTTTTAATTTTTCCAAACTTCTTGTCGGATCGGAGGGGACTCTTGCATTTACTACGGAATTAAAACTAAATCTTGTTCCTCTCCCTCCTTCGGAAAAAGCTTTGGTATGTGCCCATTTTAAGAGTTTTAGTGAGTCTGTTAAGGCTAATTTAACGGTTCTCAAACATAATCCCAGAGCAATAGAATTGGTTGATAAATTTATTCTTGACTGCACAAAGGACAATATTAAGCAGGCTGAGAATAGATTTTTTCTTCAAGGTGATCCTGAGGCAATATTGATAATTGAGTTGGCGGAGAACTCAAAGCGAGAACTTAACAAAAAAATTAAAACATTGATATCGGATTTGGAAAAAAAAGGGTTGGGATACGCTTACCCTATGTTAATCGGTGAGGATATTAATAAAGTATGGTCTTTGAGAAAAGCCGGACTTGGTGTTGTTCACAATATTCAGGGAGATTACAAGCCTGTCTCTGTAATAGAGGATACATCCGTTCATCCTGAAGATTTAATGGACTACATTTCGGATATAAAAAAAGCGCTAAAAAAAAATAACTTAAAAAGTGTATTTTACGGGCATATTTCAACCGGAGAGCTCCATATCAGACCCATGATTAACTTGAAAAAAAATACCGGAGTGAAAATTTTTAGGGATATTGCAGAGAATACTGCAAAGATAGTAAAAAAATATCGGGGATCTCTTTCGGGTGAACACGGTGACGGGTTGCTGAGGAGTGAATTTATTCCGAAAATGATCGGTAGACAAAATTATGAATTGCTTAGGCGGATAAAAAGAACATGGGATCCTGACAATATATTCAATTCGGGAAAAATTGTTGATCCTTTTCCGATGGATTCCAATCTTAGATATTCACGGCAAGAAGGTGAACAATTTGTAGAGCCTTTCTTTGATTTTTCAAACGAGACGGGGCTACTCCAGGCTGTTGAAAAATGTAGCGGATCGGGGGATTGCAGAAAATCGGTAATTTTCGGTGGAATTATGTGTCCGAGTTTTATGGCAACGGGTGATGAGTCGAACACAACGAGAGCACGTGCTAATATTCTTCGGGAATTTTTAACAAATTCAAAAAAGAGAAATAAATTTAACCACAAAGAAATTTATGACGTCCTTGATCTATGTCTCTCATGCAAAGGGTGCAAGTCGGAGTGCCCTTCAAATGTGGATATGACAAAATATAAAGCTGAATTTCTGCACCATTATTATTTATCAAACGGAATACCGTTGAGGACAAGATTGATCGGGTATATTTCTTTTGTAAACAAGATCGGAAGTGTTTTTCCGTCTTTATACAATTTTATTTTATCGAATCGTCGTATTTCGACTATAATAAAAAAAACAATCGGATTTGCACCCGCAAGATCAGTACCACTTCTTTCCAAGATCACATTGAGAATGTGGGCAAGGAAAAATTTAAGTAATAAGAAGAATGAGGGAAAGACAGTTTATCTTTTCGCAGATGAATTTACTAATTACAACGATACCGAGATTGGGATAAAAGCAATAAATATTCTTACAAAACTCGGGTATAATGTAAAAATCCCAAAGCATGTTCAGAGCGGGAGAGTTCTCTTTTCAAAAGGGATGTTGAGAAAGGCTAAAGTAATTGTCCGAAAAAATATTAATTATTTAAAGGATATTATAACTTATGATTCTCCACTCATCGGAATTGAGCCGTCGGCAATTTTGTCATTTCGAGACGAATATCCTGATATTTCGGGAATGGATTTAAGAAATGATGCAAAAGAGTTAGGTGAGAATTGCCTTATGTTTGACGAATTTATAAGCAGAGAAATTGATACGGGAAATATTAAAAGTAATCGGTTTACCGACAAATATTTGAAAATAAAACTTCACGGACATTGCCATCAGAAGTCAATTGCTTCAACTGCTTCTACAAAGAAAATGCTATCACTCCCTCTCAATTATGTAGTGGAAGAGATCCCTTCTGGTTGCTGTGGAATGGCAGGTTCGTTTGGGTTCGAGACCGAACATTATGATCTTTCGATGAAGGTAGGAGAGTTGGTGCTTTTTCCGGAAGTAAGGGAAACTTCAGAAAGTGTGATTATTTCCGCTCCCGGAACCAGTTGCCGGCAGCATATTGAAGACGGAACCGGTAAAAAAGCATTTCATCCGATTGAAATTCTTTATGATGCTTTGCTACTGAAATAAAAAAGTTAAATTTCAGTAATCATATTTTTTTCAAAACGAGATAAATTGGGTGACGGTGCACCCCAAACTATTCCTGACTTTGTAGTCGGTTTTGTTGACACTAATTTAAAACTGCTATAATATCATTTGATGAAATTAAGTTTACCATTTTTTCGCAAAAATCTATTTGTCAGGGAAAATTTTATAAAAATTCTGGTTTTTTTGTTAATCTTATTGTCATTTCTAATCTCTATTTCAAACTCGGTACCTTTTAAATCCGTTGATGAGGGAATGATAGCAAATTGGATATGGGGATTTAATGAAAATCCTTTTCCGGTAAACCAATATCCTCCGCTTTTTTTATACTTACATTTTCTTTTGTCTCTGTTATACAAGTCTGTTTTTTTATTGTTGGGAATTATTAAAACCGGATATGAATTTTTGTATACAGGTCTAGGTTATAATTTCATGATCGAAGCGGGGAGATATATTTCTGCAATATTCGGTATGTTAACGGTTTATACTATTTATAAATCAGGGAAAAAATTTTTTAGTTTAAGCATTGCTTTTGTTTCATTGTTGTTGATTGCATTTAATGAGGTTTTTATCCTCCATTCACATATTTTCAAGTCTGATATTCTGGTTACTCTATTAATTTCGGTTTCTCTCTATTTTTTGTTGGATTTTGTAGATAAACCCGAAAAAAGATCACTGTTCTCAGCTTCATTTTTTTTCGGGCTTGCATTTGCAGCAAAATATAATATTGCGGTTTTCTTTGTAGTAATTATTTACGCAATATTTATTAGGAAAAAAATACTGGGATTTTTTCGTAGTTTCTCCATCCTTTTTTTAGGAGGTTTTTTTGGATTTATCATAGCCTCCCCAAATTGGATTGTGAATCCTTTGGGAAATTTTAAAAAATTAATTCAAGTATACAACATCAATGACGGAAGTGTTTATATTCAACATCTTTCCCCTTTTTCAATCTATGCTCATTTTATATCCGATATTAAAGATCAGTTCGGAATCATTTTGTTTGTTGCTCTTATTGCCGGAATTGTATTTTCATTTTTTAAGAAAAACGAAAAAGGAATTTTACTCTCGATCTTTCTTATTATTTACATCCTCCTTTTCGGGTTTACGGGATTTTACGGGAGAAGATTTTTGTTGCCGATCTTTCCTGCAATTATATTGTTGACATCTAAATTTCTTTTGGAAGATATTATAAATATCCGGAAGATTAATGGAAATGTTAAGAAAGCCATAACAGTTATGTTTTTTATACCGATTGTTTATTTTTCATTTGATAGGGTTATAACTGAAATGAGAAGATTTAATATGCTTAATGTTGAATCAAAATCGGAATCCACACTGAAATACAGGAGAGAACACAATCTTAATGATAGAAAGTATGTATTCGGATCACAATTGATGACACCGAGAATGAAGGGGGATGTCAGATTCAGAAGAAATTTTAGAATAAAAAAGTATTTCAGAAGAAGGGGAATTCCTGATTTTATACAGGTTAATACGTCAATGAAATGGGACTTTGAAAAATTTGGTAAAACTAAAGATCCCTATCTTATAGATATTTCAAACTTTAAAGTTTTTCACAAAATAGAGAGAGAAAAAGTTCAGGATTGGGATTATAACATACATTTTCTTTACAAAATTTCTAAGGAATTGAGAAAGATTGATCCTGTCGGTACTTTAAATATTGAGTTGCCGACGATGTACTATGAAAACGGAGGTGATTTTTTCTATCCGAAACAGAGATATGAGAAAACACAAGGATTATTAATGTCCAATTCGGGATATTGTTTTACCAGAATATATTCAAAGAATAGAATCGGTTCGTTTGAAGTGAAAATTTTTTCCACCAATTCATTACCGCTTATGAAAATAGGTATTAACGGTAGAGAGAAGGTAATAAGAGGGCTACGAGTAAAGGAGTTGGTAAGGGAGATTCATATTGAAAGAATCAATGAAAGTGAGTTTTACAAACAGTATATGTATTCAGTTAAAATTTGCCCTGAAGGAAAATTTAATCCTGTTAAAATTCCGGATTACTACGCTGTTGTCAAACCGATATTTGAACAAAAATTACATTCTGAAAAGTTCGGACTTAATAATATCAATTTAGAGAAGATTCCGGAAATATTTTCTTCCTCAAAATATCCTGACTGGGTAAAAAAAGTATATAAGGATACATCGGTCGATCTCTCTTTGTATGAGTTTATAAATACGTTTGATTTAACAGATAAATTAAAAAAGGATTGTTGTGTTTATGAGAGTCCGATATTTCCTTTGGAATCGGGTGATTATCTATTAACTTTTGTGTTTGAGCCGTTAGTCGGAGATTTTTTCCGTAATGGAAATGGAGAGGTTGAGTATGAAATATATTCTTCCAAGGCTAAAAAGTTAAAAAGTTTTAAACTTAAGCACACAAAGGAAATGTCCTATCCTATTAAAGTGGATTCGGATTTGTCATTTTTCAGATTTAAGGTAAAAAACCTTAGGAAAAACAATCTTTTATTAAAAAGTGTATCCGTAAAACCGGACATAATCAAATTTATTCGAAAAAAATATATTAAATAAACCTAATTACGTATTTAATTCGACTTTTTAAGAACTACAAATGCTCCCGTAGATTCTCTTCCCGATGTATCAACAACAGTAACGGAATATGCAATTTTCTCAATGCTATCGTCAACAACCTCTTTGTATTTTAAATTTCCGGGATCCGTTGTTTTTACAAGTTGCTTGTTTCCTTTTAGGATACGGTAAACTCTATACTCTTTAACTGAAGTGTTCAAAGGGTTTGCTTCCCATTGAAGTATTGTGGAACTCTCTTTGAAGAAGATCGTCCGTTTCAGTGAAAATTCACCGCTAATGTTCAATGGTTGATAAACCGGACATTTTGTGACTGTTACGCTATCGGTTTTTGTTTGACCGCTTCCTTCATATGCTTTGGCTTTAACGGTATGGCTTCCTTCGCTTATTCCGACTGTATTCCACTCGTAAGAATAGGGTGCTGAAGTGAAAGTATTAACAAGAACATTGTCTATGTATAGTTCAACATTACCTAACTCATCTCTGTCATCATTTGCATACAATTCAATTTTAACTGTTCCCGAAACACATCCACCGTCAACCAAGTTAATAATACTAAGTTCTGGAGGACAGTTAAGGGTGACGGTTATTGATTTTTCAATTATGGAATTGTCGGCTTTTGTTGCCTTTATACTTAACGAATGTTGTCCGAGCTTTGCATTTCCGGTATTCCATTTGATTGAGAAAGGTTCCGTTGATGATGTACCGATAGATTTTCCATCAACAAAAAATTCCACACTTGATACAACCTGCGGATCGATATTTGCTTCAAAATACACCAAGGGACCGCAAACATTTTCTCCGTCTAAAGGAGCCGATATCCCCTGACTGTACCCGATGGATTCAGTATACATTTTAAGAGTTTTGGTGTTTGATCTCCAGATTATATGTACTTTATTCTTACTCATTGCAATGGCGGGTTTCGAATTTGTTTTAAGCATTGCATTTCTATCAAGATGGATCATCCTCCAAACCCCATCTGTTTTTTTTGCCAACTCAACTGTGGTTACTTTATTTGCATCGGTTTCTTGAGCCCATGATATATAAACATTCTCAGGATTTATTGCTGCGATAACCGGATCATCGTGATAATGACCCTCCATCTTAATTAATCTCGGATTACAATACTCTGTTTTTGTAAAATCGAAATTGTCAAGGCTTGCATAAGAATGTCCCTGATTGATTCTGGCTCCGGGAAGGTTGTAGGAGAGGTATACAAGATGTACGTTGTTTTCAGTATCAACGAAGATATCGGGTTGTTTTGCAGAGTTGTCTTTTGTCGGAATATCTATTGTAGGGCTTTGAGAAAGGTCTCCGCCTGCCCTTGCAAATCTATAATGGATTGTCCTTTTGTTAATACTCCATACGGCATGAATATTTCCTTGCTTATCGTTGTAAATATCGGGCCAAATATTGCGAACAGTCTTAGGGGACAGGTATCCTTTCTGAATGTATTGCCCGTTGCGTGCTTTTCTTACATATACTACCGGTATATCGTTTGATCCGTTTCTATATCTAACAAAAATAAAATGGGTGACACCTGTTCCGTCAACTGCACAGGAAATATATTGTACAAGTCTTCCGAAATCTCCGGTGTAAGCGGTTTTAACATGCCAACCGGTACTATCCTTGTAAGCGTGTTTAACTTGATTTGGCCCAATCTCTTTTTGGGCATATGCAATATGAATTTCCGATCCGTCAGGCATAACGGATATTCTCGGTCTGAATTTGTTTACAGCAACGTATCCGAGCCCCGGAATGGTTTCTTTTTTTATAATTTTATTGTTTTTTACTTGACCGTAATAGGGGATATTTTTCCTTAACCAAAAAATATGAACCACATTGTTTGCATCAGCTTGCATTTCATAAAAATCCGCTTTTACTCCCAGATCAATTATTTCTTGAGCCGGAACTGAAACAAACATAAAAATTATAATTAAAAATACATGGATTAACTTCATGAACTCCTCCGTGACTTTATTGTTACAACACAATTTCGCTTATAATTATACATTCTAAAATATACAACTCAGGATATTACTATGTTTGTCTTTATTAGTCAAATTTGTACATTAACGTTATTTTTGTAGAAAAGGTGTTTTTTCTATTTCTAGGTCGTTAAAATCGATCTTAATATGAAATTCGGAATATTTCCCGAAAAAAAAATTGTTGCCGATCCCTTTTCGAAGAGGAAAAAGGGTATCGGTTTTTTTCAGATCAAAAATACAATCGACGGGAGCGGTTTTACTGTTCATGAAATTTGTTTTTGAGATTCCGAAATGTCTCCTTCCGATCGAAAATTTTATCATTTCATTTTCGACCGTTATCGGATATTTTCCGGGGATTAGATTTTTATACACTTAATCCTCTTTAAATCGTAACCATGCTCAATCCTAATATATGATATTGGTAAATTTTAGTCAAGTGTTTTATAAAACGGTGAAGTGATACCCGATCCTTTAGACAAAAGGGGCAAAACATGGTAGTATGGAACCGAATTTAGTGATAATCCGAATGGAAATATAAGGAGTCATAAATGGGATATATTGAGCTTGATCTAAAATTAAAAAATAAAATAGCTGACATATCTCTTGCCGAATGGGGAGAGAAAGAGATGAAACTTGCAGAGGTTGAAATGCCCGGACTTATGGCGGTTCGCGAAAAATACGGGAATGAGAAACCGCTTAAGGGGTTAAAGATAACAGGAAGTCTCCATATGACGATACAGACGGCGATGTTGATAGAAACTTTGCTTGAACTTGGAGCGGATGTGAGATGGTCTTCATGTAATATCTTTTCAACTCAGGACCATGCGGCCGCTGCTATAGCCGGAAAAGGTAAAGTTCCGGTATTTGCATGGAAAGGGGAAACTCTTGAAGAATATTGGTGGGCACTTGAGCAGGCTCTAACTTGGCCGGATGGGTCGGGACCGGACCTTATTGTTGATGACGGGGGAGATGCAACTTTATTAATTCATAAAGGTGTTGAAGCGGAAATGAATCCTGAAATATTGAACAAAATTTATGAAATAGAAGAAGAACAAGTTCTCATGAACAGGATAAAAGAGGGATTGAAGAAAGATGCGGCATATTGGAGCAAACTTTCATCAAGAATAAAAGGAGTTTCCGAAGAGACAACAACGGGAGTTCATCGTCTTTATCAATTTGAAAAGGAAGGGAAATTGCTATTTCCCGCTATAAATGTGAATGATTCCGTGACGAAATCTAAATTTGACAATCTTTACGGATGCCGCGAATCGTTGGTTGACGGAATTAAGAGAGCAACTGATATAATGTTGGCGGGAAAGAGAGTCCTTGTATGTGGTTATGGCGATGTAGGAAAAGGTAGTGCTCAATCTCTTGTCGGATTCGGAGCAAAAGTATTTGTAACGGAAATTGATCCTATTTGTGCCCTTCAGGCTGCAATGGAAGGTTATGAAGTATGCAGACTTGAAGATGTTGTTGGAGATATTGATATTTTCGTAACTGCAACCGGAAATTTTAATGTTATTAACGGAAAACATATGGAAGAGATGAAAGAGGGTGCGATAGTTTGTAATATCGGTCATTTTGACAATGAAATAGAGATGTCATATTTGGAAAAGTCTTCCTATTGTAAGAAAACCTCTATCAAGCCCCAAGTAGATAAATGGACTCTTAAATCGGGAAGATCGATAATCATTCTTGCAGAGGGACGTCTTGTTAATCTAGGGTGTGCAACCGGACATCCGAGTTTTGTGATGAGTACAAGTTTTACCAATCAGTCTCTTGCTCAGGTTGAATTAGCGAAAAATAAGTATGAGAATAAGGTTTATACTCTTCCCAAGAAGCTTGATGAAGAAGTTGCCCGTTTACATCTTGACAAACTCGGAGTAAAACTGACAAAAATGACTCAAAAGCAATCGGATTATCTCCAGGTCCCTATTGACGGTCCGTATAAACCGGATTATTACAGATATTAGAGTTCAACTTACAGCCTTCGGTGTTCAGAAATTCGTAAGGACGACTCTCCATGGTCGCCCGAAATTTAAAATTTAGAATTATGATCGGAGCGGGTGGCGGGAGTTGATTTTATTTGAAATGTTCACTCTTGTGCTTGAGGTAGTGCAGGATGTTGAGTGCCTCTAACGGTGTCATTTTTGTGATATCTATCTCTTTAAGTTTATTTCTGATCTCATCCCACACTTTTAATTCTTTATCATCTGGAAAAAGTACTTTTTGTTTTTCAGGAATCAGATCAATTTTTCCCGAAATTCTCTCTTTTACTATCCTGTCAAGTTCTTTTTTCTCAAGGTTAAGTAGAATATCTTTTGACCTTTCAATCACTTTTTCGGGAATTCCGGCAATCTTTGCAACGTGGATTCCAAAACTCTGATCTGTTGCACCCGGAACAATTTTGTGAAGAAATACAACATTATCATCCCACTCTCTAACGGAAATATGGTAGTTTTTTACCCTAACTAACACATCTGATAATTCCGTAAGCTCATGGTAATGTGTTGCAAACAATGTTTTCGGTTTCTCTTTTGCCGAATGTAGGTATTCTATAACCGACCAAGCAATCGATAATCCGTCAAATGTAGATGTACCTCTACCTATTTCGTCAAGGAGTATTAACGATCGGTCGGTAATATTGTTGAGAATTACCGAAGTCTCTATCATCTCAATAAGGAAAGTGGATTTCCCTTCAATCAGGGAGTCGGAGGCACCTATTCTGGTAAAAATCCTGTCACAGACTCCAATCACACCCTTTTTTGCAGGGATAAAATATCCTATTTGAGCAAGAATTACTATAAGTGCATTCTGCCTAAGATAGGTGGATTTCCCACCCATGTTAGGTCCGGTTATAATCAAAATCTGATCTGATCCCGAATTCATCGATGTATCGTTAGGGATAAAACTACTCCCGCTTTTCATTTCTATTACGGGATGTCTCCCCTCAACTATCATAACCTCTTTTTTATTGTTAATTTCGGGGCGACAATATCCTCTTCTCATAGCGAGCTCTCCTCCGGCGGATAGTACATCAAGAATAGCACATAGTTCGGAATTTTTGGCAAGAGAAGCTGAATATTCTCTCGTTTTCTCTATTACTTCTAAAAAAAGTTTTTTTTCAATATAAATTATCTGTTCATCAGCTTTAAGTATTTTGTCTTCCAGTTTCTTTAATTCATCGGTGATAAATCTTTCCGAATTAACAAGAGTTTGTTTCCGAACATAGTTTTGCGGTACAAGATTTTTATGAGCGTTTGTGATTTCGATAAAATAACCGAAAACTTTGTTGTATTTTATTTTCAAAGAGGGGATTTTTGTTATTTCCCTCTCTTCTCTTTCCATTGCCGAAATAATCTCTTTAGCATCTCTGCTTATCATTTTCAGTTCGTCAAGATCCTTGTTATATCCTTTTTTGATAATGTTCCCGCTGTTTATGTTGTTAGCGGGATCGTCCGAAATTGCAGTATCAATAAGTTTTATAATTTCGGTTAATTCATCAAGATTATCTATTGCAGTTCTAAGAATTGACGACCTCAAGCTTGCCGATTCTTTTTTAATATCAGGAATTATCTTTAAAGATTTCTTCAGGGCGAGAAGGTGAAAAGGGAGGGCAATATTTAAAGATATTTTAGTGTTTAACTTAGCGAGATCACCCGAATTTTTAAGAAGTTTTCTTATCTCTGACCTGACTATAAGATTTTGGGAAAACTCATCGACTCCATTTAATCTCTCTTCAATCTCTTTAACATCCGTCAACGGATATGATAACCAGTCTTTCAACAGCCTTCTTCCCATCGGTGTAACTGTCAGGTCGATAGAGTTAATTAAGCTTCCCTTAGGTGTGCCGGTTTGGAGATTTTTTAAAATCTCCAGATTTTTAAATGAAACAGGATCAAGAATGAGATAATTTTCACGAGGAATGAAATGGAGTCCTGAAATATTTGACAAATCGGATCTTCTTACGGAGCGAATATATTTCAAAAGTACTCCCGAAGCAATGACTGCCGAATCATATCCGGTCAGACCGAGTCCCTCAAGTGATTTTATATTGAACTGCTCTTTAAGAACATTTTCACATTCATAGTAATTGTATTCGTAGGATTCAAGTTTATTTACAAGTATATCGGATAGATCGGGAAATCTTTCCGTTATTTTTTTTAATTCATTTTCGTATTCCTCATGAATTACGATCTCTTTTGAAGTCTTTTTGTAAAATTCATTGTAAAAGGATTCGTAGCTTGTAAGATCAAAACTTCTCACTTCGAATGATGAAACGGCGAGATCAATTGAAGCTATTGCGATTGATTTTTCATCTTGATATATTGAAACTACATAATTATTAATACGATCATCAGGAAGATCAATCTCAAGTGCCGTTGCAGGTGTGAGAATCTGTGTGACATCTCTTTTGACAATTCCCGATGAGAGAGCAGGGTCTTCAATTTGTTCACATACTGCCACTTTATATCCGTTTTTCAGCAATTTTGAAGCGTAATGGTTTTTTGCATGGTATGGGACTCCGCAGAGCGGGATGGCATTTTCCTTTTTCTTGTTTCGGGAAGTTAAAACAACTTCAAGTATCGGAGCTGCGATTTTTGCATCCTCAAAAAACATTTCATAAAAATCGCCCATCCTAAAAAAGAGTATGGAGTCGGGATAATTTTTCTTTATCTCAAAGTACTGCTTCACCATTGGTGTAAGTTTTCCGTTATCCATTAAAAAATTATATCACATTGACCTTAACATTTTAATCTTGGTTTGAAATGTTAAGGTATAAAAAAAACCGTTTGCTCTCTTTGTGAAAGTTGACAATAACCGGCAATTAATCTAAAGTCAGTTTTAGGGAGTTTGCAATATGGGGAATACAGAATGGATACTGTTACTTGGAGGGTTGGTTATAGTTATTTTTTTGCTCATAATGAAAATAGTGAGCATCAGGTCGACAGGAGTCAATTCAAATGAAATACTTAAGAATTATATACCGCGGGAGATATATTCCAAGATTGAAAACGAACTTAGGGAAAGGGAAAAACTCCTGAATGAGAAAAGAGAGATCATATTGGTCTTGAATAGTGAGCTATCATCGGTTCGTGAATCATTAAGAAACATGAAGGAGAGATTTGAAAATGAAAAAGTTGAGATGAGTAAACTTCAAGAAAAATTCAAGATTGAATTTGAAAATGTTGCAAACCGATTGCTTGAAGAGAAAAGTAAAAAATTTACTGAGATCAATGAACAAAATATATCAAAGATAATTACCCCTTTTAGAGAAAAATTAACGGATTTTAAAAGAGATATCGAAACTATTCATAAGGAGGAGAGCAGAGAGGTTATTTCACTCAAAACGGAAATTAAGTCTTTAATGGATCTTAATCTGAAAGTCAGTAAAGATGCGGGTAATCTTGCAAAGGCTCTCAAAGGTGATTCAAAACTTCAGGGAGATTGGGGGGAAATCAGCTTGGAGAGAGTTCTTGAAAAAGCGGGACTTGAGGAAAAGATTCACTATTCCAAACAGGAAGTTTTCACTTCCGCTGACAACAGAAAAAGGAGACCGGATTTTATTATTCATCTTCCCGAGGGGAAGGATGTAATAATTGATTCAAAGGTTTCACTTACTGCATATGAGAAATATTTTAATACTGAAGACCACTCCGAAAAAGAGCTATTTCTAAAAGATCATTTAAAAAGTATAAAGGATCATATTTCAGGATTGAGTAACAAAAATTATCAGAACTTGTACGGTATTAATTCTCCCGACTATATTCTTATGTATATGCCGGTGGAATCCGCTCTTGTTCTTGCACTTAATAATGATCAGAAAATAGTTGAGGATGCATTGGAGAAAAATATTGTTTTTGTGACTACATCAACGTTGTTGGCGACTCTTAAAACGGTTTCATACTTGTGGAAACAAGAGAACCAAAAGAAAAATGTTTCCGAGATTGCAAGACAAGGAGGGGCTCTCTACGACAAATTCGTGAATTTTGTTTCCGATCTCGAAAATATCGGGGAGAAGCTGGAAATCGCCCGTTCAAGTTACGAGGCTGCAATGAATAAATTGGTCTCTGGTGGAAAAAAAGGGGATACAATAGTGGGAAGAATAAAAAATCTAAAAAAACTCGGAGCTAAAACAACTAAAGAGATTTCTGAAAAAATATCCGAAATTAATTAACTTTCTTTCTTTTCAGGTTTATCTTTTTTTTCACTCTTTTTCTTATTCATAATTCTACGTATAAGTTTTTTGGCTTTATTAATGTATTTTGATTTCGGATAGCTGTTTATTATTTTTTGAAAAAAGGAGATAGCGGAGTCTGTCTTATCAATTTTTTTGTAACATACCCCAGTGTAATAGTATAATTTATCAAATTTTGTAAATTGAGGATAGTTATCTATTACTTCTTTAAAACGGCTGATGGCACCTTTGTAAGCTTTAAGTCTGAAATTAGACATCCCTATTCTGAAATAATGTGTTCCCAATCTATTTTTAAGTTTTTTTATGATAGTTTCCGCTTTGTCGGATTCTTCGGTACCGGGAAATAACTTTTGTAGCTTTTCGTAAGCTGTTATTGCAAGTTTGGTATTTGTCTGGTCTCTACCTGCACTTTTGCTCTGTTTTTCATAACATTTCCCTATCTGAAATTTTGCATATATTGAATCCGGTGAGTTTGGATACAAGTTTACAAATTCTTGATACTCGGAAGCTGCAATCAAAAGTGATGATGAATCTCTCTGTTTAAAGTATGAATCAGCTATTCCGATCTTTGCTTTTTTTGCATAAATGCTATCCGGATAGAGCTGAAGAATCTCTTTGAAAAGTAATCTTGATTTTTCGTAATCTTTTTTGCCTATTTTTACAGCTCTTTCGTATATGGCTTTATCTGAACCTAATTTTGAAGGGTTGAGAGATATGTCTTTTTTTGAACTGCATCCTGTAATCAAGATCAGTACGGAAACTAAACCAACTATAATCAGCTTCTTCATTTTTTTTCTCCTGCAATTGTTTTTAATATATTATTTATTTCTTTTTCAATAAAATTTGAATTGTAAAGTGATGTCCCAATTACAAACAAATCCACACCTTTGCTGCTTAAGATACCGGTATTGGAGATGTTAATTCCACCGTCTATCTGAATCAGACAGGACGAATCCGAATTGTCAATTTCTTTTTTAATTCCAATTAATCTGTCAATTGATTCCATAATGAACTTCTGTCCTCCGTAACCGGGGAAAACACTCATTAACAGTACATAATCAATTTTGCTGATGAAAGGAAATAACTCGGAAATGTCCGTGTCGGGATTTATTGCCAATCCAGCTTTAAGTCCTGCATCTTTAATCATTGCAATGTTATCTTCTATTTCGGCGGTTGCCTCTATATGAAATGATATCCAGTCCGAACCCGCTTTGATAAAATAAGGGATTATTTTGTCGGGATTGGATACCATTAGATGAGAATCGATCTTAAATTCAAATCTTTTTTTTAATGGCTGAACAACAGAAGGCCCGAAAGAAAGATTATCAACAAAATGACCATCCATAATATCAAGGTGAATAAAGTCTATCCCCGACTTCTTGAAATCGGTAAGTTTTTCTTCGAGATTAAAAAAATCTGTAGATAAAATTGAAGGAAATACCGGATTCATTCACTTACCTGAATACTAATTCTGTTCTTTGAACTGATTTTAAATCCCTGAGAAGGATTCTGCCAAATAATTATGTTCGGTTTAAGTCCCGGATAAGATACTTTTGTTATTTTCTCTATATTTAGTCCGATAATTTCAAAGTATGTTAATATTTTTTCTGCATTTTTACCAATAATGTCCGGCATTATGAATTCTCTATTTCTTTTCCCTTTACTGACAAGAATATCCATGTCGGAGTTTATGGGAACATGAGAACCGGATTTTAAGGATTGAGTGATAATATAATCCTGCGGAACACTGTTAGAGTAGATGTAAGAGACATATCTTTTTTTTAATTCACTCTCTTTTATCAGTTTTCTACTCTCTTCTCTTGTATAACCGCCAAGGTCGGGAACAATCACTTCTACAAGTTCCGAAGTTACGAATATTTTAAGATTTGACCTTTTTTTGATAAATACCCCCGGCTCGGGAATCTGTTTTATTACTGTCTGCGGTTTATAGTTTCTGCTGAAATTACCCGCAACTTTTTTTAAGAAAATTCCCTTTTCCTGAGCCGTCTTTGCAGCTTCGTTAATGTTTTTTCCTATAAGATCGGGAGCCTTGATCTCATCTCCTTTTATTAAAGTACTCATAGTAAAGAAAACCGAGATTACGAATAAAAGCATATAAAAAACTCCTACTCCCAGTATTTTGGATATTATTAATAATCGTCTCTTCATTGCAATTGAATTTATCATAGAATCTTTGTTAATTCAAATTTGAACTTCAATCTCAAATTTACCTCAATTAATATAAGACGAAATCTTTATAACTATGGATGCAAGGCTATTTATTTTTCTCTTAGTTTTTTTTCTAATATTGAATTTTTGTGAGCAAGGTCTTTTAATTGTTCTTTTGTCCGAGTTATCTCCTCTTCGAGTTTAAAAATTGAGTAAATAATGAAAAGTGATGTTAATAAAAATAGAAGTGAAGGGGGGTGGTTAATTCCCAATATTTCTGATAATTTGTCTATCGTTTTTGGAAATATGGATAGCAAGAGCATCACAATTCCGCCGAGTATCCAGAAGATGCTTCTTCCCTCGGAAAATTTGTTTTTTTTTACTTTCAACAAGATTATTAGTATTGCTGCTATACCGAAAAAAGCGAAAAAAAATCTATACATCCTGACCTCCTGCCTTTCTCAGGCTACCAAAAACAAAGAAGAGAATTGTTATCAAAATGCTGTAAAATATTTTGATCATGTATTTTACAGGTCCTATTATTCCCGTATGCATACTTTCTCCGTGTTTCCTCTCTTTCATCTTTACCGGAATTTCTTCAATTTTATATCCGAGAAGGAGCATTTTAATGATCAGGTTTGCGTCTGGAAATTGGGGATAGTTAAACATTTCACTGTAATTCTTATAAACATTTTTTGCAAGAATTTGAAATCCCGATGTCGGATCCGTAATATTTTTCCCTGTTGTAATTTTTATTAGAGAAGAGAAAATCTTGGAACCGATCTTTCTAAACAGTGGGTGAGGATAATCGGTATTGATCTTAAATCGTGATCCGATAACTATATCCGCTTTTTTCATTTTAATATGATCATAGATTTTACGGATTTCTTTTGCCATATGTTGACCGTCTCCGTCAAATTGAATTACATAGTCGTAGTTTTTTTCTCTGGAATATTTGAAACCGGCTTGAAGTGCACCTGCATAACCCATGTTAAACGGGAGATCAAGATAATCGACACCGATGGATTCAAGTTTTTCCACGGTTTTGTCTGTTGAGTTATCGTTTATAACGAGAATATCTGTTGATGCACAATTTTCCCGAATATCGGAGATTACTTCCGCAATATTTTTCTCTTCATTGTAAACCGGAATTATTATTAGAATCCTATCCATGATTTCTCTGAATGTAACTATAGAGTTTATATCATCTAACCCTCAGAGTGTCAATTCACTTTTATAATCGGTAATTCTCTTGTCCATACTTTGATCCGGCTACAATTTCCTTTTCCAAGTAATAACTTATAATATCTTTTGCATATTTGAAATTGAAAAGCTTTGAAGCATTAGGGAAATAGTCGAAGAAGTCAAGAAGTCAACGACCGTCCCCAAGACTCAATCATTTCAGCAAGATTTCTTTCTTTGTATCCCAGAGTTGATAGGTCGGATCTGATGGAAATTTTACTGTTCCGTTTAAGACCTTTTAAATTGTCAGTATCAATTTCCAACCCTGATATTTTTAAAAGTTCCGCTAATTTAACAATTGGATAAATTAGGGTATATGGTAAGGGAATTAAAAAAGTTTTCTTCCCCGATATTTTTTTCAAACAGGTTAAAATTTTCTTAAGAGAAGTAGCTTCCTTAAATTGGAGGTTCCAGCCTGAGTTTTGTTCCGATTTTATCTCACCTATGATAATCCTGTAGATGAGATCGTAAATTGTATTAGGATCTGTCGGAAAGATTGGAAATTTATCTCCTCCGATAATTGGAATAACGGGTGAAGAGTTGACCGATTTTATCAGACGACCCAACATCCCGCCGTTTGCAATTACAAGTCCAAGTCTAAAAACATGGAAATTGTTATTAAAAAACCATTCTTCCAAATATTTTTTGCTTTTTCCATAGGGAGTTAAAAATTTGGATTGGGATGATATGGAACTCATAAATATCTGTTCTTTTACCCCCGCCTGCAATGCATCTTTTGCCCACCTGATTGTTCCGGTTGTATTAACGTTATTCGATTTATCCTTTTTATCGAAGGCACAGTGAATTATGATATCATATCTTTCTTTAGGAATTGTAAGCGGTTCACCTAAAACGGTTTTAATTGTGTGATCCATATTTTCGATATTAGTCTTTCTTGAAGTTATGCCGGTTATTTCAATGTCTTTGTCTACTTTTTTCAGGTATTCGGCTATACCGGAACCAATTAGTCCTCCGGCTCCCGTGACGAGGATTCTTTTCAATTTCTTCTCACCTTGTCCGATATCTTATCCGCTATTCTCATTGAGTTTGCCATGATTGTAAAGGAGAGATTTTTTGAAGAAATATGGGAGAAAGACGAACCGTCAACAATATAGATTCCTGATTCCCCATGAAGTTCTCCATCGGGCGAAGATTCATAATCAGATGTGGTTTTACTTTTCATCGGGATCGTTCCGGCATAGTGGATCGCATATCCCTGCATTGACTGCTCAATAATCAGCGGGTGAGTCAATGCTCCCATTCCGAACAATGCGTTTACAATTTTTTTAACGGGTTGTTTATCCAAAATTAGATTTTTTTGAACTATCTCAAGTTCGTTGTTTTTATTGAGTCTGATAGATCCTGCATCATTTTTCGAAGAAGGATAGTATAAGAACATTGCGAGAAGGGAGGTCGAGATCATTTTTATTAATTTTAAATTCATGACGGAGCTTGCGGGAAATTTTTCAAAAAATACCGATCTCGGCGGAGAAGTAAGTTCAATAATACTCCCCTGTAATGTTGTACCGTTTTCCGGTGATTTGAATATTAAGTTCAGGTTGGTCATTCCGAATGCCGATTTATCAATTGGCGATCCGAGAAAAGAGGGTAAGAATACAGGGATCTGAAGGAGGGGATTATCAAGAATGGGAAGCTTTGTCAAAGTATCTTTTTTTGAGCTTAATATAAGTTTGGCAGAGTTCAGTGTCCCTGTCGCAATGATCAAATTATCGGTTGTTGTTTTGAACGGAGAATTATCAGATATGTTTTTTCCGTTTATGATAATTTTTCCATTTTTCCTATTCCAAGATTCTACATAAATTCCTTTTCTATAAATTACTTTATCCTCTTTTATCAGGCGATTTAAAGATTGAGCGGGGTTGTATACCCATGGGATATCCGATAGCCATGTTTCAAAATTGGAATAGTTGCACTTATCTCTTCCTTTATGGTTTTTTGTTAGGACCCCGATTCTCGGATATCCGATAAAAATACCGTTTTTATTAAATTTATCTCTCTTTTTACTGTATTTTTTATACAAATATTCAGCTTTTCCGGATAACCGAACCGGTGGAAGAAGTGTATCGTCATTTCCGAAGAAAGGGGCAAGATCATCATTTTGCCCCGAAATTCCGATCTCTTTTGATAAGGCATCGTAGAAAGGATTCAGGGAAGCGGAACGAAGAGGCATGTTTTGTAGCTCACTTTCATTGTATCTGTAAAGCCCTGCTCCCCAAGCTGCCGCAAGGCCCCCGATTGCAAAACTTTGGATTGCACTGAAATTTGATGTTTTCAACGGCGAATGCTCTTTATGATCCGAAATAATATAATTATTCATAGGAGAGGTTAATTTCGGAGGTAAGCTTGTTCCGTTCAAAATATTAGATAATCCTTCCAAATTTTCCCCGATCATAAGATCAAACAATTCATTGTTTTTCCTGTAATCGTATAAATTTCCGCTGACATTACAAGTTTTTTTATTTGTATCCCCGACATCAAGTATTGTAGGTACTATCCCTTTTTTTTCAAATCCCAGAGCAGCTGATATGCCCGATGCACCGCTACCGATTATTACTATTTTTTTATTCACTTTATCATTAGTTTTAAAATCAAAAAGCCTTTTAGAAATTTATAAACGGAATTGAAAGGTATTGTTATTATTATCCACAAAGTTTTAATGAGACTCTTTTTCTCATTGATAAAAAGATCATAGTTTTCCGGCATGCATTCTCCGAGATAGACCATAATTCTGAATTTTTTTATCAGCATATCGTTGCATCGGAGAATCCTTGAGGCATACTCTACGGAAGCGAGATCCAAATTTTTTTCAATAATTTTTTTATATTTTTGAATCTCCCCTTTTGAAGCTGTTGATTCTAATGCTGTGGAAGATCTCTTGAACCATTCCGTAATAACATTCGGAATCTCTTTTTTGAATATTGCCCGATATATCTTTTCCGCTTCCGTTCTTATCATTAAGTTCATTATATATTATTTTCCGGATATTGAGAATTTAATTACGGGAGAAATGGTTATTTGGAGGAAAATTTTTTCAAATACCATTTTATAGTGGATTTTAGACCTAAATCAAAACTGACCGAAGGTTCCCATTTCAGTTCTTTTTTTATTTTTTCACAGTTGATAGCATACCGCTTGTCATGTCCAGGTCTGTCTTTTACAAATTTAATAAGTTCGGAATAACTTTCTATTCCTGAAACATTCGAATTTGTCTTGGCGGGATAAATTTTGTCTAACAGATTGCAAATTTCCCGAACGACTTCTATATTCTTTTTTTCGCTATCTCCTCCGATATTGTATGTCTCTCCGGTTTTTCCGTCCGAAATGATTTTCCATATAGCGGAGCAGTGATCCATAACGTAAAGCCAATCTCGAATATTTGCACCGTCTCCATATACAGGGAGGTTTCTCCCTGTTATGGCTCGATTTATTATGAGGGGTATGAGTTTTTCCGGATATTGAAAAGGACCGTAATTATTTGAACAATTGGAAAGTGTTATCGGGAGCTTGTATGTATTGGCATATGCTCTTACGAGATGATCGGAAGAGGCTTTGGATGCGGAATAAGGACTTTTAGGATCGTATGGAGTAGATTCAACGAAATACCCTTCTTTACCGAGACTCCCGAAAACTTCATCGGTTGAGATGTGGTGGAAAAGATTCTCTTCCCCTTGAGTCCACATCTCTCTTACAATTTCAAGGAGGTTAAAGGTCCCGATAATATTTGTTTGGATAAAATCCGACGGACCTGTTATTGATCGGTCTACGTGAGATTCAGCCGCAAAATGGACAACCGTATCAATACTATGGCTTTTGAAAATTTCTTTCAGTTCGTCAATATTACAAATATCCTTTTTTTTGAAAAAATATCTTTTTTGACCGTATTTTTTTTCAATATCACTCAGGTTCTCTTTGTCTCCGGCATAAGTCAACTTGTCTACATTTACAATAATTCCGTTGAAATCCGTTTTTTCAAAAAGATAACGTATGAAATTACTTCCTATAAAACCGGCTCCTCCGGTTACAAGAATATTCTTCAACAATCTTTTAACTTTCGGCATTTATTCCTCATTAAGTATTTCGTACAGATATTTTCCATAATCACTTGCAGATAACTCTTTGGCAAGTTGTTCGAATTCGGTTCTGTTGATATATTTTTTTCTGAATGCTATCTCTTCCGGACAGGAAATTTTTAATCCCTGTCTCTCTTCAATCGTTTTAACGAACACTGAAGCATCAAGCAGGGAGCTGTTCGTTCCGGTATCTAGCCAAGCATATCCCCTCCCCATCAATTCCACCTTCATCTCTCCTCTTTTTAGGTATTCATTGTTTATATCGGTTATCTCAATTTCTCCCCGTTTTGAAGGTTTTATCGTCTCAGCCAATTTAACAACACTATTATCGTAAAAGTATAATCCCACCACTGCAAAGTTTGACCGCGGATTGGTAGGTTTTTCTTCAATGGAGATAACATCCTTATTCTCATCGAATTCAACAACTCCATATCTTTCGGGATTTTTCACATAGTACCCGAAAACAATTGCTCCGTTCTTTATTTTACTGCTTTTTTCAAGGAGAGATACAAGGTCATGACCGTAAAATATATTATCTCCGAGGATAAGACAAACGGAATCCGAACCGATAAATTCTTTACCGACAATAAATGCATCTGCAATTCCTCTCGGTTCAGCCTGTTCTTTATATTCAATTCGCAGTCCCAATTTGTCACCGTTACCGAAGAGTTTTTTAAATCTCGGTAGTTCTACGGGCGTTGATATTATCAGTATTTCCTTGATTCCTGCAAGCATCAGTGTTGAGAGAGGATAGTAAATCATTGGTTTGTCGTATATCGGCAAGAGTTGTTTGGATACGGAAAAAGTTATCGGGTAAAGCCTTGAGCCGTGCCCTCCCGCAAGAATAATTCCTTTCAAATAAACCTCCGTACTGCTATTCTTTATTTTCAAACAATAATAACAAATTATCTCAATTTATCGAAGTATAATCAATATGAATAAAATTATAACAAAAGAGTTGACAAAATAATTAAAAAATATTATATTGACCATATGGTCAAACCAAAAGGTTGACCGAATGCGTTAGGTATATGTGGGAAAGAACGAAAAAATTAAAAAATATTAATGAGAGGTGTCTTCAGATGAGAATAGTTATGTTTTCTTTAATTTCGCTATCGTTTGTTATCACTGTTTTTTCTTATGTTCCTCTCGGAAAGGCAATTGACAACGGTGTTAGGATAAATTGTAAAATCAAGAACAGTATCCTTGAGTCACGAATAATTGAAATAGATCATAAGATAAAAAAATACAACAGATATTTTACAATAAAAGGTTCGGGAAGTTATCTTTACAGGTCAAAAAAAGTGGAAATTAAATTACCTGATATGAAAACTGAACGGGGTGGAATTGGATCCGGATTGAAGATACCCGGAGGGACGAATCATACCTATGATATTGGTGTATCGGTATATCAACCGATATTTACCGGTAACATTCTATCGGGATTAATCAGGTTGAATGAATATAAAAAGGATATAAATGTTAATAGAAAGGAATTCATTGAATTGATGCTTAGAGGGAGTATTAAAAGAATTTTTTTTAATTATCGGATGCTTACCAAACAGTTGGAATCAATTGAAATTCTTGAAAAGAAAATAAGAAACCATTTTAACCGGTTGGAAGATCTGTTTGGCGAAGGGTTAATTGAGAAAAGAGAGATTCTTGAGACCAAGCTTAAACTTAGGGAAGTTTTATTGTCTAAAGAGAAAATAGGGAATAGCAAGAATAGTCTTTCTTCAATGTTCAAAGAACTTACGGATTATGATATCAAAGATATTGAGAAAAACTATTCGGAATCAATTGAAGATCTGGAAACATCAAGAGGGTTGTTCATACTTAATCATCCTAAATTAAGAATTTTATCAGCCCAAAAAAAGATTATCAGTATGAGTAAAAAGATCAATAAAGGGAAAAATCTTCCTCAAATAGGAAGTTTTGCCGAGTTTCACTATGGATTACCGGGAATAAATTTTCTTGGAAAAGAGTGGAATTCCTATTTTCAAGGAGGTATTAACATAAAGATAAATGTATTTGACTGGGGTAAGGTCGGGAAAGAAGATGCTATCTATAATTACAATATTGAGAAGGTTGATAACGATAAAAAAGATGTTATTCGGAAAATTCGACTGAAATTATCTCAATTATTCAAATCATTAAAAAGCTTGAAAGAACAGGCTGATATATTCAAAGAGATGATAGGAATTTCCAAAGAGGAGTTGGAATTGAAAAAAATGATGTTTGAAGAGAAACAGATATCCAACAAAGACTATCTTGATGTGGTATTCAATGTTGAAAAACGGCAATCTTTAAGGGAGCAAACAATTCTTCAAATTGAATTGGTAAAAGTGGAAATAAATACAATGATCGGTAGAAAGGGGGGGAAATGAAAAGAATAGCTATATTTTTTTTAGCTTTGTTTGTAATAAACGGGTGTGGAGGAAGTGGCTCCCACACCATAAAGGCTCCCGGAATGGTTGAAGGGGAGATTATTACCATAAAGTCTAAAGTCTCTTCAAAGGTAAAAAAATTAAATGTAAGAGAAGGGGAACGGGTCACTGCGGGAAAGGAGCTTGTCAAGTTTGATTTCAGAATTCTTGAGAACAAGATTGAAGATGTGAGATTAAATCTTGAAAGTGTCGGGTTAAAGCTTGAAAAGCTTGAAAAAAAAAGAGTGTTGATCAAAAAGAACTATGATTATTTAAAACGGCAGACAAATAAATTTGAGAGATTGAGTCGGAAAAAATCCATATCGGGTGATGATCTTGAAAAGATAAAATTGAAACTTCTTGAATCGGAAACCAATAAGTTCGAGATAAGAAAATCAATTCAGGAATTGAAAGTTCAAACAAATGTTCTAAAGAACAGAAGGAAATATTTGGAAATCATGCTTGAAGATTATATTTTAACTTCGGGAGTAGACGGAGTGGTTATGGAAAAATTTGTTTCTATGGGAGAGAATGTTTTTCCGGGAACTCCGGTTTTAGATATCCTTGATCTGAATTCGCTTTACGTGGAAATATTTGTTGAGGAGGAGGAGTTGCATGCAGTGAAGATCGGATTGAATGTAAAGATAATTGTTGACGGAGTAAAAGAGAATGGGCTTAGTGGAGTTGTCTCTGAAATAGGGAGAAAAGCCGAATTCTCTCCGAAATATGTTATTTCCGAGGTGGAGAGAAAAGCCCTTTTGTACATGGTTAAAATCAGGCTTGACTCAAATCTTGATATATTTAAGATCGGTATGCCGGTCACGGTTATTATTCCGGAAAACAATTGATGCTTTCTTTGTAGGACTGCTTATGGTACGTTTGGAGAATATTTCTAAAAGTTACGGTGAGGTAAAAGCACTTCGGGGAATATCCGTGACTTTTCCCAAATCGGAGATCACTATTATTGCGGGAGCCGACGGTGCAGGGAAATCTTCGATCTTTAGAATTATTCTCGGTCTTGAAAAAGCCGACTCCGGCAAAGTTTTTGTTGATGAAAACGAAGTTGGGAAAGATTTCTCAAAAGTAACGGGAATATCGGGGTTTATGCCTGAAAAGTTTTCATTGTATCCTGACCTTACGGTTGAGGAGAATCTTGATTTCTTTGCCGAAATAAACAATGTTTCATATAAAAGGAGGGAGAATCTTAAGAGCAGATTGCTTGAAAATACCGGCATGAAGGATTTTCGAAAAAGAAGAGCCGGTGATCTTTCCGGTGGTATGAAGCAGAAACTTTCACTGTCATCCATACTCTTATCTTCTCCTGAATTGGTAATATTAGATGAACCGACAACCGGAGTTGACCCGCTCTCACGAATTGAGTTCTTTAAAATAATAAAGTCTTTAAAAGGGGAAGGAAAGACTATAATTATTTCGACACCGTATCTTGATGAAGCTGAGAATGGTGATCATATAATTTTTCTCAAGGAGGGAAAGATTATTAAGAGAGGGGATATAGATGTTTTGAAGAGGAGTGTCCCATTCAAATTGTGGAGAATATTGCCTGAGGGGAATATTTTTGAGCTAATGGATAAAATTAAAAAAAGGAGAGGTATAAAACAAAATTTTTTTGTTAAGGGAAAATACATTAATTTGATTACTACACGGGATGAGAGTTTTTTACAGGGAATTGATGCGGTTGAAATATCGGAACAAAGTCCGACTCTTGAAGATATCTATATGTTTTACGAAAGAGAGGAATTTGGTATTGCGGAACAATAAAATGGATGCGGATATAATAAAGGTCAGGGGTCTTATAAAAAAATTCGGAAATTTTACAGCCGTTAACTCCATAAGTTTTGGGGTAAGGAAGGGTGAAATACTTGGGTTCCTGGGTCCGAACGGAGCAGGGAAGACCACAACTCTCAAAATGATAATGGGACTCCTTAAAATCACCGAAGGAGAAGTGATTGTGGATGGTATTGATGTCTCAAAGAATAGAGTTGAAGCAAAAGAAAAATTGGGTTACATGTCACAAAAATTCTCTCTTTACTCAAAACTTAGTCCTAAGGAAAATGTTGAGTTTTTTTCGGGTATATCAGGACTAAGCAAGGATATGGTAAAAACAAAGATTGAGGAATTAAAATATACCGTAAAGCCTGAACTAATTGATAAGATCGTTGGAGATCTTCCACCCGGAATAAAACAAAAAGTTGCACTTTTTACCTCTTTAATTCCGGATCCGGAAATACTCCTGTTGGATGAACCCACATCAGGTGTTGATCCTGAAACGAGGAGAAATTTTTGGATGGAAATATACGGTTTAAAGAAAAGGGGGAAGACAATTCTAGTTACAACACACAATATTGATGAAGTGGAATATGCCGATAGAATTGTAATATTGCACAAAGGGAAAATTATTGTGGAGGGAGAACCGGAATATCTTATAAATGAGCATAAAGTTGACTCGGTAGAGACTCTATTTAAAAAAGCGGTGAGGGAAAATGAGGGGAATTAAACCTATAATTCGGAAGGAGATATATCATATTGCTCGTGATCCGAAAAGTTTAATAATAATACTTGTAATGCCCATTCTCATGGTATTTATTTACGGTTATGCGATTTCGTTTGATCTTAACAATATTAATATTGGTATTTTGGATTATTCAAATACAGAATTGTCGGGACAGTTAAAAAACAAGTTTCTAAATAATAAGTATTTCACAAAGATCGAGACAGAGGAAAAAACGTCTCTTGAATTGTTCGAAAAAAAATTGAAAAGTGGAGATATGGATGAAATCTTAATAATTCCTTACGATTTCTCAAAAAAAGTAAAGATGAGAACAGCCGTTGATGTAGGGTTTGTAATTGACGGATCGGATTCCAATACCGCTAATATTATTTATCAGTACAACGAAATGATTATTGCTGCATTTTTAGAGGATTTTCAAAAATTAAAAGATTTGATCGGTATTAATACAAAGATTTTTTTTAATTCGGAATTGAAGAGTGCATTCTTTTTTATTCCGGGAATTATTGCAATTTTACTCATGATAATCTCTGCTCTGTTAACATCTTTAAGTATGTCGAGGGAGAAAGAGTCGGGATCAATTGATCTTATTTTTATCTCACCGATAAAATCTTATGAGATTATTATAGGAAAAACCGTTGCGTATGTCTTTGTAGCATTTGCAGTGGAATCCGTCATTCTTTTATTCAGCAGATTCTGGTTCGGTCTTCCGATAAGAGGCGATCTGTCTGTTCTGTTCCTATTTTCTTTAATTTTTATATTCACGGGACTTTCACTTGGGGTTATGATCTCAATGGTAGCTCCCGATCAAAAAACGGCAATGCTTGCAACTCTTTTGGCAACAATGCTCCCTTCGTTGATGCTTTCGGGATTTATTTTTCCTATAACATCTCTCGGAAAGGTACTCAGGATCTTTTCGAGTATAGTTCCTGCAACATATTTTCTCAAAATCATAAGGGGTGTTGTATTGAAGGGAGCCTCCTTTTCAGATTTTGTCTGGGATGGGGTGATATTGATTATTATGAGTATCGTACTGATATTTATTGCGGTAATTAAATTTACAAAGATGAGGAGAATTTCCGGATGAAGATTTTTTACCTTATAAAAAAGGAGTTTCTTGAAATTATCAGACAGAGAGAATTTCTGTTTATGATTATTCTTGCTCCGATATTGCAGTCGATTATTCTCGGTTACATAGTAACAACGGATATAAAAAATATTCCGGTTGGAATTATTGATCTCTCTTCAAAAAAAGCTACAGTTAGAATTATTAACAGGATATCAAGTTCGGGCCTGTTCAAAATAAAGTATATTTCAAAGGTTAACAGAGATGTAGTAAATGAACTGAAAAGGGGACAGGTTAAAGTAGTTCTCCTTTTCAAGGACAGAATAAAGTCAGGATATACAAAGGGGAACTATCCGGATATCCAAATATTTTTAGACGGAGTGGATTCGAACTCTTCTCGGATTGCCGCCGGCTATTTTAACGGAATTTTAAAAAACCATATCATGAATGATTTAAGAACATCCGGAGCTGTTCCTTTGGTGAAAGGGAAGTCTTTGATACGGTTTAATCCTGAATTAAAAAGCATAAACTACATGGGACCCGGAATTGTTGCATTATTACTAACCATCATTACACTGTTTATTACGTCAATTTCACTTGTTAGGGAGAAGGAGCAGCAGACAATGGATACACTCCTTATTTCAAAACTTCATCCGTATGAGATATATATCGGGAAAGCTCTTCCAATGGGTATTATCGGAATAATCAATCTCTTTGTCGGTACACTTGTTACGGTTTTGTGGTTTAATATTCCCGTAAGAGGAAATCTTATCTATCTTTTTATATCAGCGGTTATCTACCTTGCCGCAATATTATCGTACGGTATGATAATATCTGTTTTTTCAACTTCTCAGCAGCAGTCTCTTTTTTTCTCCCTATTTTCTATCATAACATTCATCCTGCTGTCAGGATTGTTTACCCCCCTCGAAAATATACCTATCGGATTAAAATGGATCGTTAAAATAAATCCTCTCGGTTATTTTATCAGGATCATTCGTGAAATATTCCTGAAAGGTAACGGAATTGAGTATTTTTACGGTGATCTTCTATCTTTGGGGTTAATTGCTTTTGTTATCTCTTCTATTTCCATATTCAATTTTAAGAGATTAATATCCAAATAGAGTATAATATCAGATAATTTATAACTGTAGGGAGAAAATATTTTGCAACTTTTACGAAGATTTTAAGGTCTAACATGTGTAAGATGGATGAACTTATTGAAAAATTAAAACGGAAGGATGAAAATGCATTTAAAGAGGTCATGAAAATGTATAAAGGTCAAATATTTAATTACCTTCTGCTTATGCTTGGAAACAGGGAGCAAGCCGAAGAGTTGACTCAGGATACGTTTGTGAGAGTTTTTTTTAAAGCGGGTTCTTTAAGGACAGATAATCTGAAAGCTTGGATATATAAAATTGCGACAAACCTTGCTCTTTCGGAATTTAGAAAAAATAAAAGGAAGAGATATTTCTCGCTTGATGATGTTAACGAGGCAAATTATTCCTATGATCAAAAACTCGGAGAGAATATAGTTATTGAAGAAGCACTATCTCATCTTTCGGAAAAATACAGAATACCGTTGATTATGAAGGAAGTTGATAACTTTTCCTTTGAGGAGATGTCCGATATATTAAAAAAACCTGTCGGCACATTGAAATCATTGGTTTTCAGAGGGAAAGAAAAAATGAGGAGTAAAATGGAAGTTCAGTTTGGAGGGAACAATGGGTAGTGAAGAAGATATTTTTAAGAATTATGTCCGAATGGAAGATCTCGGTGGAGATTTTGAGGATCGTGTATTTTATAAAATCAAGAAAAAAAAGAGACAGAGAACTATTATTGTCTCTTCACTTGGTGCATTATTTCTCGGAGGTTTCCTCTTTATCTCCGGATCACTTTTCTTTCCTAAAAAGAGTGAATTTCTTTATACCCAAAATGATAATCAAGTTAGAGAAGAGGTTCTGCTTACCGACTATGTAACTTTTGCAGCATCGGACGAAGATAACAATTATGTGATTGAACAAGTGAATAGTTTAGACGATACGGGTACAATTTAGGAGACAACGAATGAAAAGAATAATGTTTATCATATATCTCATGATTATATTTCTCATCGTCAAACTTGGCGGTGCGGAATCCGGTGGGATTTACGAAAAGGATGTTAAAAAAGCGTTAAAGCGTATCTCACCTTCCGTAGTTAAGGTGGTTACAGAGAATCATAGAAGGTATATTGCAACGGGAGTTGCAATTGATACCGATCTTATTCTTTCAAATATTAAAGTGATATCGCACCCTTTTGACAAAATTTTTATTGAAACTATTACAGGGAGGACGTACAACGTTAAAATAATCGGAAAAGATGAGAACTCGGCACTTATTCTATTAAAAACACCAAAAAGGATATTAAAACCGGTGAAACGGGGTGAATTGCCGGAAAAAGGGGGATGGGTAGGACTTGTGGGAGTGTTTTACAAGCAATTCCCGTTTCTTAATAAAGGGATTGTCAGCGGAATCGGTGATGATGATCTTATCCTTAACGCAACGGTTGCTCCGGGTTCTACCGGTGGAGCCGTTATTAATAAAAAAGGGGAATTTGTCGGTTTGATAAGAGGTGTTTTCGGTTATAAGTTTTTCCCTCAGTATACATTTAGAGATAGATTTTCCGAACTTAAAATAGTATCTTCGGTTCGTGGAGGAAGTGATCTCTGTTATGCATTACCGGCAAAGAGAGTTTTTAGAATAGTGAAAGATTTAAAAAAGTTCGGTCGTGTAAAAAGGGGATGGCTTGGAGTAAGTGTTTTACGAAACGGAAGAGAGTATGTGACGGTTGACAGAGTCGTAAAAAAATCTCCTGCCGATCTCGGTGGTATTCGGAAAGGAGATAAAATAATCGAGATAGCCGGAGAAAAAATAAAAACACCCCTTAACCTTTCCTCAAGTATTAAAATAATGAGACCCGGAGATAAAATATCTCTTCTGCTTGACCGTAAAGGGAAAGTGATGAAAGTAAATGTGAAACTTGAAGAGTTTGGAATGAATAACAAAAAAATATTTGAAGCTAAAGAGATAGAGATGAGTGATAGATTATCGAGGGTTCCGGAGCTTATTGAATCACTTCCAAAGGTTAAGAACTATACATTTGAATTTTCAAGTTCACCGTCACTTGGAATTGATGTTATTCCGCTTACTTCCGAACTTGCAAAAGAGTTTAAAGTTAAATCGGGAGGCGGACTTATGGTTTCCAAAATAAGAACGAAGTCCGGTGGTGAAGCCGATAAATTTAAGGTTGGTGATATTTTGATCTCTGCAAACAAAATCAAACTAATGAAAACTTCGGATCTTACACGCTCTTTTAACAGAATGGCAATTGATGGTGCAGTTGATATTAAATTATTGAGAAAAGGGAAAATTATTACAAAGCGTGTTATCCCTTCAGATAATGGAAACAAGATTAGGATAACAGATGGATTTATGAAAAAATTTTTTGATGCCCGATTTTGGATGGAGAAGCAACAACAATTGAAAATACTTGAAGAACTTGAAAGATTTAAAAAGGAAAAACAAAAAAAAGAAGCACGTGAAAACCTTGAAAAAGGGAGATTTCTTCAAAAGATCAAGAACGAAAGGAAGAAAAATCTTGAAGAGTATAAAAAGAGAATTGAAAGGTTAATGATTGAATTGAAAAAGGTTGAAGGAGAACTAAAAAGAATTAAGGAAAAGAAAAAGGGACGATCAACGGTTCATTAGTTCGGCAGTTTATATCGAATTTGATATTCCGAACATATCAATAACTCTCCGGTGTATTGTAAGCTTATCCCCTGACAACAATGATCCATCCTTTCCTTGACTTATGAAACGGGATATATAACAATTATGCATATTTAAGGAAAATTCTATATTAAGGAGAAAAAATGAAAAAATTATTAATTGTCTTATTAATTATTTCAGTCGCATTAACATTGTGGTCGGGGGATAAAAAAAGCTTTAAGATCGGGAAGTATGAGTGGTTGACGGAAGAAAATACTTTTGAAGAAGTTGTTAAGATTGCTAAAAAGGCAAAGAAACCGATTCTTGCGGTCTTTTCAGCAAAGTGGTGTGGTCCATGCCAGGAAGTAAAGAAAACCGTTTTTAAAAAAGATGAGTTCAAGGAAGTTTCGGATAAAGTGGTCCTTTTATACATCGAACAAACAACCAAAAAAGGGGTTGCATACAACAAAGAATATAATATTGTGGCGTATCCGACATTTAAAATATTCTCAAAAGATGGGGTAATGTTAGATACCGGAAGACCGGAAAGGACTGTAAAAGGGTTTTTAAAATGGATTGCCGATGTGAAAGGTGGAAATAATTTTTATGCGATGTCTGAAAAGCTAAGGAAAAATCCTAACGATAGAACAACTCTTCTTAAAATCACTAAAAAGATGGGTATGGGAGATTTAAAGAAAGTAATAGAATATTTAAATAAGGTTATTGCTTTAAATCCGAATTTTAGTGATAAATTGACAAAGGAAGCTTATGAAGGCTTAGGATCCTATGTGCGTCATAATTATCCTTACAACGGTACAAAAAGTGAAAAGGAAGCGTATGTAAAGAAATATACTCCGACATATGAAAAAATAATGAAGGCATATTATCCTGATAAATTTGAATACAATTTAAAGGGTAATAATGGAATTTCAACTGTTTTAGAGTGGTATAATATGACAGGTGATCTTAAGAAGTCCGCATACTATTTTAATGATTTTCTCAAAAGAAAGAATAATTCACCGAATCTGAAAAAAGATATGAGTATTGTTGCGGAAGGTATTGCCTGTTATTTATACTCGGGGGATTTAAAAAATGCAAATAAGTGGATAGATTATTCCATTGATACGGCGAAGAAAAGTCCCGAAGTAAAAAAAACGAGAGAATTTCTCGCCTATTTTTCCAGAATACCTTTTTATGTTTCAGATAGTGCTAAAAGAATGTTTGATAAGAAGGAGATTAAAAAGGGGAGAGAGTTGATATATTTATTTTATGATAAAGTAGAACTCTGGGAACAATTTCCGAAACAATACCTAAGCTTTTTCTATAATAGGTTAGCGTGGACAATCTATGAAGGTAAAGCTTCGGATAAAAAGACTCTTGATATTGCAAAAAAATCTCTTTCACTTCATAAGGATTTTCGTATTATGGATACCCTTGCATCCATATATTCTCAACTGGGAAATTATAAAAAAGCTGTTGAAATTGAGAAAGAAGCGTTTACAATGGCGAAATCGAAGATGGATAAGGATAAACTTAAAAAAAATATAACCGATTGGGAAGGGAAACTTAAGAATAGTAAAAAATAGATCCCAACATATCTTTTTATCGGTGATTTTTTTTATTCATAAAAAATACCTGTTATTCGATTTGAAAAAAAGCGGGTAATTTGTTAGACTTCAAACTTCAAATCAGGAGATTTAAATGCTTACTTTTATAGAATCTATTGTATTTCTAATTATGCTGGGATTGACTATTGTATTTTTCTTTGTGCCTTTAGGTAGAATTTTCAAATTAGTAAAGTTAGGGCAAAAAGAGGAAAGATTCGACAACCTTTTTAAGAGGATACTTAATGCCGTTAGTTCGTTTTTCCTCCTTTTATGTTCTGTCAAAAAAGAGAGAATTGTTACGGGTTTGGTGCATATTTTCCTTTTGTACGGATCTTTAACTTTTGATACTATCTCCGTTTTTCACATTTTGGAAGGGTTCAATAAAAATATTCATCCTTCAAATATTCATACGATGATAGCGGATTTTTTCTCAATAGCTGTTATTCTTGCGGTCATATTCTTTGTTATTAAACGTTATGTAGTGAGAAAATCATCTTACACTTACGGTACTTCGGAATCTCTTTATATCTATACTCTTCTTGTAACCGTAACTCTGACTTTCCTTTTTTACGAAGGGGCTTCAATCGCATATCATTCAGATAAAGTCAGTGTGGCTTTTGTAGGAAAAATGGTTGCGGAGTGGCTTCCGTCTTCGTGGATGCTTGTAAAGATTTCATGGTGGATTCATATAATAAATGTGTTTGTATTTATATTATACGTTCCGCGTTCAAAATATATGCATATGTTTATGGGACCCACGAATATTATTTTTAAAAGTGAACGTTCAACTTCTTATTTGAAAACCGTTGATCTCGAAACAGCGGAAAGCTTCGGAGTTACTTCATATCAAGATATGACATGGAAGGATCTGCTTGATGGATTTGCATGTGTTGATTGTGGCAGATGCACCGAACATTGCCCGGCTGCTCAAACAGGTAAAGATCTGTCACCGAAAAATATTATCACAAAAATGAGAGATGATCTTCTTGTTGAAGGGACAAAAAAATTAAAGGATTCCGAATATCAGATTCCACCGTTAATGGATAGAGTGTTTACGGATAGTGAAATATGGAGTTGCACTACTTGCGGTTCGTGTATGGAGGTATGCCCCGTTCTTAATGAACATATCCCGAAAATAATCGGAATGAGGCAGAGCAGAGTTTTAATGGAGGCAAAGTTTCCGGAAGTGTTTAATCAATTCTTTAGAAATCTTGAAACAAACAGCAATCCATGGGGCTTTGGTTCCTCATCAAGAGAGGAGTGGACAGAAGGTATTGAGGTTAAAAAAGCTGTAGACAATAGTGATGCCGATGTACTTTTTTGGGTCGGTTGTGCGGGATCTTTTGATGATAGGAACAAGAAAGTTACACAAGCAATGATTTCTGTTTTGAATAAAGCCGATGTTAATTATGCTGTTTTGGGAAATGAGGAGAAATGCTGTGGTGATCCGGCAAGAAGGGCGGGGAACGAGTATCTTTTCCAAATGATGGCTTCTGAAAATATAGAAACTTTGAAAAGATATAAGTTTAAAAAAATAGTTATGACTTGTCCTCACGGATTGAATTTGTTTAAAAACGAGTATGATGATATTTCCAAACTGATCGGAGCGGAATTTGAAATGCCCGATGTTGTTCACCATTCCCAGTTTATTGAAGAGCTTATTTCAAACGGGAAAATAAGTATAAATCACAAAAATTCGAAAGATGTTACATTTCATGACCCTTGTTACCTTGGTCGTCACAATGGTATTTATGAAGCACCGAGAAATGTTATTAAAAAAACGGGAATGACGATTAAAGAGATGAAAAATAGCAAAAGTAATAGTTTTTGCTGTGGGGGCGGAGGTAGTCTGATGTGGGCTGAGGAAACGCAGGGTGAACGGATTAACCATGTGAGAACCGATGAAATTATTAAATCCGGAACCGATACTGTGTGCACTTCATGCCCATTCTGTGCGAATATGCTGACTGACGGAATCAAAGATAAAGAGAAAGATGATTCGGTTAAGGTAAAAGATATAGCTGAAATAGTTGCTGAAAATATAATTGACTAAGTTTGATTTGGCTATTAATTGAAATAAGTTATTTGATCAGATAGAGACCATTTCAACTTTGTCTATTTTTTTTTTAAGAAATATCTCTCCGACTCTTTTAAATCTTTCAGGGAAATCGGTTACATAGAATTCATCGTCCCCGTTTTTCGAGGAAGATTCAAATAACCACCCCAGTTTTTTTAGAATCGAGTGAACTCTGATTGCCATTACTTCCGCAGAATCAATTAAGATAATCTTGTCACCGAGTACTCTGGTTATAATATCTTTAAGTACAGGATAATGGGTGCATCCCAAAACCAATGTTTTAACTCCTTTCATTTTCAACGGAATAAGGTATTCCTTAATTACAAGTTCAGTAACCTTGTGATCTATCCATCCTTCCTCTACAAGCGGGACAAACAGCGGACATTCTTTTGATATTATTTTTGCATTAGGATTTTTTTCAAGTATTGATTTTTCGTAAGCCCCTGAAGATATGGTAGCTGATGTCCCGATTATACCGATCTCCGAACCTCCCGAATTTACCGCTGCTTCGGAACCGGGATCAATGACTCCCAAAACAGGTATGTCTAAAATACTCTGGAGATGCTTGACTGCGTATGAAGATGAAGAGTTACATGCTATAACAATTATTTTGACTCCCTTGGAAATAAGAAATCTTGAGTTCTCTTCCGAAAACCTTACAATTGTAGCAGGAGATTTTGTTCCGTAAGGAAGGTGTGCGGTATCTCCGAGATATATGACCTTCTCTTCGGGCATATTGTTTTTTATTGCTTTATAAACGGTAAGACCGCCTATTCCTGAATCAAAAATTCCGATTGCCTGTTTGTTCATCTTCTGAAATATTTATAATTTGGGAAATAGGGGTTTTCAATATCAAGGTGTCCCGAAAGTGTTTTGTATTCATTTCCATCTATGAGAATTTTCACCTTCTTTATCTCTTTAAAGTTGTAGCAGAGGTTATTAACAAAGAAATATATAAACTCAATTTCTCCTCTGGAGCCATTATGGGAATTTATAATAAGCTCTACACTAAAATCCAGTACAGCCATCTGCTTGTTGTCAATATAGTAAACACTTTGGAGTTTTGTTTGTTTAGGGAAAGGGGAAATAAAATTGGCACTTTCGGTCATCATGAGATCCAGAAAGTTTTTTAAGAAAATTAGTCTATTGGTCTCTTTTTTTAGGATATAAATTTTTGGAATAAAAAGAGTTGACTTGTTTGTGAGGAAGAAAATTTTTACTTTTTCCGTTTCGGGTTCAACTTCCGATTGAATATTGAGTTCCCCTTTTTTATCTTTGATTACACGCTTGAATGTACCGCTTGAACTGAGATAAATTATAAGCGAAGTGATAAAAAAAATTACTGCGAGGCTTATAAGAGTATAGATTATTTTTTTATTCATTTGATAGATGAATTATAGTGGTAAATATATTTGGAAACACCGTTGTAAATAGAACCGGCTACTTTGTTAAGGAATGAATTGTCCCTTAACCTGTTTTCCTCGTACTTGTTGGAAACGAAGGCTATCTCAATGAGAACGGCAGGCATGGTAGCTCTCATCAATACTCTAAACGGAGCTTGCTTTACGCCCCTATTCTTCGTTTTTAGCAAAATATTGAGTTCGTTCTGGATATAGTCTGCAAGTCTGCTTGATTCTTTTATATGTTCTGTCTGAGCCATGCTCCACAGGATCATTTTAAGGTCATTATCACCTGTTGTATCTTCCATTTTATTGTAAGAGCTGTTCTCCTGAAGTGCCAGTTGCATGGAAACTTTGTCGGTTGCTTTTAGACTAACGAAATAGGTTTCCGATCCGCTTGCAGATTTTCTGTATGAAGAATTTACATGAATTGATAGGAAAAGCTGTGCTTGATTGTTGTTTGCCTTTGCAACTCTTGAATCAAGAGCTATCTCCACATCCGATTCTCTTGTCATAACGACCCGAATACCGAGTTTTTTCTCAATGAGATTTTTCAACTTTTTCCCGACTGACAAGGTTACTTCTTTTTCTTTTGTCCCTTTTCTTCCGACTGCACCCAAATCACTCCCTCCGTGACCGGGATCAATACATATAACATCAATTGTATCTCTTTTCCTTTTCTCTTTGACGATGTTCGGTGCAATCAAACTTTCTTCTTCATTTCCTTGTCCCTTTTTTTCAAAGCTGTCACTTTGAGAATTTTCTAAATTTTGTCTCACATTGTAAACTATTCTGAATGGATCTTTTAACACAAAGGTTTTCAATATCTCGAATTTTTTAGAACTATGCAACTTTATTCCGTGGTCATCACCGACGGTGATATGTTCAACTCTGTTTATAATTTTCGATCCCGAAAGATCTTGTTTTAAAGAGATCATATCGAAGGGATCTTTAATAATAAGAGTAAGATCGTTATCGGAATTTCTTTCGGTTATGTATGAAAAACTATTCTGACTTTCAAAGACAATCTTTGTAAAGTTGTCGTAATCAAAGGTTTTTACTTGAATTGAGATCGGAAAAACACAGGAAACCAAAATTAACAAATGTATTAGTAAAATATAAAACTTCTTCATCTTATCCAATCAACTGGAGGCGGCGGGAGTTGAACCCGCGTCCAATAAGGACTCAATCAAAGCTTCTACAGATATAGTTTGTTTTTATGTACCCCGTGGATAAGAAAACAAACAAAAATCCCCGCGGGAGCCTTTATCAGTTTTTCGTCCGTAACAAAGTCAAAGACAACTCTGTTCAGCTTATCCTGCATAATGACGCCCCAATAACCCCGCAGGATTAAGTAATTGGAACGGCAACATTAATTATGCTGCGAGTGCAAAATCGTTTGCGCTTCTTTTTTTGAGTATTTTATTGAGTTGCTCAGCTCAACCTGCCACTTTGACATAATCAATACTGTCGAACCCATTTCGCCCCCGAAATGAGTAATGGCGGGGCCGACGAGACTCGAACTCGCGGCCTCTGGCGTGACAGGCCAGCGTTCTAACCAACTGAACTACGACCCCGCTCATTAAACCTGGGCGATAGAGGACTTGAACCTCTGACCCTCGGCGTGTAAAACCGATGCTCTTCCAGCTGAGCTAATCGCCCTTTCAAAGTTATTAAATACAATATTTGTGATAATAAGTCAATAGGGGAGTGTTGATTTTAGTATCCTGATAATAGTTGTTTAGTTACATTTATAAAATTTTTTATCAAAAATTTGATGGATTAAAATTTTATCAGTTGACAAAGTAGAATTTATATTCTATTATACAAGCATGTTAGTGAGTGTTAACTAACGTAAGTGGAGTGACAAATGAATGTATTAACTGAAAGACAGCGGGAAATAATTGACGTGGCAATTGAGATCATAGCAACGAGAGGAATTCAGAATCTTACAATAAAAAATATCTCAATGAAGATCGGATTTTCCGAACCGGCGGTTTACCGACATTTCAAAAGTAAAACAGAGATTCTCCTCTCTATCCTCTCCATGTTTGAAGATCGGATACAGGAATTTATTGCACGTTTGAATTCCGATAAAAGTTCTTCTTTGGGAAAGTTGAATTTAATTTGTACAAATCATTTCAATACCTTTTCGGACAATCCGGTAATGGCATCGGTTATCTTTTCGGAAGAAATATTTCAGGATGAAAAGAAGCTGGCTGAAAAAATATATTCGATAATGAACATAAATTTTGAATTTATGAAAACTATAATTGAGAAAGGTGTGGAAAGTAAAGAAATAAGGTCGGATATTGAGGTGGAGCAGTTAACTATGATCATCATGGGTTCTTTGCGTTTGATAATAAAAAGATGGACACTCTCCAATTATTCCTTTGATCTTAAATCCGACGGAAAAAAACTATGGGAATCGTTAAATAAAATATTATCAAAATGAAATATTATTCAAAATTGATAAATAAGGGGGAGCAATGAATGAATTTTTAAAAAGGATAATTAACCGAAAATGGGTTTCAATATTTATAATCGTAGCAATATCCGCCGTATTTTTCATGATCATGAAAAAAAATACAAGGATGGAGACCGATTTAGACAAATATATGCCGGATAAACATCCCGCTTTTGTTTACAGCAATAAGGCTGAGGAGTGGTTCAATATAAAAGACGGAATAATAATTGCCATTGAAAACAAAGAGGGCATTTACAATTCAAAGACTTTCCGGAAGATAAAAACTCTCACAAAGCGACTTCAAAAGATGAAAGAAATTGAAAAAGACGATGTGATTTCTCTCTATACGGCAGACAATATAATCGGGACGGAGGAGGGGATGGATGTTAAGCCTTTCTTTAAAAGAGTTCCGAAGAGTTCCGAAGAGCTTAAAAGAATACGGGAGAATGTCAGGAAGAATGAGATGGTTTTCGGAAGGTTGGTTTCAACCGACGAGAAAGTAACGGTAATTATTGCGGAAATAGGAGATGACACTTTTTCTCAGGAGTTTTACCATCGGATTTTAAAAGTTGCAAAAGAGTTCGAAGGACCGGAGAAACTCTATGTTGCCGGTAGACCGATTGTCGAAGGAACAATGGCTTATTTGGGTCCGAGAGATATGAAAAAAATGGTTCCCATTGTTATTCTAATTATCATTGTTGTTCTCTTGCTTCTCCTTAAAAGCTTCAAAGCAATGCTGTTGACTATGTCCGTTGTTCTGTTTAGTACAATTTGGACGTTCGGTTTAATGGCAAGTGTGAATATTCCGATTTATGCTGTTTCTACCATGATACCGGTTATGCTTATTGCCATAGGAGTTGCAGACGGAATTCATCTTTACAGTCACCTCCACTTATTTTTAAAAGAACACCCTACCGCATCAAAGAAGGAAGCTGTAACGGATATGATACATGAAATGTGGAAGCCGGTAACAATGACGTCCATAACCACTGCAGTAGGTTTTATCTCTTTGATTACGTCTCAGGTATATCCGATAAAATATTTTGGTATTTTTACGGCATTCGGGGTGATGATGGCTATGGTATTTTCCCTTATCTTAATTCCAGCCGGACTCATGGCTTTCGGGCTTCCGAAATGGAGAAAAGAGAATAAAGAAAAATCCTCAGACGGGACACCTCGGTTTAGTCAAAAATTTTCTTCGTGGGTCATTAAGAATAGATACGTAACAATAATGGTAACCGTCATTATTGTTTCCATATCTGTAATGGGGATAGGAAAGGTGTGGATAAACTCAAGTTTTCTGGAAAAATTTGAAAAAGATAGCGATATTGTCCTTACCGACAAATTCATTAATCAAAATTTTGGAGGGACTTCATCTTTGAACGTTATATTGAATTCAAAAGAGAAAGATGCATTTAAAAATCCTGAAATTTTGAAACTAACGGACAAGATGCAAAATGATGTGGAACAACTTAAGATCGTAGGGAACTCATTTTCACTGGCTGATTATCTAAAACGGATGAACAAAGTAATGCATGCCGATAAAGAGGAGTTTGATAAAATTCCCGAATCGAAGTCGTTGAATGCACAATACTTGCTTTTATATGAGATGTCCGGTGATCCTGAAAATTTATGGAAAGTTGTTAACTTTAATTACCAAAAAGCAAATCTGTTTATTCAGTTAAAGAGTGATAATTCCAAGGCTATAAATACTGCAATCGGGATAATAAAAAAATATGAACCTGAATTCAATAAACTCAATGTTGATATAAACTATGCAGGTTCGGGTTATAAAGGGTTGGTGTTTACCAATCTTATATTGGAGGGGCAAATTCTTAGTCTCTTATTATCACTGATTATAGTAATTGTTCTCCTTGCAATAATGTTCAAAAATGTAGTGATCGGATTAATTGCTTCCATACCTATCATAATAACGGCAGTAATTAGTTTTGGGATTATGGGATTGCTGAATATCCCTTTAAGTACGACGACCGCTCTTCTATCAAGTATTGCAATAGGAATAGGTATTGACTATGCCGTTCATTTTATTGAGAGGTATAAGATATATGCAATGGAAACCGGAGATAAGATAAATACCGGAAAGCTTACAATGCATCACTCCGGAAGGGCAATAGTCTTTAACGCTCTTGTTGTGATAGCCGGATTTTTAGTTCTGTTATTTTCGGTATTTCCTCCGAACAGGTCACTTGGTGCTTTGGTCTCGTTGAACATGTTCACAAGTTTTCTCGGCACAATAACAATAATGTATCTGATTCTTTATGTTTCCGATATATATTTTAGGAAGAAAGTTAAATAAATTAAGAAAGGGGGTTATAAATGACAATTAAAAAAATTAACATTTTAGTAATGGCAATCATTATTTTCGGGGGAGTTGTTTATTCTCAGGAAAAAGTTGACGGGTTGGAGATAATAAAAAAGGTTTACAACAGAGAGACAGGAAAAGATCAAACTGCACAATTGACAATGACTTTGATAGATTCGCGAAAGAATAAGAGAATAAGAACCATTAAACAATTTTTAAAAAACGGAAAGAGTGTTGAAAAAAAGATTATGTTCTTTATCTCTCCGGCAGATGTTAGAAATACCTCCTTTATGAACTGGAGTTATTCAAAAGAGGGAAAAGGTGATGATCAGTGGATATATCTTCCGGCACTAAAGAAAATAAAAAGAATTTCAAATGACAGTAAGAGTGACTATTTTATGGGATCTGATTTTACATACGATGATCTCGGTGACAGAAAACCCTCTGAGGATAATCATAAATTTCTTCGCATGGAAAAAATAGGAGATGACAATTGTTACGTGATCGAGAGTAAGCCAAAAGAGGAAGAATATATGTATTCGAGGACGATCACTTGGATAATAAAAGACAAATGGATTGGGAAAAAGAAAGAGTTTTATGATGAAGACGGTGAATTATTGAAAATATTGGAAGTAAAGGAGTATAAAAAAATAAACGGATATTGGATCATTTTACACTCCGAAATGAAAAATATTCAAAAAAAACATTTAACGGATATGTCACTGACTAATGTAAAAATAAACGGTGGGATAGCACAGAGACAGTTTACGGAAAGAATGATGAAAAGAGGAATATGATGAAAAAAAGTATTTTAAAAATATTGGGAATAGCGGTTATATTTTTCTTACCGATATACAATATATCCGCTCAATCATTATCGTTTAACGGATATGTCAGGAATTATAGCGGCATGCTCTTTTCCAATGATAATTATTATTCTATTATTCAGAATACATTTAGTCTCAACATAGAGAAATCCGGTGGTAAAGTTGCGTTCAAAGTTAACCCGTACATTAATCATTATCAAAATAAAGAATTGGAAATGGGATTGAGACAGGTCTATCTTGATATTTTTTTTAATTCAATGGATATTCGGGTTGGGAAACAGCAGATAATTTGGGGTAAAGCGGATGGTGTCTTTATAACGGATGTAATATCTCCAAAAAACTTAAGAGAATTCTTACTACCTGATTTTGATGAGATAAGAATGGGGGTTACTGCTGTAAAAATCGATTATTATATGGGTAATAACACCCTCGAATTGGTTTTTGTTCCTGTTTTTACACCTACAAAATTACCTGAACGGGATTCAATTTGGAGTCCCGATATGAATTTTAAATTGCAGTATGTTTTTGATTATTCAAAAAAAGAAGTTTTGCGAAATTTAGGAAATAGCGAGGTGTTCTTAAAGTATTCCGTTCTTTCATCAGCTGTTGATTTTGAACTTATGGGCGGGTACATGTGGGATGATGACCCTACCCTTCATACGATCAAAACCGTTGATATGACTACAATGCAGATAAGAACCCTAAAAATAACACCTCAACATCACAGATTGGGATTATTCGGAGGTAGTTTCAGTACAACTCTCGGCGGTGTTGTTATAAGAGGAGAAGGTGCATATTATTTCGGTAAATATTTCCAATCGTCGGAAAAGAAATTAAAGGACGGAGTTATAGATAAAAACTATATTCACTACCTTCTCGGTCTTGATTTTACTTTGGCGGATATTAAAATGAGCATTCAATTTATTCAGCAGGTCATTTTAGATTATAACGATTTTATTTTAAAGGACAGATCTGATAATACAATGACTTTTTTAGCAAGGAAAGATTTTCTTCGGGAAACTCTCGCTTTGGAATTATTTGCTTATATAGGATTAAATGACGGAGATAGTCTTATACGTTTAAAGACGGTTTACAAACTTGTCGATGGTTTTGACATTTTACTCGGTGTAAATATTTTTAGCGGGAGTAAAGGTAAGTTCGGACAGTATGACCAAAATGATATGGTATATGTAAAACTTAAATACAGTTTTTGATAACGAACAGGGATAATTGAGGATTGTTTCTATTACTTTTACAATTATTTTACACTATCATTAAAATATTCCACTAATAATTGAAATGCTAATTATCCGTTTATTCTATTTCAGCATTAATGAATAAAATGGACAATTTTTCTACAGACCGGATCTCATTCACGAAAATTTATTCCCATTCTTCTGTATATTTTGTAATGTGTTTTTACCCTTTTATGAAAGTCGTTCCATCTTCTGAGTACTTTTCTTGTCCATAGAACTTCCGCTAATGCGGCAATTCGGGGGAACATCATATATTCCGCATGATCTGGAGTAGAGATATATTCCGTCCAAAGATTTGCCTGTCCCCCGAGGATGTGTGTTTTTTCCTCTTCTGAAAGTTCAGACGGTATCGGTTCGAACGAATAAACTTTTTTTAACTCTAACATCCCTCCAATTGCAAGAGGTTCGGTTTTAGGATTGCCTTGATAATAGTCGAAATAACAATACGATGTCGGAGACATAATAACGTTGTGCCCCTCTTTTGCAGCCTTCACTCCTCCTTCCATTCCCCGCCAGGACATAACCGTGGCATCAGGTGCAAGACCTCCTTCAAGGATTTCATCCCATCCTATCAGTTTCTTTCCTTTGGAGTTGAGAAATTTTTCTATCCGCTTCACAAAATAGCTTTGAAGTTCATTCTCATCTTTTAAACCTTCATCTTTGATTCTTCTTTGGCAATCGGGGCAATTTTTCCATCTCTCTTTCGGACACTCATCACCACCTATGTGAATATACTTTGACGGGAAAAGTTCCATAACTTCCGAAAGGACATTTTCAATAAATTCGAATGTTTCTTCTTTTCCGGCACAGTAGACATCTTTATGAACTCCCCAAATTGTTTTGACTTCAAACGGTCCTCCCGTGCATGAAATCTCCGGATAAGCTGCAAGAGCGGCTACAGAATGCCCCGGCATCTCTATTTCGGGAATAATTGTGATATATCGGTCTTTTGCATATTTTATTATTTCTTTGATCTGATCTTGTGTATAAATTCCGCCGTGTTTTTTTCCATCGTATTGATTGGGAGTGTCACGTCTGTGTCCGATTACGGTCTCTTCCCTCCATGCACTTATTTTACTTAATTTCGGATATCTTTTTATCTCAATTCTCCATCCCTGATCTTCCGTGAGATGCCAATGGAATCTGTTTAATTTATACATTGCAAGGTGATCAATGAATTTTTTTATAAAGGGAACAGGCATGTAATGTCTGCACGTGTCCAGCATCATTCCACGCCAACCGAAAACGGGAAGATCTTTTATGTCAAGAGAAGATAGAGCGATATTTTTATATGATTTGTTTTTACTATCATTAAGTTTTGCATACAGTAATTGTCTAAGTGTTTGAATTCCGTAAAACAGTCCGGCTCCTTTTTTTGCAGAGATAAGAATCTTTTTTTGAGAAATATTGATTGTGTAACCTTCGTTTTTGAATTTTTCCGGTTTTGTTTCCAGTTTAAGGATTATTGAATTTTCCGATTCTTTATCGTGATCACGGATCTTTGTCGTAAGATTAAAGCCTGAGGATGAATAAAAGATCTCTTTAAGATAATTTCCGAGCCATTGTAGCTCACTGCTGTTCCCATTAAAAAGAATTTTTGTAGAATCCGAGATTAAAAAGACCTCTTTTCCGTCTCTTTTCATTGTATCGGGTTTCGGGATTACCCCCATACTTTCTTTTTTCGGAAATACTAAGAATATTATTAAAATTACAACAGGAACACAAATTGCAATTACAATTCTTTTTTTGGTCATATTACCCCACAATAAGATACTATAGCATGAAAAGTTTCTTTTTTTCAATATGATAGGTGCAAAATGGATATATCTCTTATATTTGAAACAAGTTAATATCTTGAGTAAATACGGAAATTCCGGTAGAATTAAATTGTAATTGAAACGGAGGAGAGTGTGAAGAAAAAATCGATGTTATCTGTTGTAATCTTTTTGATGATTTTAACTCTTTACAATTGCCGTTTGGATGAAAAAGATGAGAATCCTATTCCGATTCTAACATCTATATCTCCTTCATCCAAGGCTGTAAATATGCCGTCATTTACGTTAACGGCACGTGGAAGCGGTTTTATCGCAGATTCCCGTATTGTATATAACGATGTTGAACTAACTACGAATTTTATCAATTCCAATACGGTAAGTGCCAGAATAAGTAGTAATAAAATAAAAAAGAACGTTAATAATGTATCCGGATTAAACGGAAAAATCCACTCGGTATTTATAAGGAATCCGGAACCGGGGGGTGGAGATTCCGCTTCTTTGAAATTAAGTATTACTTACAATCACACTTTCCCTGGACCTCTTGAGATTTTCGAGACAGGTCACTCTTACGGAAATCCTGTTATAGCTGTCGACGGGAAAAATAAAATTTATATAATATTTGAAAATTATAATTATCAGAATAAAATATACAATATATCCGTTATAAAATCTGTGGATTACGGAAAAACATGGAGTAAACCGCAACATTTGGTGGAATTTGATCGAAAATGCTACAATCCGGCAATTGCCATTGGGTCGGATGGCAATGTTTATGTTACCTTTTATGTTATTAAACTTTATTTTATGTATCTTAAGAACGGGGAGAGCAAATGGAGTCCGCCGCGAGAATTGACGAGTGATACAAATATACCTTTAAAGTCAGCATTATCTGTTGATAGAAACAATAAAGTTGATATAATCTGGTCACAATCCGACAACAATTATAACAACAAAATTTACTATACAAATACTATGAGTAGCAGTATGAATTTTTCAACTCCGGTGAATATTTTTAAAGGTTGGGAAAATTATTCTTTGGTCTCCGATCTTGCAATTTCCTCTGATGGGGACGGTAATGTTTATGCTACATGGACATCGTGGCCAAGTGGAGGTAGTAAATATAGTCACTCTGTTTTTAATTATTCAAACGATGAAGGTGTGACCTGGGGATCACCGGATAAGGTATTCAGTGTTTGTTCCTCTTCGGATATGGATGTTGATCCTGACGGAAATATCGGTTTAATCGTTTCAAGTTCCTATCTCCCTTTTAGAAATCAGATAGTATTTTACAAATCTATCGACAATGGTCAATCGTTCGGTTCGACTGTTAAAATAACCGGTGGTTTTAATGATTACAACCCAAAAATTTCCATTGATTCGGTTTCAAACATTAATGTTATTTTTAAACTAAATAAAAGATACTATTATTGCAGGTCAATTAACAAAGGGAAAAAATGGGCGGCACCGTTCTCCATAGGTAACATTGGCGGGGGTGCGGATATTGCATTGGATAAAGAAGGGAATGTATATGTTGTATCCGGACATTATTCCAAGCTTTTTTTTCTAAGGAATAGTACCGATTAAGTTAATTAATGTTAAATCAAATTATCATAAATTAATCGGATTAATTCAGAGGTGAATTGAAAATTATTAAGATAATCTGGAAATTATCTCATCACCCATTTCCGATGTCGATACGTAATTATCGTCTTTTGATATATCTCTTGTCATAATTCCGGCGTTAAGGGTCTCTTTTACGGAATTAAAGATCTTTTTTGAAAAATCCGGTTTATTAAATGAATATTCAAACATCATTGCTGTTGAGAGTATCTGGGCAATAGGATTTGCAATTCCCTTTCCTGCAATGTCCGGAGCCGATCCCCCTGCCGGCTCAAAAAGATTTATCTTTTTACCTATTGATGCCGAAGGTAACATTCCCAAGGAGCCTGTAATTGCAGCTGATTCATCTGAAATTATGTCTCCAAACATATTTGTGGTTAATAATACATCAAATTGAGATGGATCCAATACCATCTGCATCGCAGCATTATCAATATATAAATGATTTAATTTTATATCTTTGTACTTTTTATGAATATTCCCGACTGTCTTTCTCCATAGCATAGAGCTGTAAAGTACATTAGCTTTGTCAATAGAGGTTATTTTGCCTGACCTCTTTTCTGCAATTTTAAATGCAATTTCTACAATTCGTTCAACTTCCTCCTTATGGTAAATCATGGTATCGGTTGCATAATTGTCAGTTATAATTTTCGGCTGTCCGAAATAGATACCGGAAGAAAGCTCTCTTACGGTAACCATGTCAATTTTTTTGTTCGTAATATCCGATGACAGAGGGGAGAATTTCTTTAACTTTTCGTATAGTATAACAGGTCTGATATTTGCAAATAGATCCATTTTTTTTCTTAATTTTAAAAGTCCCCCGATTTCGGGTTTTTCTTCAGGTGGTAAATTATCCCATTTATGACCTCCGATGGAGCCGAGTAAAACGGCATCGGAAGACAGAGCATTATCGACGGTTTCGCTTGGTAATGGTGTTCCGAACTCATCTATTGCAGCACCTCCGATTCTACTCTCTCTTATATCAAATTTCATATTAAATATTTTTTCCGTTCTTTTTAACACCTTTAATGCCTCTGCCATCACTTCGGGACCGATTCCGTCTCCTGATAATACCGCTATTTTGTATTTATTCATTTATCTTCTCCAATATTTACCGACATGTTTTTTTTAGCATAATTCATCCATCCACCCTCTTTTATAATATTTTGCAGGAATGGAGGATACGGTGAAAAATTATAAATTTTTTTATTTGAAATATTTATTATTTTTCCCGATTTGAAATCGATCGATATTTCATCTTCCTCTTTGAATTGAGACGTATCTTTTAATTCGATTATGGGAAGTCCGATATTAATACAATTTCTGAAAAAGATTCTTGCAAAAGATTCGGCAATTACACATCTTATACCTGAAGATTTTATTGAAATGGGAGCATGTTCTCTTGATGAGCCACACCCGAAATTTGCACCTGCAACGATTATAGAGCCGTTTACGTCGTCTCTTTTACCGAAGCCCGGTCTTAAATCTTCCATACAATATAGTTTTAAAATTTCGTTGTCCGAATTGTTTAAATACCTTGCCGGTATTATTTCATCCGTATTAACATCTTTTCCAAACTTAAACAACTTTCCTTCTATTTTCATTTAAATTCTCCGGATATGTAACCGTTAATTGCCGAGTAAGCGGCAATTGCAGGTGACGATAGATATACTTCACTCTTTGTATGTCCCATTCGTCCTACAAAATTTCTGTTTGTAGTCGAAATTGCCTTTTCTCCGTTTGCAAGTATCCCCATATGGCCTCCGAGACAGGGACCGCATGTCGGAGTCGATACCGCACATTCGGAATCTATAAAAATATCCATCAGCCCTTCTCTCATTGCCTGCCTGTAAATTTTCTGTGTCCCGGGAAAGATTAAACATCTTGTGTCTTCATTTACCTTTTTCCCTTTTAATATTTTTGCCGCAACTCTTAAATCCTCAATTCTTCCGTTAGTGCAAGAACCTATAACAACTTGATCAATCCGAACCTCATCCTTTTCCGCTTCATCAATGTCTTTGCAATTTGAGGGGAGATATGGATAGGCAACCTGAGGCTTTAAATCCGAAAGATTTATTTTTATTTCTTTGGCAAAATTTGCATCGGAATCATTCTCCAATAATAACGATTCTATTCCAAGTTTCTTTTCGTGTTCAATAGTAATATCATCAACAGGGAAAATACCGGTTTTTGCTCCGGATTCTATTGCCATGTTCGAGACTGTAAACCTGCCTTCCATGGAGATGTTTTTTATTCCCGATCCAGAAAATTCAAGGGAATTATAATTTGCACCGTCAACTCCCAAAATAGATATGATTTTTAATATCAAATCCTTTGCAGAACTTATTCCTACAAAATCTCCGGTTAAATGAATATTTATTGACTCGGGTACTTTAAACCATGCTTTTCCTGTAAGATATACGCCGGCGAGATCAGTTGAACCCATCCCCGTCGAAAATGCACCCAATGCCCCGTAAGTGCATGTATGTGAATCTGCTCCAACGATTAAATCTCCTGATTTTACAAGACCCTTTTCAGGTAAGAGGACATGCTCAATACCCATTCTGCCAACATCGTAAAATTTTTTAATTCCCTTTTCTCTTGCAAAATTTCTGATAAATTGAACTTGTTTTGCAGCCAATATATCTTTATTGGGTACAAAATGGTCCATTACCATTACGACCTGTTTTTCACAAAAAATATTTTTACCGCCTGTCTTATTAAACTCCTTTATTGCAACGGGTGCGGTTACATCATTTGCCAAAGCGACATCAACATCTAAAAGTAAATAATCACCTGCTTTTACCGTTTTTTTTGCTTTTCTTGAGAGAATTTTCTCACTCAGAGTCTGCTTCTCATTCACTTTCTTCTCCTTCATCTTTCATTAATTTGTAAATTATCGAATCTTTTAAAGCTTCAAACGACGCCTCGATAATATTTTCCGATACTCCAACCGTTCCCCACTTTTTTTTGCCGTCGGTTGATTGTATTAATACACGAGTTGTTGCTCTTGTTCCAAGATTTTCATTTAATATCCTTACTTTATAATCTAATAGCTTTACAGATTTTAAGCTTGGATAAAACTTTTCAAGAGATTTTCGCAGACTCTTATCCAAAGCTTCAACAGGACCTGCCCCGTCCGCCGACGTATGCTCGAAATTTTCGGGAATTCCCAATTTATCGGAAACTTCTTTTGCAACCTTTGCCTTTATTGTTGCCTCCGCCCAAGTATTGTTCCCATCGGGATCCTTCCATACATGTACCCTGTATCCTTCAATTTTAAAATACTCCTTTACCTTGCCCAACATTTTTTTAAATAAGAGTTCAAAGGATGCCTCCGCACCTTCAAAATGATAACCCTTTGCCTCAAGTGACTTAACTTTCTTTAATGTTTCTAAAACCATATCCGATTTATTATCAACGGATAAGCCCATCTCTTCAGCTTTTTTTAAGAGATTACTTTTTCCTGATAATTCCGAAACAGATACAGATCTCCGATTTCCCGTTGCTTCCGGTGTTATATGCTCATACATTGCAGGATCTCTTAAAACGGCGGATACGTGGATACCACCCTTGTGTGAAAAGGCATTTTTTCCTACAAAGGGGAGATGTGCCGAATGAGCCCTGTTTGAGAGTTCCGATACAAGCCTTGATAATGAAGATAACCGTTTTATCGATTCTTCGCCGATGGTATTTTTATTCATTTTAAAGGTGAGATTAGGAATTACGCTGCATAAATTTGCATTTCCACATCTTTCGCCTATACCGTTTATAGTTCCTTGCACGTGAGTGATACCCTCTTTAACCGCTGTTATTGCATTGGCGACGGCAAGTTCGGAGTCATTGTGTGTATGAATTCCAAGAGGAATGGAAACCTTATCTTTTATTTCCCTAATGATTAATTTCAATTCATCTGTCATGGTTCCTCCATTGGTATCACATAGTACAATACAGTCGGCACCGCTTTCTTCGGCGGTTTGAATTGTTTTTATTGCATATTCTTTGTTAGATTTATATCCGTCGAAAAAGTGTTCCGCGTCGTAAATCACCTCATCGGAGTATTTTTTTAAGCATTCGATTGTTTTAAAAATCATATCAAGATTCTCTTCATAGCTTGTTCTAAGTGCATGCTTCACATGTTTGTCCCAGGTTTTTCCGAATATTGTTACTGCCGGTGTTTCAGCTTTTATAAGTTGGCTAATGTTTGGATCGTTTTTTATGTTAATATTCGCCCTCTTTGTTGAACTGAATGCGGATATTTTGGCATTTTTAAAATTAATTTTTTTGACCTCATTAAAAAAATCAATATCCTTTGGATTTGATCCGGGCCAACCACCCTCAATATAGTGAAAACCCAAATCATCAAGAGCCTTGGCTATTCTTATCTTATCTTCTTTAAGAAATGAAACACCCACTTCTTGAGCCCCGTCTCTTAAGCTTGTATCAAAAATCTTTATATTCTTTTCCATTATTATTCTTCCTTAAAAACAGCACCTTTGCTCGATGACTGCACTTGAGAAGCGTATCTTTTCAAGACTGATTCCGTTATCGGTTTTCTATTATTCTGAATTTGATCATATCTGATTCTTATTTCTCCTTTATTTACAAGGAGTTCAATGGTCCTTTTGTTTACGTTGATTGCTATTGTGTCATTATTCTTTACTATTTGTATTAATCCACCTTCCGCCGCTTCGGGAGAGATATGCCCGAAAACCGCCCCTTTGGAACCACCCGAAAATCTTCCGTCCGTAATTAAAGCCACGTCGTTAATTAATCCCATTCCGATTATTGCAGAAGTTGGGGAGAGCATTTCTCTCATCCCGGGTCCCCCTTTCGGACCTTCATATCTTATTACTACAACGTCACCTTTTTTAATTTTACCGTTTAAAATTGCATCGGTTGCGTCCTCTCCGTTATCAAAAACTACAGCCGGTCCCTTAAATATTTTCATCTTTTCGGGGATACCTGAGGTTTTTGCTACCGCACCGTTTTTAGCTAAATTTCCATAAAAAATACCGAGACCCCCTTCTTGATTATATGGATTATTCAATGGTCTTATTATTTCACTGTTTTTAATTTCCGTCTCTTTTATTAATTCTCCTATACTTTTCCCTAAAACGGTTTTTGCGGAAAATTCAATAAGTTTTTTATCCGACAATCTGTTTAAGATCGCATAAACTCCACCGGCATTGTACAAATCTTGAATATGGTACGGACCAACAGGCGACAGATTACAAATATGAGGTACTTTTCGACTAAGTTCATCAAAAAGGTCAATATTAAAATCTACTTCGAAACTATGTGCAATTGCCTTAAGATGTAGAACCGTATTCGAAGAACCTCCCAAAGCAAGATCAGCTACCACTGCATTATATAGAGAATCTTTTCCAACTATATCTCTCGGTTTAATATTGTTTTTTACCAAGTTCATCAATGTGTGACCTGTCTCTTTTGCCAGTCTTATCCGTTCGGCATAAACTGCAGGAATTGTACCGTTTCCGGGTAGCGAGACTCCAAGAGCTTCGGAAATTGCATTCATTGAATTTGCCGTAAAAAGTCCGGCACATGACCCTGCTCCCGGACAAGCTAAGTTTTCAATATTTGAAAGTTCGGTATCGTCAATCTCTCCTTTGGCGTATTCCCCCACCGCTTCAAATACCGTAACCAAATCGATGTTTTTACCTTCAAAACTTCCCGCAAGCATGGGACCTCCGCTTATTAAAATTGACGGAAGATTTAATTTTCCCATTGCCATAAGCATGCCCGGGGTAATTTTGTCACAGTTGGAGATAAAGACCATTCCGTCAAAGGGAGTGGCGTTCGCAACAATTTCGATAGAATCGGTTATTAATTCTCTTGACGGTAATGAGAAAGACATCCCTTTATGATTCATTGCGATTCCGTCACAAATACCGATTGTGTTAAATTCAAGAGGGGTGCCGCCACCCATAATCACCCCTTTTTTTACAGCTTCGCTGACGGCTTTCAGATGAATATGACCCGGAATTATTTCATTTGAAGAAGATGCAATGCCAATAATCGGTTTTTGAATCTCTCGATCTGTCAGTCCCAAAGCTTTTAAAAGAGAACGTTGGGGTGAATTTTTATATCCTTTTTTAAATATATCGCTTCTCATTGTTCCTCCCTTTTTGATATCATGAAAAAAATTATTTATTCCATGCCATCATTTTTCTTAGTTTTTCTCCTACTTCTTCCAATTTATGATTCTTTTCGATGTTTCTATTTGCTTTCATGAAAGGTAATCCCGATTGCTTTTCCAGAATCCACTCTTTAGCAAATCTTCCGTTCTGAATATCTTTCAAAATCTCTTTCATTTTGTTTTTAACATCCGATGTAATTAATTTTTGCTGGGTAATATAGTCCCCAAATTCGGCAGTGTTACTTATAGAGTCTCTCATTTTGGAAAATCCACCCTCATAAATAAGATCGACTATAAGTTTCATCTCGTTAATACATTCGAAATAAGCCATTTCTGGCTGATATCCCGCATTGACAAGCGTTTCGAATCCTGCCTTCATAAGGGATGTGACACCTCCGCATAGAACTGCTTGCTCTCCGAATAAATCGGTTTCGGTTTCCTCTTTGAATGTAGTTTCAAATATTCCCGCTCTTGCAAGTCCAACACCTTTACCGTATTCCAGTGCGAGATTAAATGCATTTTTTGTATAATCCTGATAAACGGCAATAAGTCCCGGAACGCCTTTACCGTTTTCAAATTCTCTTCTTACGATATGACCCGGACTTTTGGGTGCGATTAAAGTTACATCAATATTTTCGGGAACAACAATCTGTGAGAAATGTATTGAAAATCCGTGTGCAAACATCAACATGTTACCTTCTTTTAGATTTTCAGCTACATCTTTCCCATATACTTCTGCTTGTACCTCGTCAGGTAAAAGCATCATAATAACATCTGAAGATTTAACTGCATCGGCAATATTTAAAACTTCCAAATCCTGTTCTTTAGCGATTTCTCTGCTTTTACTGTTCTCTTTTAAACCTACAACAACATTATAACCACTCTCCTTAAGGTTTAGAGCGTGAGCATGTCCCTGACTTCCAAAACCCAATACGGATATTTTTTTCCTTTTTAAAATATTCCCGTTAACATCTTTTTCATAATAAATTTTTGCCATTTTTGTTCTCCTTTTTTTTCCATCTGTTTATTGCAACGACCCCCGATCTGACTATTTCAACAATATCGTTAAAATCAATCATATCTATAAATGATTCCAGTTTTTCAATAGTTCCGGTTATCTCGACTATTAATCCTTCAGAATTTATATCCACTATTTTCCCCTTAAATACATCAATTGTGTGGAGGAGTTTGTCTCTTGTCACATCTGTAACCTTAATTTTGATTAAAGCCATCTCTTTTTTAACACTGTTTATACTTTCAATCGGAGATACTTTTACAACATCAATGATCTTAAAAAGTTGTTTTTGAATCTGATCAAAGGCATGATCATCCACCAATGTTGATATTGTCAACCTGACCATACCCCTTTTTTCCGTTTCTCCGACTCCGATGCTTTCAATATTAAAGCCTCGCCTTGTAAATAATCCCGAAATTCTCAATATTATTCCGGGATTGTTGTAAACGAGAATTGATAAAATCTGTTTGTTTAAATTTTTATTTTCCATTTTGTTTATCCTTAAGTATTTGAAATCCCCTTATCGATCGAACCACCGGCAGGAACCATTGGTAATACGATCTCGTTTTTTGCAATCATTGCATGAATTAGCATCGGTTCGTCAGCTTCTGCAAATGTTTTTATTAAATCTTCACTTTTATTTATATCCGATAACGTTTCCGCACTTATACCGACAGCATCGGCTATTTTTTTGAAAGAAGGATTGAATTCCAAAAGAGTTCCCGAATATCTCTCTCCGAAAAAAAGTTGCTGCCACTGTCTTACCATTCCTAATGAAGAGTTATCCAACACAAGTATCTTGATTTTAAGTTTGTACTGACTTATTGTCATCAATTCCTGAATATTCATTTGAAAACCGCCGTCTCCAACGATTACTACAACTTCTTTCTCCGGTTTGGCGAATTTTGCTCCGATTGCAGCGGGAAGTGCAAATCCCATGGTGCCAAGCCCTCCCGATGTTAAGAAAGTATTCGGTTTTTTAAATTTGTAAAAAAGAGCTGTCCACATTTGGTTTTGACCTACATCGGCAATTACAATTGTATCTTCATTGAAATATTTATTTACTAATTCGATCAGATATTGAGGTTTGATTTCATAGGTTTTCTCATAGCAGAGGGGGTTCTCAGATTTTTTTGAGGATAATTCATTATTCCAATCGGAAAAATTTGTTTCGGATAGTTTAAATTTTAAAAATCCGTTTAAAACATTCCGAATATCTCCTACAATCGGCACATCTATTTCAATATTTTTATCAATTTCCGCAGGATCAATATCTACGTGAATAATTTTAGCTTTTTTACAGAAGGTGTTTCTGTCACCGGTTATTCTATCGCTGAATCTTACTCCCAATGCGATTAATAAGTCAGAGTTTTGTACTGCATAATTACCGTAAACAGTTCCATGCATTCCGATACTTCCGATATATAAATCTTCACTTGGAAAAGTTCCATGTCCCTGAAGAGTTGTTACGAGCGGGATATTATTTCTTTTTGAAAATTCATTTACAAGTTTTACGGAGCGTGAACTAATGACCCCTCCTCCCGATAAAATTAACGGTTTCTTTGATTCTTGTAGCAACTCCATGGCTTTTTTAATCTGCTTGGGATGACCGTGTATTTTTGGCTTATAGCTTTCAATGTTAATTACATCCGGATAAAAGTACTCGGTTTCCGTTTTTTGAATATCAACGGGAATGTCAATTAAAACCGGACCTTTTCTTCCGGTCGAAGCAATATGGAATGCTTTTTTGATTGTGGTAGATAATTCATGTATATCGGTAACCAAAAAATTAGCTTTGGTAATCGGCTGCGTTATTCCCGTCGTATCAACTTCCTGAAATGCATCCGTGCCTATCATTGATGTTGAAACTTGTCCGGTGATTATTACCATCGGTATTGAATCCATAAATGCCGTTGCAATTCCCGTAACGGTATTTGTTGCTCCCGGTCCTGATGTTACCAATACGACACCGGGTTTCCCCGTTACCCTTGCATAGCCGTCGGCAGCATGGGTTCCTGCCTGTTCGTGTCTGGTTTGAATGATTTTGATCTCTTTTCCGTTTTTAAAAAATTCATCGAATACGGGGATTACCGCACCACCCGTATAAGCAAAGATTGTATCAACTTTCTCCTTTTTTAATGATTCAACAATAATTCTTGCCCCGTTAAATTTCATTATTTACCTCTCTTCTTGATTTTGTACTGAAAAAGCGGTCGCTTTTGTAGTTTTAAATAAATATATGACTATAGGTATTAATTGATCGAAAAACATTGTTTGCAGTTAAAGAATCAGTTAAAAAACTATTAATTTTGAGAATATTCAAGATATGAATATTCTGATTTCGTATGCAAACAATTTGATATAATGCGTATAATTTCTATTAATATGGGTTTTATAAGGAGTATAATGTTAATAATGATAATTGAAATAGCCTCGATTAATATTGACTTTTTAATTACATTATTGTTTAACATTTTTTTCTCCTTTTGTCGGATTGCATATAATTTAATCCGATAAAAATATTTTTTTTATTTTAGGTTGACATTACTAACAGTAAAAAGAAGTTTTGTCAAGAGAGGTGGTGTGATAAAAGAGAAACACCTCAACTCTCTATTATTTCTCAATAAGAAATTAAGTGCTTAGAAAATGGTGTATAACAGGATATTCGGAGACACGGGAGAGTTGTCCTCTTCGGCTCAAAAGTATGATTAGGTTTATGATCTCAATCTATTTTCTTACGGCGGTCCAAGTCCCTGTTTTATCGGCGTTCCTTTTTATGGTACCACTCATTTTATTGTCATCGGTAGATGTTCCTGTATACGTAGTACCGTTTGTATATATCCAAGTAATATTCTTACCGTTAACGGTGTATGTACCACCTTTTTCCCCATTAAGTGAGAATATTCCTGAAGTTTTGCTACCGGTAAATGTGATTGTGTAAGCTGGTAGTGCGAAGAGTTCGGTGTAAACTTTCCAAGTTCCCTGAATATCAAATTTTTTCTTACATCCCGAACTAAACATCATCGTAATAAATAATGTTACTACCAATAAAATCATCAATTTTTTCTTCATTTTACCCCCTTTAATAACTTTTTATCAAAATCAGAAAGATTTTTCAATTATTTTTTGTATTTTTGTGGAGTGTTGGTAGATTTCTGATAAATCTCTGTAAATCAGGGGTGACGGTGCTTTATTTCTTTGATTTATTTTTAAGAAATATTTGGTATTAATAATTAATAAAGAAGAAATGGCATTTGTATCACTTTTTAAAAAAAGATTGGAGGAATTGTATATAAGATAAAGGAGATAATATAAAAAGAATTTTGTGTACATCGGTAAAAGTTGAAACTGATTATCCGAGAGTTTATAATTTCATAGGACAAAATAATGGACAAAGGTTGTTGAATAGGGAGGTATGCGATGATTGATGTTCTCGGATGGATGACAGTGGCTTTTTTTGTAATATTTATATTTTTGGCAGTTTTGAACAAAATTTGGTCTTTGTTTAAAAAACCTGTTAATCCGTCCATAAATCCTGACAATATGCCAAAATTATCTCCGATTCCGATTCCGACAAAAAATAGAAAATGTATTTTTAAGATCCTCGTATGGATTTTTGAGGTGAGGAAATGGAAATTGTTGGAAAATTCGGATTTTAAAATTTCCGTGGATAATTCTACTGTGGTTGTTACAATTCCAAAGGGCTATGTTTTTGACGGTGCCTCAATTCCACGACCGTTTTGGTTTTTATTAAGCCCTACCGGATTATTACTAATTCCGGCACTTATCCATGATTACGGTTATTGTTATAATCAATTATGGGAAAAGAGAAACGGTAAGTATTTTCCGTTTAAAAAAGATTCCGGACGAGTATTTTGGGATAAGTTGTTTTGGAAAATAGGGAAAGATATAAACAATGTCCCTGTAATTGATTTTTTTGCTTTCTTAGGTGTATATTTTTTCGGAATATTTACATGGAGAAGGCATAGGAAGAACGAGGAGATTCCTTCGGCACCGGAATAAGTAAGTATCCCACCGTGTCTCTATTCATCGGAATTGGGGATTTAAATTTTTCTTGATTAAGATCGCTTTTATTACTACTCTGAAAATTGACAATAACTCCTTTTTTTTGTATCATAGCCCTTAGCTTGGAGGAAAATTATGGCAAATCATAAATCTGCTATCAAGAAGTTCAGACGCGACGAGAAGAAGAGACTGATCAATAAAATGAATAAGACAAAGATGAGAAATAAAATAAAGAAATTTAAAAAAGAGATAGAAGCGGGAAAAGTTAAGGAAGCGAAATCAATGTTCCCTGAAGTTATTTCAATAATTGATAAATCGACCACAAAAGGTACTATTCATAAAAAGACAGCCTCAAGATATAAATCAAGGTTGACAACTCTTCTTAACAAGTCAGAATCATAATAATCCTAAAAGTAAGTATTAAAAGGTTTTCATGACCTTACCGAAAGGATATATTTCATACAGTCAGATAAGAACATACAGGAGTTGTCCTAAGCAATATTATTTTAGATATGTGGAAAATATCGAAACTCCGATAAATGATAAAATTTTTGTCGGTATCGTTTTTCACGATGCAGTGGATTTTCATATTAAGAATCAGATTAACGGATCTTTGTTATCCAAAGGAGAGACATCCGATTATTTTACCGAAATATTTAATACAAAAGCAGACTCCTCGGAAATAATTTGGAGTGAAAGCAGGGAAAAGTCATTTAGAAGAGGGTTGGCATTTATTAATTACTTTATTAAAAACATGGTGTCTTCAATTAAGCCTATGATGACCGAAAAAGAGTTTGAGTGTGCTTTACCCGACTCGGATGTCAGGCTGAAGGGGATTATTGATCTTGTTGAGGAAGATTTTTCAATTACGGATTTTAAAACCACTACTGCCAAATGGTCAAAGGATCGTGTCAACAAATCATTTCTTCAAATGTGTATATATAAATATCTTTTTGAGGAAAGCATTGGTGGTCATATCAAAGAGTTAAAGTTCAAAATAATCTATTCAAAAACCGCATCAAAGATCAAACATCAGGAACATTCACTTTTGTCTGAAAATGTAGATATGGATAAAGTTTTTGAAATAATCAATTTTGTAATTGATAATATTGAAAAAGGCTATTTTAATAAGAGTGAAGGGTACATATGCAACTTTTGCGATTTTAAGGATATTTGTTTCAAATAAAAATTGTAATGATGATCTTTACCTTATTGAAAAATTTATATTATCTTGTAAAATTAGATCAATCTGATCTGTTATTGTCAGAAAACTTTGTAGAGAAAGAGGTTATGTAATATGCCATTTGAGAAAGTTTCAGAACATTTAAACGGAATAATTGTTATTAAGACAGGAGAGTTTTTTGATAAAAGAGGATCGTTTATGGAGATGTTTCGAGCTGATCTTTTTAAAGAGATCGGTATCCCTAACAATTTCGTTCAGGAAAATTATTCGATATCAAAGAAAGGGGTAATAAGGGGACTCCATTTTCAATGGAAGCCGGAAATGGGAAAATTAATGAGGGTAATTTCGGGAAGTGCGTTTCTTGTTGCGGTTGATATAAGGAAAGATTCTCCGACTTTCGGTAAATGGTTCGGTCTTAAAACATCGGATAAAGAGAGAGTGCAGATATGGGCTCCTTCAGGCTTTGCGAGAGGCTTTTGTGCTCTTACGGATCTAACGGAAATACAGTATCTTTGTACAGGAATTTATAATCCGAAGTGCGAATCGGGTATAAGATGGGATGATAAAACGGTTAATATTAAGTGGCCGCTTGATAATCCGGATCTGTCTGATAAAGATAAAGGAGCTCAAACTCTTGAGGAGTGGAGCAGAGACCCCGACTCCGAATTATTTCGATTCTTAAAATGAAAATAGCTGTTATAGGTGCGGATGGACAACTTGGCAGCGACATTACTTCAAAATTGAAAAAAGACGGTTTTTCAGTTAACGAACTTTTCAGAAAAGACATAGATATTTCGGACAGAAATTCGGTTAATAATATTATAGTAAAGAAAACGGATTCCGATTTAATTATCAATACGGCTGCTTTTCATCATGTGAGAAAAAGTGAGAATGATCCGGTTACTTCCTTTAAAGTAAACGGAATTGGTGCTGCAAATCTTGCCTATGCTTGTCGAGAGACGAAAAAAAAATTAATTCACATAAGCACGGATTATGTTTTTGACGGGACAAAGGGAGAACCTTATATAGAAACGGATCTTCCTAATCCGGTAAATGTTTATGGGAATTCCAAACTGTCGGGAGAATATTTCATAAGATCGATTATGGAAGATTACCATATTTTACGCCTTTCGGGTATCTACGGGAGTCATATCTGTATTGGGAAAGGGTATAATTTTGTTGATAAAATCCTAAAAATCGGAGAAGAAAAAGGGGAAGTAAAAGTAGTTACCGACGAAGTGTTAACACCGACTTTTACGGAAGATATTGCCGAACAGGTATCGTTAATGATTTCAAAAAATTGTAAAACCGGAGTTTATCATGTTTCTGCGGAAGGTAGTTGTTCCTGGTATGAATTTGCAAAGGAGATATTCAGAATAAAAGATAACGGAGTAAAAGTAAAAAAAGCTCTTTCCGGTGAATTCGGAAACGGAGTCATTAGACCTGCATGCTCTGTTCTTGAAAACAGATACCTAAAAGATCAGGGAATAAATATCATCCCGCATTGGAAGGACGGCTTAGAAAGGTATATCAAACTTTACAGGTAGAAATTTACCTCTCGGAATAGATCACAAAAGATACTGTTATTATCGTTACCTTGATACAACCCTGACTTCAGCCCCTTTCTTTACGGCTCTGTAATTGTTATCGTACATGGCTTCAAAAATTGTCGGAGGAAGTATAAATCTACCCTCGGTAACACAGATTAGCTTTACAACAAAATCCAACGTATTATTATCGTACATATCAAAAAACCACATGACCCTGTCATCTCTTATATCCGTATATTTTTCTCTTCCGATTGCCCATTTATTCATCCAGTTCGGTTTTCGTTCTCCAGATAATCTGATGTTTTCAATCTCCCATCCTGCGGGAATTAATTGTACGAGTGCAAGTTCCGAAAGTTTATTTGATGAATAGATGTTCGGTTTTACCCTGAAATGCCCCCAGAAAGTGGTTCCTTGTTTTAGAAGTGTTGGGTCAATTGTTTTTCCTTCTTCGTTTATCCAACTCACATTCAGTTTAAGATTTTCGGATATATCTTTACCAAGTGATTTTAACGGAATACCGTTCCACTGAAGTGCGACATAGACTTTTCCGACTTTGACATTTTTATCAATAAATAGTTTTATCTTTTTACCGAATCCGTTGGGAACGGGTATTGTCTTTTTCAGGCTATTGAAATTAAATTGTTGTTTTTTACCATCGGGGAAAACAACATATCCTTTTATCGGAGCGTCATCACCTCTGAAATCAAGTTTGTTACCTAACATATATTTACCGAGAGCGAGCAGTGAATAGCCGAGAGTTTGTGTTGAATACCATTTTCCGGTCGAGAGGTCTCGTACAATCCCTTCATACACAATATCCGCCTTGTTCCAATCCTTAAAAAGTGTAAGGGAATTTAAGATAATCGCTCTATCTCTCATTGATGATCCGAATGTTCTTCCTGGATTTTTATATTTATTTGTTGAAATATTTATCCCTTTGCGAATTTTTTCAGAAATATTCCTCTTACCTGCAAGAAAATAAGCTGAGGAAAGCATCCACTTTTCCACATTTGTTGTCTTGTCCGGATCATTCTCAAGTATAAGATTCATAGGTCCAATTTGAGGATCATCCGCAAGAGCAAGGACATAAAGACGGTAAATTCTTGACAACATCGGGTCTGTGGAAACAAGGGCTCTTGATTTCTGAAACCGGATAACCGCTTTTAGAAGATCTCCCGGAATACCATATCCCCTCTTTTTTGCTTCAACCATAAAATGCATTCCGTAATTTGTACCCCAAATGCTCGCATCTCTATTTCCCGGCCAATAAGACAACCCTCCGGAAGGCAGAATAAATTTCCTTAACCGTTTTAGAGCGAAATTAATGTTTTCATCAATATTGTCAATATCTATTGAAGAATCTTTTATAAATTCTTTAAGATATAGCTGTGGAAAAACGGAAGAAACCGTTTGTTCAATACATCCGTACGGATAGTGTATTAACCAAGAAAGTCTATTCTCAATATCAAGTTTTGATTTTCTTGAGATAACAACGGAAGCCCTGTTTGTTCCTTTTAATCCGTTATCGGGTATTGTAAATTCAACCATTTTCCCCGGTGCAGTATCTTTCTTAATGGAACTATATATTCTCGGAGAAGAGGGTCTGACATTGATATCAATGGTTTTTGAAATTTTATATTTTCCCGATTCGGCTTTAAAAATAACTTTGCAATTTCCAACGGCATCTTCGACTTTCAGGTCGAAAACAACATCTTTCTCTCCAACTTTTTTGAAAATTAATTTATGTGTTTTTTTACCGGAGATTTTCAATATACCTTCTGTTCGGATAGCCAGTTTGACTTTCCTTATTCTTTCATTAAGGGCAAATACCGTAACCGGAATTTTAAAGCTATCACCGGGTCCGAGAACGCGTGGAAGAGTGGGAAGAACCATAAGATCGGTTTTTACGGGGATACTTTTTTCGGCTTTTCCGAAACCGTTTCCTTTTGCAGCTACTACCATAATTCTGACAGAACCTATATAATTGGGCATTTTAAATTTCACTCTCTTTTCACCGTTCTTGTCTGTTCTCAAAGGTCCTCTAAACATTGAAACTGCTTTAAACCTTTTCGATTTGCCCGGTTCAAGTTGAGAAGCTTCGTACCGAACTGCTCTTGCCATTATTCCTCCTCCTATGGAAAACAGACGGTAGATATCTCCCTTGTTCGCAGATAAAACATGGGAAAAAATATCATAAGTGTTTATACCCAGCTTTTGTTTACTGAAAAAACTCATCCATGGATCTGGAGTTTTAAATCGGGTAAGGTCAAGAAGTCCTTCATCTACAATAGCAATTGTAAATTGTATATCACTTTTATCTTTGGTTTTGACAGTAACTTCAAAATTTTTATTTGACTCCAACTTTTCGTCAACAATTATTTCTATCCCTCTCCTTGTTGAGGGATCTTCTACCATCAAGGGAATTGTCCCGTATACTCTTATCGGTCTGTCATTACCTGTTTGAGAGTGAGGTTGAATAATCGATACGGAGATGTATGCATTCGGAAGCATCTCTTCCGTAATCGGAACTTTGATATTTCCTATTGTCTCCTCTCCTTTAAATTCCCTGACCCATGTCCGTATAATGCTATCCCCTTTTTCAAGAGAGGCAAGCATCGTACCTTTTTTCGGTTTGGGAAAAGAAATTACAGCGGTGTCACCCGGGTTATATTTTTTCTTGTCACTTTTTAACATTAGTGATCCCGAATCTTTTATGTTTGTTGGAGAATCGCCCCAATAGTATGAACTGAAAAAGAATCCGGCTTTATGCCCTTCCCCTAACTCTTCCTCAACTTCAATGAAATATTCACCGGACTGTTCGGGAGTAAAAATAATTGCAGCAGGAACATTTTTAGAAGTTAAAGTTCCTTCTTTTACAACCTTTGTGTAACTATCTTTTTTATAACTGATTTTAAACGATGTAAGATTATCATATTCCCACCACCAATATCGGGAATTCCTGTACACACGATATCGGAGTGTTCTACCTGAAACCGGTTCACCCTTTTTTGTAACAAGAACGGAATCTACTTGAATAGGGAAACCGACCCTGCCGTATCCGTATTTAAGTTTCGGTTTTTTTAACCCTATGTAAGTTTTATAAGGATCAATAGGTATAAAGATATTTCCAATATTTGCCCTTCCCCCTTTCTCGTAAACTTTTGAAATTATTTCCGCTCTAAGAGAAGACGGTACGTTAGTAAATTCCGGTAATTTCCAAATAACTTCAGCTTCTCCTTTGTTGTCCAGTTTCCCTTCAAATAGTTTTGTTTTTGACGATTTAAAATTTCTAATCTCATTTGTGAATATGAATTTGTCAAATTTTTTAAAAGATTTCGATACATGATTTATCAGTACGGAGATATCAGTGTTTAGGAATGGAGAGGGAGAACCGAATAGATATTTTGATTTAAGAGATAACTTTAACTTATCATCAAAGGAACTTAGTTTTAATTTTTCAGGTTTGAGTAAAATTTTTAACCTGAACGGTACAACCGTTTCTACTTTTATCGTGTGAAAAAAGTAGGTGTTTCCAATTGTTAGTTTTGCTCTCCAGTTTCCGGTCAGATCATCAGGAGATGTATTTATCAGGAAATTGTAAAACCCGTCTGATACTTTATTTTCAATTTTTTTCATAGTGAGTTGATTTCTGGGATTATACAGTTCCAAAGTGGCAGGATGATTGTCAGGAAAAGAGCCGTTTCCGTTTCTTGCTATTATGGAGAGATTTATTTGATCTCCCGGTCTGTATACTCCCCTTTCGGTGTAAATGAATGCTCTTGTCCCATTGGTTCTGTTTATTACTCCTCCAGTATCAAAAGAAGATAGATTCCATCCCATTTCAGAAGGTTTGATTATACTTTTTTGCCCCCCTTTTTCAGCTTCGATATAAAAAGCCTTTCCCTTGACTTTTTTAAACAATACTTTACCTTCTCCATCGGTTTCTCCCGAAACTAATTTCTGATTTTGAAAATCTCTTATGGTAACATTCACTCCGCTCATTGGGGAAGAATCGATAAGGTTTGTTGCAAAAACAAAATGTTCCGCACCGCCTGTTTTATAAGTAAGACCGATGTCACTTACCAAAACAGGTTTGTAGATTTTTCCATGTCTGTAAATATATCCGTAAGAGTTAGGATTGGAATAGTAATCTTTTCCGTAATAGTATTCTCTTTTTTTCTTTAGACCGGAATAGAGCATATCTTTTTTATTGAAAGACAATTCAACGACATATATTCCTTTGTCGTTTTCTTTGATTAACTCCTTCATATCCAGCTGATGGTTAAGCCAACGATTCTTAACATCCCCAATAATAAAACTTTTTTTAGCTGCCAAGACTCCAACTCTATTCATTGTGGTGTAACCGAAATCTCTATTCCTGCTTTTTCCTCCCGATAGAGATTCCGACTGAAGGAATTGCCCAATATTGGATTCGTATACCTTTTTAATAGCAACATTGACTTTTTTTACATTAATAGTTCTAAACCCGATCTTTCTCTCTTTTGAAGAAGGGAGGAATATTCCTGATGAGGAAAAACCGATTTGAGGTTTTTTATCTTCAAAGTTAACGGATCTAATAATCTCATTATTGATTTTCTTCCCCCATTTACTTTTAATTCCTCTGATTTTTACGGAATATTTTGCACCGAATTTAAAATCACCGTTTATATAGACACTTTTGCCAACCGATTTTAATAATATTGCCATTGTCGGTTCCACCGATATAAGCCCGTTGATATCCTGCCCCTTTTTTACCCTTTGTGTGAATCGGATCTCAAGTCCCGGTTTTCTCCCCTTATCAAATTTAACGATATCTTTTACAGTGAATTTTCCCAGAGGTTCAAGCACTATTTTTTTTACAACATTTTCAGAAATGTCGGTCCCTTTTTTGTTAATTTTTAAAATAAAGTTGCCGTCGCTATTTTTTCTGGAGATCGTTCTTGATGTGAATACAAACTTTTTCCCTGAACTTTTTTCACTCCAAATCAGTTGTATCTGCCCCGATTCAGATAGAAAAATCACATTTTTTTTCACAGTATTGAAATCAATATTTTCGGTAAAAGCCACTTCTCCTTTGTAGCTTAACTTATCAGGATCATTTTCATTAACGAGCTCAAATTCCCCATTTAGAGCTTCGAGTTCTCTTCCTGCTACTCTGAATGAAAAGTTAAGAGGATTCAGATTTATTTTACTCTCTATCAGTGTGGTAAAATTTGCAGTTCCTGTGTATTCTTTATGGAATTGTAATTTTGATTCGGGTGTAAAAACAATTGTTCTGCTGTCTTCCCATTTTGATTCCCCTTTTATTTCGGGTTTAAATTTGAAGAATTCTGATTTAACAGTTGTACCGATAGCGTTTTTTCCAACAACAGGATTTACAAACCTCAAAAATATTTTATCTTTGGAGGATATTATTCCTGAAGTTACATGACTTATTATTCTCGCCGTATTTTCGGAATAAGTAGTGGAGGGAAAGGGTCTTTCACTCTCTCTTTTCTTTTTGCATGTTATTGTAGAAAACAAAGAAAAAATTGTAATAAATATTAATAAGTAGTTAAAAACATAAAGTTCTTTTTTTTTATTTATAGGAAAACGATTTAACATTAGCAACCTCCACACAAGATTATAGAAAATTGAGATTGATTATTCAATATTTTGAGGGGAATGGTCTTTTGTAAATTCTGCAAGTTAGATATTGAATATGAGTTCATTGTTGTTTCTGTGTCGTGTTTGGATTTTATTTCAAAGATAATTTTTTTGGTTTGGATTGGTCGAGTAAGAAGGATATAATAAAATGGTAGTTTTTGGGTGTTATGTTATGTATGGGGAAATTAGGGCTGAAAAGTCAAATAAAGATTTGACCCCTTTCCATATTTTGTTAAAAAAGAATTTATCTTCTTCTTTATTATTTTTTTAAGATTCAAATACTTTTGCAAGTATCTCTTCAAGGGCAATTATTGTTTTTCGAGAAATTTCTTCTCTCGGATAATATCTTCTTACAATATCTATAATTTCTTCTGGTGATTTTAATTCCAAGTTTTTTATAAGAGTCCTTATATCCTCAATATCAGTTGAAGTTTTCTCTGCTCTCATTGATAATATCTTCATTGCTAAAAGATAATGTGGCTCTGGAACATATACATTAAGATTGTCAAATTTCAACACAATGTTCTTTTTAAATTCTTCCGTAGATATGTAAACTTTTACTGCATCGTTTAACCATCCAGGCTCAAGACTGTTTTTAATCCCTACATCAAATACAGAATCTTTCATCTCTTTTTCAGGTTTAAAAACCGCATCTATATCTTTCGTGCTTATCCGGGCATTAAAGGAAAGCATCATTGCAGCACCACCTACAATCAGTATCTCTCCCATTATTCCTTTTTGCCTCAATTCTTCAGATAAATCCGATAGGTATTTTTTAATGCGATCTGTTGTTATTTCCACTTTATACCCGCACTATTGCATTCTTTGACACAAATATATTTCTTCTCCGAAATCCAACAGGACTTTCAACAATAAGAAAAGATTTAATATTTTCCAGTCCACCGCCAAACATTGGTCTGCTTAAAAAGTATTTATCTTCGTTAACCCATTTCGGGATTCTGATATTATCCCGCCTGCATAGTTCTTCAACAACACCTGCCAAATATGCTGACCTGGTCTCACTCTTTACTATATACTCATCATCAGCAAAAGGAAAAATCTCAGTTATTTTCATTTTTTCCGAATTATCTGCATGATTAAAGCGATCGATCAGGTCCGCACAATAATAATGAAATTTTAATTTTTCTGTAATATGATCCATCTTCCTCTGTTATTATATTTAGTAATTGGAGAAATTTCAAGTTTCTACAAGACATCTTTTCCTTACATCTTCTCCCCCTCCCTCTCGCATTGACAAACCATAAGGATTTTTAAAATCAACTTTTAAATGAAAGTAAAAGAATTGTTTGGGATGAATATTCCGCCTCTTCGGTGCAGGGAAATTTTTTTGGTTTGGATTGGTCGAGTAAGAAGGATATAATAAAACGGTAGTTTTTGGGTGTTATGTTATGTATGGGGAAATTAGGGCTGAAAAGTCAAATAAAGATTTGACCCCTTTTGGAGATAGAAAAATGATTAAAAGAATATTTTTGATACTTATTGTTATTGTTGTCACCGG
>CAYRAO010000004.1:0-117997 GCA_964422395.1 uncultured Clostridia bacterium
TTGGTTGTTTGTCGATATATATTTTGCTTTGACAATAAAACAAAATATCTTTCTGGTTGGGTCAGTTTTTTCAATTTTATGTTTTTTTATTATACCCTTGGTAATGACTAAAAGTGCTTTAAAGAAAAGGGATATGGTTAAATGATTAAGGGAAAAAATAGTTGTATAAAGCACGACCACACAACAATGTGTAAAAATAATAGCCTAGAATGTAGTAAATTCAAGGGTTGTAGCCAATTAAAACTGATGCCTGAATTTTCTTTCACAACTGAAAAATATTATACAGAAACAGGAATGATATATGGTGCAGGAAAAGATACTGATGCTAAAAGGCAAGGGAAAATTATTTAAAAGAATAATCGGAATAAAGAACTGGCTACAATACCGTGTATAATTAATGCTTCACTTCTACTTCAATTAAAATTTATATCTTTATTCATCTGAAAGAGAAATACCGTAAAATGTTTTGGAATCCAAACCGCTTATCCGGTTAAATATTGTTTTTGCAATCATGTAGTATCCTCCCGGACTGGGATGAACTCCGGGAAGCAGATCTTTATTCTTCATGAACATTGAATGTATATCAATTAATTTGAGGTTGTGATCAACCGAAAGTTTCAGTATTTCCGGAATAATCTCTTTTTCAATTCTCATGGAAGATTTTTCCGTGAATGTGTGAAGGGAAGGGACAAAGAGAGGGGGAATGGTACAAAGATAAATATTAATCAACCTATCGTTCTTTTTTGCAAAATCTCTGATATGTTTTATAATTTTCAACATATTGTCTTTATATTTCGGAGTTGGTGTATTGTCGGAATCAATCCTTACATCATTTGTCCCTAACATTATCACAATAACATCGGGATTATATTTTTCCAACATATCGGATTTTAAAAAGAATGTTAAATATTCTCCCGAAGTATTTCCGGGTCTTCCTTGAGAAATTGCCTTGAACGGAACATGATTTTTCTTGAACATCTTGTCCAGTTGAGCGGGGTAGTTTCCCCAAGTACTTTCCGTAATACTATCTCCGAGACAAAGAACCATATGTTCGTTATCCTTCTTTATACAATTAACTGAGGTGAGTAACCACAATATTAAAATGAAATATTTTAATGTATTCAAATTATTTTATCCGTTTCACAAATTCTTCTTCATTCACTATAGTTACTTTAAATTTCTTTGCTTTTCCCAACTTGGAACCTCCTCCCTCTCCCGCCAACAGATGTGTAGTTTTGGAAGAGACGGTATTGGTTACTTTTCCTCCTCTTTTTTCTATCTCATCGGCAGCAATGCTTCTCGGATTAAAATTTTTAAAACTTCCGGTAATTACCCAGATTTCTCCTTTAAAGATTTGTTCTATCTCAGGTTTTTCTTTTTTTTCAGCTTTTGTTTTTAATCCTTCGTTTGCAAGGTTTTTAATAAGTTCCAAGTTTTTTTTATTCGTGAAATGGTCGATAAGAAATTGTGCCGTGATATCACCGAAACCCGATATATCAGAAAAGATCTTTATATCGCCTGCCTTTGCAGCATTTTGTATTTTTTCAAAAGAATCGAATCCGTTTTTTATAAGATCGGATACAGCCACTTTTCCAATTCCTTCAAATCCAAGCGAAGTAAATACAGTAGCAAAATCATTGTCTTTACTCTTTAAAACGCTCTTTTTTATATTGTCTATTTTTTTTTCTTTAAACCCTTCTTCTCCAAGTAGTTTATTGTAATCGAATGAATAAATATCGGGAATACTTTTAATATATTTTTTATTTAGAAGGAATTCTATCGTCTTTTCTCCTAAAGTATCAATATCCATTTGTCCCTTTGAAACAAAAAATACAATTGCCCTCTTTATCCTCTCCGGACATTCACTATTTTTACAAAAACTATGGGCTCCGCTTTTAATGAATCGTGTACCACAGAAGGGACAATCATCCCTTATTTTATAAATAGAAGGATTATTCTTGTTTTTCTCTATCACTTTTTCAACTGCGGGAATCACATCCCCCCTCTTTGAAATTGAGACTATGTCACCTTCTCCGAGTTCAAGGATATCAATGTATTCCTGATTGTGAAGCGTTGCTCTTGATACGATACTCCCCGCTATTTGTACAGGAGCAAGTATCGCCACCGGACTTACCCTTCCGTTCCTTCCCACCTGTATCACAATGCTTTCCAACGTAGTTTCTGCAATCGGAGAATCGAACTTATATGCGACTGCCCATTTCGGATGATGAGATGTTTCACCCAACTCACTCCTTAATTCAATCTCGTTCACTTTAATGACCAATCCGTCTATTTCATAATCAACATTTTCCCTGTTTTCAATTTTATTTTTAATATAATCAAATAACTCTTCAAAATGTCCTGTGAAAATTTTCGGAAGCTTTTTTTCCATTTTTTTTAGAAATAATCCATTGTTGGAAAATAGAGCAATGTTATTACTTACAGGAAAACAAAGAGACTTCAAATTTGAAAGTATCTCAATATGATCTTTACTATTTTCATAATACCCTTCATATGCAAACATATTAAGAGGAACTTTTGCAACAACGGATGATTTAAGGTTTCGTAAAGATCCGGCGGCAAGATTTCTTGGGTTTGAATATTTATTGTCAAATTTTTTATTAAATTTTGAAAACTCCGATTTCTTAATAAATATCTCTCCTCTTATTGCAATATCTATTTTACGGGGCAATATAAGAGGTATTTGATTTATTGTCCTTATATTATCAGTTACCACATTTCCTTTTATTCCGTCACCTCTCGTAAGTGCCGTTTCAAGGATTCCGCTTTTGTAGTATAGAACGATAGAGGCACCGTCAAGTTTTTCTTCAATAACGAACGAAACATCTTTCTTTGTTCCGTTTGTTATTTTTTTTATCCATTTCAAAATTCCCTCTTCCGAATATTCCTTGTCAAGGCTGAGAACCGAGATAGAATGCTTCATCTCCGGAAATTTATTGTTTAAATCGGATCCGACTCTTTTGGTGGGAGAATTTTTTAATGCAAATTCCGGATATTTTTTTTCAAGATCTTGAAGCCGATTAAAAAGTCTGTCATATTCAGCATCGGATACAATAGGTTTTGCAAAGACATAGTAATGATTTTGATAATGAAGAAGTTTTTTTGATATTTCTTCAATTATTTTTTTTATGTCCATTAATTACATTATATATTTATTTATCACCCTATTCAATTAGCTTTTTGTTGACTAATTGTAGTTTTAGGATAAAATTATTCTTATAAGTAAAGGAGAGGCAAGATGAAATCTGACCGAAAAATAAAATTTACAAAAATCATATGTACTGTTGGTCCCTCCTCAAACAAGGTTGAAGTACTTACAAAAATGGTAAAAAACGGGATGAGCATTGCTCGTCTTAACTTTTCCCACGGTTCCCACAAAATTCACGAAGAATCAATCAAAAAAATAAGGGAAGTTTCGGCAAAATTAAAAATCCCCGTTTCCATACTCGGAGATCTCAGCGGTCCGAAGATTAGGATAGGAGAACTTCTTGAACCGATAGAATTAAAAAAAAATAAAATAGTTACCATAGGCATTGAAAATAAGAAAGAGTATGATCTCTATACGGAATTTTCCCATCTTCCCAAAGTGGTTAAAAAAGGTGACCCTATTCTTATTGATGATGGAAATGTTGAGCTGAAAGTAGTTGAAGTTAAAAGGAACTCGATTAATTGTAAAGTTATCGTTTCGGGTTTGGTAAAATCTAAAAAAGGGATTAACCTGCCTAAATCAAGTTTATCAATTCCCGTATTTACCGACAAAGACAAAGAAGATCTTCTTTTTTGTCTAAAAGAGGGTGTAGATATGGTCGCAATGAGTTTTGTGGACTCGCCGGATTGTATTGTCCCGATAAAAAAGATTTTAAAAAAATACTCTTCCGATATTCCGGTGATTGCCAAAATCGAGAGACCGGGAGCTCTTGAAAATATTGAAGAGATAATTGATGTTTTTGATGGAATAATGATAGCAAGAGGGGACCTTGGAGTTGAGGTTTTGCCGGAAAAAGTCCCGATAATACAAAAAGAACTTATTATCCGTGCAAATCGAGATAACAAACTTGTCATAACTGCTACTCAGATGCTTGAATCGATGATTTCCAATCCGAGACCAACGCGAGCAGAGGCATCCGATGTATCAAATGCCATTCTTGACGGTTCCGATTGTGTAATGCTTTCAGGTGAAACCGCTATTGGAAAGTATCCGGTGAAAGCTGTGGAAATGATGAGCCGGATTGCATGCACAACGGAAAAATCAACACTCTATCCGTATGCAATTGAAAAAAAAGATTACAAGTTGAATTATACGGAAGCGATAGCTAAGGGAGCGGCAGAGATGGCATACGATATGAAAGTCGATGCAATAATGATCTTCTCTTGGTCAGGAAATACCGCTCTCCTCTTATCAAAATACAGAGCTCCTTGTCCGGTATTTGCATTCACTCCCGATCGCAAAGTAGAAAACAAGATGGCATCTTTTTGGGGAGTCACTCCCTGCATGATAAAGTTTACTTCCAAAACGGATGATATGATACGGAGAGGGGAACAAGAATTAATAAGCAAAGGTCACTTGAAAAAAGGCAATACACTTTTGGTAGTTGCCGGAGAAACACCTATGAAGGGTGCAACGAACATGCTTAAGTTCTTAAAGGTTAATTAAAAATTTATTGGTCAGAACCGCAATATATGCATTTATCTACCTTTTGGGGGATTGTTTTTCTGCAATTCCAGCAAATATGATCTGTCCTTTCATTTCTCGCAGCAATTCTTTTCTTAATATCTGTTATTTCCGACGGGTCACCTCTCCTTTTCATATTAATGGAATCAAGATCGGCAAGTACAGCTCCGGTACTTTTGTATCTTCCTTTCAAATCGGGAGATAATGTTTTCATTATTATATCGTTGATATTTGTTGAAAGTGTAGGGATTTTTTTTATTAATGACGGGAAATCTCCGGCTTTGGCTCTTTTGTATATTTCTATTGGGTTTGCCAGCACTATAGGAGGGAAACCGGTTAGCATCTCATAAAAAAGACAGCCTGAGGAATAAATATCCGATGCGAATACCGCTTTACCTTCAAATTGCTCGGGAGCCATGTAAGGAGGAGATCCTATTTTTGTCGTTGCATGATGATTTTCTTCAAGAAATGTTGAAGTCCCGAAGTCGGTTATTTTAACATCATTTTTTTTATCAATCATAATATTGGATGGTCTTATATCTCTATGAAGTATTTTGTTCTCATGGGCATATCCGAGAGCAGAAAGGATTTGACGAAAATATGCCAATGCTGATTTTATACTCAATTTTGCTTTATCATCAATTATTTTTTCAAGATCTGTTCCATCAATATACTCCATTACCATGATTATATGATTATCAATAATGTCTACGGTAAGAAGTTTTACAATATTGGGATGATCTAAAAGCTTCGTCTGAACAATGGATTCATTCAGCAGTTTTTCCTTTTTAGAGTTTAGTCCGTGCGGGATCTTAAGTGCCCTTTTGCTCTTCAAAAAGGTATCTTCAGCAAGATAAACCGTACCAAAGCCTCCGCTCCCCAATTTTTTTAATATTTTGTACTTACCGATAGAACCTTTGATCTCAATCAATTATTTGTCCCCCCATTTATAACCATACTTATATTATCCTTATCTAATTAAATATTTCAAGATAGAAACGGTTGAAAATGCTGCTGTTTCTACTTTCATGACGGATTCGTTTATATTAATAGGGATAAATCCGGATTTTGTAAACAATTTTCTCTCCTCCGAAGTAAAACCTCCGGGAGGACCGATCACGCAAACAAATTGTCCTATACCCTTGAAATATGCCTTTTCACCTTCAATATCCAGGAGTATTTTGTTTTTAATCTCCGATGAGCTCAATATAAGTTCCTTAACACTACAGGGAGGATTTATATCGGTAACCCAAAGATTGCCATTTACTTTAAGTGACTCTATTGCCAGTTTTTCCCATTTACTAATAAGAGAATTGGAATAGACAGCTTCGGTTCTTGCAAAGATAACCGGTTGGATTTTATTTACTCCCATTTCAGTAAGTTTCTCAATCATCAGATTCATGGTTTTTTTCTTAAGAAGAGAAGGAGCGATAATTATATTTGTCGAAGGTCTCTCTTTTAGGATCTCCTTAGTAATTTTTACGATGGCTTTCGATTTATTTATGGATTCTATCTTCCCTGAAAAAAGTGATCCTTTTCCATTAAACACCTCAATGGAATCTCCTCGTTTCTTCCTCAAAACGTTTTTAAGATGATAAAGTTCATTTGAAACAATCTCAATGAACAAATGATCTGTTTTTCCCTTAGAATGGAATCTTCTTGTCCTCATCAGTTAAACAGCGAATGTTTTTTCTCCGACCCTGCTTTTTTCATGAGTTCAAGTTTTTTAAGTTCTTTGAAAAGATCTTTTTCCTTTTTAGATAGTCCGACGGGAGTCAGAATTGTAATTAATATCAATAGATCCCCTTTTCCCCACCCGTTAAGATTTTTGAATCCTTTGTTTCTAATCTTTATGATTCTTCCGTTTTGAGTTTCGGGGGGAATTTTTATTTTCTCTTTCCCATGAAATGCCATGATGCTTACGTCATCTCCAAGTGCAGCTTGAGAAAATGTTATTTCCATATCGTATATTAGATTGATCCCTTCACGCCTGAAATTTCCACTATTTTCTACATTTATCAAGATATAGAGATCACCCGATCTCCCGTTTCCGTACCCCTCATCTCCTTCGTTTGTTATCCTCAATCTATTGCCATTATCTATACCGGCGGGGATATTTACTTTAATGTTTTTTTCTTTTTTCTCCCTACCGGTTCCCGAACAGTTATTACACGGGTGAACAATTACTTGTCCTGTTCCTCTACATAACGGGCAAGGTGTTGAAATGGAAAAAAAACCCTGACTTCTTCTAACATTTCCTATTCCTCCGCACTGTTTACACGTTTCCGGCGATGTCCCCGGCTCACTACCGGAACCGTTGCAAGAAATACAGTTTATCTCATGTTCGATTTTGATCTCTTTTTCAATTCCGTTGTATGATTCTTTTAAAGAAATAGTTATTTCTGCACCAATGTCCTCACCTCTTCTGGCTCTATTTGCATTACTCCTTGAGGACGATCTTCTTCCGAAACCAAAAACTCCACCGAGAATATCTTCAAAATCCGAAAATATGGAATCGGAAAAAAAAGAAAAATCGGAAAATCCTTGTCCCCTTGAATTAAGACCATTAAATCCAAACTTGTCATATCTCTCTTTTTTTTCTTCATTCCCAAGAACAGAATATGCTTCCGACGCTTCTTTGAACTTATCTTCAGCTTTATTGTCTCCCTGGTTCCTGTCTGGATGATATTTCATGGCTATCTGTCTATATGCTTTTTTTATCTCCGCTTGAGTAGAAGTTTTTGAAACTCCTAACACTTCATAATAATCCCTTTTTTCCATTTTATTCCTCAAATTCGGCGATGAGTTTGTTGTTTGCCTGCTTTCTGACTTCAGTAGCTTTTGAAAGGACTCCGTTCATGGTAGAAATCTCCTTCTCCTCAAGAGCTTTATCTATCTCTGCAAATAGATCCATAATACCTTTCTTCTCTTTTTTTGTAAGCTTCTCCTCATATCTTTTAATAAAAAACTCTATGGTATTCTTCTCTTCTTTTAAACTTGTTACCGCTTCATTTAATTTAATTTTTTCTCTATCTTCAATTTCAAATTCTTTTGCTTCCTTAATCAATTGCTTTATTTTCTCCGCTGATAATCCGCTTGCAGGTTGGATCTGCATCCTCTGCGACATTCTGGTTTGTTTATCAATAGCTGAAACTATCACCATCCCATTTGCATCTATTTCAAATGTTACTTCGATCTGGGGGAGTCCTTTCGGTGCAAGTGGTATCCCGACCAAATTAAAAAACCCCAGTGATTTATTTTCAGAAGCTATCATCCTCTCACCTTGAAGAACATGAATTTTGACCGTCTGCTGATTATCACTAATAGTTGTAAATATCATAGATTTTTTTATAGGTATCGAAGAGTTTTTATCTATAAGTCTTGTAAATTTGTTACCTTTTGTTTCGAGTCCGAGAGACAAAGGTGTAACATCAAGAAGCAGCAGATCCCTTCTTGTCCCGTGAATTAGTTCCGACTGCATTGCGGCACCTGTGGAAACGACCTCTTCCGGATTTAAGTCAATGCATGGTTCAATGGAGAAAAAATCTTTAAGATAGCGGGCAATCATAGGCATTCTGCTCTGTCCGCCCACGAGAAGAACTTTTTCAATATCTTTTGGATTTAAATCAATTTCTTTAAGTGACTCGTCAACTAAATTAATTGTTTTTTCAACAAGATTTTTTGTTAATGCTTCAAGTTGTTCTCGTGTTATATCTTTTTGAAAATGGTAATTCCCTTTTTCTATAGAGTGAGCAAGGTACGGAATTGAAATCCTTGACTCCGTATTGAATGAGAGTTCAATTTTCGATTTTTCCGCATTCAGGGTTATCCGTTGCATACTATCTCTGTTTTTTGAGATATCTTCCCCTGTCTCTTTTTTTATTTCATCCAAAATCCAATCGGAAATTATTGAATCGAAATCATTTCCGCCTAAGAAAGTATCTCCCATTGTTGAGATAACCTTAAATATCTCATCCTTTACTTCTACAATCGAAATATCAAAAGTCCCTCCGCCAAGATCGTAAACGGCATAATATCCGTCTCTATCTATTTTATCCTTGTACGCAATCAATGCAGCAGTCGGTTCATTTATTATTCTCGAAATTTCAAGCCCTGCGATTTCACCGGCATTCTTGGTTGCCTGTCTTTGAACATCGTTAAAGAAAGCCGGCACCGTAATAACAACCTTTCCCACAGGTTCACCGAGATAATCTTCCGCAATATTTTTAAGGTATCTTAAAAACATTGAAGAAATTTCCTCAGGGGTTCTGATCTCTCCGTTGAATTCAATATGGGCATCTCCATTTTCCGCTTCTACAATTTTATAGCTTACTATTTCCATTATCCGCTTTACTTCAGGTGAATTGAATTTTCTACCGATCACTCTCTTTACTCCCCAAATCGTACTTTGAGGGTTTGAAATGAATTGACGTTTTGCTATATTCCCGAAAATAGGTTTTTTCTCTCTGTTTAAAGACACAATTGAAGGGATAACCCTTGAACCTTCCGGATTAGGAATGATTTCAGGTGTTGCTCCTTCAAAGAAACTAATGCATGAATTTGTTGTTCCGAGATCAATACCGATATTTTTTGCCATTTCCGTTATTCCTGTTCAACACCGATTGTATCCGGATCAGGCGGGATAGCAACTTTTGTCATTGAAGGTCTTAGCAATCTTTCATTATACATATAGCCTTTTTGATACACTTCAACGATAGTCGGTTCTTTTATGGAGTCAAGTTCTTCTTTTGAAATAGCTTGATGGATATTCGGATCAAATGGTTTGCTTAAAGCTACAATCTCCTTGACACCATTCTTGCTTAAAATTTCCATAAATTGCTTGTAGATCATTTCGACACCTGAAATTAGAGAATCAGTAGTAGATTCGTTATCTTTGACCTTTAAAGCTCTCTCCAGATTATCAGTTATAACAAGCAGTTCTTTCAAAAAATCACCAAGTGCATATTTTTGGTATTCTTCCTTCTCTTTTTTTACCCTTTTTCTAAAATTATCAATTTCAGCAAGATTCCGTAATAATCGATCCTTGTATTCATCCCGTTCCATTGTCAGTTTCTCAATCATATTTGATTGGGATTTAATTTTACTAATTGTTTTTTTTGATACCGATTTTTTTTTATGTTCCTGATTTTTCTTTGTATGTTTGTTTTGAACAGAATCATCTGTTTCTATATAGTTCGGATCATCGGGTATATAACCAACTTCAAGTTTGCTTTTTTTGCTACTCATCTATACCTCCATGGTATCTCCGGACAGCAAGGTAGAAATATGATTTGAAAAATATTTTACACGATTTAAAGTTTCGGAATATTTAGTAAATTTTGGTCCTATTATTCCAAGTTTTCCAATGGAATTTTCCGACCAAAAAAAATTTGATATTATTAGTATGAGTTCTTCAAATTCGGAGATTCCCGACTCTCCACCAAAGGCTATAACCGGATTTCTTTCCTTTTCATTCAATATATCTTTAAGAAATTTTGCAAACCTCTCTTTCTCCTCAAGAGTGCTTATAATTTTTTTTAGTGTCTCAGCATCGGTAACTTTCGAATTAAGAAGATTTAACGTACCGTTATAAAATATATCCGTTGTAATCAGATTCTTATCTCCGAGGAGGTTGTAAATTCCACGATAGACATTTAAATATCTCTCTTTGTCCTTAAAAAGTCTATTTCTAATAATTTTGAAAATTTTATTTAAAGACTTATATTTAAATTCCGAATTAAGTATCTGCTCCCAATTTCCCAACTCCGATTCCGAATAATTTTTATTTGTTACAAATATTTTTGAAAAAACCCATTGCTTACTGCTATTGAGAATCATCATAATTTTATAGGGTCCTATCTTTATCAGCTTTACCTTCTTAAATTCAAGATCAAATATTGAGTCTAAATAAACAAATCCTATATTATCGGATTCTCTTGATAATAGATCCGCACTTGTATTGGAGAGATCGCTGAAATCTTTTCCGCTTGAAGAGAGAAGGTTACTAAAATTTGACACGGAGTCGGTCATTTCATCAAGAGAATTCAGATACATTTTGAGCCCACGATCGGAAGGTATTCTTCCGGATGAACTGCTTCTTTTTTCTATTAATCCGTTAGACTCAAGTTTTTGAAGTTCTTTACGGATAAGCGAACATGAATATGGAAGGTATTTTGTTAGTTGTGCCGAACTAATAGGATGCCTTGTATTGCCGTACAATTTTACTAATGTAACTAATATTTCCGTATTTCTCTTGCTAATCCACATTCCGAGAATTCTATAATAATATGTAAAAAATGTCAATTATTTGCACCCTGTTACCGCCCTGTTTTTTCATGTCATGTATCAAACTATTATGTTTTATGCAAAAAACGTTTAAAATAAGCAATTTTTCTCTGCCAATTACTATCTGATTCTCCTTCTATCAATTCTTTCTTTAATGGGGGTAGGTACTTTTCTGTTTTTTTTGTTTAAATAGTTGAAAAATTGTCAAAATTATTTTTTGTGAAGATTGTGGGATACTATGTTATGAATAATCATTTGCATTTACTATTTAAAATGAAATCCGGTAAAACCGTTAATGATAATTGCTTGAAATATAAATGTGTTTGTCCCCTTATATCCTTTGACTTTAAGTAATGTGTATGATACTTTTTTGGGGGAATATGGGGAAGAGAGTAATAATAATAGTAATGGATAGTGTCGGGATCGGGTTTATGGATGATGCCGGAGATTTTGGTGATATCGGTGCCAATACTCTTGAAAATACTGCAGAGTTTGTCGGAGGTCTTTCTCTTCCGAACTTACAGAAACTCGGATTAGGAAATATTGGAAAAATTAAAGGTCTTTTACCGACAAAGAAACCCATAGGAAAATTCGGAAAGATTAAAGAAGCATCAAAAGGAAAAGACACGATGATAGGTCATTGGGAAATGATGGGAATAATAAGCTCGGAACCTCTCCCGCTCTACCCTGACGGATTTCCTAACATAATTCTTAATGAATTCAAGAAGAGAACGGGAATAAAAGGAATTCTTGGAAATATTGTCGCTTCCGGTACGGAGATTATTAAAAATCTTGGATCCGAACATATCGGAACGGGATTCCCTATTATTTATACTTCGGGTGATTCGGTTTTTCAGATAGCATCTCATACGGATATTATTTCACTTGAAACACTTTATGGATATTGTAATCAAGCAAGGAAAATATGTGACAAGTATAAGATAGGAAGGGTTATTGCAAGACCGTTTATTGGAACGGAAGGATCTTTTGAGAGGACTGTTGATAGACGAGATTACCCGATGTTCCCTCCGAAAGATACGATTCTTGATTTGATAGAAAAGAGTGGATATTGCGTTTCGGGTATTGGTAAAATTGAGGATATTTTTGCAAAAAAAGGGATAAGCAGAGCAATACACACAAAAAATAATAAAGACGGGATGAATATCTTGAAAAATGAACTTTTAGAAACAAAAGAGGGGCTGATTTTCGTTAATCTTGTTGATTTTGATATGTTGTACGGTCACCGTCGCAATCCTTCGGGATATGCAAATTCTCTCGAAGAGTTTGATACCATGTTGGGAGAATTGACGGATTTGCTAAAAAAAGATGATCTGTTAATAATAACTGCAGATCATGGATGTGATCCGACTTTTAAGGGGACGGATCACACAAGAGAACATGTACCTTTGCTTGCTTTCGGAGAGGGAATAGTACCTGAGGCTATAGGAGTAAGAGAAACTTTTTCCGATATAGGAATTTCAACAATACACCATCTCGGAATTAAAAATACCGGATTTCCCGGAGAAAGCTTTTTATAAATCAGCCGAAATAAGGAGATGAATATGGACATTTACGATAATGTAAAAGTTGCTTGTGACTTTATAGAGAACAGTATTGACGTTAAACCTGAAACAGGAGTAGTGTTAGGATCGGGTTTGGGTGATTTTGCCGAATCTTTGGAAAACAAAGTTATTATTCCCTATCAGAATATTCCTCACTTTAAAAAGGCAAAAATAAAAGGACATGCAGGAAACTTTGTATCGGGTTTGATAGCTGGAAAACCCGTAGCTGTACTTCAGGGTCGATATCATTTTTATGAGGGACACGATATTAGAGATGTGGTCTTTCCGGTGAGAGTACTATGTTCTCTCGGAATAAAAAACATAATAATAACGAATGCTGCAGGTGGGATTAACTCTAATTTTGTACCGGGAGATTTTATGGTTATCAGTGATCATTTGAATCTTATGGGAGATAATCCTTTAATCGGTGATAATGATAAAAATCTCGGACCACGTTTTCCCGACATGAGTAAAATTTATGATAGTGAAATTTCAGACAAGATTCTTTCCGTTGCAAGATCAATGGGTATATCAATAAAATCGGGAGTTTATGCCGGATTAAAAGGGCCTTCCTATGAAACTCCTGCTGAAATCAGAATGCTTAAAACGATTGGTGCCGACAGTGTAGGGATGTCAACGGTTCCTGAAAGTATTGCGGCAAAACATATGGGAATGAAAATTGCCGGTATTTCTTGCATTACCAATTACGCGGCTGGAATTACGGATCAACCGTTGGATCATAAAGAGGTAACGGAAACAGCGGATAAGGTGAAAAAGAACTTTATTGCACTTCTAAAAGGAGTGGTAAAATTAATTTGATTATTAATAAAAAAATCTATTTATTAATTTTTTCCTCTTTGATAAAATATACTTAGGAGTTGACATGGATAAAGATGAGGTTAAAAGGATTATTGCAAGTGTAAATAGTTTTTACTTTGAGGTAAAAGACAGGGAACTTGATCACTTTGAATATTTGGGGATTTCAAAAAATGCTACTCAGAAAGAGATTGAAGATAGTTTCCAAAGTTTTTTAAAAGAATTCCCTCCCAATAGTGAGAGTTATATTTCAGATTCCGATGTAAAAGATAGATTTGCATTCATTTTAAACAAGGGAAGAAAAGCATACAATGTTGTTGCCAATTATGAGAAGAGAGCGGAGTATGAGAAAAATGGATTCAGAGAGAAATCCGACATACCGGAGGAAGAAGATCCGATTGAGAAGGCAAAAAATCTTTACAAAAAAGGTAAAGCTTTATTCCAAAGACAGCAATTTGCACCGGCATTATCACTTCTGGAGCAATCTATTGAAATAGATCCGAAACCGGATACATATCTTCTGTTGGGAATGATTCAAACGGGTTTTCCTGAATTGAGGAGAAAAGCAGAACAAAATCTCCTTAAAGCGGCAGAACTGGAATCGTGGAATGCAGAGCCATATGCTGCATTGGGACTTCTTTTCTATCACGAAAGGTTAAATAAAAGAGCCGAAGGATATTTCAGGAAAGCACTCGAATTGGATTCATCTCATGAGGTTGCTGCAAAAAAACTCGCTGAGATAGCCGGTCCGGAAAAAAAAGATATTGTCGGTGAAGTTCAGGACAAATTAAAAAAAGTACTTCCCTCAATATTCGGAAGAAATAAAAAATAACACCTCCTCTTTTCCGATACCCGAGTTTGTGGTATAATCTTGCCTACCAAATTAACTTAATCAACTATTGGGGGAATCTTAGGGATATCTGAATAATAGTATGGTTATATTTAGGAAAAAAAAATGGAAGACTCAACGATTAGAAAGATTAGAAACATCGGAATTGTAGCCCATATTGATGCGGGAAAAACGACAACGAGTGAAAGGATACTGTTTTTTACAGGATTGACGCATAAGATAGGTGAGGTTCACGACGGTCAGGCAGTAATGGATTTTATGAAACAAGAACAAGAGAGGGGAATAACAATCACCTCTGCCGCAATTACCACTAATTGGAAAGATCACCAGATCAATGTAATTGACACTCCCGGGCACATAGACTTTACTCTCGAAGTAGAAAGGTCATTAAGGGTTCTTGACGGGATAGTGATGGTTTTTTGTGCCGTTGGAGGAGTGGAACCTCAAAGTGAAACGGTATGGCATCAAGCTGACAGGTACAAAGTCCCGAGAATAGCGTTTGTTAATAAAATGGATAGACAGGGGGCGGATTTACTCCAAACAGTCGATATGATGAATGAGATGCTTGGAGCAAATGCTATCCCTTATCAAATTCCGATAGGTTCGGAAGAAAATTTTGAGGGAGTTATTGATCTCATTTCTATGAAATCGATAACTTACGACGGGCTTGAACAAATTATCGGAGAAATCCCCGAGGATCTTAAACTGCAAGCCGCAAAATCTCGTGATGCAATAGTGGAAAAATTGTCTGATTTTGATGATACACTGATGGAAAAATATCTTGAAGGCGAAGAAGTTCTTCCTGAGGATATCCTATCCGCTTCAAGAGAAGCAGTCTTAAAGCTTCTAATAACACCGGTTTTTTGTGGAACGGCTTTTAAGAATAAAGGAGTGAGATTGTTGCTTGATGCGGTAGTTGATTACTTACCTTCACCGATAGACAGAGGTGTTGTCCTCGGTTATGACATAAATGATACGGAAAAAACACTTTCACGAAAGCCCTCGTGGAAAAGACCGTTCTCGGCTCTCGCATTTAAGATCATCAACGATAATTTTGTCGGGCAACAAACTTTTATCAGAGTCTATTCAGGTGAATTAAAAGCTGGAAGTTACATATATAACTCGTCAAAGAAGAAGAGAGAGAGAGTGGGAAGGATACTGAGAATTCATGCAAGCAGCCGAGAAGATATGCCGGTTATCAGAGCGGGGGATATCGGTGCTTTGATAGGGACAAAGTTTACGACAACAGGCGATACAATATGTGACGAGGAATGCCCCATACTTCTTGAAAATATTCATTATCCGGAAACCGTGGTTGACCTTAGAATTAATCCGGCAAATATAAAAGATAGGGATAAATTAGGTTTGGCACTAAATAAAATGTCTATTGAAGATCCTTCTTTTAAAGTCAATTATGATAAAGAAACTGAAGAAACAGTAATTTCCGGAATGGGAGAATTACATCTTGAAGTAATTGTTGACAGGCTAAAGAACGAACACAAAGTTGATGTCGAAGTCGGAGAACCTGCAGTTGCTTTCAGAGAAACAATTTCATCGGAAGTCAGACATGAATATAAATATAAAAAACAGACGGGTGGTCATGGTCAATATGCCCATATTGATTTCAGAATTGAGTCTAACTCCGGAAACGGTCTTGAATTTATTAATATGATCAAAGGTGGAAATATTCCGAAAGAATATATCCCTGCGGTAAGAAAAGGGTTTGAATTTTCCATGAATAAAGGACTGCTTGCAGGATATCCTATGGTAGACATAAAATTTACTTTGGTCGATGGTAGTTTTCATGCGGTTGATTCGAGCGAAATGGCATTTAGGACATGTACCGAGCTTGCCTTAAAAAGTATTATAAATAAAGCTTCTCCGGTTCTACTTGAACCGATTATGAAAATTGAGGTAAATACCCCCGACGACTACATGGGTGATATTATGGGCGATATTAACAGGAGACGCGGGCATATAGAGAATATGAGAAGATACAGAAAGGGATCTCAAAAACTAAACGGAATTGTTCCTCTTAGAGAAATGTTCGGATATGCTTCAACATTAAGAACAATCTCCAGTGGGAGAGCAAATTATTCAATCGAATTCCTCAAGTATTCAAAGCTTCCGACAGCATTGGCAGAGGAAGTAATAAAGGAATATAAGGAACAGGAAAAGTAATATTATCTCTATTTTTTAACATTGTTTTTATTTTCTATAACTTTTTTCCAAAAAATATAGAAGAGTTTTCTTCGGTAATATCCGGTTCAGCATTAATCCGAAATAATTTATTAATCCGTTGACACTTAAAAGTTTTTTTCTCTTAAACGACTTGACAGCTTTTATTGCAACCTTTTTTGCACTCCAATTAAAGATATCGTTTGAGGCTTTTAATTTATCAAGTCCTGAACCGGAAAGCATCTCTGTGGAAATTCCTCCCGGAGCAAATGATGATATCGTAATATTTTTTCCCCTATTTTCTTTACTCAAAATTTCGGTAAATACTTGAGCCCCATGTTTGCTTGCAGCATAAACTCCTTGATAAACAAGAGGGAAGAATGCACCCATACTTGTTATGTTGAGGATAGCTCCCCTGCCCTTTTTTTTAAAATAATCAAGGTATAAAAGACTTAGTTTTATCAAAGCTTTCAGATTGATTTCAATAATCTTTTCATATTTTTCATGGTGTTTTATATCCAAAGGGTTAAAATCGGTCATTCCCGCATTGTTGATTATTCCGAAAATATCTTTTTTTTTTGTACTTTCAACAAATAAATTCTCAACACTTTTAGGATCCGACAGATCGGATTCGATAACAATTACCTCTGTTTTGAACTCGTTTTCGATTCTTAATTTAAGTAAATCGAGTCTATCTTTCCTCCTTGCTGTTATGATAAGATTTGCCCTCTCTTTTGAGGCAAGTTCCAATGCAAGAGCTTCTCCGAGTCCGGAGGAAGCACCGGTTACTACAATCCATTTATTTGTAAAATCAAGTTTACTCATAACAAGATTATACCAATACTTAGGTGAATGGCAAAAAGAGATATCTTGAATAAACGAAAAGATATTTTTTATAAGTTCAGAAAAAATTTTTTTATTCGTTAGAAAATTATCTAAATTGACATTTGGGAAGGTCTCGCTTAAAATTTTAATGTTATTTTCGGATCAAAATGATAAAGTAATGACAAAGGAGAATTATGATGGAGAAGAGAAAGTTAATAATAATAGGATCGGGTCCTGCAGGACTTACCGCAGCTATTTATGCTGCGAGGGCAAATCTTAAACCGTTGGTTATAGAAGGGTATGGAGCGGGAGGACAACTAATGATTACAACGGAAGTTGAAAACTTTCCCGGATTTAGAGACGGGATAACAGGGCCGGATTTAATTGCCGAATTGAGAGCTCAGGCTGAAAAATTCGGAACGGAATTCATAACCGCAGATGTTACAAAAGTTGATCTTAGCGGAGATACAAAAATAATCTGGGAAGATGAAAATAGATATGAAGCCGAAGCGGTGATTATTGCGACCGGTGCAACGGCAAATCTGCTTGGTTTGGAAAGTGAAAAAAGATTAATGGGAAGAGGCGTTAGTGCTTGTGCAACCTGTGACGGTTTTTTCTTTAAAGATAAAGTCATTTGTGTAATTGGTGGTGGTGACAGTGCAATGGAGGAAGGAACTTTTTTGACCAAATTTGCGAAGAAAGTTTATATTATTCATCGACGTGATGAGTTCAGGGCTTCAAAAATAATGGTTGAAATGGCGGAAAATAATCCAAAAGTAGAATTTATAATGAATTCCACTCCGGTTGAGATGCTCGGTGAAGAGAGAGTCACCGGAATCAGGATAAAAGATACTGTGACAGGGAAAGAGAGGGATATGGATCTTGACGGAATTTTTGTTGCAATAGGACATACTCCCAGCACAAAGCTGTTTAAAGATCAATTGGATATTGATAAGAAAGGTTATATAATTACAAATAGAGATAAGAGAAAAATTTCTCATACAAATCTTTCGGGGGTGTTTGCATGTGGGGATGTTCAAGATTCAACTTACAGACAAGCAATAACCGCTGCCGGAAGCGGGTGTCAAGCTGCACTTGATTGTGAAAGATTCCTTGAAGAGAAAGAGTAAGCTGATTCTTCTATAAGAAAGAGAAAAGAGGGTGAATTTCAGAAGAATCGTTATTGTTTTAATTCTGGTTTTACTCATCGGAACTATTCTCTATCCAAAGCATCATTACAAAATAAAATGGAGAGAATTTTCAAGGGGAAGATTTACAATTATCTATCCTTCAGGATACGAAAATCAAGCAAAATACTCACTATTTGCGGCGGAAGAACTATACCCTGTTATAAAAAATTTTTGGAAAACCGAACCGAAAAATCGGATACGAATTCTTCTTCATGACTCCACCGATTATTTTGATGAGGGATCCTCGTTTTTCCCTTATAATTGGATAAAAATATCAATTTATCCACCGGAACCTAATTCTCTTTACGGAAATTATAGCAACCATATAAAAGATGTAATAAGACATGGTCTGAATAGGATATTTGTTTATAATTTCGGATCCAAAATTCTCTATTTTCTTAGAAAATATTTCGGTTCGAATTTACTTTTTTTTCCTACTTTTGCTATCCCCGAATGGGCATTTGCAGGAGTATCTGCAAGCGAAGAAATAAGTTCGGACTCGGTAACAAGATTTCATTCTCCCGAATTTGATCTAATATTGAGGGCGATTGCCATTAATAGAAAATTTCCACCGATCAGCTCTTTGCAAAGTAAATCTTTAAAATGGCCGGGACCTTTTTCTCCTGATATATTCGGTGTGGGATTGCAAAAATTTCTTTTAAAAAAAGAGGGATTTGACAAAATAAGAAATTTTATTATAAATTATGCATCATATCCTTTTCCAATCACTTTCAAAAAATTATTAAAACCTAAATTGCTACCGATGTCCGCAAGATTTAAGATAACTTTGGGAAGAGATTTGTATGATACCTGGGAAGAGTTGGAAAATATTGCAAAGGGAAAAGATTTAACGCCGAATCGATATAAGTCACTTACAAATTCAGGATATGTTAAAAAATTTATTATATCCCTACCCGACTCCAGCATTGTGTTTTTTAGTGATGATTTTAAATGTTATCCGGGAGTTTATATACTTAAGAAGTCAAACAGAAATCCGAAATTACTTTTTAAAAAGAAAATGTTAAAAGGGATAAGTTATTTTCCAAAAGAAAACGAACTCTATTTTTCAGCTATTGATACTTTCCACAAATATTATAATTTTTCCGACCTTTACAAATATAGTTTTAAAAGTAAAAAAATATCAAGAATAACAAAGGGAGCAAGACTTACCTATCCTGTAAGATCGGGAGAAAAAATATACTGCATTAAGAGGGACAGATTCGGATCATCTCTGGCATTTTATGAAATTAGGAAATCCAAAGTAAATATTATTTCCGATAGATTCGGTTTTTTATCGGGGCTTTCAATATCTCCAGATTCGGGCTATATTGCATCATCGGTTAAAACGGTAAATAATGGTTGGAGAATAGGTATCTTCAATAAATACGGAAAATTAGAAGGTCTGATCGAATCGGGAGGAGATAGAGATTTTTCTCCTGTATGGTGTAGCTATGATAAATTGATGTTTGTATCATCAACAAGCAAATATTTTCGGTTGGTTTCATTTAATGTAAAGTCAAATGTAATGGAAGTCTATAACGGTAAAAAGTTTCCTGTATTTAAATTTTTTGATCTAATTGGCAACGATATGATAGTAGCGGCAACCTTAAATGGTAACGGATATGATTTGATGAGATTCAATCTAAGAAAATTTTATTCCGACATAAAATCCCGTCCACTTACAAAAGATCTCCATAAAGAAAAAAAAGGAAATTTTTTATTATCTTCAAAAAGGTATAATACGCTGAGAGATTTAGTTCCTAAGTATTTTACACTTGATTTAAGATTAGGCGGTCGAGATTTACAGCTGGGACTTTTTGCCGAAGGATTTGATATTACACGCAAACACTCATTAGATTTAGGATTTCTTGTAGGTTTGAATAGCGGGAGATCAAATTATTATTTAAATTATGTATTTAATGGATTTCCGGGAGAATTGAGTTTTAAATTATCAAAATTTAATGATTTGAACGAAAATAATACAAAAGGAGATTTTGTCCGCTCATCAAGAAAATTCATTACTTCTTTTAAATTTCCTATTTTAATCAATTCCGATAACGATTTATCTCTCTATACGGATTTCCATTTTGAAGAGATGTTGGATGAGTTTTATCGAACACCGTTGAGAAAAAGATCGGTTTACAACGGTTTTAGGATTGGAATAGATATAAATTCAACGGAAATCTATTATAATTCCATCTCCGAGAATGATGGGTTTAGATTTAAATCCGTCTATTCAGTAGATCTTGATTCTTTTGGCAGCAGTTCCAACTCAAATATATTTACTCTTGAATACTCCCAATTCTTTCCGCTATTTAATCTGCATGTGTTGGGTGTACGGATTTCTTTTGCCAAATCATGGGGTGATCTTGATCGAAAATTATATATGGGAGGGATTTCCGGAAGGAGAGAAGATAGTTATTCGGATGAGAAAATTTTTGGAGTTTTAAGGGGGTTCCCTTCAGGATTCTTTAGCGGAACTGCCGGATTTTCTATAAATCTTGAAATAAGGGCATTTCTTATGAGAATAGAGAGGTCTTTCTTGATTATTACAAGCATTGAAAGTGTCTATTTATCACTATTTGTTGATTCTGGTCAGATGTGGAGAGATAAAATCAATTTTGATCCTGCAATTTCTGCCGGAGGAGAATTGAATCTCATATTTTATCTTGGTTCCGTAAGGTATGTTTTTACATCGGGAATAGGATTTGGAATTCGTCCGGAGAGAAAACCGGTTTTATATTTCCGGCTGGGCAGCTCATTTTGATATCAAGTATGGTCTGCAAGAAGATATTCTTTCCTTTTGAAAATATATACTGATATGTAAAAAAATAGTGCCGATAAAATGATAAGCGTTATCAATGCCTCGGCGAAACTTTGTTGAACTATGCTGCTGTTCAAAAATCCCCGTTCCTTCGAGATTTTTATGGGAGAAAGTGAATTCAGGTAATAAAAAATTGTAAATTTCTGTGCAGCTCCGGGAAGTACTTGCGTAATTGTTTCCCATCCGAAAATATATAATAATCCGAAAATAGAAGATTTTTTAAGAGAGACACCCAACAAAAGAAAAAAAGAACTATAGGTAATTATGGCAATTAATCCGGTGAATTCCAGTTGGAGAAGGGTTGATATACTCTCCGAAGAAAAAATATTCTTAAAATTTGTCGCAAGAAAGAGTATAGAAGATCCCACCATAAAGCTTAAAAAGGAAACGGAAAGATACGATGCGAATTTACCGGTTAAAATTGTGAATTTTGATACCGGCGATGTATTTAGATAGATTAGGGTTTTATTGTCAATTTCATCACTAAGAACAGCAGCTCCGAAAAGGAGAGATATAAGTTGAACGTAAAGTTTAAAGAAAAACGGTACCCCTCCGTTTTTTAAAAATGTATTTCCCGAGAGCAGATTTTCATGACCGACAAGTTTTGCTCCGTTAATAATCAGAAAAATTATTAGAGGAATTAGGGAAAACAGGATGAAAAGCTTTGTTTTTTTTGACCTCAACAATTTTCTTGTGAAGAAAGTGTAAATGACTCCGATTCTTTTTAAATTACCCATGTTCATCCTCCGATAAGATAGTCGAAAACAGACTGTAAATTATCATCCGGAGAGGTTATCTCCGTGACATTTATTCCCGAGCTACTTACAGTTGAGGTCAACGAATCAAAAAACTTATCTCTTTTGTCTGTTTCAAAAATCACTTTACTTTCATTATCTAAAAATTGGATACTCAATAGAAGTTTATCCCCAATCATCTTTTTTGTCAGTTCTCTCGTCTTGTCACAGACAACGGATACTTTGTGAGGATGGGAACCTATAAGGTCCCTGATCTCATGAATATCACCGTGAGCAAATACTTTTCCCTGATGAATAAGTATCACATTATTAGTTAGCGACTCTATTTCCGTCAAAATGTGAGAAGATACAATTATTGTTTTCCCTGCCGATTCGAACTTTTTCAGCATACTTATTATCTTTATTCGCCATAGAGGATCAACTCCACGGAGCGGTTCATCAAGAATCAAAAGATCGAAATCATTTATTATGCTCGATGCAAATTTAAGTCTCTGTCTCATACCCAAACTATATTCGGTAATTTTCCTGTTCATACTATCGGAAAGTCCAACCTTCTCAATTGCGGCATAAGCCCTCTCTTTAGTTTCTTTTGTCCCATATCCAAATAGGGCTGATTTGAAGTGTATGAATTCCCATCCGCTAACATCTCTGTAATAAGCATCAAACTCAGGACAATATCCGATCCTTTGGAAAATTTCATAATTATTAAATACATTTTCTCCGAAAATTTCTATTTTTCCTATATTCGGTTTTAATTGTCCGGTAAGGATCTTTATTAATGTTGATTTTCCGGCTCCATTCGGTCCGAGAAGTCCCTGAATCCCGCCTGAGATATCAATTGATATTTCACTTAGACCAAGAATGTTTCCATACCACTTGGAAATATTATCTCCCTTAATTACCGAACACATGTTAAGCCTCCACTTTTCTTAGCCTGAAAGAAAGAATAGTTAAAAAAACGGTTGTTAATCCTAAAAGGATTGCACCCGATATCCACCCGGGAGCATTGAATTCAAGTTTAGTACCAAAAACAAATGAGCCGAATTGCATGATATTTTTTTCGATGGATATATATAAAAAACTACTATTTTTGAATATCTCGTTAAATATTCCGGCAACCATTTGTGTAAGGAAAAACACAACGAAGAAGATGATTTTCACAAATCTTGCATTTTCGCTTAAAGATGAAAGCATTAAAATAAGAGAAGACCAAAATAGAGAAATAACCAGTGGAAAGATGATGGATTTAAAAAGGAGCACCAATCCGGCGGAAAAATCACCTGTAAAAATAATTTTAAATATTACAAGAAGTATTCCGGGAACAAGGGTAAACAGCAAAAGATAGAAAAGTGTTATGGAAAATTTTCCGGCTATGTAATCAAGTTTACTAAGGGGTCTTGCAAGGTAAAGTGAAATTGATTTATGCTTAATATCATTTGATATCAAATCCGATCCGGCAAAAACCGAAATTATTGAACACATAAAGATTAAAAATCCGTTTACATAATAGGTTCTGAACAGAAGAGCATCCGATGAAATCATTTTTACAAGACGTGACATTATCTTTAATTCCGGCTTTGATGAAACATACAATGCTATAAGGAAAATAAAAAATGGGAAAGAAGCTGATGCAAACAATAATTTTGAAAATCTTTTCTTATAAACCGTCTTAATGCCATTAGTAAATATCGGGAACCATTTGAATCGTGAATTAAGAAGTGTTCCGTCCCAGTTATAATATCCTCTCTCTCTAATTGGCACTTTTCTCTCCTATTGCGTTCATAAAAGTGTCCTCAAGGGTTGATCTCCGTTTGAGGAAATGCTTGATGTGTGTACCAGATGCAAGAGCGGCATCAAATATTTCTTTTGATGAAAAATCGGAGGGTAATTGCATCCTTATCATCCCTCTGTCGTCTTTTACGTGTATGAATCTGCTGAATTTTTTCAAAAATTCCGTTGAATCCTTTCCAAGTTTTATTTCGTAAGTATCCAATTCTTTTGATTTAATTGCAGATATTTTTTCGTTTGCCACGATTCTTCCTTTATCCATTATGATTACTTCTTCACAAGTTGATTCGATATCCGATAAAATATGGGAGGAAATTATAATGCTCATTGTCTCTTTTTGAGAAATGTCGTTAATAAGATCAATCATCTCATTTCGTGACAACGGATCCATTCCCGATGTCGGTTCGTCCAAGAAAAGGAGAACAGGATCATGAACAATGGATGATGCAAGCTTTAACCTTTGCATCATTCCCGATGAATAAGTCTCTGTTTTCCTATATCTTGATTCTTCAAGTCCGACATAGTACAGAACTTCGTGAGCTCTCTTAATAGCCTCTTGTTTTGGCATTCCGCTAAGTCTTCCGAGGTAAGATGTGAAATCAACTGCATCCATACCCGGAATAAGAGAATCGGTTTCCGACATATACCCTATTTTTTCTCTCAACTCTCTTTGACTTCTATCAATTCCGTATCCTAAAACTTTTCCGCTTCCGGATTGAGCTTTGAGGAATCCGAGAATAAGTTTCATCAGGGTGGTTTTTCCGGCTCCATTTGGACCTAACAAACCATATATTCCCTTTTTTGTCGTTAGGCTCACATTATCAACCGCTTTTGTGTTCCCATAACTGAAATTCAGTCCGTTTAATTCTATTGTTATTTCCATTGCTTATCAATACGTTTTTTTTTTGATATTGTTTCGGTTATGGATTATTATAGTAAATTATAATCAGGAGATATCAGAATGAAGAAAGAAATTTTTAATATAATTTTACTTAACGGGAGACCTGCGGCTGGAAAATCCGAGATAATTGATTATCTGAAGAATATTCCGGTTAGAGAAAGAATTGAGAGATTTCATGTAGGTGAATTTGAAGAGATAGATGATTTCCCGATATTATGGGAGCAATTCGAGGATGATGACATTCTTGAAGAAATGGGATTGCCGAGACTGATCTCCGACCCTTTTTTTGAATATAAAGGGAAGAAGTATAATGGGCATGTGTTCAAAGAAAAATGGTATTGGAATTTCCTTATAAAAAAAATTAATTTTATCTACCAAAAAAAACTAAAGGCTGAAAAAAATTACCATGATAACCGAACTTCCATTATTGAGTTTTCGAGAGGTTCCGAGCATGGCGGGTTCAGAACCGCTTACAACCAGCTCTCGGAACAAATTTTGGTGAATAGTGTAACTCTTTACATTGATGTTAATTGGGAAGAATCACTCAGAAAAAACAGAAGACGATTTAATCCTGACAAACCCGATTCCGTTTTGGAACACGGTCTGGAAGATTTGAAGCTTGAAAAACTGTACAAAGAGTCCGATTGGACGGATTTTACTTCTGCCGATGAAAAATTTATTCATGTAGGTAAACACAGGGTTCCGTATGGTATTTTTAATAATATGCCTGAAAAAACCGATGATCCCGAAAAAATAGGTACTCATTTAACGGAAGTATTAGATAAATTGTGGAAATTGTATTCAAAGAGGTGAATATGCACACAAAAGAGTATAGAAATAGGAGATTTATTAACTGGTTCCCGATGGGACTCACATATGCACTTCTCTACATGGGCAGGTACAACCTTACCGTATCCAAAAATGCACTCGGGGACCTAATGACAAAATCCGATTTCGGAATGATATTCGGTATCGGAGCTGTGATATACGCTCTCTCTTTTCTAATCAACGGTCCGCTTGTGGACAGGATCGGAGGAAAAAAGGGGATACTTATAGCAGCTGTAGGTGCCGGATCAATGAATCTCCTTATGGGGCTATACCTAAAAAACATCTTATCCTCAGGAAACCCATCTTCAGCAAATCTTGTTACTGTTTTCTCAATTTTATACGGGGCAAATATGTATTTCCAGAGTTATGGAGCGGTTTCTATTGTCAAAGTAAATGCTCATTGGTTTCATATAAACGAGAGGGGAACATTTTCGGGAATTTTTGGAGTAATGATATCGTCGGGTATCTTTTTGGCTTTTGATGTTACAAGCAGGATATTAAATTCTTCACTTGTAAAAGGAAAAGGATTCGAAGGGGGAGATGCCCTCTGGTGGGCTTTTCTATCACCTGCACTACTATTATTCGTCCTATTTGCAATTGAGATATTTCTTCTCCGAGATACTCCGGAAAAAGCCGGATTTAAAAATTTTGATACGGGAGATGCCTCAAGCGGTGAGGACATGGAGAAGAAAGTTCCCCCCCTCCATTTAATTAAAAAAATTCTTACAAATCCTGTAATAATGACTGTTGCCGCTATCGAATTCTGCACCGGAATTCTACGGAACGGAGTAATGCATTGGTATCCGATTTATGCTAAAGAACAGGTTATTGAAGGGTTAAAAGGGGGATGGTCTTTTACCCTTGAAAACTGGGGACTTATACTAATGGTTGCCGGAATTCTCGGAGGAAACATTGCCGGTATTGTAAGCGATAAACTGTTTCAGTCAAGGCGGGCTCCCTCCGCTGCATTTTTATATGGAGTTTTAATTTTAAGTGCATTTGTCATGGTTCCTTCACTTGGAAACGGTTGGGTACTTGCGATTCTTATATTCCTTATGTCAATTTCGGTTATCGGAACACACGGTCTCCTTTCAGGAACCGCAACAATGGATTTCGGAGGACGCAAGGGTGCTGCTACTGCTGTCGGAATAATTGACGGTTTTGTATATCTGGGAACTGCGGTGCAGTCCTTTTCTCTCGGATTTCTGACTTCAAAAAATTGGTCATATTGGCCCATTTTTCTTATCCCTTTTGGGATAATAGGTTTTCTTTTACTATTAAAAATATGGAATGCAAAACCGGGAAAGAAATAGTTGTATTTTAACTTTAAATGGATTTTGTTCCGACTTGACGTCTTCCCGCCAAGAACAAAAACATACTAATTCTTCACAAATAATTAACTGAATTTTGATATTTAATTTTTTATTTATGATATAATTTCATTGCAGATCAATTAAAATTAAAAGGAGGATTTGATGAGAAAAAGCCTTTTCTTCAAAGTATTGCTCCTATTGGTATTACCTGTAGTCATTGTGGCACAAAGTGCTACTACAGGTGCTATTACTGGAGTTGTTGTCAATAATGATGGGACACCTCTTTCCGGAGTAGCCGTTAAAGCAGTCCACGTTCCGACAGGAACTGTTTTTAACGCTATTTCAACAACAGGAGGTTTTTATCTGATACCTGCCGTAAAAGCCGGCGGTCCCTATACCGTTACTGCTGTTATGACAGGATTCAGAATTGAAAAAAAGACCGGTGTAAAGGTAAGATTGGGTGAGAAAACACATGTTAATTTTGCACTTAAGCTTGCAACAGTTGATGCCGGTGAAATAGTTGTAATCGGAGTTCCCGAGATCATGAGTAAATCAAAGACAGGAGCTGCTCATAACGTCGGTCAGTCGTCAATAGAAAGTCTTCCGACTATTTCCAGATCTCTAAGTGATTTTACTCGTCTTGCTCCACAATTTTCAAGCACTGAAGATGTAGGTGCATTTAATGCAGGAGGACGTAACTCAAAGTATAACAATATTCAGGTCGACGGTGCTCAGAACAACGATCTTTTCGGTCTTGATTCGGGAGGGACGCCCGGTGGTCAAGCAAATACAACACCAATATCTCTGGATGCAGTACAAGAATTTCAGATAGTTCTTGCCCCTTATGATGTTCGTCACGGTGGATTTACCGGCGGTGGAATCAATGTTATTACCAAGAGTGGAACCAACAAACTTCATGGATCGGCTTATTGGTTTGGTAGGAATGAAAAATGGGTTGGAAAAGGACCTGACGATTATGACTTTAATAAATTTAGTGATTCCACAATGGGATTAAGTTTGGGTGGCAGTATTGTTAAGAACAAACTGTTTTTTTTCCTGAATGTAGAAAAGAACAGACAGGAAAAACCTGAAGATTTTTATATTGACGGATCAGGAACCGGCGGAGATTTTGGGCATAAGGCAGAGGCCGATAGAATTATCTCAATCCTTAAAGGATACGGATACGATGCCGGTGGGTATGACGAAGTAACAAATCCTATTAAGTCTGATAAGATTTTTTTCAGATTGGATTGGAACGTCAGCGAGAAACATAGGTTAACTCTCCGTCACAACTATGTTAAAGCAAGCAGAGAAAGACTTTCCAGAGGAAGCAGCCGACATTTTGGATTTGGAAACAGTGGTGTTATTTATAAAAATGAAACCAACTCTACGGTTCTCCAATTAAACAGTAATTTTTCTGAAAAATTATTCAATGAACTTATCTTAAATTATACTACGATTAGAGATAATCCGACATATATGGGTAAACCATTCCCAAGAGTAATTATCTCAATAGGCAAAGGAATTGAGTTTACAGCCGGTTCTGAAGAATACCGTCACAGAAATCAGCTTGATCAGGATCTGATTGAAATAACTGATAATCTGACTCTGTATTCGGGGAAACATACATATATTTTTGGTACACATAACGAATTCTTCAAGTTTTACAATGTTTTCATTCAGAGAGAATTCGGTAAGTATGAGTTTGATAGTATTGCCGATTTTGAAGCAGGAAAACCCTCATATTATGACAGATATTATTCCGTAACGGATGATCCGAATGCCCCCGCTAAATTTAAAGTTTCTCAACTCGGTTTTTATGCAGGAGATGAATGGGCTGTTAACAAAAACTTCACACTGATATACGGACTTAGATTTGATGTCCCCCTGATCTCTGAAACACCTCCTGAAAATGCTGCAGTTGAAGCATCCTTCGGAATTCCTACCAATCAAAATGCCGGTGGAAATATGCTTTGGTCTCCGAGAATCGGATTCAATTATGATTTAAAAGATAAAGATATGATGATCAGAGGTGGTATAGGTATCTTTTCAGGAAGAGCACCTTATGTTTGGATATCTAACCAATTCTCAAACACGGCAACAGAGATTGCAAGATATAAAGATTATAGTCCCGATTTCACATTTATTCCCGATCCGTATAATCAACCGACAAATCCACATGCTAGAATTTCCGGTGATATTAACTTAATTGATAAGAATTTCAAGTTCCCTCAGATTTTCAGGATGAATCTTGCAATAGATAAAAAAGTTTTCTGCGGATTCACGGGAACTGTTGAATTTGTCTATTCGAAAAACATTAATGATGTTAAATTTCAGAATTTAAATATTCAAAAAATAGGAACTTTTTGGGATGGTAGATCAACTTTTGGTTCCTGGGGGAAAAAATACGGTAGACCAAAACATGTCGATTCACACTTCGGGAACGTTATCCTCCTACGTAACACAAACGAAGGGTATGAATATTCACTTTCATTCCAACTTCAAAAATTGTGGGACGGAAATATGATCAATGCTTCTTATACTTACGGAGAAGCAAAATCCATATTTGGCGGAACTTCATCCAGAGCTATTTCCAATTGGAAATACAATATAACTACAGATGATCCAAACAATCCGAAATTAAGTTGGTCCCCTCACGATACAAGGCATAGAGTTGTTTTGGCAGTATCGAAGAAATTTAATTTCATAAAAAAAGCTCCGACCACAGTTTCATTTTTCTACAATGGAAGGTCAGGTCGTCCTTATTCAACAAGATATTATAACGATGTGAATGGTGACGGACAACGTAATGATTCCATTTGGGTTCCGAACAATGAAAGTGATATTATCTTGTTGAAAGGAACTTGGGCTGATCTTGACAAATATATCAATGATGATCCTGCACTCAAAGCACACAGAGGAAAGATACTCCCAAGAAATGCAAGCAGAGATCCCTGGTCACACATAGTTGACTTTAAACTTACTCAAGCAATTCCTTTACCGTTAAAGGGCGGACATAAGCTTGAAGTATCATTCACTGTTGAAAATTTCCTAAATATGTTCAACAAGGATTGGGGTGTAGTAAGGTACGTTATGTATGATGATGCACCACTTACTTATAAAGGAATTGATTCAAAAACAGGAAAACCGATGTTTCAATTCTTTGGTCGTGCTAAAGATGCAGATGCCAGATTCACTATCAATCAGATCTTATCAAGGTGGAAGGCTCTGTTTGGTATACGCTACTCATTCTAAGATAATATAAGTAAGGTAGATAAAATGGCCTCCCGGATTTTCGGGGGGCTTTTTTTTATTGTTTTGTCTATGGGTTCAAGTGAATTTTAAGGATTTCTGCAATTCTGTAGATTCCTTTTCCATCCACAAGAGTTTTACCCATTTTACCCATTTTTTCCCTTTTGTCAGGAGAAAAGAATTGTAGCAATCCGATCATTTCCGAATAGTTTTCTTTATTCCACCGTTTAAAAATTATTCCTGCCCCCCTCTTTTCATATAGTTCCGCAATAATTTTTCCCGCGTCATTTTGTGGATAATATATTGCCGGAGTACCTACAGCGGCTGCCTTATCGGAATTGGTAACAGGGTCACAAATAACGAGGTCAGCTTCAAAAAATGATCGTGCAAAACTCTCGGGCATTCCTGAAATTTTTAATTTCGGATACAACCGTTTTAGTGTTTTTCTATTATATTTTTTAAAGTTATTACCGGGAATTATCTTTACATTGTAATTGTGATTTAAAAGTATTTCCGAAAGTTTTCTTAATTCTCCGTATGGAAATATATTTCCCATTGAAATAAGTATGTTTTTGAGTTTCTTCTTGTATCTCCTTTCCATGTTAAAGAAATGGATATATTTGTTATGTAAAATGGAATATTCGGGACCTGAAATTTTTTTTTGTTCGTCCGGAGAAGATAAACCGGAAAATATAGTGGGGCTAATTACAATATCACAACCAAACGATTCCAACTGTCTATAAGAAAATTTTACAGTTGTAATATCTCTCTTTTTTGCATATGAAAGAATTTTTTTGTTACTTTTTGAGAAATTTTCCTTATAGAAAACAACTAAAGAGATATCTTCTTTGAAAATCTCTTTTGGTCTTGATTTTACGGAATACTTAAATCCGGTACCTTTGAAGAGAGCGGGAATATCCCCGCTCCCCTCAATTATGAAATGAGTATCACTCTTTTCTAAAATCAGCGAAGCTAATCGGAAAATTTTCTTTAAAGAGTATTCTTCACTCTTTGGAGATGATTCAGCTATTATTAGTAGCATTTACCCTAAAACTTCTCTAACACTCTCCATAGCCTGATCGATTTCCTCTTTTGTAATCACAAGAGGAGGAGCAAATCTGATTATCCAATCATGAGTTTCTTTGCAAAGCAATCCTTTCTCTTTTAGTTTTGTTGTATAGGTTCTTGCTTTCCCTGCCGATTTTTTTAAAACTACACCTATAAGAAGACCTTTTCCTCTGACGATATCAATTTTGTCGGAATTCATTGCGACCAACTGTTCACGGAAATATTTTCCGAGTTCAAATGATTTTGAAGCAAGATTTTCATCAAGAAGAACCTCGATCGAAGCAATGGCAACGGCACATCCCAAAGGATTACCTCCGAATGTAGATCCGTGACTCCCCGGCTTAAAAACACCGAGTATATCATTGTTTGCTGCAACTGCACTCACCGGAAATACTCCACCGCCTAGAGCTTTGCCCATAATGATAATGTCAGGGGTAATGTTGTCATACTGAAACGCAAACATTTTTCCGGTTCTTGCGAATCCGGTTTGAATCTCATCAACTGCAAGTAAGATATTGTTCTCTTTTGCAAGTTCGCTGAGTCCCTTAAGGAAACCGTCATCCGGAACTACGACTCCAGCTTCACCCTGAATCGGTTCAACTAATATTCCAACCGTATTAGCGTTTATTGCATCTTTTACAGCATTGATATTATTGTACGGTACAATTTTAAAACCAGGAGTAAAGGGACCGTAATTATCTTTTGCAACCGGATCTGTTGAAAAAGATACAATTGTGGTGGTTCTTCCGTGGAAATTTTCCTCAAATACAATTATTTCCGCTTTATCTTGCTCCACTTCCTTATTTAGATATCCCCATTTTCTCATAGTTTTTATTGCGGTTTCTACTGCTTCTGCACCGGTATTCATGGGTAAAACCATATCCTTTTCCGTAAGTTCGGCAAGTTTTTTTGCAAAAAGAGGCCACCTGTCATTAAAAAATGCTCTTGATGTCAACGTAAGTTTGTCGGATTGATTTTTTAGAGCTTTAATGATCGCCGGATGGCGATGTCCTTGATTTACAGCAGAATATGCGGAGAGCATATCCATATACTTCTTTCCCTCAGGATCTTCTACCCAGATCCCTTCCGCTTTTGAAATTACAACTTCAAGCGGGTGATAATTATGAGCACCATATTTATGCTCCATTTCCATCAATTGTTCTGAACTTAAATTTGTCATATTTCACCTCAAGTATTTTATAATCTGTCCTAATTTTATCAGTTTAAAATACCACGTCAACCTGTTGTAAAGGTTATCCACATATGATTGACTAAATTCAGGATATGTAATAAGATAGCTACATGATATTCCACACCGGTTTTTTGTTTTGTAATGTCCGGTTCTCAAGGATATTATCAAATTTTAGCTTTTTTACAATATTTTAAAAGGGGTTGATTATGGGTGAAAATATTGAATTAAATATCAACGGTAAGAATATTCCGATGAATCCGTTTGTAAAAAAAACCTTCATGAATGTTATTGAGAGTCTTGTCAATTCGTTGGACAAGCTCCCATATGATATAAAACAAATCAAGATAAATATTGACAAAGAGGAGAAAAAACAAAGATGAAGTACTTAAAGACCTATCCTGAAAAATGTATCGGTTGCAATACATGTGTTGAGGTCTGTTCAAACCTTTATTTCAAAGAAGTTTCACCGGAAAAATCGTGTATTGAAGTTTACGACGAAGGTGAAGGAAACTTTGAACTCAGTGTATGTAACCAGTGCCAAACGTGTGTGGCGGAATGTCCCACCCTTGCTCTTACGGTAAATAAGTTCGGAGTGGTAATGGTTAATAAAAATCTCTGTATCGGATGTTATGCTTGTGTTGCTATCTGTCCGACAAATAATATGAGAACACATCTTGAAGGAATTATCCCATTCAAATGTATTGCATGTGGTGCATGTGCACGTGAATGCCCGGCAGATGCTATAAAAATAATAACGGAGAATTAAATGAAATATGACATTGAAAAATTAAGATCAAGACATAAGTTGTTAAAAGAGTTTAAGTATGAGATTAAGCCGATTGAGAAAGGTTATGCAAATAGGACTCTTTACATAGATGTCTCTACAAACGAGATTAGGGAAAAACCGGTTTCTGAAGAAATGAAAGAGAAATTCACCGGAGGAAAAGGATTTGGGCTCAAACTTTTGTGGGATGCCGTTAATAAAGACACCAAGTGGGATTCTCCTGAAAACGAGATCAATATTGCAACAGGACCGATAGCAGGAAATACCAATTACGCAGGGTCCGGGAAATCAATAGTTACCTCCATATCTCCCATGACAAATATTCCGATTGACAGCAATGTCGGTGGATACTTCGGACCATATTTAAAATTTTCAGGTTTTGACGCAATGGAAATTCAGGGAAAAGCGGACAAAGAAGTAATAATCTATATAGATGGAAACAATGGATTTGTAAAAATCTTTGAAGCACCCGGAGAAGCAGTAGATAGTCATGTGCTTGCAGAACAAATGGTAGAAATGTTCGCTGAAAACGATAAGGAAAAACAACATATTTCTTCTGTCAGTGCAGGTTCCGGTGCAGAAAGTGCTTATATCGGGTGTCTTAACTTTTCGTTTTTTGACAAAAGGAGGAAAGTTGCCAGATTAAAACAGGCGGGAAGAGGTGGTACGGGAACTGTCTTTAGAGACAAAAAGATCAAGGCTCTCGTTGTTAAATTTTCCGGATTAAAAGGAAACTTGAATAATCCGGCGGATCAAAAAAAGATTCAGGAAGTAGGGTTGAAACTTCACAAAGAGATTCTTACTTTGGATGACAAACAGTGCCGAATGAGGCAAGTAGGGACTGCTCACTTGACAGAAATAATGGATGAATACGATCTCCTTCCGACACATAACTACAAATTCGGAAGCCATAAAGACACACCCAAAATAGCCTCTGATGTTTTTTATGACAACTTCCTGACAAAGGGTCTTCCCGATGGATGTTGGTTCGGATGCACTATGGCATGTGCAAAAACCGCCGATAATTTTGAATTGAAAACCGGACCTTACAAAGGGGAAAAAGTAACCGTAGACGGACCGGAATATGAAACGGTTGCAGGGTGTGGATCGAACATTGGAATTTTTGATGCTGCAACAATACTTGAGATAAATTTTTACTGTGATACTTACGGTCTCGACACCATTTCTTTCGGAACAATGACTGCTTTTATAATGGAATGTTGGGATAATGGAATTCTTGACAAAGATAAGACGGGAGGGTTGGATTTCTCCTGGGGTAATATTGAAGATGTAATGGAGCTTTTACACCAAATAGGTAAAGGTAAAGGTTTTGGACTGATTGCCGGAAAAGGGATTCGGAAGATGAAAGATCACTTTGAAAAAAAGTGGGGTGCGGACAGAAAATTCATGGATGACATCGGAATGGAAGCAAAAGGACTTGAATATTCCGAATACATAACAAAGGAATCACTTGCTATGCAGGGTGGATACGGATTGGCATTAAAAGGTCCTCAGCATGACGAAGCATGGTTAATCTTCATGGATATGGTAAACAATCAGATACCTACATTTGAAGACAAAGCGGAAGCTCTCCATTATTTCCCAATGTTCAGAACATGGTTCTCAATTCAGGGACTTTGCAAACTTCCGTGGAATGATGTCGAACCGGAAAATAATTCGGAAGTGGACGAACCTGCAAAGGTTCCTGAGCACGTTCAGAATTATGTTGATATATTTAACGCTATCACAGGAAAAAATATTGACAAGGATGAACTTATCCTTCAGTCTGAAAGAGTTTATAATTTTCAAAGGGTTTTTAACATAAGAATGGGATATGGCGATAGAAATCACGATAAGATACCATACAGATCGGTAGGTCCCGTAACCGTTGAAGAATATGAGTCAAGAGTTGAGAGATATGATAAACAACTTAAAGAAAAATTGGATGTTGATCCCGCAAACAAATCTACTGAAGAGAAAGTAAAAATCCTCAGAAAGTTCAGAGAAAATGAATATGAAAAACTAATTGATGCAACTTATAAGAGAAGAGGCTGGACAAGCAACGGAATACCGAAAATCGATCATCTCAAAGATATCGGGATGGACCTTCCTGAATTAATAGAAGTAGTAAAAGATCATCAATAGAGTGAAGATACATCTTGATAAACTTGAATTGCACGGATTCAAATCTTTTCCGGAAAAAACCGTAATAAAATTTCACCCTGGAATAACAGCTGTTGTCGGACCTAACGGATGTGGAAAGAGTAACATTGTAGATGCTATCCTTTGGGTACTTGGTGAACAGAGGATAAAAAATCTGCGTGGAGAAAATAATGAAGATCTGATCTTTGGCGGGAGTTCCTCGAAAAAACCACTTGGAATGACAGAAGTCGGTGTTACTTTTTCAAAGCCCGAAGATAATGTTTACATTGCAAGAAGATTTTTCCGATCCGGTGAAAGTAAATATATACTTAATTCAAAATACTGTAGGAACAAAGATATTCAGGAAGAATTGTACAATCTCAACCTCGGAGGGAGAAATTATTTTATTTTTGAACAGGGAAGTATTGAAAAACTGGTATCTCTTAAGCCGTCGGAAAGACGAGCGCTTATTGAAGAGGCGGCGGGAATATCTCAATACTTGATCAGAAAAAAAGAGACCGCCAACAAATTGATTATAGCGGAACAAAATTTAGATAATCTTGATATACTCTCTGCTGATAAAGAGAATAGACTTAGAGAACTTAAGAATCAGGCCAATTATGTGTCTCGATACCGCGAGTTGAAGTCTGAAAACATTGAATATATCAAAGTTTTTCTCTATAAAAAATACCAAAAAATAAATTCGGAATTTGAAAAACACAAAGGAGAAGTGGAAAAATATTTAAACAGAGAAATGATTCTTGCCAAGGATCTCGCTCTTTTGGAAAAAGAGTATTCGGGAAATGAAAGTAAAAAATGGGAATTAGACAGAAATTTAAAAGAGAACCAAAAAAATCTGTTTGAATTAAACCATAGTTTACTTTCAAGTAAGTCTGAAGTAGAGAAGCTTAAGCAACGTGAAGAATTTATTGTTCACAGGATTGATGGGAATAAAAAATTTATTGAGGAGAGCAAACTAAGGATTAGGAATAGAGAAAAAGAAATAGAAAAACTTTCAACCGAAATTAAATCTCGAAGAGAAGAGTATGAATCATTATTAGATGATTTTTCTAAGCGGAAAAAGAAAATATCGGAAATCAGATCTTCCCATCAAAAAATAGCTTCGGAAAAACAGTTATTAACAACAAAACTATTCTCAACAAAATCGACAATAGCTACCTTGAATAATGAGGTTTACGGAAATGAAAAACTCCTGATGAAACTTGAAAACGAGATTAACTCAAAAATGAAATTCATTAAAGAGTTAAAAGACAATATTAATGATTCTGTGATAGAGATAAATCAAAAAGAATACAATGATATTGAACTCTCTTTTCTTTCGTCGGAAGAAGATCTCTCCGAGATGAAGATTGAATTGGATCATTTAACTAAGGAAATTAATTCTCTGAATTCAAAAATACAACGGAGTAATAATGATATTGAAGGATTAAAAAAACAACGTGAAAATTATCTGAAAATGAAGAGTAAGATTTCCGGCAGTTCATTATCCGGAAGTAAAAATTTTTTGGATTTAATAGATTCCGAGAAAGAAAACTTTGATTTAATCGAAAGCTTTTACTTTGAAGAGATAGGATCATATATTACGAATGATGATGAAGATCTCTATAATCCCGATTTTGAGAGAATTATTTTGAATTCCCCTTCAATAATTTCAGTTCCGGAAAAAATAGATAAAGAAGAAGGCTACATTAACCGCATAAAAAATCTTTTTATAATTAAAGATTCGAAAATCAAAAGAAATCTCAGGGACGGGGTACTCGTATCAAATATTAAAAATGGGATAGATATTTATAAAAAATTCGGTATCCCGATAGTAACACCCCAAGCGGAAGTAATAACATCAGATGGAATTTTAATCAGGAAAAGGGGATCAGGAGTACTTGATGTAGTGGCTGAATTAAAAAATATTGATATATCAATAGAAACTCTGGAAAAAGGGCTAAAAGATCTTGAAAAAGATCTCAATGCCAAAAGGGAAAAAAAGGATGATCTGGCAAGTAAATTTAATAAAAAATCTCAACTTGTTAAGGAGCTTGAGCACAAAATGATCAGAAGCCGTTCAAATCTTGAAAACCTTATAAACTCAAAGGAGAAAAATCAAAAAAGGATTAGATTAATTGAACTTGAGTTGGAAAGAGATAATATGGATATTAAGAAATTTTCTGAGCAACTCAAAACAAAATCGGAAGAAAAAAAGGATATAGAATTAAAAAACAGAAAACTATTGAAAGAGAGGGAATCTATTGAAGAAAGAGAAAGTAAATTTAATGTTAATTTGAGTTCAAGTGAAAAAGAATTTTTCGGAGCAGAAAACAACCTGAATCTTTCAAAACAAAAACTTACTTCCATAGAATCCGAACTTTCAAGATTAAAAAAGGAGAAAGCCGAACAAGAGACGGATATTAAAGCAAAAGAGAGAGAGAGTACGGATCTTGCTCAAGAGATAAATGGTATCAAAAAGAATATTGAGGATTATAAAAAAGAACAAAATTCCAATTCGGTTATAAAAGCAACATCCGAGAAAACAATAAAAGAAGATGAAAGCCTTCTTGATAAGTTGAATTCGAAGCTTAAGGAAGAGAATGAACTGTTAACAAAAACGAGAGCGGAGCTTGATACTATTAAGGAGATCAAAAGTAAAGAAGAGATTGAGTTTGCAGCATTAAAAAAGGATATTTTTTCTCTTGAAGAAATATCTTTTCGCGAATTGAATTTGGAGTTAAAAGAGATTAAACCTGATAAAAAATTTCTTGATCTCGAATTAAGCGATCTTGAGGAAAAAGTTAATTCAGCAAACGATAAGCTATTAAAAATGAGAGATAGTAACCGTTTGAACTTTTCAGCCGAATCCGAATACGAACTTCTTGCAAAAGACTATGAAGGACTTATTTCTCAAAAAGCAGATGTCCTTAATTCCATTGAAGATATGAATAATGCCATAAATAAAATTGATGAAGAATCAAAAAAAAGCTTTAAATCATCATTTGAAGAGATAAGGGGAAATTTTCAAAGAATATTCAGAATTTTATTTGAGGGTGGAGAGGCAGACTTGACACTTACCGATCAGGAAAATATCCTTGAGACCGGACTTGAAATCATGGCACAACCTCCCGGGAAAAGATTACAAGGACTTCGTCTTTTATCCGGTGGAGAAAAGACACTTACTTCTCTTGCATTTCTTTTTGCACTTTTCGAATATAAGCCTTCACCTTTCTGTGTTTTCGATGAAGTTGATGCTTCTCTTGACGAGGCAAATATTCAGAGATTTTTAAAATTCCTCCACAAACTTAAAGAAAAAACGCAATTCCTAATAATTACACATAATTTTAAAACAATGGAAGAAGCCGATTATATTTACGGGATCAGCATGAATGAACCGAGTGTCTCTTCGGTTTATTCTATGAAAATGACTTCAAATAATAATTAATAATCACAGGAAATAGGAAACTGAAACAAGAGGTCAATCTGAAGTGTGGTAGAACGTTTCCAATTCGTTAATTCGTTCTTCTATCTCATCTCTATCGTAAACGGCTTCAACATTCTTCTTTAAAGATATTTTTTCAAAAGAATCTGCAATTTCATCAAGGGTCATCTGAAGAGTTATTGATATAAGATCATAAATGTCTTGCTTTTTTACTTTTAGTTCTTTATCCTCACCAATCTTTTTTAGAATGATCTTACCCATTTCAGTCACAACTGTCGATACTTCTTCGAGACTAAAACCTTCTTTATTTCTCATATATGCAAGAGTCCTTGCATATTCCAGAATGACCATTCTATCTTTTGTTCTGACCGAAACCGCAAGAAGTTGAATAAAAAACTCTATGTCCCTTTCTATATTTTCTCTTCTCATTTTTCTGTAACTTTCAAGTTTTTTCTCAACCGAATTGGAAAATAACATCTTGTTTACATCTTCGACGATCTCATCTTTTAATCTGCTTATTGAATTATAAATCAAAAGATTCGGACGTAAAGGATCTCTTTTGAGAGCAATTTTATTTTTCGAGTGCCATTCTGTCGGATTACTTTTCATTCTCTCAATAAGATAGAGAAGCCGTCTCTGAATTGAAAGTCTTTTTGTAGTGGACCAGTTAAGGGTTTTTCTTGTATATGATGAATCAATATTCAGTTTTTTGTCAAGATATTTAATCATCCATGGTCTTTCAAACGGTCTGTTTCCGGTTATTTTACCAATAATATCTCTTAAAATAACTCCGGGGTATGCTATGAGTTTCGGGATCATTATCGGGCGAACTTGTGATCCGTAGAAAAATTTGGTTGCAACATCAAATAATTCTCTATGAGATGTAGAGCCATCGGGACTTGCAAGATATACATCGAAATCGGGAAGATTTTGATGTTTATTTAACACCGTTACTATAAGTCGATTAAGATCATTCGTGTGAATATAAGGGATAGCCGATTGTCCTTTTCCTCCGAGAATTTTTGAATTCCAACTCTTCTCAAGCCATGTTGATAAGAAAACATACAGCGGACCATACTCACAACAATCGGTAAAAACCGCCGCAAACCTAATAATAGAGCATGGGAAGAATCTTGAAAAATCCTTTACCATTTTCTCTCCTTTTTTTTTAGACCTTGCATAATCATATTGTGCGTTAAGAGGACTCTTTTCGGTCAAAACTTCTCCTTTCACAGGAAATTCGGATGCAGCACTTGAACTTGCAAATATAAATCTTTTTACTCTGAGAATCCTTGCCTGCTCCAAAATATACTTTGTCCCCTTTACATTACTTCTCTCATATTCCGGATTAGGAGTATATTCAAAATCATAATATCCGGCAAGATGAAGTATAAAATCGGCACCACCTTCCCTTTTTATATTATGCATTACCCAACGAAGAGAAATCCAATCACCTATATCAACTTGAATCCATATAATATTAGGATGAGGTTTTACACCGGCTTCTTTTTGGGACCTTCTTGCTATTGCATAGATTCTGAAATTTTCTTTTATTGAATCTACAAAACTACTTCCTACAATTCCCGAAGCACCGGTAACAATTATTGAAGGAATGGTTTTCATCTGTCACCTGATAATAGATACTTAATATGTTGTTTGTAAAGTAAAATAATAACTAATCCGATCAGAAAATCAAATATTCCCGATAAAAATACCACCCAAATCCAATCAATAAAAATAGAATAGGTGATCAAAAAAAAAGTTGCAATAAATTTTGCAGTTACCGAAAAATAGATCACACCTTCATATTTTTCTCTCCTAAAGGCAACCATTAAATACCCTATACACATTACAATATGAAACACACCGCCTTGAACAGTAAAGAAACGTTCGGAAATCGCACTATACCCTAATTTTGTGAATAGGTCAGATGGTAAAAACATTAATCCGATTCCTGCAATAAATGAATGTAAAGCTACAAGATACATGAAAAATGAAAACCGAAACGGAGGATTCGATAAATTTTTGTATTTCAGCATAATTTCGTACCTCCTATATTTGTTAATCTTATACTCTTAACAAATTCTTGGTAACTGATCTTCCTGTAGTAAAGGTAAAATCCGATGTCCTTTTACATATGTTTCAATGTAAACTTTTCCAAAATAGTTTGAGTCGACACATCCAATCACTTTTGATAATTCACCTTCAGGAAATTTTCTCATACTTTCTACAATATCATCAGCCGTTTCTTTACTGACAATCAAAATAACTTTTCCTTCATTTGCTGCATATAGAGGGTCAAGACCAAGAATATCACAAACACCTCTTACCTCATTTTTTATGGGGAGATAATCTTCAATTAGTTTAATACTAAAATCCCGATCTCCAGCCACTTCATTTAAAACGGAAGCAATCCCTCCTCGTGTCGCATCTCTGACAAACTTAATATGATCTCCATATTCTCTGCCTAAGGACATTAACATTTTGTTCAAAGGTGCACTGTCCGACGAAAGGCCCTTTGAGAATGACAGACCGTTTCTTTCAGCCATGATAGATATGCCATGATCTCCTATGGTTCCGTTAACTATCACAACATCTCCAGATTTTATTTCATTTCTGAAGGAATAATTGTTTTGGAATCCTATTCCCGAAGTATTGATAAAAATTTTATCTGCACTTCCTCTCTCAACAACTTTGGTATCTCCCGTCACAATCCGGACTTCGGCATAATCGGCTGCTTTTTTCATCGAATAAAGAATCTTCTCAAACTCGGACATATCCAAACCTTCTTCAAGAATAAGTCCGCAAGATAAATATTTAGGTTCGGCTCCCATAACCGCAAGATCATTTACAGTTCCGTTAACCGCAAGTTTCCCAATATCTCCTCCCTCAAAAAAGATCGGAGTAATCGTATAAGTATCGGTAGTAAAAACTATTTTCCCTTCTTCCGGTCCTACAATAGCAGAATCGTCCAGCTGAACGGAATCTTTTCCGAGTATTTCTATGATAAGCTTATTTATTAGACTCCCCATCAATTCTCCACCATTTCCGTGTGCCATCAAAATCTTATCATCCATTTTTATTTTCCGTATTTATAGTACGCAGAACAAGAACCTTCAAAAGATACCATACATGCACCAACAGGCTCTCGCGGAGTACAAACCGTTCCGAATAAAGGACACTCGGTCGGAATAATAAGACCTCTCAGAACTTCTCCGCATCTACAATTTTTATTTTCCACTTCTTCGGGCATTGTTACGGGGAATTTTTTTTCCGCATCAAAATTACCATAACATTCTTTTAGCTCAAGCCCGCTTTTCGGTATTGTTCCTATTCCTCTCCATTTCGTATCTGTCACATCAAACAATTCTTCAATTAAGTTTAGAGCTATATGATTTCCTCTTTTAGTAACTGCTTTTTTGTATAAGTTTTCAATCTTATTATCACCATTCTCAATTAACTGCACAAGCCTTAAAACACCCATGATAAGATCTTCCGAATTAAATCCTGAAATAACAGAAGGCTTCCCAAAATAATCTGCAAGAAACTTCCATTTTTCGGAACCGGTGATTATACTTACATGTCCGGGAAGGATAAAGCCGTCAATTTTAACTTCTCCAAGTTCCAAAAGAGCTTTAACGGCAGGCGGAGTGAGTTTGTTTCCGGTTAAAATCGAAAAATTATCGACACCTTCCTCTACGGCTCTCTTTAGGGTTACCGCTTCTGCAGGTATTGTGGTTTCAAATCCAACGGAAAGGAAAACGACCTGCTTATTCTTATCTTGTTTTGCCATCTCAAGTGCATCCATTGGAGAATAGACTATCTCAACCCTTCCACCTTCACTTTTTAATTTTTGCAACGAAGTATATGAGGCAGGTACTTTGATCATGTCTCCAAAAGTTGCAAGGACAACATTATATTTTTTTTGAATTTCTATAGCTCGATCAAGATAACCGTTGGCAGTTACACAAACAGGGCAGCCCGGACCGTCAATAAGATTTAACCCATTGGGAAAAATATCCTTTACTCCCGTATGGAAAAAAGAAACGGTGTGGGTTCCGCAAACTTCCATTATATTTAACGGCTTATTCAATTTATAATTTTTAAGAAGTACGGAATGCCTTAATAATTTATCTTTATCCAATTAAAATTTCTCCTGATGTAAATATGGACGATAAATATCAGAAATAAAATTGTGTGTCAAGAATCCTACTGAAAATATAATCTTATTTTAAATTATTTTTAATCATTTACAGATTTTTTTAATTCATTGAAACATTTCGGGTCGGTTTCGGAAAGTGAAATTATATGAGCAAGAAGCTTAATAATTCTACTATAGGATTCTTCACTAAGTTCATGTTCGACTCTGCATGCATCTTCCTCTGCAATTTTTTTATCAACATGAAGAATTTCGTGGAAAAATTTAGTCAAAGTAGTGTGTCTGTCATACAATCGAACAGCTCTTTTTCTCCCCTCCTTTGTAAGTTCTATGTGACCATAATGTTCATGTTCAACGTAACCGCCTGCAACAAGTTTTTTTATTGCACCTATAACAGAAGATGATTTTACACCCAGTCTGTTTACGATATCTTTCACTCTTGCAATTTTTTTATCTAAAGAAATTATATATATTGATTCGAGATAATCTTCAAGACTCCGACTTAATTTATCCATTTTTTGATCTCCTATATTTATTTTAACAATACGTTACACAACAGCAAAAAGTAGGTTGGACTATTTTTTTTAGTTCAATTCCATTCTAAACTAAAAACAAACTTTTTTCAACTTCGTATTTTCTTTTTTATCACCCTCTGTTAACATTTGTGTAGGAGGAAGAATGAGGTCTTCAGTAATGTTTTTGTTAATAAGTTTATTGTTTTTACCGAACTTTTCCAAGACTAAGATAATCGAAGTTAATTTTCTTGATTCAATTGGGATTAAAAATAACGGGATTGGACCTCTTATGGTTAAATATGATAAAGGGAGAAATCGTACAATTCTTGTAAATACAAACAGTTCTTCCGTATCTCTTATAAACGGTAGCAGTAATAAAGTAACGAATATTCCCATTGAGGGAAGAATCCCGCAATACCTAAAAGAAGAATCCTTCACTGTAAATAACAGCAATGGCAATATTTATTTGATAGGATTCAAATCACTAAGTATTGTTTTTCCCGACACAAAATCATCTGTTACACTCAATACGAAAAAACAATATGATATGGTAGCCGTTGATAGTTTTACAGGAAATTGTTTCCTTGTCGGAAGAGAAAGTAAAAAAGTTGCTTTTCTTAATTTAAAAAAACGAAAGTTCCATTTTATTAAAATATTTGACAGAACGGAAAAAATGGTGAATCTCAACCAAACTCCGCCACCGCCAATCAGAAAGATTGTTACCGATCCTAAATTAAACAGTGTTTTTGTGTTTGATGGATATACTTCCTCTCTCATTACCCTAAATATAAAAAATGGGAAAATCATTAAGAAGAGATCCTTGAATATAAAAGAAGGGGATAGATTTCACTTTGCAGGATATAACGAGAAAGAACATAATCTCTATCTTGTAACCGAAACAGCACAAAGAAAAGTTATTCAAGCTCTCAAAATTGATTGCAAAAAAAAAAATGACATTTTCATAGATCTTCCTTCTCTATCTGAAGGTGTAGGAATAAACTACTGCCCGAAAAGGGGTGAAATATATATACCGTATGATAACCATCCGATAGTACATATTGTAGACTTCAAAAATAAAGAGGGATCTGTAAAAAAAGTAATTATCCCTTCTTACGGGAACGATGCATCAGCTGTAAATTCCAAGAAAAACGAGCTCTACGTTGCAAGTTGGGCTTTTGGTGAAATATACATCATTGATTTAAAGAATCAAGTTTTGAAAAAGAGAATAAAGAATGTCGGAATTCTTCCTCATATGTTTTCACTTGCATTAAATCCGAAAAACAATAAACTCTATATCCCGCTTGGAGCCACTGCGGTAAACGGATCTTTCGGGTCTGCACTAACCGTACTTAACACCGAAAACTTTAACAAGGTAAAAATAAGAACAGGATGGGCACCACTTGATTTGATAGAGATTGAAGAGAAAGATTCTTTTCTTGTTTTTAATACCGAGGATGAGTTTGCAGAAGTGACATCGGAAGGAAAAATAAAATTTCATAAACTTCCGTTTGCCTACCCCACCTCTTTAATAAAATCGGGCAAAGGAAATATCTTTCTGTCTTACGGTCCCCACCAATCTTACTGGCCTCTTGTCTATATATGGGGGGCAAAAAACGGAATCCTTGAAATTGATAAAAAAACCTTCCAAATCTTTGATAGAAGAGTACCGAGACTTGCTCAGAAAATTCTTGTTGACAAGAGAGGTGGACTTTATGGACTTCAGAACAGTTGGGGTAAGGAAAAACTTTTTCTTACATATTTTCCAAAGGGACTTAGATTATTTTCGCCTCAGCAAAGAATTTATTTTTACACTTCCATTCAGAGAGAAAATATTCAGAGAATTCTCAAGTATGATAATGATCAGGATAAAATATATTTGGTAAAGACGGGAGAGAAAGATACGGAAAATGGAAATCTAATGATTATCAATGCAAAAGACAACAGACTCATTGCAAACATCAGTACCGGACTTACTCCCACAGACCTTGTATTCAACAAAACACACATATTTATTTCTAATTTTGACTCAAATTCAATAACAAAAATAGATAAAAAGACCCTTCAAACAGAAAATATAAAAACCGAAAAGGAACCGTTGAAAATTATTTTACATAAAGGATATTTATACTCTCTTAATCATGGTAGTAGCAGCATTCGGCGTATTGGAAAAACAGTCGAATTTTTCGAAATACCAGATGACATGTTTCCTGATAACATGACTCTCATTGATAATAAAATATTTATAACCGCTCACAACGACAATGAATTCCGCTTCTTCGAACTTGATATCAAAACAGGAAAAATTGAAGAAATATTGAAATTTTCTTATCCATACGGGGACACATCGTTTAACAATTCAAATACAGCTTTTTACTTGAGAGGTCAGTTTGGTGATTCGATATACGAGATATCACAGATTAAATCGGGAAAGAACGGAAAAATATGGGTTACGGACCTATTGTCGGGTAGACTGTTTATTATAGAAAAAAACAAATGACTTTAACACTGAAAATTTTGAGAGAATAACCGAAATAGAAATATTTCCCGTACCCCTTTCGAAATAAAGGGATACGGGAACTACTGCTAAAATCCTTTTAGAAATGTAGCAAGAAACAGGAGAAGCCAAGCTACTCCCATAGCCCAAAATGCGTTAACCGTAACAAATGGAATTACGACAAATGTACTAATAACAGCCAATACAGCAATAATTAAAGAAATGAGCCATACAATTTTTTTCGGTGCATTTAATCTCATTCTTCCTCCTCTTATTTTTTTATCTTGTCTCAAACAAATTATAATTCTACTTTTTTCCGAAGAGTCCGCCGAGCAGTCCGCCAAGTGCTCCGGTAAGACCGCCACCCCTCTTTCTGCCGCCACCTAAACTCCCCATAAGGAACCCTGCAACATCATCAAGAACACTTCCGTCACCATCTTGGTCAAGTAAAGCTCCGATACCACCGGATCCCGCACCGGTATCTCTCTTTTTTGTAAGAGCCCCAAGAATTACAGGAGCAAGCATTGGGATAATCTTTGAAATAATACTCGAATCCACATTGAATTTTTTTGCTATCACATCTGATGCTTGAAATCCCGAATTACCCAATAGTCCACCGAGTCCGGGATCAGGATTCGGATCATCGGCTTTGCTTCTGAACAATCCACCAAGGTCATTAAGAACATCGGAACTTCCGTATTTATTCAAAATATGGTCAATTCTCGCATCTCCACCATGATTATCTTTTTGCTTTTTCAATCCTCCAAGTATCAGTGGAGCAATTTGGGGAATAATCTGTTTTAACAGCCCTTTATTAACTCCAAGCGTTTTTGAAAGATCTTTTGATACCTTTGAACCGTAAGTTCCCATAAATTCATCCATAAAATTTGCCATTTTTTATTCCTCCGATAAAATAGTATTGTAAACTAAAAAAAAAATCAAACATGTTAACGTACGATCAGTATAAATATGTTAAAATTTAAAAATGAACAATATGGAAAAATATTTTAAAAAATTCAGAAAAAATATTATCGGGATCAATACAACTTATAAATCACCTTATGGAAAACAAAAAATCGTTTATGCGGATTGGATAGCAAGCGGTAGATTATACCGTCCGATAGAGAAAAAGATTACGGATAATTTCGGTCCGTTTGTAGCGAACACCCATACCGAAACGAGTAAGACCGGAACACTAATGACCCACGCCTACCATTATTCACATGAAATAATCAGAGAACATGTTAATGCTTCGGAAGATGATATAGTTATAACAGCCTGCAACGGGATGACCGGTGTAATTAACAAACTCCAAAGGATACTCGGGCTAAAAATACAAAGTCCTTTTGTTCGTAAAAATGATATAGATGAAGATGATCGTCCGGTAGTGTTTGTTACCCATATGGAACACCATTCGAATCACACTTCATGGTATGAGACCATAGCTGACGTGGTAATCATTTCACCTTCCGATGATCTTTTCGTAGATCCGGATGAGTTGGAAAAATTGCTTGAAATATATAAAAGCAGAAAGTTAAAAATAGGATCATTTTCTGCTTGTTCGAATGTAACCGGAGTTATTCCTCCTTATCACCTTCTCAGTAAAATAATGCATGAGCACGGCGGATTGAGTTTCATCGACTTTGCCGCTTCCGCTCCCTATATGAATATGAATATGCACCCTTCCGATCCCTTGGAGAGACTTGATGCAATATTCTTTTCTCCTCACAAATTTCTCGGAGGTCCCGGTTCTTCGGGAGTTCTGGTATTTAACAAATCTTTATACCGTAACGATGTCCCCGATAATCCCGGAGGAGGTACGGTTGATTGGACAAATCCATGGGGAAAATACAAATATATAGATGATATTGAACTTAGAGAAGACGGAGGAACACCCGGATTTATTCAATCTTTCAGAATTGCATTGGCAATAAAACTTAAAGAACAAATGGGGGTGCATAACATTGAGAAAAGGGAAAAAGAGTTGTTAAAAAAGGCTTTTAAATTATCGGAAGAGATTGATGGGATGAAAATACTTGCAGATAATGCCAAAGATAGACTCGGTGTATTCTCTTTTTACATTGAAGGAATCCATTACAACCTGATAGTTAAACTTTTGAGTGACAGATTCGGTGTTCAGGTTAGGGGAGGGTGTGCATGTGCCGGAACTTACGGTCACTTCCTTCTTAACGTAACATATCAACACTCCAAATCAATAACCGATAAGATTGATAAAGGAGATCTCTCTGAAAAGCCGGGATGGGTACGCCTCTCTCTGCATCCTACAATGACCGATAAGGAACTGGAGTACATTTTCTCTTCCCTTAATGCAATTGTGGAAAATATTAAAGAATGGGAAAACGATTATAATTATTCCGCAAAAAATAATGAATTTTATCATAAGCAAAGTTCTGATGGAGACAACAAAAAATATTTAAAATGGTTTGAAATTTGAACTTTTTTTCACAAAAGAGAGGAAAACCATACTTATTTACTTTAAAATGAGAGCTTATTCTTGACAAAAACCGTAAAATATTATAATACTATCCCTTTAAGAGGAATAAAATGAAATTGAATGAGAAGAACAAGACTGCTATACCAAAAAAAGATGAGAAAGACAAGAAATGGCTTCTGATTGACGCTGAAGGAATAATACTCGGAAGATTAGCTACGAGAGTCGCTACGATTTTAAGGGGAAAGGACAAACCTACATATACTCCATTCTTCGATAACGGAGATTTTGTAATAGTTATTAATGCCGATAAGATAAAACTTTCAGGAAACAAAGAGGAACAAAAAATCTATTATAGACATTCCGGATGGATGGGTGGTATCAAGGAAACATCGTATAAAAAGATGATGGAATCTCACCCCGAAAGAATAATTAAAGCGGCGGTAAAAGGGATGCTTCCGAAAAACAAACTTAACAGAAAAATTTTAAAGAAATTAAAAATATATTCAGGTTCTGATCATAATCATAAAGCACAAAAACCTGAATCTATAGTTTTCTAAGGAGGATAGTTTGAGCATAGTTCAATATTACGGAACAGGAAGAAGAAAGACCAGTGTAGCAAGAGTATATTTGAGACCCGGAAAAGGCGAAGTGAAACTGGTCGTTAACAAAAGGAAGAGAGCTTTTGATGAATATTTTCCGCAAAAAATTCATAAGCTTGCTATCTACAAACCACTTGCATTGACAAACAACGCACAAAATTTTGATTTATACTTAAATATTAATGGTGGTGGTGTTTCGGCACAAGCTGATGCAGTAAAGCTCGGTGTATCTCGTGCCTTAATAGAATTTAACTCCGAATTGAGACCCACACTAAAAAAGAACGGATTATTAAAAAGAGATTCAAGAGAAAAAGAACGGAAAAAATATGGTCTATTGAAGGCAAGAAAGGCTTCTCAGTACCATAAGAGGTAGGAGGAATTATGGTATCAGTAAGCATGAGAGAAATGTTGGAAGCCGGTGTTCATTTCGGACATCAGGTACGTAAATGGAATCCGAAAATGAAACCCTATATTTACGGGAAAAAGAACGGGATTTATATCATTGATCTCCAAACATCCATTGAGATGTTTAGAGATGCACTTGGTTTTGTAACCGATGTCGTTGCTCAGGGCGAAGAGGCTCTAATTGTGGGGACAAAAAAGCAAGCTCAAACTATAATTTCCGAATTGGGGGAAGAGTCTCATTTTCATTATGTCAACAAGAGATGGCTTGGCGGATTATTGACAAACTTCTCAATGATAAAAAAGAGCATTGAGAAACTTCTTGACCTTGACGAAATGAAAAGAGACGGAAGATGGGATGTCAAGAGCAAAAAAGAACAGTCAAAACTGGAAAAGATATATAAAAAACTTCATAAAAATTTGTGGGGAATGAGAAACCTTAAAGGTCTTCCGGGAGTTATAATCGTCATTGATTCAAACTTTGAAGATATTGCTGTTTATGAAGCAAAGAAGTTGAATATCCCGATTGTCGGGATTGTTGATACAAATGCCGATCCTGACGGTATTGCTTATCCTGTTCCCGGTAATGATGATGCAATAAGGTCAATTAAATTATTTGTTTCAAAATTTGCCGAGGCTGTTCAAGCCGGAATTGATCAGAAGGAAGCTAATGCACTCAAACTTGAGAATGAAAGCAAAGATGAGGTTGACTCGGAAGAAATAACGGAAGAGGAAACGGAAGAGAAGGAGAACTAAAATGTCTGTAGATATGGCAACGGTAAGAAAGCTCAGAGAGCAAACAGGAATTGGTATTTTGGAATGTAAAAAGGCATTGGATGAGTCCTCGGGAGATTTTGATAAGGCAATCGAATATTTAAGAAAAAAAGGATATGAAAAAGCAAAATCCAAATCTTCGCGAACAACAAATCAAGGTGTCATAAATTCCTATATTCATCAAAATTATAAAATCGGTGTTTTAATTGAAGTTGCATGCGAAACGGATTTTGTAGCAAAAAATGAAGATTTTATCCAATTTACAAGAGATGTTTCAATGCAAATAGCTGCAATGAATCCAGAATACATATCAAGCAATGATGTTCCCGAAGAAGTGTTGAATAAAGAAAAAGAGATAATCAGAGAACAGCTTAAAAATTCAGGAAAACCCGACAATATTATTGATACTATCGTTGAGGGTAAGCTTAAAAAATTCTACTCGGAAGTTTGTCTCCTTAATCAAACCTTTTTTAAAGATGATCAATATACGATTGAGAGTCTTTTAACTGAAAAAATTCATAAGATAGGTGAAAACATCGTAATTAAACGATTTACCCGCTATGAGGTAGGCGAAGAATTCTAAAATGGATGATATTCCGCAATACAAGAGAATTGTTTTAAAACTCAGCGGAGAGGCATTAAAAGGTAGTAATACTTTCGGAATTTCCGAAGAAACCATTACTTCCATTTCCAAACAAATCAAATCTGTTCATGATCTCGGTATTCAAATTGCAATTGTAACCGGTGGTGGAAACTTTTTTCGAGGTGGAAGAGGTGATAACCTCGGTATAGGAAGAACATCAGCCGATTATATGGGTATGCTTGCAACAATTATTAATGGTATTGCACTTCAGGATGCTCTTGAAAAAACAGGATTGATTACAAGGTTGATTTCTGCTCTTGAGATAAAATCAATTGCCGAACCCTTTATAAGACGGAGAATTATCAGGCATCTTGAGAAAGATCGTGTAGTCATATTTTCCGCAGGAACCGGCAGTCCGTTCTTCTCTACCGACACAGCAGCCGCTTTACGAGCAATAGAAATAAAAGCGGATATTCTCTTAAAAGCAACTATGGTTGATGGAGTTTTCTCACATGATCCGATTAAAAACAATGATGCCGTAAAATTTAAAAGAATATCTTATTCCGAAGTTTTATCAAAAGAACTTAAGGTCCTTGACAGTACAGCCGTAAGCCTTTGTAAAGAGAATGATCTTAACATTAAAATTTTTAATATAAATAAAAAGAATAATATTTATAATTCGGTTGTAAAAAAAGATATCGGGACATTAATAAGTAAGGGAGGGTGAAAATGTTGCACGAGATCATAGATGAAATAAAAGCAAAATTTAAAGATAGAATTAATGCTTATATTAAAGAAATATCAAAGTTTAGGACCGGACGAGCCTCTATTAATGTACTTGATGATTTTTCCGTTGAATATTACGGTACAGCTACACCGATAAATCAGGTTGCAACATTGTCGATTCCAGAGCCCAATTTAATAGTTATTCAACCATGGGATTCAAATATCATAAGTGATATTGAGAAAGCATTAAGAAATTCGAATCTTGATTTGAACCCTTTTTCAGACGGTAAAGTAATAAAACTTCCCGTTCCCCCTCTTGATGAGCAAAGAAGACTTGAAATAATTAAGAAATTGAAAAAATATACCGAAGAGAGAAAAACACAAATTAGAAATCTTAGAAGAGATTACAGAGATATGGTAAAAAAAATGAAAGATGACAAAGATATCTCTGAAGATGAAGAAAAAAGATTTTATGATGATCTGCAAAAGGTTGTAGATGAAAACATTAAAAAATTAGAAGAGATTGAGAAAGAGAAAGAAAAACATATCCTTGACGATTAGACAAACACCATTTTGTTAACTTTTTTCACCTTGTTTTCCGTATTAGAAGAAAATTCTCTGACCATGGCAAAATTTGTTGCTCCAAAATTTACCAACTCTTGAATATTACCTATATTTAATCCTCCTATGCACACAAAAGGGATTTTTACATGATTTATCACCTTTTTAACTGTTCCTACGCCGATTGGGATATAATCTTCCTTTGTCGGTGTTTTAAAAATCGGTCCGATACCGATATAATCTGCTCCTTCATTTTCTGCTTTCATTGCTTGTTCTAATGAATGGGTGGATTTACCTATGATAAAATTTTTCGGAACAATTGCCCTTGCATCTTTTATTGAAATATCATCTTGTCCGAGATGTACCCCGTCCGCTTCGGATATTAAAGCAATATCTATATCATCATTAACAATAAACAGTGTCTTTGACTGTTTTGTTATTTGTCGAATAGTCCTTGCAATACTAAGTTTTTGAGATTTTGATGATGTTTTATCTCTGTATTGAATTATTTTTGCTCCTCCCTTGCAAGCATTTTCTGCAATTGTTATATGATCACCGCCTGTTATAACGTATGCACCTATATTTTCAGGAATGAATTTTTTATTTGATGATATAGCGGTTTTGTGAATATAAAAACCGAGAAGATCTTTATGACTTTTAAAGGCAATTTCCGGCATATTCTCAGAACTAAAAAATTTTGCTTGATCGGAATCATCTCCTGCAGATAATTGTCCGGTAAATTCTTTTATGCTATATCCCGTAACAATAACGGATTTATAAAAAGGATTGTTGCCCGGAACCGATCCTACAATATCTCCGATCATCCCTTCCAGTCCGGTCTCTTCCTTAAGCTCCCTTAAACAACATTCTTCAGGAGTCTCTCCAATTTCATTAAATCCACCCGGCAGGCACCAACCCCCTTTTTTGGGTTCAACATTTCTTTTAACTAAGAGAAGTTCTCCTGAATTATTGAATAGAATTGCTGCTGTTGCCGGAACCGGATTTTCATATACAATCCTATCGCACGATCTACATATCATCCTTACAACACCACCATCAATCACATCATTAAGCTTATTTCCACATTTCGGACAGTATACTAATTCTTTCATTTTATTCTCACAATAACGAAAATTTCATTAGGTAACTATTGTAAACAACTATTCCGTTCTTGACAACTATCACCGATTAAGGTGACAATTAATTTTATGTCAATAAATAAAAAAAAATTTAAAAGATCAATTTTCCATATTCATGAAGATAACAGGATTGCATTCGGTTTTACAGAATCTGATGCGGATATAAATGATATCGGGGAATACCTTAATGCAGAAAAAATATTACAATTGGAACAAGTTCACGGAAATAAAATTTTTTTTTCAAATAACATTCAAGAAAAATCGGAAGGAGACGGAATTATACTGTGTGAGAGAAAAATTCTAATCGTGATCAGAACAGCGGATTGTGTCCCTCTGTTTTTTAGAACAAGAGATTATAAATATGCCGGAATAATCCATATCGGATGGAGAGGATTATATTTAGGTATAGGACAAAACCTTATCGATTTGTTGAAAAGAATGGGGACAGGCACTAATGATCTGTTTTTTTTTACCGGACCTGCTATTGAGGGGAGATGTTACAATGTACAAAGTGACCTTGTGGAAAAATTTAGAGAATCGGATTTTATTATAGACGATCTTTTCAAAAAAATAGCTAACGGGCAATATTTAATGGATTTAATAAAAGGGATTACAGTATGTCTGAAGAGAATCGGGGTTCCGAAAAGAAACATAACTCACTCCGATATATGCACATTTTGTGATAAGAGATTCCCCTCTTACCGTAGAAGTGATCAAGCAAAAAGGATATTTAACTTTGTTTTATTTAAATAAAAACGTGTTAACCGAATAAATTAATATCCGAATCTGGGATTAACAACATTGTTATAGATGGATCCGAATCTAAAGCTAATTCCTGCGGAGAACCAATATTCGTAACTACTTGACATTGCAGATACATTAAGTAATATCTGTTCTTTTGTGAGTTTTCCTTTCGGAAGGTAAAGCTGATTATGAATAATAGAGTATCCTCCACTTAATCTTAGCGAGAGTCCTTTAATTATCCTCCAGGAAATACTGGAATTCAGCTCGATGGAATATTTTTTTAAATCGTGAAAATATGTAAATCCGGTCAAAGAAGTATTTATTGAACCCCATTTCTGTTTCAACTTAAGTGCCGCGGACATTTCTTGATAATATAAATCTTCCGTTTTTTTATCATAAATAGTCTCTTCAAGATATTTTATTTTTCTATAGCCCAGTGAATACTTAATCCGGAGTTGTTTTTTCGTAGCTTCCGAGTAAGGATAAATATTATATTCAATAGCAGGAGATAAACTGAACTCCATATCTTTATTGCGATAAGTAGATGATAGAACACGAAAATTTCCTCCGACAGACAAGTGATCGTTAATACTTTTCACATAAACTCCTTTAACAACTTTCCCTTTCTTTACACTCCTAATTTCTTCACCTTTCTTAATTTTAAAGTAAGAACTATAAACACTTGAAAACATTTTCAACATGATTCTTGATTCGGGTGTTATTCTGTCTGCAGAAACAGCATACATCAATCTTTTTCCACTATTTGATTCTCCGCCGTCAAACCATCCGCTCATATCTATATTAAAAACCCAACTTTTCCATCTGTCTACGGTTTTTGTAGGATCTAATTTTTTTTCAAAGGAAATATTAATGTATTTTGCAAGATCTGAATTTTTTATATATCTTATCAATCCGATTTTAAGTGTTTTGACAACCTCTTTTCTAATCTCATCGTCGGTATCGCTTTGAGATGTTATCAATTCGATTTTTTCATCTAATCCTTTAAATCTCTTGAGTCCTGAAAACTCAAAGGTATATCTACGTCCACCGCTGCCTGTATTCAGATATGAGATCAACAGATAAATCTGAGCCTCTTTCACATCGGTGACATAATTTACAAAACTAACGTTAGTTCTAACATAATCAAGATCACAATCATCACAATCAATATAAATCTTGGGAGCATTCTTCTTGATTTCATCAAAATATGTACTCTTATTGGGTTTTTCAACAGTATTTGAAAATAAAGAAAAAGACGTTAATATAAGTACCAGAATCAATTTACCGATCTTCATAATTCCTCCTTAAAAAGTTTGAACAAATTCCCGTGTTTTCTTATAAAAGATCGAAATAACAACACAACAAACGGATTATTCCATCAAATCACTTCTTTTCTATTTCTTCATCTATCTTGTCCCAATCGGCAAAGTTAGATATATTTATATTAGTTTTCGGTTCAGTAGTATAGTTTTCATTGCTGTTGTAAGTCCATTCCATCGTTGACGAACCTCCACCCGATTGAGTCGTAATCAATGCCGAATTCCTGACAAGTCCGATTGGAAATGCTTGGTCACGCGGAGATTTTCTGTCCCCATGAGTAGGATCGGTCGGAATCCACCCGTAATTAGGGAGATAAACCTCAACCCATCTATGGTAAACGTCATCCATATATGCCAATTCTTTCCTATCCCAGGTCGAACCGACATACCTTGCAGGAAGACCGGCTGCTCTGCAAAGTGCAATAAAAACAAAAGTATATTCGGAGCAAGAACCGTGACCGTTTGCAATAACGGTAGGAGCTGTATCCCAAGCACCGTCCATCTTATAATATAAATGATCAATTAAATATTGGTGTAGCTTTCGCATTATCCAATACGGATTTTTTTCATTTCCGACGACACTTTTAATAGTCTTTTGAATTATTTCATTGTCAATTTGATATTTCTCGTCATTTTGCAGATATTTTCTTTTTATACCTTTGGGTATATCCGATAATCGTCCCACGTTCTCCGGATAAAGAAAATATCGGACATCGTATGTTTGGACGATTGATGTTACCTGAATAACTTTTTTTTCACCCGGTTTAATGTCCTTAAATGTAAACAAAGCCGTTTGTTGATCCCATTTATCCGTTAAAATTTTAGCTGGCTTTATATTGTATTCAAACTTTTTTAACAATTTTTGATTATCTCTGTTTCTTGGCAATGCAATATTTACATTTAGTGTTTTAATCTTTCCCGGTCCGTAACAGGTAACATTATGGTTAAAAGTTATTTTATGAAGCTCCTTGTTCTTTTTTACAAACTTTACACCATCTCTTATTTTTAACTGATAAATTTTATCACTCTCATGGTCAACCGCCCATAGTTTATTCCTATTTACCGTTATACCATGTACATAATTTCCCGGAGCATCCATAATAATTATCACGTAACCTGTAGCCGGATCCACCATGTAAATTTCATCTTTTCCTCTATCGGATATCCACAAATATTTTCCATCAAATGCAATCCCCTTCGGATCTTTTGCCGGAGACTTAAATGATTTGATTGTTGTCCCGTCCGCTTGACTGAACTGAATGACCTTGTCTGATCTATCGTCAACACACCACAGATATTTGCCGTCAAAAGTTAAACCTTTCGGACTCCTTGACGGTGCTTGTAATGTTTTAAGTATTGTCCCGTCTTTCGGATCAATTTTAAAGATCATTCCGTCTCTGCTCTCCGATTTATCCGTTCTCCCCTTATAGTCGGCATTCCAAAGATACTTTCCGTCCCATGCCAAACCCATCGGCCAATATGCAGGCGATTCTATTTCCCTAACAACCTTACCCGTTGTTGTATTAATGCAGTAAATCTTATCGGTTCCCCTATCTGCCTGCCAAATATTTTTTCCGTCAAAACAAATTCCTGTCGGGTATTTGCCCTGAGTTTTAAACTCTTTAATAATTTTTCCTGTTTGTGCATGAATATTTAAAATAAAAGTTAATAACAATATTACTGTTAAGATTAAATTTTTTATCATATTTCCTCCCGTTAACAATTAAAAGGTAACCAACATCTTTTTTACAAAACAATGATAATACTACCGCTTATCCAACAACTATAATCAAAATTTATTATAAATTCAAGTACAGATATTTTCCATTTTATAACATTTTTTCAAACATATTGTTTTGCTCTGAAAAGTTATAAAGTAATTTTCGGTATTGACCTTATTTGCAGGGTCTGATAGTTTTACATCATGTTCAGATATGAGACGAAGATAAGGTTGTACGATACCGATGCAGCGGGGATACTGTTCTTTGCCAATCAATTCAAGTTTGTAGAAGAGGCTTATGAAGCATTCCTTGAAAAAAACGGAATAATTTTAAAAGAATTCCTTCTAAAAAGTGATTTTATTGTTCCGATAGTTCATGCCGAGTCGGATTTTTTATCTCCGTTACGACCGGGAGATAAGATAATAATTGAAATTGATCTTCTGAATAAAAGTGAAAATTCTTTCTCTCTTAGTCATAAAATAATAAACGGAGAAAATAATCTATGTGGTAAAGGAAATACCGTTCATGTTTGTGTTTCGAGAAAAAATTTTAAAAAAATTTCTATTCCGGAAAATATAGACAAAATGCTTCAATCAATTTAAAGGAACTCTATCGCTTCTCCATTTTCCACCATCTTTATTAATCGGTGCCTGTCCCTTTTTATTCCCGATGTTTCTATTTCTTCAAGAACATAAAAGCGGTCGGGAATTTTAAATTTCGGGAGAACATAAAGTAACTTTCTATAAATTTCCTTTAACGAAACTTTTTTATTGCAATTTATAAAAGCGACAGGTCTCTTTCCATATTTTTTGTTATTTACAGCAATGACAACAGCATCGTTGATAAATGCAATATCAACTAACACAGCTTCAATTTCTTCGGGGAAAATATTTTCTCCTCCGGAAATAAACATATTATCTTTTCTTCCCGTAACAAAGAGTTCTCCCGAATTATTAATAAATCCGATATCGCCCGTATTGAACCAACCATTGTTATCCGTGCTTACAGGGAAAAAATTCCGATCGGATATGTATCCGGAAAAGAGAGTTTTCCCTCTGACATATATCTCATTTTCTTGACCAATAGACAACTCTCTATATTTAAGAACCGGACCTGACGTTGAAAGATTCAAGTTATTAACCACTTTGTCGGTTGTTGTAACCTGAGATGACATTTCCGTTAATCCGTATGTTTTATAGATAGGAATTTTTAAATCCAAACACTTTTTTACAAGAGGTACCGGAATATTGCTACCTCCCGCAAGAACCGCCTTTAATTTTTCAGGTGGATTTTTATCCTTCAAGTAAGCAACATATCTGTCAATTTGCGTAAAAACCATTGAGACATGGGTGATTCCCCCTTTATCAATCTTTTTTCCGATACTTCCGTTTTTTTGTGAATAAAGTGAAACCGTTGCACCGGCAATAAATACTCTAAATAATATAGCTAATCCGCCAACATGAAAAAGTGGTAATGCAAGTAGCCACCTATCTTTTTTCTCTAATGCAATGTTCATATTTGAACCTATTGCATTGTAATAATGATTTTCTACCGAAAGAAGGACTCCCTTTGGAATTCCCGTACTACCCGAAGTAAGAATAATTGTCTTTCCATCACCAAAATAATTTTCTGTTTTTTGAATGCCCTGTTTCGTTTTTCTAAAAGCAAGATCATTAAATTTACAAACATTGATTTTAGAAACGGAAAAATCTTCTCCAAACATATCGGAAATAATCAAATCAATTTCCATTCCGGAAACGATTCTTTCTATTTCCAAAAATCCGAATCTGAAATTTATCGGTACTACGATACCTCCAAGTCTTAAGATTGAAAAAATTAAAATGACATATTGTATAGAATTTTCGGATATTACTCCTACCCTCATTCCCCTATTTATATTTAACTTTCTAAGAGAGTGGATAACCGCATCAATCCTGTTGTTAAGTTCAAAATATGATATCTCTTCCTCTCCGTCAACTAAAGCAGTGTCATTCGGAGTTTTTATTGAAAAGATTTTTACAGGACACTTAATCTCTTTCATAGTTAATTAAAAAACAAATTGCCATCCGATAGAATAAACAATGGAATATACAAGCAATAATTTTCCGGTATATCCTAACATTTCGTTCAATATTACACCCTCCCCACCGTTTAAAATTATTTTCAGAGGTTTTATTGCCGGAATAAGTATAAGAATTACAAGAATCGAATAATTTATCTTCTCTCCGAGAATAAAAATCAGAATAGGAATCACAGATGAAATAATAATGGAAAATAAATATTCGTATTTTCCAAAACTTTTCCCGAAGAGGACAACAAGTGTGTTCTTTTTACTCACTTTGTCATTATTATAATCCCGCAGGTTGTTAACACATAGTATTGCCATTGATAAGAATCCTGGACCTAATCCTGATAACAAAACGGTCGGATTGAGTTCAAATGTTTGTAGATAGTAAGTGCCTCCTACTGCTACCGGACCGAAAAAAACAAGAACAAAAATGTCCCCGAGTCCCTTATATCCCAACGGAAAAGGACCTGCAGTATAAATAATACCGGAAATTACCGAAATAATTCCGATAATCAATATAGGAGTTCCACCTCTAAGAATTAGGGGAATTGAAAAAAGGATTATTAGCAAAAGAACGACTGCCATTCCAATCTTCATCTCTTCGGAAGTTATCAAACCCGCTTGTGTTACCCTGATAGGACCAATCCTGTCCGATGTATCCGCTCCCTTTCTAAAATCCGAATAATCATTCACTAAGTTAGTTCCTATTTGTATCAAAACCGCTACGGTAAGAGCAAGCAAAACTGAAATAGTATGGTGAGCGTTTTCACGAAAAGCGAGTGCAAAACCGATAAGCACAGGTCCTATTGCCGCAGGAAGAGTTTTCGGTCTCACTGCAAGTATCCAATTATTTATTGAGTTCATATTTCCCATGGTCAGGGATTTCTTTTAAACTTTGAAAAATCAGGTTCTCTTTTTTCTAAGAAAGCATTCCTCCCTTCCTTTGCTTCTTCGCTCATGTAATATAACATTGTTGCATTTCCAGCCAATTCTTGTAATCCCGATTGCCCGTCACAATCTGCATTCAATGCGGATTTTAAAAGTCTTATTGCAATAGGAGAATTTTTTAATATTTCTCTGCACCACTTTACAGTCTCTTCCTCAAGTTGGTTAAGTGGAACCACAGTATTAATTAGTCCCATTTTCAGAGCTTCCTCTGCATTGTACTGTCTGCAAAGATACCAAATTTCCCTTGCCTTTTTTTGTCCGATTATTCGAGCCATATAGCTTGCACCGTATCCACCGTCAAAAGAACCTACCTTCGGTCCTGTCTGTCCGTAAATAGCATTGTCGGCACTTATCGTAATGTCACATAAAAGATGAAGAACGTGTCCGCCTCCGATAGCATATCCTGCTACCATAGCAATGATCGGTTTGGGACAACTCCTTATCTGTCTTTGAAAATCCAGAACATTTAATCTGTTAACACCTTTGCTATCTTTATATCCCGAATCTCCCCTGATCTTCTGATCTCCTCCGGAACAAAAAGCCTTATCTCCTTTACCGGTCAGTATTATAACCCCTACATCAGGATCTTCTCTCGCATCACCGAGGGCATCCGACATTTCATTTACCGTTAGAGGACGAAATGCATTTCTGACTTCAGGTCTGTTTATGACAATTTTAGCAATTCCATCACTTTTGTAATATTCAATATCTTTATAATCCCCTGTTCTATTCCAATTAAGATCGATCATGAAACCTCCTACATTACCTGTTTTTTTTATCCAATTTCATTTTAATTGATTTCTGAAGGTTTTTATGTGAATTGATATTTTTATCCATATCAATTTTCACCTCCATAATAACATTCCCGTCATATTTTCCGGCAAAATTGTATTTCTTGGAAAATTCAACCCGAGAAGAGACTCTTAAATATTTTATTCCGAATTGTTTTGCAATATATTCGAAATTCATCCCGTGCGGAGTGGTAAAAAATTTCTCAAAGTCAGTTTTGTACTCGGCGATCGGCAGAAAAGAAAATATGGATCCTCCGTTGTTGTTAACAACAACAATAATAATCTTGTTCTTGGTTTTGTTTAACAGAGCGAGAGAGTTTATATCATGTAAAAAAGCGAGATCTCCTATCAGAAGAGTAAGTGGTTTTTCCATAGAAGAGGAGTATCCGCATGCAGAAGCTATAATTCCATCTATTCCGCTTGCTCCTCTATTCCCTCCGATATAAAGTTTTTTTTCATTAACGGCGGCATACATATCCATATCCCTGACAGGCATGCTGTTTGAGAGGAAAAGGATGTTATTTCGATTGATATTTTTTGAAATTTCCCTTGAAATAAATATTTCGTTTAAATTTCCTTTTCTGACAAAGTCATCTATTTCTTTATTAACCAAATTTGATGCCAATTTTAATCGAGATAATAATTTTGAATCTTCCCTTAGGTTCAATTGTGGTAAAATCGAATAAATAAATGTTTTTACCGAAGATTTTATCCTATGTGAAACGGTATGGAGAGGGTCGTTTCTTAAATGATGATTTAATACGGTAATATAATTTGCCGGTTTGATTTTTTCGATGAATCTGTAGTACCTTTTTGATGTTATTCTTCCTCCAAGATGAATAACCGTATCAATTTTGCTGTTTATAAATAGATCCGACAACAAAATTTGATCAAAATAGTGGATAATGTTATCCGATATACCGTTTAATCTCAAACCGGAACTAAGATCGGGGAAAATTGCCCATTTTAATTTTTCCGCAAGATTAATAACGCTCTCCAATTCGTCATCACCATTTAACTTACCTACAACGATAATCCCGTTCAAGCTGGAATTAATGATCTTGGAAATGCTCTTAATATCTTTTTGCTCCGGTTTAATCTCCGAGCAATAATATTTTGTAAACGGTTTATTACTTTTTACCCAATTTTCATTCAATGAAATATTTGAAATCCATTTCCCCTCATTTTTTCGGGGGGCCAAGGGTTCACGAAACATACAGTTTATATGAACAGGTCCGGGAAGTGGATTTTTTGACATAAAAACAGCTTGATCTATGGTAGTTAGTACCATTTCGGGGATGATTTTTTCATCCGGTACCGGAAGATCAAAATCCCACCTGACATAATTCCCATAAATTCCCGTCTGATCGATAGTTTGAAGAGAACCCGTTTTTCTCAATTCAGGAGGTCTGTCGGCAGTCAAAATAATTAGCGGAACTTTTTTTTTCGATGCTTCGATTACCGAGGGAAGAAAATTCGCCACGGCAGTTCCGGAGGTAGAGATCAAGACAGCCGGACCCTTTCCTGCGGAACTTGCTCCAAGAGCATAAAATCCCAAACCTCTTTCATCAAAATGGATTGTCTTTTTTGCCTTTTTACATCGAGCGACGGATAAAGACAAAGGTGTTGACCTTGATCCGGGAGCAATAAAAAAATCCGTTGCTCCGTTTCTTACGAGTTCCTCAACAATCAACCCCCCCCATAAATAGTTAATATTAGGAATATTATTAATCTTCATAGTTCAATATCTTCTTATATTTACTTGATTTCAAATTTATCTCATCCCACTCTTTTTCAGGAACCGATCTCTCAACTATTCCCGCACCGGAATATACGTATATTTTATCTTCACTGACAAGAGCGGATCTTATACCTACATAATAGTCCGAAATGTTTTTTCCTGCAAATCCGACAACACCCGTATACCATCCCCTCTCGAAAGATTCTTCTTTTTTTAATATATTCATACTCTCTTTTTGTGGCATTCCTGATACGGCTGGGGTCGGAGACATTTTCTCAAGTATGTCACCGTCCGAGATATTATCTTTTAAATTACCGCTTATCTTCCTGCAAAGATGCTGTAGACTTGATAGTTTTAAGAGAACTCTTTTGGAGACTGTTACGGACTCACATAGATTGTCAAGGTTTTCAACGATATATTTTGTTACAAAATCGTGCTCCAGTGTATTCTTTGCCGATGAGAAAAGTTTTTTGCCAAGAATTTTATCTTCAATGCTATTTTTCCCCCGATTGATCGTACCCGCAACGGATTCGGTTTTTAATAGTTTGTTTTCCCTGCGAAATAACCTTTCGGGAGTTAGACCCAAAAAAAAATCTTTATTGTTAAAACCGATTAAAAAACATGCGGCATTATCTCCGATATTTTTTAGCTTAAAAACAATATCGTAAGGATCTATACCTTCCGAAACTTTGAGTTCCAATCGTCTTGCAGCAACAATTTTTTCTATATTTCCCGACCTGATTTTTTCTAAGTAAGATGAAATTTGTTTGATCCACCCTTTTTTATCAGGTAAATATTTCTTAACATAACTTTTAATAGTATTTTCAGATCTTTTTTCAATGGAAAAGTTGATACCGTTTATTTCGTTTATGATTTTTTGTGTTTTACCTGAAGCAAGTTCCGATAAGCGATAGTTCATAACAAAGAATGCATCTCTTTCGGTATGAATATATTCAAATCGCGGTATGATAAAATTATAAGCACCGAAAGATTTCCATTTATCTTCCTTGGGCTTTTTTCCCGAAAATGAAATTCCTCCGAAAAATTTTGCTCCACTCTCCAAAATATACTCTACATCCTTAAAAGATAAGTTTAATTTCCCGTTTTCCGATGAAGTGATTTTAAGTATACTTCCGACAACGGCATTTGAAGGTTCTTCCTCTCCTCGTGCTTTAAAATATATTTTCTCATTTTGTGGCTGGATTTTGAGCCACAATAACGGATCAAAAGATTTTGTACGAATCTCAAAACGTTGAAATTCTTTTTTTGACAACATATCCGTATTTTTTGTTATTTTATCTTCCAGAACTTGTTTTATCTTATCAATGGGAATTTTTTCTCTACTCATAACACTTAATTCCTCTGTAAACGGTAACAATTCCAAATGTAAGCGGATATTTTTCACATTTGTTAAATCCGGCTTTCTCCATAAGTTTTAAGAAGTTATCTCCGTACGGAAACACCTCTATGGTTTTCCCAAGGTATACATAAGCTTCAGTATCTCCCGATATTATTTTTCCGATAAGCGGGATCAAATATCTTAGGTAAAAAAGGTGAAGTTTTTTTAATATTCTGTTTTCTGGAAGTGAAAACTCAAGGATTAGGACAATGCCGTCTTTCGCAAGTACCCTGTTAATATCTTTGAGTGCTTTTATCGGTTCCGAAATATTTCTTATTCCGAATGCCATGGTAACCATATCAAAACTACCTGATTTTAAAGGGATTGAATTAGCGTCTCCAATGAGAAAATCAACTTTATTGTTAAGCTTTTTTGCAGCTCTCTTCCTAACGGCATAGTTAACCATATTCCGAGACATATCAATCCCGATAGCTCTTTTGAAGCCACCCGAATGGTTGATAAGGCTGAAAAGAACATCTCCTGTTCCTGTCGCAAGATCAAGCAGTACGGCACTTTTTTTTTTAATTGCAAGAGATGAAAGTTTCTTTCTCCAACCGAAATCAAACCCGAGCGATAAGAAATGATTTAGCAGATCATATCTTTTATATATTCGGTCAAAGATCTTCCATGCATTTTTCTTCTCAATCGTATATTTATTTTGATACTTAGCCATTTAAAGTAGAGACGATAATATCATATGGATAATTCCAATTCAATAAGAATAGGACTTGTATGATCACTTTGACATATAAGAAATATGTTCCTATAATTCGTTTTGAATAACATGAAAACCATTAACGAACTGCGAGAAGAGATTGACAAGATTGATGGAAAAATAGTAAAAATGCTGATCGACAGAATGTGTATCTCCAAGGTAATAGGGGACAGAAAAGAGAATATCACCGATAAAAATCGTGAAATGAAAGTTATTTTAAATGTTCTCAATACCTCCGAAGACAAAATTAATCCTGTATTCCTTCGAGAACTTTACGAATTGATCATTGCCGAAAGTAAAAGGATTCAAATCGGATAAACCGATAAATGAGTTATATACAAAAAATACTATCAGTCGAATGCGGAATTGATTAAATTTTTTTCATATGAGATTATAAGATGACGGAGGAAAAAATTATGAGTATGATGAAAGAATTTAAAAAATTTGCGGTAAAAGGAAATGTCGTTGACATGGCAGTCGGAATCATTATTGGTGTCGCATTTGGAAAAATAGTTTCTTCTTTTGTGGGTGATGTGATTATGCCGCCAATCGGTATTCTTCTCGGTGGAATTGATTTTACCAGCTTGTCAATCGTTCTTAAAGGGGCTGTTGGAGATACACCTGCCGTTACAATAGCTTATGGAAAATTCATCCAAGCATTGGTTGATTTCATAATTATTGCTTTTGCCGTCTTTATGGCCGTAAGAGCTATAAATTCTTTAAAAAAGAGAGAAGAAGAAACACCGGAAGAACCGCCAAAACCGTCGAAAGAGGAAGAATTGCTTACGGAAATACGCGATTTATTAAAAAAACAATAAATAATATTTTAATTTACGGATTTTAAGTAGTCTACATTATTTATTAAGCCTATCTTGTTAAACTTTGGTATGTTTGACCGGATATGCGTTGTAATTTTGTTTGTGGTGTCTGAGAAATCCGAATGTGGGTATCTGGAATTCGTTAAAGAATTCTTATGGAGGATCAAATGGAAACCGATGTAGTAACTTTTTCAAAGTTCAAAGTTACTTCGGCACTTACGGATATGGAGTCGAGAATACGTCCGGGGGCATTTGTCGGTTTACTCATAGAATCGGCTATCCAATCTTCGGATAAGTTAGGTTTTGGTTTTGATAACCTTAAGATACACAACCTTTTTTGGGTCTTTAGCCGATTATCCGTCAATATATTCAAACCTATCAAGTGGAATGATGTTGTTGAGATTGAGACTTGGCCAAAGGACATAAACGGAATCTTTTATATAAGGGATTTTATTGTTAGAAATAATAAATCCGAAGTTTTGGCAAAAGCCTCATCGGCATGGTTACCGATTGATTTTAAAACCAAAAGACCCAAACGGAGGGAGAGTTTCGATACGGATATATTTGTTTCACTCAAAGATAAATATGCTCTTGAATCTCCACCGGAAAAATTGTCCGAAATTACCGAAGGAGAACGGTTTACCGTTAATTCTACATATTTTGATCTTGATTTTAATAAACATGTCACGTCAACAAGGTATATTGACTGGATGATGGACACATTTTCAGTAGAATTTCATAATAAAAATTATTTCAAGATGCTAACTGTAAATTTTATAAAGGAGACTCTCTCCGGAGTAAAACTTAAAATTTTGAAAAACAACTATGAAAAGGGGAAATATCTGTTCGAGGGTACGAATATTGATAGTGGTAAATGTTCATTTCGAGGAAAAATAACTTTCTGATTTTTATTATTTTTCAAATAGCAAAGTTTTACTTGAAAGAGATTTCAAGGAATTGTAAAATATAGATGAGGGATTAATGGAATATGATATTAAGTTTGTGATTTTTTATCTTCTTCTACAAATGATCTTAATTGTCTGTAATTTTTTCTTTTATAATAATTATATAAAGAATTTATATCTAAAAAATGAAAAACTCTCCTTCTTTGCTCTCTTCTCTCAACTCGGGATATTTGCAATTCATGCTTTTCTCCTCTATCTTCCAAATTATCTTTACACAAACTGGCCTGCTATCAGAGTAGGATTGATCCCTTTTATTGCCGGAGTAACCGTTTGTTTAGCTTCACTGATCATCTTAATTCTCGGATTTGTGACCCTCAAACCGTTTTCATTGACCATGAGAACAAATGTCAAGGATCTTAAGATTTCCGGAATTTATAAATATTCAAGGAATCCTCAAATAGTAGGATACTGGTTCCTCCTATCCGGATTCGGTATTTTATGGTCGTCATGGTATGTGTTTATCGGATTACTTTCATATGCCTTTATTGCTCACAAAATGGTTTTAACAGAAGAGATTCATCTTGAGAATCTATTTGCAGATAGATATATATCTTATTGCAACGGTACTCCGAGATATTTTATTTCGCCACTAAAAGTAAAAAGGAGTTAAAGAACAGATGAAAATTTTAATAGTTTATGATTCCTTCTTCGGAAATACTCAAAAAATTGCAAAGAGCATTGCGAGTTCTTTCGAATCTGGAAGTGATGTTAAACTGAAAAAAGTTGACGAAATATCCCCTGAAGAAATTTCGGGTATTGATTTACTTATAGTCGGTTCACCTACAAGAAAATTCCGTCCTTCCAAATTGATCATGGATTTTTTAAAATCTATCCATTCCGAACTATTAAGAGGGGTAAAAGTTACGGCGTTTGATACGAGAATAGCCGCTGAAGATGTAAACTCCAAATTTTTAAAAATCATGGTAAAATTTTTTGGATATGCCGCCAAGCCGATTGCAAACAAACTTGTGAAAAAAGGGGGATATCTTATTGCACCTCCTTTGGGATTTTATGTAACCGACATGGAAGGTCCCCTAAAAGAAGGAGAAACCGATAGAGCGGGAAACTGGATAAAATTTATTTGATATTTACTTGAAATCGGTGACAAAGACTATATAATTCAATGTTAAAGATCACGGAGGAGACGAATATGAGAGTAAAGAAAATAAATGATAACGTTTGGTCTGTCGGAGCAATAGATTGGGACAGGAGGATATTCGATGAGATTGTTCCTCTTCCGGACGGAACTTCGTATAATTCCTATCTTATTAGAGGTAGCGAAAAAACCGCTTTAATAGACACGGTTGATCCTCATTTGGAAAATGATCTGTTAAGCAACCTAAATGATCTTAAAGTGAAAAAAATTGATTATATTATCTCAAACCATGCCGAACAGGATCACTCGGGGGTTATCCCGACAATTCTGGAAAAATATCCGGAGGCAAAAGTTGTTACCAATGAAAAGTGTAAAAATATGTTGATTGATCTTCTCCCTATCAACGAGAATAAATTCATTGTTGTAAATGACCGCGAAACCCTTTCTCTTGGAGATAAAACTCTCGAATTTATGCTTGCACCCTGGGTTCACTGGCCTGAAACGATGTTTACATATTTAAAGGAGGATAAAATACTTTTCTCCTGTGATTTTCTCGGATCACATCTTGCAACTTCCGATCTTTATGCCGATTTTAATGATTTTAGAATTTATGAAGATGCCAAGTTGTATTATGTGGAGATCATGATGCCTTTCAAGCGATTCTTTGCAAAAGCTCTCGATCAGGTAGAAAAACTCAATCCTTCTATTATTGCCCCTTCTCACGGTCCCGTTTATGACAAACCGGAATTTATAATCAATTTACATAAACAATGGATTTCCGACGAAGTGAAAAATGAGGTTTTGCTGTTTTGGGTCTCTATGCATGGTAGCACAAAAGAGATGGTCGATTTTTTTGAAAAAGAACTTATTAAAAGAAATATAGGAGTTAAAAAATTTAACCTTGCTTCAGCAGATGCTTCCCGTCTGACAATGTCTTTAGTGGATGCGGCAACTCTTGTCCTTGCGACACCTGCAGTTCTTGGCGGGGCTCACCCTGCTGCTGTTTATGCCGCATATTTGACCGGAGTATTGAAACCGAAACTTAAGTTTGCCTCGGTAATTGCATCATATTCCTGGGGAAGTAAAATTGTCGACCAGATAAAAGGACTTATGAATAACCCAAAATGGGAAATATTGGAGCCGGTTCTTTCTAAAGGAATTGCTAAGAAGGAAACATACGATGATCTGGTAAGACTTGCGGACGAAATAGAAAAAAAGCATAAAGCTGAAGGTATATTATAGAGAGTTTATATTTCCTGTTTCGGGAGAATATCTAATGTTAACTTACCTTAGGGTTGAAAATTTTGCTGTGGTAGAAAAAGCCGAAATACATTTTTCTCCCGACTTAAATATTTTAACGGGAGAGACAGGTGCAGGTAAATCTCTTTTAATTGATGCTATCAAGCTTTTAATAGACAAAAAAATTCCTCCCAACTCTGTCAGAGATACTTCAAAAAAACTGAAAGTCGAAGCTTTTTTTGAAAACAAAGGAGATGAGTTTGTTTTAAGAAGAGAAATTTTTTCCGGTAAAAAGATGAGATCTCTTACATTTCTGAACGGGGAAGCCGTCCCTTTTTTCAAACTTAAAGAATCTGCCGAAAATTTATTGAATATTTATGGACAAAATGAATATTTATTTCTCCTTAGTTCGGCTAACCATCTTGATTATCTGGATGATTTTGCCGGAAGTTCAATTGTATTAACCGAGATGGGAGAGTTGTTTGATGAATTGACAGTTCTCAAAGCCGATCTTGACAATCTGAATATTGACAAAAAAAATGCGGCGGAAAAATTGGATTTTATAGAATTTCAATTATCAGAGATCCGTGATCTTGATCTTGATAGTGAATCGGAAGAAGAGATAGAACAAAAAGTAAAAATAATGTCCTCTGCCGAAGAGATAATCACTAATTCAAACACTGTTCTTGATAACCTTTACAGATCGGAAAATTCCGTGTACAGCAAACTGACGGATTCACTGAAAAGTATAGATTACTTAAATAGTATTTACCCGGATATATCCCATTTCAGAGAGGAAATTCTCAAATTCCACAAAACATTACCGGAAATATCGTCATTGTTGTCTGATAGTATGGGAAATGTGGAATATAACGAATCGGCATTGAACAAATATGAAGAAAGGTTATTTAAAATAAAAAAATTAAAATCCAAATATTCCGTTAATTTTAAAGGTCTTAAGAACAAACGGGAATTGTTAAAATCCGAAAAAGAAAAATTTCAAAATATGGAATTTGCAATAAGCGAGAAAGAAATTGAAATTTCAAAAAAACTAAAAAAATACGAAGAAACGAATCTTCGACTTCGGACAATAAGAAAGGAGTATGGAGTTGTTTTAAGCGAACTTGTAGAAACCGAACTATCAAAGCTTGAAATGGAAAAAGCAAAGTTTTCCGTTTCCTTTTCTGAAAACAATCCTGAACTTTCAAACATATCAAGAAAAGGGACGGATAAAATTGAATTTATGTTTTCTTCTAATCCGGGGATGAATCAAGGGAAAATAAAAGACATTGCATCGGGAGGAGAACTTTCACGGTTAATGTTGGTCTTGAAATCCATTATCAAAGATGATACTGATATTTCCTATATTTTTGATGAGATCGATTCCGGTATCGGTGGGAAAACAGCGGACTTTGTGGGAAGTAAACTCAAAGAAATTTCAAAACGAAACCAAGTAATATGCATATCGCATCTCCCCCAGATAGCATCATATGCAGACAGACATTTCCTAATAACGAAAGAATACAAGGAAAATACAACTTTTAGTACCGTAGAAGTTCTTAATGAAAAAGGGCAGCGGGAAGAGGTAGCGAGATTAATGGCAGGTACTTCCGTTACGGCGGATGTTTTGGAAGCTGCAGGACATTTGATAAAGTCAAAAAAACAATGAAGTTCTTCATTAAAACTTTCGGATGCCAAATGAATGTTAATGATTCCGAAAAGATCAATCATCTTTTAAAAGAGGGGGGACTGAGCAGAACGGAAAATCAGGAAGATGCAAATCTTATAATCGTTAACAGTTGTGCCGTTAGGGAAAAAGCACAGGAAAAGATCTTCTCTTTCATCGGCAGACTGAGAAAAGATCAAAAAGTAGTTGTTTCGGGTTGTGTTGCTCAATCGGAGAAAGATAATATTTTAAAAAGAAACGGTAATGTGGATTTTGTTATGGGAACTCATCAATTCTACCAAATTAACGAAATCATAAACGATTATATTTTAAAAAGTAAAAAAGGTACAAAAACCACTTTTCGCCAAACATGGTCAGAAACCGTTCCCGACGCCATGGCAAGAAATAACAAATACACCGGATTTATTTCTATTATGGAGGGTTGCAATAATTTTTGTACTTACTGCATAGTTCCGTTTACAAGAGGAAGGGAAAAATACCGCCCTTTTAAGAATGTTATGGATGAGGTTGATTATCTTACAAACAAAGGGTTTCGAGAAATAGTACTTTTAGGACAAAATGTTAACAGTTGGAAAGATTCTGATAATAATATCAGTTTCCCCATCCTTCTGGAGAAAATTGCTGAAAACGATAAAGTTAAATGGATTAGATTTATCACCTCTTATCCCGGATACTATGAATCCGAACTGATTGATGTTATGAAAAGAAATAGAAATATTGCAAGACATGTTCATTTTCCTGCTCAATCCGGTTCAACTCGGATTCTAAGAAAAATGGGGCGAAACTATTCCCGACAAAAATATATGGAAATAATTTCAAAGTTTAAAAGTGAAATTCCGGATATCAGCTTCAGCTCGGATTTTATTGTCGGTTTCCCGGGTGAGACCGACAGTGACTTTGAATATACACTATCTCTTGTAAGGAAAGTAAAATATGATTCTATTTTTTCATTTGTTTATTCTCCGAGAAAATTCACAAAAGCCGCATCGGTTGCGGATACAATTCCGATTTCAGTAAAAAAGGGACGCCTTAAAGCTCTTCAAGAACTTCAAAAAGAGATCCAATTGAGCTATCATGAATCTTTGATAGGAAGAAATGTTGAAGTTATGGTTACAGGTAAAAATCCCAGAAAAATTGGTGAACTGCTCGGAAGAACTGAAAGTTACAAGATTGTAAATTTTGTGGGAGAGCATAAGCCCGGAATATTTATTAACGTTAAAATAGAACACTTTGGACCTTATTCACTGCGTGGAACAACGGTTATTTGATAGAAATTTATCCTTTGTTCAAACCCGCTTAACCTTGACTAAAAGTTGAATATATGCTAATAATGAGTCTTTCCGGTTGGAAAATCATAGGGAAATAATATGAATGTTGATATAAATGAAATAGGGAAAAACGGTCTTAGAATAGACGATTACATTGAACTGCCTGACTTCTATCTGTTGGAAGAGGATTCTTTTTTCTCCGACAGTGTTTATTTTAATATTAGTTTTTCAAATGAACACAATGGCAGAATAAGAGTAAAAGGAAAAGTCCGTTCCGAAGTTTCGTTGAAATGTGTTAAATGCCTTGATAAATTTGAAAACAGGATAAATTCAAAGTTTGATATAATTCTTTTTCCGATGGATATAATTGATGCAGATAATACATCGTTAAGTCAAGCGGAACTTGAGTACATTTTTTATGAAGGTGATAAGATAGATATTAAAAAGATTCTTCAGGAACAGATAAATTTTTTTATACCGATGAATCCTGTTTGTAGTGATTCATGCTTAGGTATTTGCCCTAACTGCGGTATAAATCTTAATGAGGAAAATTGCAAATGTGAGAATACTATAAATGATTATAGTCTATTTTCGGATAAATTAAAGAGGTGAAATATGGCTCTTCCAAAAAGAAGACATTCGCATCAAAGAAAAAATAAGAGAAGGTCACATGATGCATTGAAGGTTGAGGGACTATCCGTGTGCCCGCAGTGCAAGGAACCTAAAAGACCGCATCGGGTTTGTAATAATTGCGGATATTATGAGAACAGACAGATTGTAGAATCAGAGGACAGTTAGAAAATTTCTTATAGGATGAAAATAGCAATTGATGCAATGGGTGGAGATAATGCTCCGGAAATTGTAATCAAAGGGGTTATAGATTACCTTAAAGAACAAAGGTTTAGAGATATGTTAAAAATAGTCCTTGTCGGAAAAGAGAGAATCATAAAGAAAGAATTGAAAAGAGCCGGATTTGATCCGGAGGAATCTATAGAAATAGTTGCTGCCAAAGAAGAGATATCCATGAAAGAACAGTTCTTGTCTTACTGGAGACGAAGAGAACAAACCTCGATAAAAAAGGGTGTTGATCTTGTTAAAAAGGGGTTTGCTCAAGCTATGATCTCGGCAGGAAATACGGGAGCTGTAATGGCTATCTCTAAAAATACTCTTGGAAATCTGAAAGGTATTGAGCGACCGGCTCTCGCATTAACCCTACCTACTCCTCGGGGAAGTTCGTTACTGCTTGATGCAGGAGCAAATGTTGATTCCAAACCTAAAAATCTTGTTCAATTTGCACTGATGGGTAAAGTGTTTCTTGAAAATGTTTACGGTATAGATAATCCGAAAATAGCACTTATGAGTATTGGAGAAGAAGAAATTAAAGGTAACGACCTTACAAAAAAAACTTTTAATATGTTAAAATCTCTTAATCTGAATTTTATTGGTAACGTAGAAGGTTCCGATGTATATTCGGGAGAAGCCGATCTCATAGTTACGGACGGATTTACGGGCAATGTTGCTCTAAAGGTTTCCGAAGGAGTTGTCGAAGCTATGGAATCAATGCTTGAGAAAGAGATTGGAAGACGGATACTTTCCAGAGCAGGATTTTTTTTGCTAAAGAGTTCAATGAGACGAGTAAGAAAAAAAATGGATTATGCAGAGTACGGAGGAGCATTACTTCTCGGTATTAACGGACTTATCATAATCGGGCATGGAAAATCGAATGCAAAGGCGATAAAGAATGCGATTTACATGGGAAAAAGATTTATCACTGAGAATGTATTGGAAAAAATAACATTTGAAATAGATAAAGTTCAATCGGTTTTAAAGGAGCTTAATTATGTATGATGAATATAAAAATGCTATTGTTACCGGATCTGCTCGCGGAATCGGAAAAGCAATTGCTCAAGGTTTGGCAAAAGCAGGCTTAAATGTTGCCGTTTCGGATATTATGTATGATGAGGCGGTTAAAGTTGCAGAAGAATTAAAAGCATTCGATGTAAAGTCTATTGCAATTAAAACGGATGTTTCTGATATAAACAGTGTTCGGGAACTTATAAAAAAAACAGTGGACGAATTCGGATCGGTAGATTACTTGATAAATAATGCAGGTGTAACAAGAGATAATCTTACTATCAGAATGACCGAAGAACAGTGGGATCTTGTATTGGATATTAATCTTAAAGGTGCATTCCTCTGTTCACAGGCAGCTGCAAAAGAGATGATGAAGAAAAGATTTGGTAGAATAGTCAATATCTCTTCCGTAAGCGGAATACTCGGAACTGCCGGTCAGGTAAATTATGCTTCGTCAAAAGCAGGAGTAATAGCAATGACCAAATCTTTTGCTCGGGAACTGGGTGCAAGGAATATTACTTCCAATGCAATTGCTCCGGGTTTTATTATTACGGAAATGACCGACAAGTTGTCGGATGATGTTAAAAATGCTTACTTAAGTCAAATCCCTCTTAAAAGGGGGGGTACACCGGAAGATGTAACCGAAGTAGTGAAATTTCTTATTTCACCTTCGGCTTCATATATTACAGGAACAGTAATAAATGTTTCTGGAGGATTATTAATTTAAAGGAGAATAAATATGAACAAAGAAGAAGTATTGGGTAAAATTAAGGGTGTTGTTGCAGAAAAATTGAACGTCGGAGAAGATCAAGTAACAATCGAAGCAAAATTTGTTGAAGATCTTGGTGCAGACTCTCTTGACCAGGTTGAATTAATAATGGCTCTTGAAGATGAATTTGATCTTAAAATACCCGAAGAAGAAGCTGAAAAACTTTCTACAGTCGGATCTGCATTAGATTACATTATCTCAAAAGCTTAAAAATATGCTATTTACATCCAAAAGCATTGACCTTAAACGGGTTGTTGTTACAGGGTTGGGGATAATCTCTTCCGTAGGGAAAAATAGTCTTGAGTCTTGGGAAAATATAAAAAACGGTAAATGCGGAATTGGAAAAATAACCCATTTCGATGCTTCCGAATATTATTCAAAGATTGCCGGTGAGGTATCTGATTATGATCCTCTTGATTACTTTGACAGAAAAGAGGCAAGAAAGAGTGATCCTTATATTCAGTTTGCCATGATTGCCGCTGCTGAAGCGGTGAAAGATTCCGGTTATGAGAAAGCTACAGGAATTGATTATGAAAGATGCGGCGTTTATATAGGATCGGGAATCGGTGGCGTATACACTATTGAAGCAAACAAGGAGATGTTAATGGCAAGGGGACCCGGCAGGGTATCTCCTTTCTTTCTTACGGCTTCGATTGCAAATCTTGCTTCCGGTCAGGTATCAATCAGGCATAATTTAAAGGGACCTAATCTTGCAAATGTAACTGCTTGTGCGACAAGCACCCATTCGATTGGAGATTCATTTAAAATAATCCAACGCGGTGATGCAGATGTAATGGTTGCCGGAGGTGCGGAGTATCCTATTACCAAGCTCGGGGTTGCGGGTTTTTCTGCTATAAAAGCATTATCAACAAGAAATGATGATCCCCAAAAAGCAAGCAGACCTTTTGATAAAGAGAGAGACGGTTTTGTTGTTGCGGAAGGTTCGGGAGTAGTAGTCCTTGAATCTCTTGAACATGCGATGAAAAGAGGTGCTAAGATCTATGCGGAAGTTGTCGGCTACGGAATAACCGGTGATGCTTTTCATGTGACTGCTCCCGATGAAGAAGCAAACGGAGCGGTAAGAACCATGAGAATGGCGATCAACGATGCTGAAATTCGACCTGAGGATATTGATTATATTAATGCTCACGGTACTTCCACGCCGATGAATGACAGAATAGAGACAAAAGCAATAAAAAAACTATTCGGAGATCATGCATATAAGCTCAATATAAGTTCCACAAAATCAATGACTGGACATATGCTTGGAGCTACCGGCGGTGCTGAAGCTATCTTTTCAATACTTGCAACAAAAAATGATTTTGTTCCCCCCACAATAAATCAAGAAGTAGCTGATGAGGATTGTGATCTTAATTATACTCCGAATAAAGGTGTTGAGAAGATAATTAATTATTCTCTTTCCAATTCTTTTGGTTTCGGAGGAACAAACGGAACATTGGTTTTTAAAAAATTTGAAGAATAAAAATAACTTTAGCCCCCTTCGGGGGGCAAAGGTTATTAAATCAATATTGACTCTCGTTGTCTCAAGCCATTTAACAAGCTAAACAAAATTGTAAATAAAAAATCCTTCCGATATAATCATCAAATGGGAATTAATAATGTGAGGTATTTAGTAACAGTTATAATTTTGTTTTTATCATCAATTTGTTATTGTCAAGTTATAGACACACAATTTGGGAAAGCGGAAGTCCTCGGTTTAAAACATTTAAAATTACAAGAATTATTAGATCTTTTATCTGTCAAAGCTCCGGAAATATCCGTGGACAAATGTGCATCAACTTTGAAAAAGATTGGATTTCCAGACGCATCAATCATGCGGTATTATGATGAAGATGGTAAGTTTTATTCTGTGGTAACAATTATCGAACGGGAATATTCTAAATTTGTTAAATATAAAAATCCTTTGCAATATACTTTATCAACGAAGAAACAATGGGGAAAAGCGATCGGAATATACAATAATAATCCAATTGAATTTCAAATTGGATTGCTAAAATATAAATCCGATATTGTTGAAACCAATTTCGATAAACAAAAAATACTTAAAGATCTAAATAAAAAAGTTGTAATTGAATTGTGGAATTTTTTAAAAAATCGAGATAGAGAAAGAGACAAAGATATGGCAATTTGGATTTTAAATAATGATGGTAATTACTTAAATAGGATTATAGCTTCAATGATATTAATTAATTTTCCCGAAAGTGATTTGGTATGGTGGTCACTAATTGATGCATTAAGAGATCCGGTTGGTAGAGTATGTTCTACATCTGAATTAGTTTTAAAATATTTTATTTCCAACAACAGAAGGAAAATTAATTGGCAACCGGCAGTAAAATCACTTAATTATTTAATAAACGGAACAAATCCATTTGTCTTTTCCACAATACTTAAAATTATATCGGAAACCGATGTCTCTGAAAATATTATTAAATATTTATTTCGGGAATCCAAAGGATATTTAGTGCTATCCTATCTAAAAGCACAACATGAAAAAGAAAGAGCGATTGCATATGATTTTTTAAAGAAAATCTTCAAGAAAGATTTTGGCAACAATGTAGAAAAGTGGGAAAAATATATTATAAATTTTGTGAAGTAATTCCTCGTGATCGAAAATCGGAATCCGAAGTACGTAAGAGAGTGTAAAGTTTTCTGTGTAAACTCCAAAATAGCTACCTATTCATATTTCTCTAAACGGTCACCAAAGAATACACTCGGTTGAGAATATATCACTGACCGGTTTCTGATACGAGAAGTCCATTTTTTAGAAGCCCCCTCAACAGCCAGAAAAACAACCTTAAAAACAGCCTGTTCATATTCAGTTAATACCGCTATAAGATATATACCTTGTGGGAATAGTTATTTTACTTCCAATTCAAATTTTGAGCATCATTTTCCATATTCACTATAACAATTTCATATTTTCTTTTTTGCAAAGCAAGATGTGGATTTATACTTTTGTCTTTCACTTCATAAATGTCAATTGGGGCGGCATTATTGGTGTTTTCTCCTTTTTGTTGTCTGCTGTCAAAATGCGAAACTGCCGATTGTCGTTATTTTTTTCAATTGTTAATATATTATTTTACACATTTAATTAAAATCCATAGTGTTATTGAAATTTCTCCTATTGCTACCAATAAAAGTATTATACTAAAAAAATGCAAAGAAACAAAGCACCGTCACCCCGTCTTCGGGTAAGTTATCCAACTTTAACTATTGTTTCGTCTCCCGATATATTTCTTGTTTTCAGCCTAAAAGGCTTTTTATCACTTCCAATTTTTCCGTTCCAAAATTCTTTTGTTTTCTCGCTGTTTATACTGATATAACCGAGTTTGTCAATTTTAATTTCACTATCACTTTGCCATTTTCCTGTTGCATTAGTGCAATCAAGACTAACAAGCTCAATTAATTCCAAACCATTTTTACTTATAATTATAGGATCAAATTTTTTGCCTTTAACTATTGATTGTAAATTACCTTTTTCGTTAAATTCTTTAATCTTTTGCATTAAGCGGTCGCTTACAAATTTGTTAATTTCAGTTGTGTAAACTCCTTCTTTTTCAGTTGTTGCAAATTCAACAATATCTTCAACTACAACGGCGTGTAATAGGTTTTTAAGGTCTTTTAATTCAACTTTTATTCCTTGCTCTTTCAGATAGGCACAGGCAGAAATACACTCTCCACGTATTACAAGGTTTTCCGAGTTATCGCCAACTTGCTCTATCGGTTCAACTTCGTAATATGGCATTCCTCGTTTAATGCGGTCGTAAACCTTGTCGTTATCTCTATATCTCAACACTCTGCGAGTTCTGCTGAAATTATCTAACACCGCTTGTCCTTCAACGGTGTTTGGGGTGTATGGTATATATTTTATCGGCATATTCTATCCTTTTAATTTTTTAATTTGTTTATCAAAATCTGAAATAATTTTTTGAGTTTTATTAAATTCATCATATTCTGCAAATGCTTTTTGTTCAGCTTGTTTAGTAGATACAGAACCTTTCCCTGTTAATACTTTATACTCGTTAAATTCTAAGAATCTATTAACACTTTCGGCAAACTCTTTCATTGTAAATGATATTCTATTCTCAATAATATTTTCAATATAATCAAAAAATCCCGTAATTGTTCGCTCCAATTTTTTAATATCTTTTTCTTGCAAATAATTTTTGGCAACTTTAGTATCCGATTTTAAAATTCTGCCGTCCGGTGCGGATTTCCAGGTTTTTAACCCCATAAAATCTTTGTTTACATCGGCATTTTTATAAATAATTTCGGCAGCTGTTTGCCCTGTAATTGCAAAGTGAAACTTATTTTGCACAGCCGCATAAAAATCTTTTGTAATTTGTGAGTTAGGATTGTAATCAATACTACATTCTGCAAAAATATCGGTAATTTGCTGATAAATTCTTCTTTCGCTTGCACGAATAGAACGAACTCTTTCGAGAAGTTCTCTAAAATAATCTTTGCCAAAATACTTCCCGTTTTTTAAGCGTTCATCATCAAGGATAAAACCTTTTATCATATATTCTTTTAATCTTTCGGTTGCCCACATTCTAAATTGTGTAGCTTGTGTAGAATTTACCCTATAACCAACCGATATAATGGCATCAAGATTGTAATACTTTGTGGGATTTGTTTGTGTTTTTCCTTTAATAGCTCCGTGTTTAGTGGTTGTTTCCAATATGGAAATAACCTTTTCTTCTTGCAATTCTCCGCTTTCAAAAATATTCTTTAAATGTTTACTTATAGCCGGCACATGAACTCCAAATAATTCAGCCATTCGCTTTTGAGTTAGCCAAATATTCTCATTATAAAAAAATATCTCAACTTTCACTTTATTATTTGGGGTCGTGTAAAGCAAAAAATCAGTTAATTGGTCTTTTATTTTTAATTTATTATTATTCATAATCTATTCACTAAAAAAATCATTTATTTTACTGTTTAATTTGCTTAAATTATCAGTTATATCATCACTATCCACAAGATAAAGAAAGTCAAATTTATTGTATCCAAATTTTTCTTTATTCTGTTCTAATAGTTTCATAGCTTCCGAAAATCGTTTTTGTTTTGTCTCATTTTTTTTTGCACTATTAACCCATAAAATATATTGTTTTCTGTGGCTTGGTGCAAGATTTTTAAAGTTGTCCCACGCAATTTTATTATTTCTTAGTTTTTGTTCCATATCAGACGGAAGGTTATTCTCAACCGAAGCAGATAGCTTCTTCAACGGAATCCATGTATGTTATAGACGGCTTGTTTGTATATTTTTTAAAATATATTAGCCATATTTCTTTTTTGTCAGAATGATTGTCTTCTAACCAATCCCGCCACTCTTTTCTGTTTCTTGCTTCAAACGTTTTCATTTATGAAGCATATTAATTTCGTTTTCAGAAAATAGAAAGTCCCAAACTTTTTCAGTTGAATCCGGCATTGTTTTCTCCTTTTTGTTGTCTGCTGTCAAAATGCGAAACTGCCGATTGTCGTTATTTTTTTCAATTGTTAATATATTGTTTTTACACATTTAATTAAAATCCATTATTTAAATTTTTTTTAGATAGGCTACCGCCGGTGGGATTTGCATGACAATTAAAATTCCAACATCTTTTCTAATAATCGGTTACTTTCCAATAATTTCCCGTTCCGCCGATATTTTCAATTATATTTAATGAAAGAGCATGGGAATTCATGTTCATATTGTTCATCATCCTGAACATATTCTGCCTGGCATTAAAATCCCTTCTCATTTGTGAAAGACTTTTCTTTTTCGAGCCGTAATTTTTGGGTGAAGTCCGGTTATTATTTCGGGAAGATTGTTGATTGTAGGTAAAATTCTTTGCAATCTTTCCTCTATAAGCATTTGCATATTGAACCTTTTGCGAATTTGTCATCCTGCTCCAGTTATATTGAAGAAGTTCCCAGATCAAACTTGCGGAGGACAACATCTGTTTTTGCTCCAAAGACATGGAAGCAAAGCCGTTTATCAGTTGTTGTGTAATGGCATTTCGCACGGCATGATTTATATTAATCTTTTTTCCGGCAAGTTCACTGTTGAATGCAATATAATTGATATAACCGTCCACATCTTTATTTGTTAGGATCAGATTATTTGCCTCATCGTAAGCAAGGACCTTTATATATCTGTTAATCACCTGTATCATAAGCGGTTTTTGATTCTCACTCATATTGCGTGTAAGTTTATAAAAAGCTGCAAATATCTGCTGCCGTACCTGTCCGATCTTTACCGGATCTGTCGCAGAATGAACTTTATCCATTGATAAACCAATACTGTTCAGTTGCCCGACAGTCTGCTTCGGCATTTTGTTAAATTCTTCCACCAGTTTTTGTTTTAGTTCCCGAATCTCACTTACTTTGATCTTTTTTCCGATAATTAACTGAGTAAGATCTATTCCAGCCCTGAGATGACCATGAGTAAGTTTATAATTACCTTTAGTTGCAATTACTCTATTTGCCCCTTTAATCGCCCTCTTCTTTAAGGTTGGTGTCACCGGTTTCGAAGCCCCGTTTACTTTTTTATAATTTATCATTACTCCGTTGATATCTCTTAATATCAGATTGGTCGCATTATAAGATATTACCGTATAACACACGGGAACATTTGAAGATGAATCTTTCAAACAGAATTGATTCCCCTGATTACTCCAGTACCCTTTACTGACATTGTTTTGATACCGAAACGAGTATGTAAAATTTCCGTTAAGGATAAGTGTCATGTTGTATCTGGAATCGACCCATTTCCCGACCGGACTTTGCGGATGAAGTAAATTAAAGCCCGCTCCTGACAACAAAACCGTAAATATTATTGCTATCAATATAATAATTTTTCTCATTTTTCCTCCAGTAAGTAAATTAATTTTAATTTAAGAAAATAATTTAATCAATCTTTTTACTGTTTCTCATTTGTAATATATAACTTCATAAATAATTGTCGGTATTTTCTTGTAATTATGTATATGTAAAAAAAAATAGAAAAAGAGTACCGCATCTAACGGATTACTCAAAAAAATTATTAAGCAGGCTACAGCCGGTGTGGGAGTTTGCCTAACAATTAAGATATCAACGACCTCCTCCGTTCCTTTTTTTTAAAAGGATAGAACCTTGTCGGATTCTACAGTCCACTCTGCAAATTCCTTCATATTGCTTAATTGTACCCCTTTTATAAATGGTATTTTATCAATGCCGCGTGCTTCAGAACATCCTCCGCAGGCTTTCACTTCTCCGCCTTTGAGTATTACCGATTTCAGCATCCTTTCAATGTTATAGAACCCATCTGGGGTTTTTTGGTTTGGTAATCCACAGAAAACTGCATCCGCAAGCAGAAAAATCTTCACTGAAATCTTTTTATGATTCTTTTGAAGAGTCATTGCCATCCTTAAAGCGTTGTAAGCTTTCTCTGTTCCGTAAGGAGCGTCGTTGACAATTATAAGAATTTTATCCATTTATTTCCTCTCTAATATTCAGTTTATTTAAAAAATCCAATGCATAGCTTTTGCAAATGCATATTCAAGTCCGTTATTATCGTGGACACTTGCGGTAAAAAATATTTGCCTCCCTTTTTTCTCAATAAATTTCCCCAATACATAAATAAATTTACATTCAGGTAATATTGTTCTCCTGTATTTTATTTCCAAATGCCGTGTGAAATTCGGTGCTTCGACAAGCATACTCAATGGTCCTATTGTATTGTCAATGGCAGCTGCTATTATCCCACCTTGCATAGTTCCATATGGATTTAACTGTTCTTTTAGGACAGGGAATCTATTTTCAAGAGAACCCTCTTTCTCGTTAAACATTAGGAATTCACCCCTCATTGCCTCAAATACGGGAGGAGGTACAACCACTTTATCTTTCATATCTCCAACTTTTTTTTCAAAAAATTTTCTTATATTATCAGAAATATCTTTACTCATTAGTACTCATTCTCTATTTTATCATATGCCCATAAAAATCTTTTTAAGTCTATTCTATTTTTGTCATCAAATTTAATCCCTTCATTTTTAAGGCGATATAATTGTTTTCCAAAGCCGAATCCTTCAGGTAGAGATATCTTTCCAAAGCTATTAACGACCCTGTGCCAAGGGAGATCCTCTTTTTCAGACAGGGAATTTAATATCCATGATATCTGTCTGGCTCCGTTCGGTTTTCCGGCTATGGAAGCAACCTGACCGTATGTAACAACTTTTCCTTTCGGAATATTTTTTAGAATTGAGACAACCTTTGTTGTGAAATTATCACTCACTTGATTTTTTTGCGATTTTTTTGCAATGATTTTAAATATTCATAAAACTTTTTAACGGATTCTTCCTGTTCTTTCGTCTCTATGGATCCTTTTCGAAGAGTCCTTATCTTGTGTATGGCATCATCCGGTGAAGTTCCTTTAAATACAAAATAAGCGGCAAGGAATGTACCCGTTCTTCCCTTACCTGCGTAACAGTGCACGGCTACCCTTCCCCCGTTTGAGATCTCTTTTTCGGTTAAAACAGAAAAATCGTACAACTGTTGAGTTGTAGGAGCTTGAAAATCTATTACAGGAAAGTGTTTTGATTTTATACCCCCATTTTTTAAAATATTAGGATCAGGGGTTTTTAAAGTGAGAGAAACCAAAAGCGATATCTTCTTTTCTTTCAACAAATCTATATCACTTTCTCCTGATTCATAAATTCCCGGAAACGGCATTCCGGCAAGTTTATTTTCTATAACCCAAGAAAAACTGTTGCTTATATAATGTTTCATATCCATTTTATCCGATCCGTAACTGTAAAATAGCAGAAACAAAATAGAAAACATCACAAATATTGACCTTCGGTTCATTTTACCCCTGCAATTAATACACCGAAATTATATCATTTTATTTAGAAAATAAAAACTTTATATATTTTAAATAAACATAATTCCATTTTAAGAACTAAAACCGTCTGTTCTGTTATTTAATTTAGATATTATCCAATTATAAACATCCAAGTAAACCTGATCCTTATTTATTTCATTCAACATCTCATGTCTTCCGTTTTTATAAAGTTTGTGGTCAACATTTTTTATGCCGTTTTTTTTAAATAATTTCAAAGTTTTCAAAACACCTTTCGAAAAATCTCCGACAGGATCTTTATCTCCTGAAAAAAATAGAACAGGGAGATCTTTGTTGATATTATTGATACACTTTTTTGTGTTTACCTTTCTGATTCCTTTGAAGAGGTCAAGAAAAAATCCTGAGGAAAAAATACTCCCACAGTATTCATCTTTTATATATTTATCGACAATATCTTCATCTCGGCTTAACCAATCGAATTTAGTTCTTGCCGGTTTAAAATAGTTGTTAAAAGATCCGAATGATAATTTATCAAGAAGCTTGTTCGGGGTTTTGTTCCCCTTCAATAAGCAGGAAACTTTTGCTATGATAATACCCATATATCCCATTATTCCCGGATCCCCTGCAGTACCGCTCAATATGGCTCCGTCTATTGAACATTCGTTTCGTGATATGTAATCACGTAGGAGAAAAGAACCCATGCTATGTCCTAAGATTAGAATCGGAACTTCGGGGTGTGTCTTTTTTATCCTTTCGGTAAGTTGAAACATATCCCTTACAACAAGATCCCATCCGGATTTATCGGCAAAATAGCCGACATTTCTTAAATTTCCGGCGGTTTTTCCATGTCCTCTGTGATCGTTCGCATAAACACCTATCCCATGTGAGTTCAAATATTTTGCAAAATTTCTATAACGTTCGGCATGTTCTGCCATTCCGTGAGAAATTTGAATAACACATTTGATTGGCTTACTCATGCTCGGTAACCAGCGGTAAATGAATATTCTTATCTTATCGGTACTTTCAATAATAAATCCGTCTTCTGACATTACTCCTCCTTGCAAGTTTATGGAGAGACAAATTTCGCTCTTCTTCTTATAGTATCTCGTTTAGCATTCGGTTGCTTTTATGAAATGATATAGAGATAAGATTATTTTTGCAAATCAGCTTTTGAAAAAGTCAAGAAGTCAACGACCGTCCCCTGTCGTGTCAGATCAATGCTCCGGACGGATATTTCCACAAGAGATAAGAATCGTAGTAAGAGTGATCTTTTTTATAAAATGGAATCAAAACAATACTTGTATTTTCCATCTTAACATCAATGGTAATAAACTCAACTTTTATCTTTTTCGAATATTTCTTAAGGAGATAAATCTCGGGATAAACGGATGCATCACTAAGTCCCCTATCTGCAGGGAAGACCGAAATATCAAGTTTTTCCCCAAAAACCGGAGTTATATTTTTTTGCATGTAATATAATCCTATGTCTCCGAAATAATTTATATTTTTTATAAAAAATGAGGGAATAAGAAAATCACTTTCACCCTCCAGACTGCTCAAGTCGGAGCTGTTGTTGACTTCATATGTACATTTAATATTCCAAAAAGGGAAATATTCCATTTGGAAATTCCTCTCTTTTCCCGGTAGTGCATATTTTAGTTTGAAAAAAGAGGGGGGATTCGTGTGTACATCAAATCCATTCGCACATCTCAGGCAGAAAAAAACGCTACTGTTATTATTCCCGTATAAATTTTGAGAGCAGTTGTGGCACTTTAATTTAATATTATTTGCCGTCATCAATTTTCACTTTTGAAAAGAAAAGTTCTATTTTGTTTAATATGGAGCGGAGAAATTTGATCAGACTGTTCTCGGAATAGTGGATGGACCTGCTTTCGATTCCGGTTTTTCTAATTGATATAATTTCTCTAAATGCGAACATCTCCCAAAAGTAGGGGATTAGGAGACTGCTTATCACAAGCATCAGAAGTGCTCCAAAAAGTAAAGCAATTAACGATATTCCGTTAAAACCTGATTTTTTCCCAACGTCCATGTTAAAGAAAAGAATATATTTTAATCCCTGAGCCAAAATTATCGAAATGCTGAATATACCTATTATTGAAAGAATTAATTTTTTTCTGTGATCTTTTATTGCTTGGACTTTGATAATTTCTCCGTCAATGGCAGAGATATAACTCTTAAAAATGATACCTCCGTAGCTATAGTTTATCTCCCAAACAGGGAAATATATTATTCGTATATGTTTTTCAATAATGTCTAATCCACCGTTTGCTTCTTCTGTTTTTATTGAAAAATCGGGTTTTAACGGGAGTACTATCCCTTTTCTTCTCATCTCAACCACATCATATTCGGCTTGCTCGGCATCAAGAAGAGAGTTTTCCAAAATTTCACCTTCGATAAAATCAATTTCCAGATCACTCAGGTTACTACCGTGTTCAATATAGTCGTATGCGGTGTATACGAATTTGTTTTGTCCGGATATTTTTTCAGAGGTAATTCTTGTCTTAATGCCACGAATCTCAATGAAAGGGATAAAAAAGAGTGTCCCCTTTTCAAAAAAAGAATTTGAAAGAAAATTTTTTGATACGGATTTATCTCGTAATTTGTCAAGAACAAGTCTCTTTGCTTTGCTTATGTCAATATTATCCTTTATTGTTATAGCGGGAGGGAAGTCCTGATTGACATAATATTTAACATTGCAATATTTACAATGAGATAAGAATTGTCCCTTTGCAACTCGCAAAGGTGCACCACACTCAGAACAGGATATTACTTTAATGTTCATTTTTGTACAGATTTTTATTTATTGCGGAAATAGAAAAACTAAAAACAAGATAAATTGCGACAAGATTTGAAAAAATAGAAAGAAAAAGGTTGTCAAAAACAAAATTGATAACAAATGCTACGAAAAATGCTAATGCAAACTTTGGGAAAAGAGAACCTGCTTCTTCTACAGATACAAAAGGGATAGGATCACCGGAAACATCTCCGTTCATACCGTTTATCAAGAAAACAAAATCATCATTTTTATAGTTTATTTTCACTTTATAAAACGGGAGATAGCATAATACTGTATTATCGTTCAATTCGGGTGCGACATCAGGCTCGGTAATATCAATTTTACCTGCTATCGAATCATAATCGAATATAATCCGTTCTTCCGACGGTTTAATAACCGTTTCTTCAGAGAACAACGAACTTCCCCTCAATAAGCTTTTACTGCCCTTAACATCCCAGAATGGGATATAGAGAGGATATGTACTCGTAATTTTAAAATCCTCCGAAAAACCGATCCTTTCAAAATCCTTTTTCAAAAATAAGGAAATTTCTTTCTCTTTTATTAGTGATTTGAATGTGTAAACGGAAACGATACCTTCCGGGTCGACGTATGAATAATTATTACAATAAGAACATTTTAAAAATTCATCTTCAACTAATTCTAAGTTGTTACTTCCTCCGCATTTAGGACATTTAAATACCATTTTTTATATGATTTTTTCACCACAACCGCTGCAAAATTTTGCATCGGGAGTTAGCTTGACTCCACATTTTGCACAAAAATGTTCATGTTCAAATTTATTTCCACATTCCGAACAATATTTTGATCCTACAGGAACGGAAGTCTTACATTTTGTACATGAAATCATCTGAACAGACGGATTCCCGTTTGTAGAAGATTGATTCTGGTTCTGTCCGACTTGATTCATAGATTTGTTTATCATTCCCGGCATCATCATTCCGAATCCTGCTCCAAGTCCCATCCCCATCCCTGAAGAAGCTTCTCCACCGGCTTCAGCAGCTTTTTCCATTGATTTTGCGGCTTTGAAGTTCATAAATTTTCCCATGTCACCGATTGCTCCCATTCCTCCCCTTTCATCAATACTTTTTTGAACTTCTTCGGGAGGAGTAACGGAATTTATAACAAAATCGGATATGGACAGGCCGTATTTCCCGAAATCATCTTCAAGTCTCGATTTGATCCCGACTCCGAGTTCATCAAAATATTGAGGAAGATCAAAAATCGTTTTAAGATTTTCACCAAGAAGATCGTTAAGTCTCCCGACAATAACGTTTCTTAAAAAATCTTCAATATCATCGGAAGTATATATTGCCTGAGTTCCAGCAACTTCTCCTATAAACAGTTGCGGATTTGTTATTTTTATTGAGTAGACTCCAAAAGCTCTAAGCCTTACATAACCGAGTTCGGAATCTTTAAAACTTACAGGTTCTTTTGTTCCCCACTTAAGGTTGAGAAAAGTTTTTAGGTTTACAAAATAAACCTGTGCCTGAAAAGGAGATTTGAATCCAAACGGAAGTGAAAGCAATTTGGTCAATAACGGAATATTCATGGTTGAAAGCACATGCCTTCCGGATGAGAAAGTATCAAGAGCTTTTCCATCCCTAAAAAAAACCGCTGCCTGGTTTTCCTGAACAATCAGCTGAGCTCCCATTTTAATATCGGACGAACCCGATTCCGGAATTCTATGCGAAATTTCATTTCCCGTATCATCAAAATATTGAATAATTTCAAGTTTCATTCTGCTCTCCCTTACTTATCATTAAATCCGTTTAGTATTTTATTTCTTTCTTCGTAGGACTCTTCAATATCTTTTAAAGAGTAACGAATTTTTTTCAGTTTATCCAAATCCGATGTGATATCCTTAAATATCTTAATATCTTCATTAAACTTTAAGGTAAGATTAACTATTTCCAAATCTTTCTCATAGATTATATCCAATTGTTCTTCGTTTACCTTAATAAGATCAAAAAAACCGGTATAACCTCTGTCGCTGTACCTAATATTATTGATGACTTTTTCAAAATATTTTTGTAAATCTCCATATTCGGTCAATTGTTTCAGATCACCCTTTCTTGTAACAGACTTTATTATATCTCGGAATTCGTTAAGTCCTTCATTTAGCTTTATGATAATAAAATCACGTTGAAGTTTATCGGAATCTCTCCTTAATTCCTTTTCATAATATCCTTTAAATCCCGGAATTTTATGAAGTCCTTTTTCTATCCAGTTCCTGTCTGTTTTTGCTCTCTCTTTTATATCCATATTCAACTCCGTTATAAATATTTTTTTTTATCTATCTTTAAGTATATTTTATGGAGAAAAATAAATCAAATTTTAATTTTATATAAAATCTATTTTTTAGGAATCTCTTCCCATTCAAAATCATTACCGAGAAAGAGCTTTTTCGTTTTTTCATCTTTGGCAATTTCCGAAGGTGTACCAAAGTTAAGGATACTTCCTTTATGGATGATATAAACTTTGTCGGTAATATTGAAAGTGTCCGTAACGTTATGATCTGTAATAATTATTCCGATACCACGCTTTTTCAGTTTGAGTACTATTTTTTGAATCTCAAGTATGGTAAGGGGATCAACTCCTGTAAACGGTTCATCAAGGAAGAGAAATTTCGGTTCCATAATCATTGCTCTAGCAATTTCAAGTCTCCTTTTTTCCCCGCCTGAAAGTTGGAAAGCAAAAGAATCTTTAACGTATGTTAATCCGAAATCCTCAAGTAACCCGATTGTTTTTTCCTTGGCCGAATCGGGGTCGGTTTTTAACTCAAGAATCTGGTAAAGGTTTTTAAAAACAGTAGCTTTTAAAAATACTGAATTCTGTTGGGGAAGATAAACAAGTCCCTGCTTGGCTCTGCTGTGCGAAGGTATACCGTTCATTTTCTTGTCTCCAAGAAAAATATCTCCCGCATCAGGCTTTACAATACCTGATAACATTAAAAAAGTAGTTGTTTTTCCGGCTCCGTTTCTGCCAAGCAAACCTACAATATGACCGGAATCGATATCAAGGTCTATTTTATTTACAACAGGAGAACCGTCATATATTTTTGTTAACCCCTTTGTTGATAGCGTTATCATTCCGAAATTCTCACACTTCGGAAACATTCAACATGAATTCAAGCATTTTTTTAGATCTGCTATCTTCAGCATTAAGTTCGACGGATTTCCGGAACATGCTGACAGCTTCCGGAAATTTTCCTGTTCTGAAATATGAAATTCCAAGATGATAGAGAACCGCTTCATCGTCAGGACTTGCGGAAATAACTTTTTCAAAATATGGAATTGCCTTTTCGTACTCTCCAACGGAACTAAAATTTACACCGAGATGGTAATTAGCTATTGTTGATTCAGGGTTTAGTTCAATAAGCTTTTCAAAAGAATCTATTGCTTTTTGTCTTTCACCTTTGTGATAGTATGTGATCCCGAGCCAGTAATAAGCTATTATAAAATCGGGATTGAGGTCTAAGCACTTCTCTAAACTTTCAACCGATTTACTTATTTTTCCACATCTGTAATAACTGATTCCAAGATAATAATAAGTATCTGCAAAATCATCCTTCAGCTCGATAGATTTAAGATAGTTGTGAATCGAAAGGTCTATATTTCCTGTATAGTAATAAAGGTCACCCAGATTTTTAAATGCATAGGGATCCTTATCATCAATTTCTATATATTTTAAGTTTGCTTCTATGGCATCACGAGTTTTCCCCTTTCTTCTGCTACGCATCGACTGTTTTTCCCAGAAATGAGGATTACTTCTATCTTCTCCCGGGCATCCGCAATTTGGGCAAAAAATGTACTCAGGTTTCATCTTGTTGTTGCAATTATCACATTTTTTCATATTATTCACCTTCTAATTTAATATTAAATTCTTCTCCTAACTCGTTGAGTATATCAAAAACTTTACTCTGAATGGAAAGTTTTTCGCTATTTTTTTCATTTGCGATATATTCTTTCTCTCCGGCAACAAAAATTTTATCCTGTCCATCCGCTTTATTAGAACTTTTCAGCATCTCTATGTAAGTATCCATATTTTTCTTAATTTCATCTTTGCCCATAAAAGCTTCAAGATTAATAGCTCCGAGAAAATGTGCAACTTCAGGCGGTTCCCCTTTTTTACCATAAACGTTTTTTCCAAATGCTCCCGAAGAAAGGATACCTGAAAAGATATCTACTACAGATCCGAGACCGTATCCTTTGTGTCCGCCTGTCATCTCTGTTCCTCCTCCGAGTGGGAGGAGTCCTCCGCCTCTTCGGTTCAATAGATTATCAAGAACTTTAAGTGAATTATCCGTGGGAATTCCGTTCTCATCCGTAGCCCAGGAATCCGGTATCGGGTCTTCTGTCCTTGAATAAACTTCCAGTTTCCCTCTCGGAACGGTCGAAGTTGCCATATCCAATAAAAAAGGGCGTTGCTTGTCGGCAGGGATACCAATTGATATAGGGTTTGTTCCAATAACCGCATCTTTGGCAAATGTCGGAACAACTAACGGAGCGGAGTTTGTCAGTGATATACCTATCATATTTTTTTCAAGAGCCATTAATGTATAATAACCTGCTATTCCATAATGGTTTGAATTTCTTACAGATGCGAAACAGATCATATTGTTTTTCGCTTTTTCAATACACCTTTTCATTGTATTGTATGCTATCGGCTGTCCCATTCCTCCTCCGCCGTCTACGACAAGAGATACCGGTGTTTCAACCACAGTGCTAACTTTAGGAGAGAGTTTTATTATCCCGTTTCTGATCCCGTCTACATATCTCTTGAGTCTTGCAACACCATGAGACTCTATACCTCTTCTATCTGCCGAAAGAAGTACGGAAGCGGTTATCACGGAATCATTTTCGTTCAGACCGTGATTCTTAAGAATGGTAACTGTAAAATTTTCCAACTCTTTTGTTTTTACATAAATTCTCTGCTTCATTACACCCTCCTTATAGATTTGTGATAATTGCATCTCCAAATTCGGATGCTTTTATCGGAGTTACATTTTCTAACTGCCTAGCCAGATCGTATGTAACTTTTTTTTGCATAATTGTTTTTTCCAACGCATCTTTTATTAACTTTGCGGCTTTTCCCCACTTCATATGGTCAAGCATCATGACTCCCGAAAGGATAAGTGAACTCGGATTTACTTTATCTTTTCCTGCATATTTCGGAGCGGTTCCGTGTGTAGCTTCAAAAAGTGCAACGTCTTCACGAACGTTTGCCCCCGGAGCCATACCAAGCCCTCCGACTTGTGCAGCGGCGGCATCTGATAAGTAATCTCCGTTTAAATTCGGAGTAGCCAGCACATCATATTCATCCGGTCGGAGAATTATTTGTTGGAACATGGAATCTGCAATACGGTCGTTGATAATAATTTTACCATCGGATGAAGCTCCTCCCCATATCTCCTCTTCCGTGACTATTTGGTCACGAAATTCATCTTTTGCCAGTTCATATCCCCAATTCTTAAAATAGCCTTCGGTAAATTTCATAATATTTCCCTTGTGAACAAGAGTTACAACTTTCCTTTTGTTTTCAATAGCATACTCAATAGCCATCCTGACCAATCTTTTTGTCCCGAACTCGGAAATAGGTTTAATTCCGATAGCCGAATTATCTCTCGGATTTTTCCCGAATTTTTTTAAAAGTTCAATTATTTTATTTGATTCGTCGGAACCAGGTTCAAATTCAATACCGGCATAGACATCTTCCGTATTTTCCCTAAAAAGTATTATGTCCAATTTTTCCGGATTTTTCATAGGGGACGGTACTCCTTTTACGTAGTTTACCGGTCTTATGCACGCATAGAGATCAAGTACCTGTCTTAATGATACGTTCAAGCTCCTGAATCCTCCTCCTACAGGAGTTGTTAACGGTCCCTTAATGGCTATTTTGTACTCTTTTATTAATTCAGGTGTCTCGTCGGGAAGATAAGACCCTAATTTCTTGAAAGCTTTTTCGCCGGCATATATTTCACGCCATTCTATTTCTCTTTTACCGTCGTATGCTTTTTTTACTGCAGCATTGATTACCTTAATTACGGGAGGAGTTATGTCAATACCAATTCCGTCACCTTCAATAAAATTCACAATCGGATTGTCCGGTATTATAAGCTTTCCGTTTTCGAACATTACTTTATTTCCCATATTATTCTCCTTCTCTCTTTTCAAGTTCTATGTATTCCTGATGGTATGGTCCGTTATAGATAGCACGTGGTCTGAAGAGTCTATTAGATTCAAGATATTCAAGCACATGTGCTCCCCATCCGGCTGACCTTGAAATTGCAAATATCGGAGTGAAAATATCCGTTGCAATATCAAGATGATTTAGGACAATTCCCGAATAGAAGTCAACATTCGGCTGAATTCCTTTGTCACCGACTTTTGATAACATATATGCTTCAACTTTTTCACCTATTTCAAATAAGAGGTGGTCACTTTTCTTATCTCCAAGTTTTTTTGCATATTTTTTTAAAATTTTTGCTCTCGGATCGTAAGCTTTATAAACCCTATGACCGAATCCCATTATCTTTCTCCGTTCTTCAAGTGCTTCATCAATCCAAGCTTCTACGTTATCAGGGGATTTTATTTCCCCGAGCATCTTCAAGACTCTCTCGTTTGCTCCCCCGTGAAGAGGACCTTTCAGAGTACCGACTGCTGCTGTAATTGACGAATAGATATCAGACAATGTGGATATTGTTACCATCGAAGAAAATGTCGATGCATTCATACCGTGGTCGGCGTGAAGGACAAATAGAATATCCATTATTTTTGCACTTAAACTATCGGGTCTTTCTCCTGTGAGCATATATAAAAAATTTTCGGCATGATTTAGAGAATTGTCGGGTTTAATCGGATCCAATCCTTTCCTGATTCTATCGTATGCTGCAACTATTGTCGGTAATTTTGCCACTACTCTTAAAACTTTCTGTTGTTTTATACTTTTGGAAAAATCGGATTTGTCTGGACAATATATTCCCATAAGAGATACTGCGGTTCTTACAACATCCATCGGATGTGCATCAACCGGAAATGATTTTAGAGTGGGCATTAAAAATTCTATCTGCCTGTATTGTTTAAGTTTGTTCGAAAATTCTCCCAGCTGGATTTTTGTCGGGAGTTGACCGTTTATAAGGAGGAAAATAACCTCCTCAAAATTTGAGTGTTTTGCAAGCGTCTCAATGGAAAAACCACGGTAAACCAAAATTCCCTGATCACCGTCTATAAAAGAGATACCGCTTATTGCTGCGATTACCCCTTCGAGACCTTTTGCATATTTAATTTCACCGGAATTTGTCGATATGCTCATTTTCCCTCCTATTTATCATCAAGCCTATTCAATCTATACATTTTCATAATATTTGCCAAATAAAAAAAAGTCAATTTAGTTGAAACTAAAATTAATTTAGGCTTGAATAACCAAAAGAATATTTTGTGACAAGATTCTCATAGGGAGAAAAAAGATGAATCTTGCTATCAGGGTAATAATGGACTATAATGAAATAAATTTCATAGGATCGGATAAAAAACTAAATTGAAAAGCGAAAGACAAGAAGAGAAGATTGGAGCATATTTAGGTGATTCTGAACATGTTTCCGCTCTAAACGGATTTTTCACAAACAGGGGACGGTTTCCGGAGATACTTCCCGCTATTATCCACAAATTAAAGAATAAGCTTACTCCCATTCTCGGTTATTCTCAAATACTTAAAATGAAGAATAAAGATGATAGTATCAAGGAAAAAATTGATAAGATAGAGAAAAATGCATTGGAACTAACATCGCTTTTTGAAGATTTCAAAAATTCCATCGTTACAAGAAAATCAGTTTTTGAACTATTGAATCTTAACGACTTAATTATTCTTGAAAAAAATTTATTCCTGAAAATTAAAGAAGCCGGTATTAAATTGATCTTAAATATTGATAATTCGATCCCGTCTTTATACCTTAATCACGAAGATATATCTCTTCTCCTCCGTAATGCCGTACAAAATGCAATAACATCAATTCTACTTAAGAAAAGTAAGGATGGTGAAATAACGATATCAACCGGAAAAAATTATGATGGGGTTTATTTAAGTGTTAAAGATAACGGTGTTGGTATTGATAGTGTGGATATTGATAATATCTGGGTACCCTTTTTTTCAAAATTTCCAAATAGAAGTGGAATTGGCCTTTTAACTTCTGAAAAAATCATAACAAATCACAATGGCAAATATTCTGTGGAATCAATTCAAGGAAAGTCTGCAGAGTTCATTTTTACTTTTCCTTCAGATGATTCAAAGGAAAATGGGGTGGATGCACTGTTTGTCGGTTTTGATAAACGGGAGATCACGATAATAGACGAGTTGTTGGACAAATCGGATTCCGTCCGTCTACACGGAGTGATAATCGAGGATATTAACAAAACCGGTATTTCCGAAATTGACTATGATTTTATTTTTGTTAACTCTGAAATTGTTAATCGTGAAGAAACCTATAGAGAAGTATTAAGATCGTTATCCGAAAAATTTAAGGGGTCGGAGATATTATTATTCCGGTCAGGGAACAACTCGTCATATATTCTCAATCTTATTGCGGAGGGAGATATTACTGTAATGCCCGATAAAACAAAATTATTAACTATAACGAATGTCCTGTCAAAAGTTATAAAAAGGAGGAACAATGGCAGCTGAGTATGTATATTTTTTTTCAAAAGAAAACACCGATGGTAAAAAAGAATTAAAACAAATCCTAGGGGGAAAAGGTGCCAATTTGGCAGAAATGTCAAATTTAGGACTTCCGATACCGCCGGGGTTTACAATTACAACGGAAGTATGTGATGTTTTTTACAAAAACAGCGAATCATATCCTGATAACATCAAAAACGAAGTTTTTGAAAATTTGAAAAAACTGGAAACATTGACGGGGAAAAAACTTGGTGATGAAAATGATCCACTGCTTGTATCAGTCAGGTCGGGTGCGGCGGTTTCGATGCCCGGAATGATGGACACGGTATTAAACTTAGGATTGAATGATAAATCCGTTGAGGGGCTTGCCACTCTTTCCGACAACAGAAGATTTGCTTTTGACTCTTACAGAAGGTTTATTCAAATGTTTGGTAATGTTGTTATCGGTATTGAACATGAAAAATTTGAAGCGATCTTAGATAATGAGAAAGATAAAAAAGGAGTAAGTTCCGATCTGGATCTTAACACTGAAGATCTTGAACAAATTGTCACAAGATACAAAAATTTGATAAAAAAAGAGACAGGTAAAGATTTCCCTCAGGATCCGGTGGAACAGCTGTGGGGATCGGTTAGTGCGGTTTTCGGATCATGGAATAATCCGAGAGCAATTAAATACAGGGAGCTCAATAATATAAAAGGACTAATCGGTACTGCAGTAAATATTCAATCAATGGTGTTTGGAAATCTCGGAGAAACATCAGGTACCGGTGTTGCATTTTCAAGGAATCCGTCAACCGGTGAAAATAAGTATTATGGAGAATACTTGATGAATGCACAGGGTGAGGATGTTGTTGCGGGTATAAGGACACCTTTTCCCGTTTCCGAATTGGAAAAAGAGAATCCGAAATTATATGGTCAATTGATTAAATTTAAAGATATTCTGGAAAATCATTACAAAGATATGCAGGATATGGAATTTACAATTCAAAACGGTGAACTGTACCTACTTCAAACAAGAAACGGAAAAAGAACCGGATTAGCCTCGATAAAAATAGCTGTCGATATGGTTAGGGAAGGACTTCTGACAAAAAAAGAAGCGATAATGCGTGTGACTCCCGATCAGTTGGATCAGCTTCTCCATCCCGGAATTGATCCGTCTGAAAAATATAAAACACTTGCAAAGGGTTTACCGGCTTCACCGGGTGCAGCTATTGGAAAGATTGTTTTTTCAGCCGATAGAGCGGAGGAGATGTCAAAAAAAGGGGAAAAAGTTATTCTTGTAAGGAAAGAGACATCTCCTGAGGATATCGGAGGTATGGATGCGGCTGAAGGGATACTTACCGCTACCGGAGGGATGACATCTCATGCAGCGGTTGTTGCAAGGGGGATGGGAAAGTGTTGTGTTGCCGGATGTGGAGCTTTGGTGATAAAGGATAATAATACTTGTGAGATTTCAGGAAAATTATTCAATGAATTTGAAATGATTACACTAAATGGAACCACAGGTGAAGTTATTGAAGGTAAATTGAGATTAATAACTCAGGAAATATCAGGAGATTTCGAAGAGTTTATGAACTGGGTTGATTTGGAAAGATCAATAAATGTAAGAACAAATGCAGATACTCCGAAAGATAGTGAAATTGCCGTTAAATTCGGAGCTGAGGGTATAGGGCTTGCACGAACGGAACATATGTTCTTTGAAGGAGATCGTATAACTTCAGTACGAGAGATGATCTTGGCAGAGAATAAAGAGGGAAGAGTTAAAGCATTGAAAAAAATTCTTCCGATGCAGATGGATGATTTTATAGGGATATTTGAAGCAATGGACGGACTTCCGGTTACTATCAGGCTTCTTGATCCCCCGCTTCACGAATTTTTGCCACAGACTGACAAAGATCTCAATAAACTTGCAAACAATATAGGTGTTGATATAAACAAACTTAAAGAGAAAGTTGAATCACTTCATGAATTTAACCCTATGCTGGGACACAGAGGATGTAGGTTGGCCATAATATTTCCGGAGATTGCGGAGATGCAGACCGAGGCAATACTCAGGTCGGCTTTGAAGGTGAAAAAAGACGGAGTTAAGGTTTTACCCGAAATAATGATTCCTCTTACCGGAACTGAAAAAGAATTTATTTTCCTAAAGGATGTAATTTTAAACAAATCGGAGGAGATTTTCTCTGAGATTGGAGAAAAAGTGGATTTTAAGATAGGAACTATGATTGAGATACCGAGGGCTTGTTTAGTTGCAGATAAAATAGCTGAACAAGCAGACTTTTTCTCTTTTGGTACAAACGATCTTACTCAAATGACCTTCGGATATTCAAGAGATGATGCCGGTGTGTTCCTTCCGCAATATGTTGAGGAAGGGATATTACCAAAGGATCCGTTCCAAGTTCTTGATCAGGAGGGAGTGGGACAGCTCATAACAATGGCTATTGGGAAGGGTAGAGAGAAAAAATCCGATCTAAAGATAGGTATTTGCGGAGAGCACGGAGGAGAACCGAGTTCTGTTGAATTTTGTTTTAATGCAGGGATGAACTATGTTTCCTGCTCTCCTTTTAGAGTTCCGATTGCGAGACTTGCTTTAGCCCAAGCAAAAATTAAAAAAGATAGTTAAAAAAAATAATTCATAGTGATATAATCTTTGTAAGGAGGATTGTATTGCTATGATTGCTTTGGAAGTAAAAGAAATTTCAAAATCTTTCAGACCGAATTTCTACAACAAAAGGACAAGTGTTCTAAAAAAAGTAGATATTAATGTGATGAAAGGAACTATTTACGGTTTCCTCGGTCCTAACGGAGCGGGAAAAACAACAACAATTAAGTGTATCCTAGGGCTTACCAGACCTGATAGTGGAGAAATAATGCTTTTTGGTAAGAGAACAGGAAAAGTGTCTGATAGGAAACGGATCGGATTTCTCCCCGAATCACCGTACTATTACGATTACCTTACTGCTGCAGAAACCCTTATCCTTAGCGGGAAACTATCTTCTGTTAGTGATTCGAAAATTAAAGAAAGATCCGAAAAGATACTTGAAATGGTTAGTCTAAAGGATAAAAAAGATGTTTTGTTGAAAAATTTCTCAAAAGGGATGTTGCAGAGGATAGGTCTTGGACAAGCGTTAATGAACGATCCCGAATTTATTATCCTTGATGAACCGTTCTCAGGTTTGGACCCGGTCGGAAGAAAAGAATTGAGGGATATTATCCTTCTGCTAAAAGAAGAGGGAAAGACAATCTTTTTTTCTTCACACATACTTCAGGATATGGAGCTAATAGTAGATGATGTCGGAATTTTGATAGACGGAAAAATATCAAAAGAAGGAAAACTTACAAAACTAATTAAAGATTCCGTGAAATACATTGAGGTTATCGTTTCGGGAATAGAAGAAAATTTTTATAAAAAAAATAAATATAATTACTCGTTAGTTGACAATAAAACTCACATTAAAATAGAAAATTATGACAAATTGAGTAAATTTATTAGAATAGTGGGAGAAAAAGGTGGCAAATGTGTTTCCATCAAGCAAGTTAGTTATTCTCTGGAGGATCTTTTCCTTAAGGAGATAAAGAAATGAAAATCAAAGCAATTGCACTAAATACTTTAAAAGAAGCCGTACGTAACAAAATATTTTATTTGTTAATATTCTTTGGTGTTTTTTTCTCTCTTTCATCAAAACTGGTCAGCCTTTTAACAATAGGTGATTCCTTGAAAATACTCAAAGATATCGGATTGGCATCAATAACTTTTTTTTCGGTTTTGATTGCAATATTTACAGGAATTAACTTGGTTTACAAAGAAATTGAGAAAAAAACCGTATTTTTTATTCTGAGTAAACCGGTAGATCGCAAAGATTTTATAATAGGAAAGTTTCTCGGTCTTGCTCTCACTGTCTTTATTGCGATTACTGTAATGATATCAATTTTTTCAGTATTTATATTTTATTTTTCAGGAAATTTCGACCCGAGACTTCTCTTGTTTTTTGTTTACCTCTTCATGGAAGTTCTTATTATTATTTCTGTATCGATACTATTCTCTTCATTTTCCACACCTATTCTTTCTTCAATTTTTACAATCGTAATATATTTGATCGGACATGTTATATGGACATTTAACGAATTCAAATATAAACTTACCGATCCGTTCCAGAAATATTTTGCATATCTAATATACTATATATTTCCAAATCTCGAAAAATTTAATGTCAAAAATATCATTGTAGTAAATGATCCGATAAGTATTAAAATTGTGTTGAGTACACTTGCATACGGTATATTCTATGTTACGGCAATTCTCCTGATCTCAATACATGTTTTTAAGAGACGTGAATTCTGATGAGAAAGAATAAACATTTGCTTATTGCCCTATGTCTTTTTGTGATGATAGTATATTCTCAGCATATTTATGATTCAAATACCGATTATTTTAAGAAAAAAAATGTTTTTCTTGCTCTTCCCTCCAGCAAATCCCTAAAAATTCTCTCTTTGGGAAACAGTGAATTTGTTGCGGATATGATTTATTTGTGGTCGATACAATTCTTTTCAAATTATACTCTTTTAAATGCAGGTGATTTTATTGAAGATATATACAACCTTATAACCGATGTTGCCCCCAAATATTTGGATCCTTACTTGATCGGATCAACGATAATGGTAATGGAATTAGGTAGAACGGAAATGGCAATAAGATTATTACAGAAGGGTTCCGAAAATATTAAGGATGAGTGGATTTTTGATTTTGATTCCGGTTATTATGCTTCAAAGTATCTTAAAGATTTTAAAAGAGCGGAAAAATATTACAAAAAAGCTTCCGAAATAAAAAATGCTCCGAAATTTTTAAAAAGAATGCTTTTGCATTCGGTCTATATGCAGGGGAGATTAGAGGAGTCTTGGAAACTTTGGCAGGAAGTTTTAAAAAATGCCAAGTCAGAAATGGAGGTACATTCGGCAAGACTCCATCTCTATCAGATAAAGTTTGAACTCGATAAAAGGAGCATTAAGTCCGCTTTGGATAGATTTCATAAAAGATACGGATTTTATCCGAAAAAGATTGATGAACTGTGTGTTTACGGTTATATTAAAAAAATTCCTAAAGATTTTAAGGGAAACAGCTATAAATATGATAGTAAAAAAGGTACAATAGATCCGGAAGCGGGGTATATGTGGAAGAAATAATTGCAATTGCATTCGGATTGATTTTCGGTAGTTTTTTAAATGTTGTTATTTACAGGCTCCCGCTTGAACAAAGCTTGGTGAAGCCCCGCTCTTTCTGTCCGCAATGCGGTAAAACCGTCAAAGCGTACGATAACATTCCCGTGCTCAGCTACCTGTTGCTCCTTGGAAAATGCAGAAGTTGCGGAGTGTCTATCCCTTTTAGATATCCGTTAATTGAAATTTTCACGGCTTTTACTTTTTGGTATTCGTACAAAATGGCAGCTTACGGATTGATTCATCTTGTTTTCACGATTATTTTTTTGTTCATTCTAACGGCACTATGTTTTATTGATTTAAAATATATGATACTTCCCAATGAACTAACGATAGGAGGGTCGGTACTTTTTTTAGTATACTCTTTTTTTAATCCGGAAGTAGAAACTTTGGAAGCTATCCTGACGGCGTTTGGAGTTACTCTGATATTTTTTCTGATATATATATTCTATTTGAAAGTCAGAAAATTTGAAGGTTTGGGACAGGGTGACATAAAAATGGTTTTCCTGCTTGGAATTTTTCTCGGTGTAAAAAAACTCCTTGTTACAATTCTGTTAGCATCATTCTCAGGTCTTATTGTCGGAGTAGCTGTTATTATTATCAGGAAAAAGGATTTTAAGTATGCATTGCCATTCGGTACCTTTTTGAGTCTTGCAGGGTATATTTCATATTTTGCCGGTGATTCAATATTATTGCTAATTTTTTCATTGTATAAGTAAATTCGAATGTTTCCGGTAAATAACAAAATAAGATGAAAAAAACAACGGCAATATTATTATTGGTAATTCAAATTATGTTACTTTTTTTCTTTGAAAACCTCCATTCTTTTATGGAAATTTTGCAGAAAAAGGAGATATCAATATCAAAAGAGAATATTATTTTAACAGCGAAATATTCCGTTATAAAAAACGGAGATGATGTCGAAGCTATAAAAAAGGATGGTAAATTTGAATATGTTGCCGTAAAGAAATATTTCAGATCGGATCCTTTTGAGGAAATAATTGATGATAAAAGATTTCTTGTTTTTGATATAAAAAGCGTATCGGGATCGGTATTTGGTTTTCGGGGAAAACTGGATACTCCATTTTCCATTACCATAAGGAAACTTACAAATCTTATTTCCGCTTTTATTGTCTTGATAGGGATATTTTTAGTTTTTACCGGAATATATTTGATTGTCATATTTAAAAGGCGGGATAAAACTAAAGAGTTGCCCGGAATGCCACTTCTTCAAGATTACCTTTCGAAGCTTAAAGATAGTGAAACAACACTTCAAGGCATAATAGACAAACAGCAAGTTAATGTTCAAAAATCCGAAGAAATCAGTAAAAACATTGTAAATCGGATGAGTGCCGCAATTATTTTTGCAGGAGAGAGAGGGAGGATAGAGTTATTTAATCCGTATGCAGAAAAAATATTTGCAAAAAGTTCTGTTTTTGCAATTAATAATACTTTGGATCAAGTTTTCAAAGATTTTCCGAAGATTGGTAAATTTCTTGAAAAAAATCTTGGTTCTCCGGTTTCAGCTTCCATTAAATCCGATAACTTTTTTTTTCTTGTTGAGATACTTCAGGTGAATCCTGTAGGGGATCTTATTATTATTCGAGATATCACTGAAGAGAGAAAGAAAGAAGAGCTGATAAACAGCAGAAAAAACTTTACAATGCTGGGAGAAATGACAATATTTCTTACTCACGAGATAAGAAATTCTCTCGGAGTTATTTATGGTTATACTAAAACCTTGAAAAGCGATTCGGACAAAACGGAAAAGATAAACTCCGAAATTGTTTTTCTTACAAAAATGATGGAAAACTTTTTAAACTTTTCAAAACCTCTTAATGCAACCTCAATGGAAAATGTCGATACATCACTGATAATTTCTTCAATTTGTAAAGAGATTGGAATTATGATTGAGATAAAAAACGGAACCAAGGGTGTAATAAAAAGTGATCCGAATCTTTTAAGATCGGTATTTTCAAATCTTATCCTAAATGCAAAAGAGGCTGGAGCAACACTTATTAAAATAAAATATATTGAAGATTCAGAGAAAAAAATTTCCATCGAATTTAAGGATGACGGTAAGGGTATAGGGAAAAACAATATGGAAAAAGTATGGTATCCGTTTTTTACTTCCAAATTAAAAGGTACGGGAATGGGACTTGCAATAGTAAAGAAAATTGTGAATTTCCTTGACGGAGAGATAAAAATAGTTGATTCGGACGAAAACGGAACGGAGTTCAAATTAACTTTCTATTCCTCAACATAGTAATCAGGATTTCTTATATTTTTCTATTTAAATTGTAATATCCCTATATATCGTGATAATTAACGGTATGTTGTTTCTTGAAAATATGACGCTATATTGGTGTTTACGTATTGTTCCATTGTTGAAATAGCCTATATTGCAGTATAAATAAACGAAATATCTTGACTTTTTTTTCCCAGTATGATATTCATGCTTAAGGTGGTGATAATGAATAAGAAGGAAGTATCTGAAGTAATTTACAAAAAGTTAGGTGTAAAGAGATTTGAGGCATACCACTTTATCGATCTCCTTATTGAGGTAATTGTAGAAAATCTTAGCAATGGTAAAAAGGTTGTTATCTCAAATTTCGGTACTTTTAAAATAATTCAAAGAGAGAAAAAACGGGTAATAAATCCTAATAATAAGCAGGCTATGATAATTCCTGCTAAGAAAATAGTTAAATTCATTCCGTCGAAGAACTTAAAAAGAATAATAAAATAAAATTATCTGTTTCGGTAGATATTTAATTACATATACAGGGTCATCAGAACGCCTGTTTTAAAATTTAATGAAAAAATAGGGGATTTAATTGTACAAAAGAAACAAGCAGGAACAACAAAGTATCTCTTTTAAGGTTCTTTCTCATAAAAACACAAAAGCCGCACTTAAATTTTTAAGAAAAGGTGGAACACGATCGGATTTCTTTTCACATTCTGTTTCCGAATTATTAAAGATAGGATTTGATAAAGAAACTTTAAAATTATTTAAAGAAGATTATAACCGTATTGCCGAAGAGGAGCGAAAGCTTGCACAAGATAACGGTATAGAGATTGTATTTGTTAATAGCGATTACTTCCCGCCCCTGTTAAAAGAGATATATAATCCGCCGGAATATTTATATGTAAAAGGTGATATTGATGTGTTGAAAACCATGATGATTGGAGTTGTCGGTTCCAGAAAGGGGACGGAATACGGAAGGAGAACTATTGCAAAAATCATTCCTGATCTTGTTTCGGAAAATATTACAATAGTGTCGGGAATGGCATATGGAATTGATTCCATGTCCCATAAAGAATCAATTAAGAACGGGGGAAAAACCATAGGTGTGAATGCCGGAGGTCTTTTACACATTTATCCGTCCGGTAATTTATCTCTGATTAATAAAATTATATCAAATGGATGTGTTGTTTCGGAACTTCCGCTCGAAATGCAGCCTCGACCTCATTTATTTCCAATAAGGAACAGGATTATTGCCGGAATGTCGAAATCAATACTTGTAGTCGAAGCGGAAATGAGAAGCGGATCATTAATAACGGCAAGACTTGCTCTTGAACAGAACAGGGATATTTTTTCAATTCCGGGAAGAGTGGACATGCCACTTTGCAGAGGAACTAATTATCTTATACAACAGGGGGCGAAACTTATCACTTCATCCAAAGATATTTTAATTGAATACGGTATAGAATTAAAGAAGATCGGAAAGGTAAATCCAAAACATTTGTTGCCTAAAGAAAAAATAATACTTGACTTAATGAAGGAAAATGATGTAAATAGTATAAACTATTTTGTAGAAAAAACCGAAAATTCCGTATCGGAGATAGTTCCGGTATTGATGGGTATGGTGCTAAAAAATCTTATCGCCGAAGAGGAAGGAGGTTTTGTAAGGATAATATGAAAAATAAAACCCTGATTATCGTTGAATCACCTGCAAAGTCAAATACTATATCAAAATATCTTGACTCTGAATTTATTGTGAGTTCGTCTATGGGACATGTCAGAGATCTCAATCCAAAAATTTTGAGCATTGATGTTGAGAAAGATTTCAAGCCATATTATGAAGAATTAAAAGATAAAAAGGCGATTATAAATGATCTTAAGAAACTCTCTAAAAAGAGTGATAAGATATATCTTGCCCCCGATCCTGACAGAGAAGGTGAAGCAATTGCTTTTCATTTAAAAGAGATCCTTTGCTCTACGAATAAAAATATATTTAGAATTTATTTTAATGAAATAACAAAAAATGCCATAAAAAAAGCAGTTGAGAATCCGCAAGAAATAGATATGAATAAAGTTAACTCTCAACAAATGAGAAGACTTTTAGATAGACTTGCCGGATACAAAATAAGTCCTGTTCTTCAGCGAAAAATAGGAGGGCGGCTTTCTGCAGGTCGCGTCCAATCAATTGCATTAAAATTGATAGTTGAGAGAGAAAAGGAGATAGACAAGTTTATACCTGAGGAATTTTGGACAATAATAGCAAAGTTTAAAGGTTCAAAGGATCCTGAGTTTCAGTCAAAATTAGAAAAATTCAATTCAAAAAAACTGATTGTAAGAAGTGAATCGGAGAAAGATAAGATATTGGAAGATCTTGGTGAAGGAGATTATATCCTTTCCAATGTTAAAAAAAGGGTAAAAAAGAAGAAACCGTCCCCTCCGTTTATCACTTCATCTCTTCAACAGGAAGCATACAGAAAGCACGGTTTCCCTGTAAAAATGACAATGAAGGTTGCCCAGGAGTTGTATGAAGGGATTAAAATTAAAGGTGGTGACCCCACCGGTTTGATAACGTATATGAGAACGGATTCTTTCAGAATTGCATCCGATGCCGTGAAAGCTGCTTCTGAGTTCATTAAATCGGCATTCGGAGAAGAATTCCTTCCTGAGAAACCGAACATATTCGGAACGAAAAAGAAGATTCAAGATGCTCATGAAGCTATCCGACCTACTACCCCGCTATATAGTCCCGATGAAATAAAAGGTTTTTTAAGTGAACGTCAATATAAAGTTTACAAACTGATATGGAATAGATTTCTATCTTCTCAGATGAAAAGTGCAGAGATAAAAGAGACAACATTTGAGATTCTGAATGGTGGCTATATGTTTCGCACCAAGGGAGAGGTTATTAAATTCGAAGGGTTCTTAAAGCTCACGGGAGTCAACGATAAGGTGGAAATTCTACCTGATCTCAGTGAGGGAGAAAAGCTCAAACTGAATAATTTGGATTCGAAACAAAATTTTACAAAGCCTCCGGCAAGGTATACGGAGGCTTCTTTGGTTAAAATATTGGAGGAGAAAGGTATCGGACGACCGTCGACGTATGCATCAATTATAGATACTCTTGGAAAAAGAGATTATGTTTTTCGTGAGGAAAAAAAATTCATTCCATCATTCTTAGGAAAGAAAGTTGCGGATTATCTTGAAAATAATTTCAAAGATCTTATGAATTATAATTTCACCGCTGTTCTTGAGCAAAAACTTGATAAAGTTTCAGAAGGCAATTTAGATTGGGTTGAAGGGATAAGGGACTATTATTCCAAACTGGAAAAGGATCTGAGTAAAGTAAAAAAAGAAGAGAAGGAAACACTGTACACGGGAACTAATTGTCCCGACTGCGGAGAAAAATTGGTAAGAAAGTATTCGGTAAGGACAAAAGGGTGGTTTATAGGGTGTTCGGGATATCCCGGGTGCAGATATACGGAGAGAATAAGAAATGTTGACTCTGAGATTAAAAAGGATGAGATTTTGGATAGAGTATGCCCGATAGATGAATGCAAAAAACCGTTGGTAAAAAGATATTCTCCGAAAACAAGAAGTTATTTTATCGGATGTACCGGATATCCCGATTGTAACTTTATTGAATCCGTACAAGAAAAATTGGGGGATTGTCCGCAATGCAGTAAGCCTCTGGTAAGGAAATTCCAAAAGAAATCTCGCAGAACATTTATTGCATGTTCCGGATATCCCGAGTGTAAATATATTCAAAGAACAAGTAATAATAAAAACAAATAATGAAGAAAGTATCAGTTATCGGGGGAGGACTTGCCGGTATCGAAGCGGCATATCAAGTTTCAAAATATGGAGCAAAGGTTGATCTATACGACATAAAACCCACAGGTAAAACAGAGGGGCACGAGTTACCGTTTCTCGGAGAGATGATTTGTTCAAATTCTTTCGGGTCGGTGTCGTTGTCAACATCATCGGGACTTTTACAGAATGAATTAAAAGAACTTGACTCTTTTTATCTGAAAAATGCTGCAAAATTCAGAGTTCCTGCAGGAAACAGCTATTCGGTAGATAGGATTAAACTTGCGAAACATCTTACCTCAGAGATAAAAAAAATACCGGAGATAAATTTTATCTGTAATGAAGTAATTGATATTCCGGTATCGGACGCCCCTGTTATTGTTGCAACGGGACCATTAACATCAAAAAAAATGGCAGAGAGTATTTCATCTTTTACAGGTAGAAAAAATCTCTTTTTTTATGATTCCACAAGCCCGATAGTAAATTTGAATAGTCTTGATATGGATAAACTTTTTTGGGCTTCAAGGTATGATAAAGGTGAAGCCGATTTTTTAAATATACCGTTAAATAAGGAAGAATATCATGAATTTGTAGATGATCTGATTAATGGAGAAAAAGTTACGATTCGAGATTTTGAGGATAAGAAATTTTTTGAAGCCTGCCTCCCTGTTGAAGAGATAGCTTTGAGAGGAAAAGAGTCTTTGGCATTTGGTCCTATGAAACCCGTGGGACTTAAATCTACTCCGGAAAGTGATGATAATTACGCAGTGGTTCAGTTAAGGCAAGATGATATGAATAAAAAGCTGTTTCAATTGGTAGGATTTCAAACCCGCCTGAAATGGGGGGAACAGAAAAGAATTTTCAGGAAACTGCCGGGACTCAAGGAGGCGGAATTTGAAAGATTCGGAAGGATGCATAGAAATACATATATTAATGCTCCTGTAATAATAACCGGAATCTATCAATCGAAAAAATCCCGCAGTGTTTATTTTGCCGGCCAAATATCCGGTGTGGAAGGTTATTTGGAATCCATATGTTCCGGATTGTTATGTGGAATTAGTGCAGGAAGGCAAGCTACCGGAGGCAATATTTCCGAACCTCCGTCCGATACTGCATCTGGATCACTTCTGAGATACATAAAAGGTGGGGACTGGTCAAATTTCAAACCGTCAAAATTTTCGTTCGGACTTCTTCCAGATATGAAAATCAAGGGTAAGAGCAAAAGAGAAAAAAAAGAGATTCGGTCTAATCAAGCCATAGAAGAACTAAAAAAATGGATAAAAAAAGAAGGGATCTGATCAACTATCTGGGACATCTTTCAGATATTAAAAAATTTTCTCCCAATACGGTAAAAGCATACAAGCAGGATATTGATCAGTTTATCTCATTTTTTAATTATTCATATTATGATCTTTCTCGGGATAAAATAAGGGATTTTTTATCTCACCTATATTTATCAACATCTAACCGAGCAACAATTTCAAGAAAAATCTATGCTATCAAATCTTTTTTTCAATACCTCATTAATCGAGGTATTTCGGAAAAGAATCCTATGGAGCTTATATCTGTTCCGAAAGTAGAGAAGAAACTTCCCGAAATACTTACGGAAGACGAAATGGGACGATTTCTGGAAAGTCTTCCCGAAAACTCAATTCAGGAAGTTAGAAATAAAGCTTTGTTTGAATTGCTTTATGCATCGGGACTGAGATTGTCGGAACTGACAAACTTAACGATAGAGAACATTAATATATCAGAGAGACTCTTGAGGGTATTGGGAAAGGGTAAAAAAGAGAGAATAATACCGTTCAATAAAAAGGCAAGTAAAATTCTGCAAAAATATATGTTTCTCTCCAATGAAAAATATCCAAAGAAAAATAATTATATTTTTCTTAATCTAAAGGGGGAAAAAATATCTGACAGAGGTGTTGAAAAAATAGTTAAAGAGGTTTTTAGAAAAATGACCGAATCGACAAAAAATATTTATCCGCATCTTTTACGTCACTCTTTTGCGACCCATCTTCTTCAGCGTGGAGTTGATCTTAGAATGATTCAGGAATTACTTGGTCATTCCAATCTTTCAACAACGGAGAAATACACGACTCTCAATTACTCGGATCTTCTGAAAAGTTACAACAAATTTCATCCCCGTTCCGAAAATGATTCGGATTCATCATGAGAATTCAAATATTGTATGTTTTGTGTGATTTTATTTAAGGATAGATTGAATTAAATTATTTAATGTCATTAATTGGAATGGTTTTGCTATTGAAGCCTCAAAGCCGTAATCTTTATAATTTGACATAATCGGATCGTTGGAATATCCGCTCGCTACAATAATTTTTGCTTCAGGATTTATTTGCAATATTTTCCGAACGGCATCCTTTCCCCCCATTCCTTCCCGAATAGTTAAATCCATGATAATGACATCAATTGGATAATTATTCTTAAAATGTTCTTTGTATATCCTTATCGCCTCATTACCGTCTTTAGCTGATAAAACCTTATGCCCAAACTGTTCAAGCATCTGTTTTGCGACATCACGGATCATTTTTTCATCATCCATGATCATTATCTTGGCATGATGATTGTTTTTGTTGGTATCGTAATCGGTAGAAATGGTATTTTGAGTTCCCTCCGTTGAAGCTGGCAAATATATGGTAAAAGTAGTTCCTCTATTTATTTCGGATTGTACCGAAATAGAACCTTCATGCTGACTGATGATTGAATGGCAAATCGCCAATCCAAGACCGCTACCTTCCTCTTTTGTAGAAAAATAGGGATCAAATATTTTATTGATATTCTTTTTTTGAATACCACAGCCGGAGTCGCTAATAGATATTTTTATATATTTTTGGTCAGGAGATAATAACGTCTCTTTATCTGTATTTGAGATATTTTCACAAAGTATGTTAATAACTCCTCCCTTTGGCATGGAATGACAAGCATTGATGATTATATTTTGTATCACTTGACTTATCTGACTGGCGTCAATGTCTGCCTGCCATAAGTCTTCCGGAATTTTATGAGAACAGATTACCGAGCTTCCGTGAAGTACAAAATTTGCAGAATCTGTTATGATTTGTTTTATGGATGAAGTTTGCTTGACCGGAATTCCCCCTTTCGAAAAAGTAAGGAGTTGATTAGTCAAATCTTTTGCTCTAATTGAAGCTTTTTTTGCCTCTTCAAGGAGTGGAAATGCTCTGTTGGTTGAATCCGTATATGTTTTTGCAAGTTCAATGTTTCCGAGGATTGCCGAAAGAATATTGTTGAAATCATGAGCAATACCACCGGCGAGGATTCCTATTGATTCCAATTTCTCTATTTTAATTAGTTTTTCAGCAGTCCTTTTTTTTTCCGTTACATCCCGATAAACAAGAACCGTACCGATTATTTTGCTTTCGTTATCAAATATAGGAGCACCACTGTCTTCAATAGCAAGTCGAGTTCCGTCCTTTGCAATAAGAACAGTGTGATTTGCCAAACTTATGATCTTTTTTGTAGAAAGGACTTTCTCAACAGGATTCTCACACGGTTCTCCTGTTTTCTCATTAATGATTTTAAATACTTCCTGAATTTGTTTGCCAAAAGCTTCTTTCTGACTCCATCCTGTTTGTTCTTCGGTAATTTTATTAATTAAAACGATTTTTCCTTTAAGATCGGTAGTAATTACTCCGTCACCTATGGATCGTAATGTAACGGTGAGGCTCTCTCTTTGTGAAATAAGTTCTTTTTCAATAATTTTTCGTTTTTCAATCTCTTTTTCCAATAATTTTGTTTTTGATACCCACCGATCTTTCATTTTGCCGATGAGGAAACCGGCAATACTTCCAATTATTAAAGGTGCGATATATCGATAATAATCGTCAGCGTGTCCGGAACCGATGAAGTTAATTCTTGCAAATATAGGAAACAGAAATATGCCCAGTATGAAATATTTAATACGATAGCTTAAATTTTTTCTCATATTTTAGAATGATTTTCAGTAGTATTTCGGATTTTCAAAATAATAATGCCATATTTTTTTGATAATTTTAACCTCCTTGTAAGTATTTCCTTTCAACGCTCTCTCTTTTAAAACTCAAAAGTATATAACTAATATATCATTAATTGATAATGTTTTCACTTTTTTATGTTTGTATTGGATTTATTTAAGTGTCACATATGTCTGAAATGGCTTATGGATGTTCTTTTTCGGATTTAGCATTTTTATCCCTTTTTAATTTTCTCAATAATTCGGAAATCTGGATTCCGTATACAGGATGAATATACTCGGGGAAAATTTCGGCTAAAGGTTCCAAAACAAACTCTCTGTTAACCGCTTCGGGGTGTGGAACTTTGAGAGTAAAGGTATTAATGATTCTATTCTCAACGAAAACTATATCTATATCAATTCGTCGAGACATCATGTGAGATTTTTTTGTATCTCTTCCCATACTTGATTCAAAATGTTTGATCTTTGTTAATAATTTTTCCGGTTCTATTTTAGATTCTAATGCCACTACGGAGTTTATAAAATTATTTGCACTCTTATCCATTCCGATCGGAGTTGTTTCATAAAGAGATGATTCGGCTATAATTGTGCCGAGAGTTTCCAGAAAAGATATCCCTTTCTTTATAAAATATTTTCTGTCTCCCAAATTGCTTCCAAGTGATAGGATATATCTCATTTGCACTATTATTACATAGAGCTTAACAAATCTTCAAATATTGACATATATGATTGTTGAACTATAATTATTTTTTGGAGGAAGAATGGCAAGAATAGAACCGTTCAAAGGTCTAAGACCGAAAAAAGAGTTGGCGGAGAAAGTAGCTTCACCTCCGTATGATGTATTAAATTCCAAGGAAGCAAGGGATTTTGCGGCGGGTAATGAATTTTCATTTCTGCATGTTGTAAAGCCGGAGATTGACCTACCGGACGGGATAGATATTTATTCCGACAAAGTTTATGATAAAGCAAAAGAAAATTTCTTGAAGTTCATTAGCCGAGGGGTTTTAATTCAGGATACACAAAAATGTTTCTATGTTTACAAACAAGAGTGGATGGGGCATACTCAAATCGGTCTTGTAGCCTGTGCATCCGCTCAAGATTATATTGATGATAAAATCAAAAAACATGAATTAACGAGAGAAGATAAAGAAAATGATCGGATGCGGCATATTAGGACATTAAATGCCAATACGGGTCCTGTATTCCTCACTTTTAAAGATAATCAGGGAATTACGGATTTGATGAACGGATGTATGGAGACCCAACCCGAATATGATTTCACAACCGATGATAAAGTTCACCATATTCTATACCTTGTTAAAGATGCGGATACCATCAATCTTATCAGAAGTGCTTTTGAAAAAATTGAATTTTTATATGTAGCAGACGGACATCACCGTTCAGCTTCGGGAACAAATGTTAAGTTGGAAAGGGAAAAAAATAATCCGAACCATACCGGTGATGAAGAGTATAATTTCTTTTTATCTGTTATTTTCCCTCATGATCAGATGAAAATTCTTCCCTACAACAGAGTTCTTAAAGATATGAACGGTATGTGTAAAGCCGAGCTTTTCTTAAAGCTCTCGGAAAATTTTTCATACAAAGAGACCGATCTGAAGATTCCAAAAAACAAGAAAGAATTTTGTATGTATATTGACGGAAAGTGGTATCTTTTGAAAGCGAAATCAGGTAGTTACGATCCTAATCATCCTGTAGATTCTTTGGATGCGGCAATTCTCCAAAATAATGCTTTGGATTACGTGTGGGGTATATCAAATCCCAGAAAGGATAAACGTGTGGATTTCGTTGGCGGGATAAGAGGTACGAAGGAACTTGAAAAGCTTGTAGACAGTAAAAAATTTAAAGTGGCATTCTCACTTTACCCCACTTCAATTGAGGAACTGTTTGATGTAGCTGATTCGGGAAATATTATGCCGCCGAAATGCACATGGTTCGAACCTAAGTTGAGGTCGGGTCTTATTACTCACTTATTGGACTGAAACTTTTACGGAATTGTTCCAAATTACCGATGCCGGTGTTATAATTCGGGTAGATTGTGTTTGATCGGAGGATAAATGAGGATACTTGACGGAAAAATAGTTTCAAAAAATGTTATCGAAAACATTAAGAAAGATTCTGCCGTTTTAATTTCCCAATCAGGAAGACCTCCCGGACTCTCCGTTATTATTGTCGGTGATGATCCGGCTTCGGAAATATATGTAAGAAGTAAAGAGAGGAAAGCAAAAAAGCTCGGATTCAGATCGGAAGTTATTAAATTAAAAGGTTCTGTTTCCGATGAAGAATTGTCTTCGGTTATTTCAGGTCTCAACAGTGATGACGGTATAGACGGTATCCTTATCCAATTGCCACTTCCCGAGGGTTTTGATACTTGGAAATATCTTGATATGATTGATCCCGAAAAGGATGTTGACAGATTCCATCCGGTTAATCTTGGAAAAATTGTCCTTAATCGAACTGATATTTTTCCTTGTACTCCTTCCGGAATAATAAGGATGCTGGATGAATATGATATAAATTTGACAGGGATGAATTGTACGGTATTAGGGAGGAGTTATATTGTAGGGAAACCTATGGCAAGCATGCTTACCAACCGTAATGCAACCGTTACCTTGTGTCACTCTAAAACAAAGGATTTATCAGGAATACTAAGGGAATCCGATCTGATAGTATCTGCAATTGGGATTCCGGGTTTTGTCAAATCATCAATGGTAAAGGATGAAGCGGTTCTTGTTGATGTGGGAATAAACAGGATTGATTCTTTAGGGGAGGCAAAAAAACTTTGCGATCGGGAACAGGTGGAAAAATTCAAAAAAAAAGGATATGCAATCACCGGAGATATTCATCCGGATGCTTTTAAAAAATCGTTGTTTTATACTCCGGTTCCCGGTGGTGTCGGACTAATGACCGTAGCAATGTTAATGGAGAACACATTTCATCTCTTCAAAAACAGAATTCGAGTTTGAGTGATTTTGTGAGTGAAAAAAATAAAATTTTAATAACCGGAGCTTCGGGTTTACTTGGAAAAACACTTGTTAATCGCTTTAAGTCGGGTGGATGGTTGGTCCTTGCCCAATATTTTAACAATAGAGGTGAGGACAGCATGAATTGTAAGTGGATTTACGGAGATTTTTCTTCAAAAAAAAAAGTGGATATTTTTCTTAATTCTAACCACTCGGAGTTTATTGACTGTTGTGCATTGATAAATTGTTACGGTCCCATTACATACAAAAAAACACGAAAATTAAATTCCGATGATCTTGTTTCGGATTTTTATGGAAATGTAATAGTGGCAAATGATATCATTTCATATTTTTTACGATCGGGTAATCTCAAACATGTGGTCAATATCGGATTTGAAAGTGCTGGAGATATAAGGTCGTATAAAAATATTCTTTCTTACGCAATTGCGAAGAATGCTCTGTTATTGTTAACCGAATCCTACGATAAAACGTATAAATACGTAACTTTTTCCATGATATCCCCGCCATCTCTTACGGGCGGAAAATATAAAAAAGTTAATGGCAAGAGTGTTGCTCCGGAAGAGATTGCAAAAGAGATATTTGAAATGTTACGTGATGGTGGTTCCGATGTTTAAACTAAAGAATAATGATAAATCCGGAATCGGAGCAAGAACCGGAATCGTTTCCACAAAAAACGGGATAATCGAGACACCGGCATTCATGCCGGTAGGGACAGCAGGGACTGTTAAAGGGGTGATCCCTAAAACATTGGATGAAATCGGTGCATCCGTTATACTTGGAAATACTTATCACCTTTTTTTAAGACCTGGGATGGAAGTGATAAAAAAGGCGGGTTCACTCCATAAATTTATTTCATGGAATAAACCCATTCTGACCGATAGCGGGGGGTTTCAGATATTTTCTCTCGGAGGAAATGCGAAAGTGAGTCGTGAAGGTGTAGAATTTAAATCCCATCTTGACGGTTCAAGTTTTTTTTTAACACCTGAATCTGTTGTTGATATCCAAAATATTCTTAATTCCGATATACAGATGGTTCTTGACAATTTCGCACCTAATCCGGCAGGTTATGAGGCTGATAGATTTGCACTTGATATAACTTCTTTATGGGCAAGAAGAGCGAGAAAAAGATTTCTTCAAACCGGATCAAAAGAAAACATGCAGTTTGGTATTGTTCAGGGCGGATTAAATGAAAAATTGCGTAGCGAGTCTCTTGAAGAATTGGTTGAAATCGGATTTGATGGCTATGCAGTAGGCGGGTTGAGTGTAGGGGAAAGCCGAGAAGATTTTATGAAAATTATTTCGCATATTGTCCCCGATATGGAATCGGATAAACCAAGATATCTTATGGGTTCGGGTACACCTGAAGAGATTTTATATGCGGTTGAGAAAGGGATTGATATGTTTGACTGTGTAATGCCGACCAGAAATGCAAGAAACGGTTCTCTATTTACTTGGGGAGGTAAAATTTCGATAAAAAATGAAAAATTTAAATTTGATATGAATCCGATAGATGTCGAATGCGAATGTTATACTTGTAAAAATTTTTCAAGGGCTTATCTAAGACATCTGTATATTTCACGTGAAATTAATTCTTCTGTTCTGAACTCTATTCACAACCTCTTTTTCTACCTTGATTTTATGCATAAAGTAAGGTATTCTATTGATTCTAACGAATTTTTAGCGTTTAAGGATAGATTCTTGTTTAAATACAGAGAAGGAGATTAATTATGTTTTTATATGGACAATCGGCAGCAGGTGCGGTAGCAAAGCAACCGAGTATGATAAGTGCTCTGATTCCTTTCGTTATAATTTTTGTGATTTTTTATTTTCTGATCATAATGCCATCTAGAAAGAAGCAGAAACAACATCAGGAGATGATCAATTCACTGAAAGGAGGAGAGAGGGTTGTTACTTCCGGTGGAATATTTGGCACGGTATCTCGTGTTATGGAAGATAGAATTGAGATAGATGTTGCCAAGAATACAAAGATTCAGGTGACAAAAACTTCAATTTCAGCAGTGATACAGCCCGGATCAGAAGCCCTAAAATCCTGAGAAGAGCTGTTGATCCCTGTTTTGAAAAGCCCTTAATTTCCGGAGGAGAAAATGAATAATTCAAATATGTGGAAAATTGGACTTATAGTGTTTGTTATAGGACTTTCCGTGATATCAATTTATCCGCCTGACAAGAAGATTAATCTCGGACTTGATCTCAGGGGCGGGATGCATCTTGTACTTGAAGTCCAAACGGACAAAGCTATAGAGATCCAGACCGAACAGAGTTTGGAACAGTTGAGAGTTCTTTTGAAAGAGTCGAGCATAAAACATGAATCCATAAAAAGAGTTGGTACAAACAAAATAGAGTTGCATGGGATTTCGGTTGATGATGAGAGAAAAGTCAAAGATATTCTCGATGATGAATTCAAAGATTATGAATATGTATTTGCCGGAACCCAAACAACCCTATCACTAATTCCTAATGTGGAAATGAGAATGAGAGATCTGTCGATAGATCAAGCTATAGAAACCATAAGGAACAGAGTTGATGAATTTGGTGTTTCAAATGCAGCTATTCAGAAAATAGGATTAGGTGGAGGAGATAAGATCCTTGTTCAACTTCCGGGTGTTGATGATCCGGGGAGAGTTAAGGGACTTATAAAGAATACTGCCATGTTAGAGTTTAGAGCGGTGGTTTCCGGACCTTTTTCAACGGAAGAGGAAGCTCTTAAAGATCAAGGTGGAGTACTTCCCGATGATATGAGAATATTTAAGACTAATTCAAGAAGGATGGACAAAGGTTACTTCATTTTACGTAGTTCCACTGTGATCAGCGGAAAGGATTTGAAGAATGCGAAACGGGGACAAGATAGCTATGGTGCTCCTGCTGTCAGCTTTACCCTTAATTCTCAGGGTGCAAGTAAAATCAGAAAGTTTTCCGCAGCAAATATCGGGAAAAGAATGGCAGTAGTCCTTGACGACAGAATTGAGACTGCCCCGACCATAGAGGGTGTTTTATCTTATGATAACCAGATAACCGGAGGAAACTATACCATAGATGATGTGAACGATATGGCGTTAGTTCTCCGATCGGGTGCACTTCCAGCTCCATTGAAATATCTGGAAGAAAGGACAATCGGTCCGTCTCTTGGAGCGGATTCCATAAGAAAGGGTCTTTATGCATCAATAATCGGGTTAATTCTTGTAATGGTTTTTATGCTATTCTATTACAAAGGTGCAGGCATAAATTCGGTGATTGCCCTTATTTTTAATTTAGTAATACTTATGGGTGTTATGGCATATTTTGGAGCTACTTTAACAGTGCCGGGGATTGCCGGTATTATCCTGACGATAGGAATGTCCGTTGATGCAAATGTCTTGATATTTGAAAAGATCAAAGAGGACTTGCGTGCCGGAAAAGCACCGAAATCGGCGATAGATTCCGGATTTAAAAAAGCTTTTGTAACTATTGTAGATGCAAACTTGACAACAATTATTGCAGCGGTTTTTCTATTCCAGTTTGGAACAGGACCGATTCAGGGATTTTCTGTAACCCTGATGATCGGTATTATTGCAAGTATGTTCACTGCAGTTTTTGTATCCAGAGTGATATTTGACCTTGTTTATTCGGGAAAGAAAAAGGTCAGTAAAATTAGTATTTAACCGGAGTAAAACAATGAGAATATTTAAAAAAGATCCTGATTTTAAATTTATGAATAAAAAGTGGCTGGCATTTTCTATCTCCGGTCTTATAATTATAGGCGGTATTTTTGCCTTTTACTCCAAGGGATTCAATCTTGGTGTTGATTTTACCGGCGGAACAATGATTGAAGTTAGTTTTCGAAATAGTCATTCTGTCGGCGAACTTAGGGATTCTCTTAGGAAGATCGGTCTCGGTAAGTCCGAGATAACAAAAGTCGGTACCGATGAAAATAAGTTTTTCATTAAAACGATTCAAAGTCTTGAAGAGAAAGAAAAAAAGGGAGAAGGAAACGATATTAGTAAACATGAAGAGATTACCCTTAAAATAAGGAAGATGATTATGTCCGATGAAGATAAATCGAATATTTCATTGGGAAAAATTGATTTGAATAACAGTTCGGTAAAAAAAATTACAGATTTTATTGCATCGGACGGGATTTCTCTTGAAGATGCAGTAAAAAGTGCTGAACAAATTGATAAATTAAAAAAAGAGAAAACTTCCGGACTGATAGATGGGTTAAAGGAAATAGAGTCTCTCGGATTGAAGAAGAGGGTTATAACTCTGCTTGGGGAAAAAGCATTTTTTGGGAATTTCACATTTCTGAGTGTTGATTTTGTAGGTTCTCAAGTGGGTTATAAATTGAGGCAGCAGACGACGCTTGCAACCATATGGGCACTGATCGGAATGCTTGTCTATATAGGGTTTAGATTCCGGTTTATATTTGGTGTTGCCGCTGTAATTACGTTGGCTCATGATATTCTTATAGCACTATCTTTCATACTGTTCTTTAATATAGAGTTTTCTCTTTCAGTGGTTGCGGCAATCCTTACCATAGTCGGGTATTCTCTTAACGATACCATTGTTATCTTTGACAGGGTCAGAGATAATCTGAAAATGATGAGAAAAAGCAGTTCGGGGCAGATTCTTGATAAGAGTATTAATCAAACTTTGAGTAGAACGATAGTTACATCGGGAACGACATTGGCGACGGTTCTTTCTCTGTTTTTTCTCGGCGGTGAAGTTATTCATGCATTCTCATTTACATTGATAGTGGGAGTTGTTACCGGAACCTATTCATCTATTTTTCAATCCTGTGCATGGTTGGAAATTTGGGAGAAGCAGTTCTTGGGTAAAAAAAATAAATAATGCTTGAATTTTTAAGGTTTTTATTATATATTGAACTTTGAAATCCTATAGAATGGGAGGTAATGATGTTTGGTGAATCTTTAATGGAGTCAAGTGGAAATAAGAAAGCTACAAAGCAGTGGATGACGCTCCCTGTATCACTAATTGTGCATGGAATTCTAATACTTGCAATAATAGTTGTCCCTTTAATGAATGCAGATTCAAATCTGCCGGAAGTGAAGGTATTCAATGTATTTATGACTTCCGCACCCCCCCCCCTCCCCCCCCCCCCCCCCCACACTCTACACCAAACAAACACACAAAACCACAACAAAAAAAACAAA